>NZ_JADCTK010000002.1:0-552006 GCF_015070805.1 Dermacoccus barathri | reverse complement strand
GGCCAGCAAAAATTGTTGTTTGGCGATGATCACATCGGCACGCTGTTGAGTTCTCAAAACACCATCACACACCATCAGGGTTTGAGGTGAAACCTCTCACCCGTCTGGGGTAACTCGTCTACCGTAGCACTTCCTCGGCTTAGCACCAACCTGGCCGTTTCGAACTACATTGCTGTAATTCGTTGCGCCTGTAGGCAATCCGAGAGTGTCAGGTGCGGCTAACGGTGGGCTGTCGGCCCTCCGCTGCTCGCGGCGACTCGGAAAACATTACACGCTTCTCACCCTCGGCACAAACGCGGGGATGCGCCGGGGCGTTCGGTGCCGGAGAGGTGCCTCGAGAGCCCCTCCCCTGCACCGAACGCCGGGTCAGCCGGCTCTACGGGCCGCGGCCTGGAACTTGCGGCCGCGCTTGAGGATTGCCACCTCGCCGTGGAGGAAGTCCTCCGCCGTCAGGGCGTACTCGGCGTCGTTCATCTTCACGTTGTTCAGCGAAACACCGCCGTCACCGATGAGGCGCCGGGCCGCGTTTCGTGAGTCCGCGATGCCGACCGCGACCACGGCGTCCGTCAGGCTGGTGCCCTCGGCGACGTCGGCGCCCGGCAGTTCCTGCGCTGCGTCACGGAGCGTGGACGCGTCGAGCGCCGACACGTCTCCCTTGCCGAAGAGAGCCTCACTCGCTGCCACGGCGCCGGCCGTCGCAGCCTCGCCGTGCACGAGCGTCGTGACGTCGGCGGCCAACGTCCGCTGCGCCTCACGGCGGAAGGGTGCCTCGGCGACAGCCTTCTCCAGCTCGGCGATCTCCTCCGGCGTCCTGTCGGTCATGAACTTCAGAAGCTTGATGACCTCGGAGTCCTCGACGTTGAGGAAGTACTGGTAGAAGGCGTAGGGGCTCGTCATCGTCGCGTCGAGCCAGATGGCGTTGCCTTCCGACTTGCCGTACTTCTGCCCGCTCGCGTCGGTCAGCAGCGGCGAAGTGAGCACGTGAACGCTCTTGCCCTCGACCGAACGGATGAGGTCGGCCCCGGCAATGAGGTTGCCCCACTGGTCCGAACCACCGGTCTGCAAGGTGCAGCCGTACTCGCGGTACAGGTGGAGGTAGTCGAGCGCCTGAAGGATCTGGTAGCTGAACTCCGTGTAGCTGATGCCCTCCTCGGAGTTCAGGCGAGCCGCTACGGCGTCCTTCTTCATCATCGCGTTGACGCGGAAGTACTTGCCGACGTCGCGCAGGAAGTCGAGAGCCGAAATCTGTGAGGTCCAGTCGAGGTTGTTCACCACGCGCGCCGGGTTCTCACCCTCGAAGTCGAGGAAGGGGCGCACCTGCGAGCGGATCTTGTCGACCCACTCCGCCGTCTGGTCCTTCGTCTTGAGCACTCGCTCCGAACTCGGACGGGGGTCGCCGATGAGTCCCGTCGAGCCGCCGACGAGGGCGATCACTCGGTGGCCGGCCCTCTGCAGGCGACGGAGCTGGATGAGCTGAACGAGGTTGCCGAAGTGCAACGACGGGGCAGTCGGGTCGAAACCGCAATACACCGTGATGGGTCCGTTCGCGAGTGCTTCACGCAGCTCGGCCTCAGCGGTGGTCTGTGCCACCGCTCCGCGCCACTGCAGCTCGTCGAGGATGTGGGTCACGATGTGCCTTTCGTCGTCATGGCCGGTGTCTGGCTCCGGCGCCGTTCCAAGGGTGCCCCATCGGGTGCGCCCGCGTCACTTCGGTTGGTGCTGATTCGTCGCGGCTCGTCGGCGCGCCACGGCGGGCCGGTAGGCGGAGACTGTCGGGTCGTCGGGCAGCCAGAAGCGCCAGGGGTACAGCGTGCCGTCGCCGCCGGGGCCGCTCACCCCGACCCGTGGGCCGCTGCGGTATTCGAGCCGGGTACGCCCGTCCGGCACAGTGAGTCGCACCTGCGCCTCCCTTCCGGTGACCGGCGTTCCGTTGAGGTCGAGATCCACGCCGAGCGCCTGCCCGAGGTTTCCCGGCCCCCGCGCCAGCAGCCGTAACGCGACCTCGCGCCGGTCTCCCCCGCGGCGCCGCCGAGCGATCGCCTCCCCCTCCACGACCTCACCGGCGCGCACGAGCACTCCTCCGGACTCTCCGTCGGGGCCACAGACCAGGTTGAAGGCCCGGTGGACGCCGTAACTGATGTAGACGTACACGGTGCCGGGAGGTCCGAAGAGCGCCGCGTTGCGCGGAGTGCGACCACGGAAGCCGTGCGACCCCGGGTCGCGCTCCCCCGCGTACGCCTCGACCTCGCTGATTCGCACACCGACGCCGTCGTGGTGCACGACCAGGCCGAGCAGCCGCGGAGCCACCACCTCGGGCGCTGCGGCGAAGAGATCTGGATCGACGGGGTGCACGCCGTCATTGTGCCAACGCTGCCGATGGGTTCCGCCGTCGCGGTCCCGCACCCCTCGGTTCCTGGGGATTGGTGACATTCGTCCCTGCCCTCGAGCCAGGCCCGCGCCGTAGCGTCACGACGGCCGCAACGGGACAACCGTCTACGGCAACCTGACGACGTCACCCTGGAGGACGCATGCTGCACGCCGACAACGCCGAGATCGTCAAGGCGACTGCCGGACCGGTCATCGAGAACATCACGCAGATCACCAAGGTCTTCTACCCCAAGATGTTCGAGCGCAACCCGGACCTGCTCAACGTGTTCAACCAGGCGAACCAGGCCATCGGCGAGCAGCCGATCGCGCTGGCGTCGAGCATCGTCGCGTATGCCCACCACCTGCTGGGCGACTCCGACATCGACTTCGACCACGTCCTGTCGCGCATCGCGAACAAGCACGTTGCCCTCGCCATCAAGCCCGGCGACTACACCATCGTCGGCCGCAACCTCATGGAGGCCATCGGCGAGGTGCTCGGCGACGCCGTCACGCCCGAGGTGGCACGCGCCTGGGAAGAGGTGTACTGGCTGTTCGCCATGGACCTCGTGAGCGCCGAGGCGAAGCTGTACCAGCAGATCGACCGCACGCCGGACTCCCTCATGAAGGACCACCGCATCACGCGCATCGAGGACGCCGGCGGCAACGCCCGCACGTTCACTCTCGAGCCCGTCGACGGTTCGGCGATTCCCGACTACGTTCCGGGCCAGTACGTCTCCGTCATCGCTCAGCTCGAGGACGACTACCGTCAGCCCCGCCAGTACACGATCTCGAGCGCACCCGGGGACGCCGCCCTCCAGATCACGGTCAAGAAGGTGCTCGGCGCGAACGGCACCCCCGACGGTGCCGTCTCGGGATACCTCTTCGAGCGCTCCGAGGGCGACGTTCTGCCCGTGAGCGCACCGGTGGGCGACATCGAGGTGGCGAAGGACGACCACACGCGCCCGCTCGTCATGTTCTCCGCCGGCATCGGCATCACGCCGATGGCCTCGATCCTCGACGCCGCCGCTCAGGGCCGCACGAACGGTCGTGAACTCGTCGTCGTCCACGCCGACATCGATGCAGACACCCACCCGCTGCGCGAGCAGGTCGCCCGCACCGCGGCCGACGCCGGCGCCACCGCCATCACGTACTACGAGAAGGGCGGCGACGACGCGCGCGAGGGTCTCGTCGCCGTCGACGAGCTCGACCTGCCGGACAACGCCGAGTACTACCTCTGCGGCTCGGTTCCGTTCATGCAGCACGTGCGCTCGGGCCTGCTCGACCGCGGCGTGGACGCGGCCGACATCAGCTACGAGATCTTCGGGCCCGACCTGTGGCTCGGTGGCTCGGCCTCCAGCCAGGCCTCCCCCGAAGAGCTCGTCGCCGAGGAGCAGCGACTGGCCTGATCGGCGTCAGCCGTCAGCACGGACGACGACAGCGGCACCCGTTCGCGGGTGCCGCTGTCGTCATGCGAAGGGGAAAGCGCGCAGATCAGCGCAGCTCGATGCGCGAGTCAGCGAACTCGCGAAGCTCGCCGGCTCGAGCGGCGGCAGCTTCGAGCTGCTCACCGACTCGCTCCGGGGCCGTGCCGCCCGTGGCGTTGCGCGACGCGAGCGATCCCGGAACGCTGAGCACCTCACGCACGCCCGGGGTGAGGTGCTCGCTGATGTCGGCCAGGTCGTCGTCCGAAAGATCCCACAGCTCGATGTCGCGCTTCTCGCACTCCCGAACGCAGGCTCCGGCGACCTCGTGAGCCACACGGAACGGCACGCCCTCGCGCACGAGCCATTCCGCGATGTCGGTGGCGAGCGAGAAGCCCTGCGGGGCCAGCGACTCGAGGCGCTCCGGGTGGAACGTCAGCGTCGCGGTCATCCCGGCAAAGGCCGGCAGGAGCAGTTCGAGGGTGTCGACTGCGTCGAAGACCGGCTCCTTGTCCTCCTGCAGGTCGCGGTTGTAGGCGAGGGGGAGCGCCTTGAGGGTCGTGAGCAGACCCGCCAGGTCACCGACGAGACGGCCCGCCTTGCCTCGCGCCAGCTCGGCGACGTCGGGGTTCTTCTTCTGCGGCATGATGCTGGAACCGGTCGAGAAGGCGTCGTCGAGGGTGACGAAGCTGAACTCCTTCGTCGCCCAAAGAACGACCTCCTCGGCGATACGCGAGATGTCGACCGCAGCCATCGCGGAGACGAAGGCGAACTCGGCGACGAAGTCACGCGAGGCGGTGCCGTCGATGCTGTTCTGCGTCGGGCGGCTGAAGCCGAGGTCCTCGGCCACCCGAGCCGGGTCCAGGCCGAGAGACGAGCCCGCGAGCGCCCCCGAGCCGTACGGCGAGGCATCCGTGCGCTTGTCCCAGTCGACGAGGCGCTCGGCGTCGCGCAACAGGGCCCAGGCGTGGGCGAGAAGGTGGTGGCTGAGGAGCACCGGCTGGGCGTGCTGCAGGTGCGTGCGGCCGGGCATCGCGACGCCCATGTGGGTTCGGGCCTGAGCCACGAGGGCGTCGACGACGTCGAGCAGCAGCCCTGAGACGACCCGCGCGTGATCACGCAGGTACATGCGGAACAGGGTGGCCACCTGGTCGTTGCGCGAGCGCCCGGCGCGCAGGCGCCCGCCCACGTCTGCACCGGCACATTCGATGAGGCCGCGCTCGAGCGCGGTGTGAACGTCCTCGTCGTCCTGGGCCGGGACGAAGACGCCCGATTCCACGTCACCGCGCAGCTTCTCGAGAGCCGAGAGCATGGCCTCGAGGTCGTCCTCGGCGAGGAGGCCAGCACGGTGCAGGACGCGGGCGTGTGCCCGGGACCCGGCGATGTCGTACGGCGCGAGGCGCCAGTCGAAGTCGGTGGACTTGCTCAGGGCCGCGAGTGCGTCGGAGGGGCCGCCGGCGAAGCGTCCGCCCCAGAGGCTGAGGCGCGAATCGGCCTGGGTCATGACGAACCTTTCATCGAGGAGTGGCCCGGCTCGAACGGGCCACCGAAGTGCAGGGGTAGCAGGAAGATCTCAGGGTGCTCACGTGGATTCTCACGCATCGTCGGCGGGAAGGTCCTCGTCGGTTCCGGCGTCGTCAGTACGCCCGGCGAGGTCGAGGAAACGCTGCCCCAGAGCTGACGACTCGGCGTCCGCCTGGGCGATGACCAGGATCGTGTCGTCGCCGGCGATGGTGCCGAGCACCTCCTCGAACTCCGCGTGGTCGATCGCCGAGGCGAGGAAGTTCGCAGCGCCCGGAGGCGTGCGCAGCACGACGAGGTTGCCCGAGGACTCGGCCGTGACGAGCAGTTCGCCCGAGAGCCGGCGAAGGCGCTGCACGGCTTCGGTACGAGCGGCGCCGGCACGCGGCGTTCGATCGCCGCCCTCGCCAGGCACGGCGTAGACGAGGGTTCGCCCCTGGCGCACCTTGACCGCGCCCAGCTCGACGAGGTCACGCGACAGCGTCGCCTGGGTGACGTCGACGCCGTCCTCGAGCAGACGTTCGGCGAGATCGGTCTGCGAGCGGATGGACTCCCGGCCGAGGATCTCGCGGATGCGCTGATGTCGCGCGCCCTTCGTCGGCGCGATCACGAGCGCTCCAGAAGGAAGGCGAGCAGAGCCTTCTGCGCGTGCAGACGATTCTCCGCTTCGTCCCAGACGACCGACTGCGGCCCGTCGATGACATCGGCGGCGATCTCGTACCCCCGGTATGCGGGCAGGCAGTGCATGACGATGGCATCGGCCTTGGCGTGGGCCATGAGGTCCGCGGTCACGGCGAACGACCGGAACGGGTTCGTCTCGCCCTGGCGTTCGGCCTTTTCGCCCTCCTGCCCCATCGACACCCAGGTGTCGGTGATGACGACGTCCGCATCGCTGACCGCGACCACGGCGTCGGTGGAGGCCGTGGCGCTCCCGCCCGTTTGCGCCGCGATGCGCTGGGCGTCCTCGAGGATCTGGGGGTTCGGCTGGTAGCTCTCCGGTCCGGCGACGACGATGTTCGCGCCCGCCGTGGCGAAGCCGAGCAGGTAGCTGTGCGCCATGTTGTTGGCTGCGTCGCCGACGTAGGCGACCTTGAGCCCGGCCACGCTTCCCTTGTGCTCCGTGACAGTGAGGAGGTCGGCGAGGATCTGGCACGGGTGGAAGTCGTCGGTGAGCGCGTTGACGACCGGAACTCCCGAGTGCTCGGCCATCTCTGCGAGCGACTTCTGGGCGAACGTCCGCCAGACGATGGCGCTCACCTGGCGCCCCAACACCTTGGCCACGTCGTGGATCGACTCCCGCGTGCCCACCTGGGCGAGGTTGCCGTCGACGATCATCGGGTGGCCGCCGAGTTCGGCGATGCCCACCGAAAAACTGAGCTGGGTGCGCAGCGTCGGCTTGTCGAAGATGACGGCGACGCCGCGGGGCCCCTCGAGCGGGCGGACACAGTGTCGATCGGCCTTGAGGCGCACGGCGAGTTCGAGCACCTCACGCTGCTCGGCGGGCGACAGGTCGTCGTCGCGCAGGAAGTGGCGGGTCACGATGTCTCCTTCTCTCCTGCTCGGTCGAGCAGGGTCGGCAGGGCGTCCACGAACGTGTCGAGCTCGGCGTCCGAGATGACAAGAGGGGGCGCGAGGCGAACGGCGTTCGCCGTCGGCGCGTTGACGACGAAGCCGGCCTCGCGCGCGGCGACGACGAGCTGCGGCGCCACGGCGTCCCGCAGGAGGACGGCGCGCAGCAGGCCACGGCCGCGTGTACCGGTGACGCGGGCGTCGCCGAGGGCGTCGATGCGAGCGGCGATGTGCTCTCCCCGTCGTACGACGTGGGTAAGAAGCCCGTCCCCGGCGATCGTGTCGAGCACCGCGAGCGCAGCAGCGCAGGCCAGTGGGTTACCGCCGAACGTCGTGCCGTGCTGGCCCGCCGTGAGGAGGCCGGAGACTTCCGGCCCGAACGTGATGAGCCCGCCGACAGGAACGCCGCCACCGAGGCCCTTGGCCACCGTCACCGCGTCGGGCACGAGCCCCGGCGCGAGCGTCTGGAAACCGAACCACTCGCCGGTGCGCGCGATGCCCGTCTGGACCTCGTCGAGGATGAGCAGCGCACCGGCGTCACGCGTGATGCGGCGCGCCGCCTCGAGGTAGCCCTGACTCGGCACGACGACGCCGGCCTCACCCTGGATCGGCTCGACGAGGACAGCACCCACGGACTCGTCGACAGCGTCACGCAACGCCTCGACGTCGTCGTACGGCACTCGCCGGACGCCGGGCACGAGCGGCTCGAACGGAGCGCGGTAGGCCTCCTTCGACGTGAGCGAGATGGCCCCCATCGTGCGCCCGTGGAAGCCACCCTCGAGGACGACGACGTCGGGGCGACCGGTGCGCCGGGCGAGCTTGAACGCGGCCTCGTTCGCCTCACTGCCGGTGTTGCAGAGGAATACGCGTGATCCCTCCGGCGCTCCGGCGATCTCGAGCAACCGCTCACCGAGGGCCACCTGACCGGGCGTCGTGAACAGGTTCGAGGTGTGGATGAGGCGTGCAGCCTGCTCCTGTACCGCGGCGACGAGCGCCGGGTGGCCGTGACCGAGAGAGTTGACGGCGATGCCACCGAGCAGATCGAGGTAACGCCGGCCGCCGGCGTCCGTGACGTAGCAGCCGTCACCCTCGGTGAGGACGAGGCCGGGCTCGCCGAAGACACCCATCATCGCCGTGCCGTACCGCTCGAGGTACGTCTGGCTCTCGTGCTGGGTACTCACCAGCGTCCTCCTGACGTGATCATCGTGCCGATGCCTTCGTCGGTGAAGATCTCGAGAAGGATCGAGTGCGGGCGGGTGCCGTTGACGACGTGTGTGTGCGGCACCCCTCCGCGCACCGCGCGAATGCAGGCCTCGAGCTTGGGCACCATGCCGGTCTCGACGGTCGCGAGCATCGCTTCGGCGTCCTCGACGGGCAGGGTCGACAGCAGCGACTCCGGGTCGGGCCAGTTGGCGTAGACGCCCTCGACGTCGGTGAGCACGACGAGCTTGTGGGCACCGAGTGCCACGGCCAGCGCGCTCGCTGCCGTGTCGGCGTTGACGTTCAGGACCTGACCTTCGTTGTCGAGGTCGGGAGCCACCGACGAGATGACGGGGATGCGCCCCGAGTGCGTCAGGTCGCGCACGATCTGCGGATCGACCATCTCGACATCGCCGACGAGACCGATGTCGACAGCCTCCCCGTCAACGTACGCCGGCCGACGGCGGGCGCCGAACAGGCGGGCGTCCTCCCCCGACAGCCCGAAGGCCATCGGGCCGTGCTGGTTGATGAGGCCGACGAGTTCACGCGAGACCTGGCCAGTTAGCACCATGCGCACGACCTCCATCGTCTCGGGGGTCGTGACGCGCAGCCCACCGCCGAACTCGCTCTTGAGGCCCATGCGCTCCAGCATTGAGGCGATCTGAGGTCCGCCCCCGTGAACGACCACGGGGCGCAGCCCCGCGTAGCGCAGGAAGGCGATGTCCTCGGCGAAGGCCCTCTTCAGTGCCGGGTCGGTCATCGCGTTGCCGCCGTACTTCACGACGACGAGCGCGTCCTGGTAGCGCTCGAGCCACGGCAGCGCCTCGACGAGGGTGCCCGCCTTGAGTGCCGCAGAAGCGATCGAGCTCAGGTCACGGCGCTCGCCGGCCAGCCCGTGGTCGTGCTCGGAGGTGCTCATGTGCTGTAGGCCGAGTTCTCGTGAACGTAGTCGTGCGTGAGGTCGTTGGTGAAGATCGTGACGGACTGCTCGCCCGCCTTGAGGAAGACCTCGACCTTCACTTCACGGTTCGACAGGTCGACGCCGGATCGGTCGTCGCCGACCCCGCCGTCGCGACAGACCATGACACCGTTGATCGCAACGTCGAGCGTGCGAGCGTCGAACGCCGCCTTGGTCGTGCCGACGGCCGCGAGGACGCGCCCCCAGTTGGGGTCTCCCCCGAACACCGCGCACTTGAAGAGGTTGTTCCGGGCGATCGCGCGTGCAACTTCAAGTCCATCGTTAATGTTTGCAGCTCCGTGGACGACGATCTCGATGTCGTGGGCAGCGCCCTCGGCGTCGGTGATGAGCTGCAGAGCAAGATCCTGGCAGACCTCCGTCAGGATGCTCGTGAACTCCCCCATCTCGGGCGCGACGCCGGAGGCGCCGGACGCCATGAGGAGCACAGTGTCGTTCGTCGACTGGCACCCGTCGGAGTCGATGCGGTCGAAGGTGAGGCGCGTAGCCGTGCGCAGGGCCTCGTCAGCCTGCTCCGGCGTGAGGACGGCATCGGTTGTCACGACGACCAGCATCGTGGCGAGTGCAGGTGCGAGCATGCCCGCTCCCTTCGCCATTCCACCGACGACGTACCCCGAGCCGATGCCTTCGCACTCCTTGGCCACGGTGTCGGTCGTCATGATGGCCTCGGCCGCGTCGGCGCCACCGTCGGCGCTCACGGCGCCGGACACCTGCGTCACGCCATTCTCGATGCGGTCCATCGGCAGGAGTTCACCGATGAGCCCCGTGGAGCACACCACAACATCGCCCGCACTCACGCCGGTGGCCTCGGCCACGAGTTCGGCCGTGCGGTGAGTGTCGAGGAAGCCCTGGGCGCCCGTGCAGGCATTCGCACCACCCGAGTTGAGGACCACAGCATCGACGCGGCCGTCGGTGACGACCTGGCGTGACCACGTCACGGGGGCCGCCTCGACCCGGTTGCTCGTGAACACCGCGGCACCGACGTGCTCGGGGCCGTCGTTGACGACGAGCGCGAGATCGGGCTTTCCGCTGGGCTTGAGGCCGGCCGTGACACCGGCGGCCCGGAAGCCTGATGCGGCAGTGACGCTCATTCCTTCTCCTTGATGATGTGGCCGGCACGCTTCCACAGCGCGCGGGCGCGGTCGGACTCGAAGGTGGGAACCATGATCCAGTCGGTGTCGAACGTGGAAACGGTGAAAACCGTCAGCTCGGCCTCACCGAGCGGCGTCACGATCGCCGACAGGAGACCGGTGAGGGCGAAGTCGAGCGGACCGTCGACCTCGAAGACGTTGAACGGCCCCTGCTGGCGCACCACCGCGTCACGCGGGATGGCGGACGACAGACACAGCACCGAGGTCTCCGATGCGGTGGCGCTCACCGAGACGAGCGGGGCGTCCGTGAGGGCCCAGTCTGGCACCACCTCGTGCGGCCCGAGGCGCACGTACGACAGTTCCTCGGGGTGGGCGATGAGGGTGAACTGCGCTCCGAAGGCGACCATCAGGGAGCCACGCCCACCGCGGGCAGGCCCGCGGCTTCGTCGAAGCCCAACGCGAGGTTCATCGACTGCACGGCAGCTCCTGCCGTGCCCTTCGTGAGGTTGTCGACGGCGGAGACGACGACGACGCGGCCGGAGCTTGCATCGAGGGCGAACTGAACCGCGACGGCGTTGGACGCAACGACCATCCCTGTCGAGGGCCACGAGCCGTCCGCAAGCAGGTGGACGAACGTCTCGCCGCCGTAGGCCGCCTCCAAGGCCGCGCGAATCGCCGCGGCGTCCACGCCGTCACGCACGCGCGCGGTACACGTGGCCAGGATGCCGCGCGGCATCGGCGCGAGCGTGGGGGTGAACGACAGGGACACGTCGTCCGCTCCCTGCGCGGCGCGGCGGAGGTTCTGCACGATCTCAGGGGTGTGACGGTGGCCGCCGCCGACACCGTACGGGCTCATCGATCCCATGACCTCGGATCCGAGCAGGTGCGGCTTGAGGCCCTTGCCGGCCCCCGAGGTTCCGGAGGAGGCCACGACGACGACGTCATCGTGCTCCACGAGGTCGTGGGCAAACAGGGGCGCGAGGGCGAGCGAGACCGCGGTCGGATAGCAGCCCGGGACGGCAATGCGGCGCTCCCCGGCCAGGTTGTCCCGCTGCTTGGCTGCGGTCCCGAGGGTCAGTTCGGGCATACCGTAGGCCCACGAACCTGCGTACGGGGTGTCGTAGAACGCAGTCCAGTCGTTCTCGTTCTCGAGGCGGAAGTCGGCACCGCAGTCGACGACGAGCACGCCCTCGGCGAGCGCGGCGGCCAAGGCAGCGCTCTGACCGTGGGGAAGTGCGAGGAACACGACGTCGTGTCCTGCGAGGACCTCCGGCGTCGTCTCCTCAAGAACGACATCGGCCAGCGGCATGAGGTGCGGGTGGTGCTCACCCAGTCGCGAACCCGCGGAGCCCCCGGCCGTCAACGCTCCGATCTCGACGTTGGGGTGAGCGAGCAGCAAGCGGAGGAGCTCCCCTCCGGCGTATCCGCTCGCACCGGCGACTGCGACCTGAACCATGTCGCTCAGGCTACACGAATACGCATACTCATGCACGATAGAGAAAAGTCATGCACCCCCATGGGCGGGCCACAGGGGTGCATGTCACGGTCAGGCGCCTCGTAGGCTGGCTCCGACGGCCTTGTCGACCTCACGGACGGCCGCATCGCGGGCGACGTTGACCTCCTCCGTCGTGAGCGTACGCTCCGGCGAGCGGAAGAAGAGCCGGTAGGCGAGCGACTTCTTGCCCTCGCCGACCTGCTCGCCCTCGTAGATGTCGAACAGCGCCAGCGACTCGAGGTTCTCCCCACCGCCGCGGTGCAGTGCGTCCTCGACTACCGCCGCGGTGACGCCCGAATCGACGACGAGCGCGACGTCGGAATGCGCCTGCGGGTACGTGGCGATCGGCTCCGCGACCCCGGTCCTCTCGGCGAACGCCGAGAGGGCGTCGAGGTCGAGTTCGCCGGCCACCACGCGCGGCGGGAGGCCGAGGGTCGTGAGCACCTTCGGGTGAAGCTCACCCGCGTGACCGATGACGCTGCCGTCAGGCAGCATGATCTGGGCGCAGCGGCCCGGGTGGAACGGGGCCACGTCGGCCTGCGCCACCTCGAGTTGCACGCCGAGCACGCGACCGATGCCGAGCGCAGTGGCGACGGCGTCGCTCCAGTCGCTCGAGCGGCCTGCACCCCACCAGCCCTTGCGTTCACCGTCACCGGTCATCACCCAGGCGACGTGGCGCGGCTGAGCCGGGACGGCGTCACGGATGGCGGCGAGCACTTCGGGCGTCGGGTGCACTCCGACCCGCTCGGTCGGCGCCGTTCCCGCGGGGCCGGCCACGACGAGACCGAGCTCGAACAGGCCCACGTCCTTGAAGCCGCGCGCGATGTTGCGCTTGAGCGACTCGAGCATCGTCGACAGGACGCTCGTGCGCAGCAGCGGCGCCTCGTCCGACAACGGGTTGCTCAGGCGGACGGTGGAGCGTCGCGTGTCGTCTGCCCCGTAGCGCAGCTTCGTGTGCAACTCGTCGCTGACGAAGGGCAGCGAAATGATCTCCGAAAGCCCCTGCGCGGCGAGTGCGTTGGCCACAGTGCGGCGGTAGCGCTGCGACGCCGTGAGGCCGCGCCCGGCGACGGGGCGGGCGAGGACCGACGGGATCTGGTCGTAACCGCGCAGGCGGGCAACCTCCTCGACGAGGTCGGGCCCCGTCGTGAGGTCGGGGCGCCACGACGGAGCCGTGACGTTCCACCGTGCTTCCTCGACTCGCTCGACGACGCAGCCGACCGCGGTGAGACTCGCCTCCACCTCGTCGTCGGAGTACGAGACGCCGACGAGGCGCGTGGGCTGCTGCGGGTCGAACGCGATCGGCGCGGCCGGCGCGACGGTGTCGAGGTCGGTGACGCCGTCGTCGACGCGGCCGCCGCCGTACTGGACGAGAAGATCGACGGCCAGCTGCGCTGCCGCGGCGGCGATCGCCGGGTCGACACCGCGCTCGAAGCGCTTGGACGCCTCGCTGCTCAGTCGGTGACGACGGGCGCTTCGGGCGATGCTGACCGGGTCGAAGTGCGCGGCCTCGATGAGGATGTCGCTCGTCGTGTCGCTCACCTCGCTCTCGGCGCCGCCCATGACGCCGGCGATGGCGAGCGGACGCTCACCGCCGTCGGTGATGAGGAGGTCCTCGGCGAAAAGCGTGCGCTCCACGTCGTCGAGGGTCGTGATCTCCTCCCCCGCCAGCGCGCGACGCACGACGATTTCATCACCGAGCGTGGCGAGGTCGAAGGCGTGCAGCGGCTGGCCGAGACCCAGCATGACGTAGTTCGTGATGTCGACGGGCAGGGAGATCGAGCGCATCCCCGCCTCCGTCACGGCCTGGGACAGCCAGGCCGGCACGGGCGCCGCCGGGTCGACGCCGCGCACGATGCGGGCCACATAGCGGTCGCACCCGACGTTTCCGCGCAGCGGCGCATCGTCGTCGACGCGCACGGGGTAACCCGAGGCGTTGGCCTCCGGAGCGCGCTCGTTCAGGTCGAGCACCGGGTCGGTGAAGCGGGCTCCCGTCGAGTGGCCGTACTCGCGCGCGACGCCGCGGATGGAGAAGCAGTAGCCGCGGTCCGGGGTGACGTTGACCTCGACCGTCTCGCGGTCGAGACCCAGCAGCGGCAGGGCGTCCTGGCCGGGCGTGAGGTCACTCGCCTCGACGCCGAGACGCTGCGGGAGCAGGATGATGCCGTGCGAACCGTCGTCGGGCAGGCCGAGTTCGTCGGCTGCACAGATCATGCCGGCCGAGAGGTGACCGTAGGTCTTGCGGGCGCTGATGGCGAAGCCACCGGGCAGAACGGCACCGGGCAGGACGACGACGACGGTGTCGCCGGCGTCGAAGTTGTGCGCGCCGCACACGATGCCCTGGGGCTCACCGGTTCCGTTGGCGTCGCCGACGTCGACGGAGCACCAGTTGATGACCTTGCCGTTCTTCTGCTCCTCGGGCTCCTTCGTCAGAACGCGCCCGACGACGAGCGGGCCGGTGATGCCGCCGCCGTGGATCGCCTCCTCCTCGAGACCGATCTTGACGAGGTCGGCCGCTACCTGGAGACCTGTTGCTCCGGCCGGGACGTCGACGTGCTCACGCAGCCATTCGATGGGAACTCGCATTGCCTCAGACCTCCAAGCCGAACTGGGCGTCGAAGCGCACGTCGCCCTCGATCATCTCGCGCATGTCGGATGCGCCGGTGCGGAACATGAGCGCTCGCTCGACGCCCATGCCGAACGCGAATCCGCTGTACTCGCTCGGGTCGACGCCGCAGGCGCGCAGGACGTTCTCGTTGACCATGCCGCAGCCACCCCACTCGATCCAGCCGGTGCCGCCGCACGTGCGACAGGCCGGGTCTTCCCCGCGGCAGACGAAGCAGCGCAGATCCATCTCGGCGCTCGGCTCGGTGAACGGGAAGTAGTTGGGACGCAGACGCGTCGTGATGCCTTCGCCGAACAGCTGCGTGGCGAGATGGTCGAGCGTCCCCTTGAGGTGGGCCATCGTGATGCCCTTGTCGACGGCGAGGCCCTCGAGCTGGTGGAAGACCGGCAGGTGCGTGGCGTCGAGTTCGTCCGTGCGGTACGCCTTGCCCGGCGCGACGATGTAGAGCGGCACACCGCGCTCGAGCATCGAGCGAGCCTGGACGGGCGACGTGTGCGTACGCATGACAAGCCCACCGTCGGCCGGGTCGAGGTAGAAGGTGTCCTGCATCTGGCGGGCAGGGTGGTCCTCGTCGAAGTTGAGCGCGTCGAAGACGAACCACTCGGCCTCGACCTCGGGGCCCTCGGCCACCTCCCAGCCCATGCCGACCATGAGGTCGACCATGAGCTGCTGCATCATCTCGACGGGGTGACGGCCACCGACCGGGCGGCGCAACGTCGTCGCTGTCGTGACGTCGACGGCCTCCTCGGTGAGGATGCGCTCGTCGCGCTCGGCCTCGAGCTCGGCCTGACGCTCCTTGATCGCCTGACCCACGCGTCCGCGCGCCTGGCCGACTCGCTTGCCCGCCTCGGCCTTGGCCGTCGGCGGCAGCGCACCGATCTCACGGTTGGCGAGGGCGAGGGGCGACTTGTCGCCGGCGTGGGCGAGGCGTGCGTCCTTCAACTCCTCGAGCGAGTTCGCGGCCGCAATGGCGCTGAGGGCGTCGGTGACGTTCGACTCCACGACCTCGGGGTCCAGTGCGGACACCTCGACCGGGTCGTAGTTGGTGTTGGGGCCAGACATGGGCCCGAGTCTATCGAGTGCGCGCAAACCGGAATGACACGCCGTGTCAGTGCTGCGCGCCCGCCGAGGCGTAGAGGCAGACGGTGGCCGCCATGGCCAGGTTGAGCGACTCGGCAGCGCCGTAGATCGGCACGCGCACGACGTCGTCGCAGGCCTCGCGGACTTCGGGTTCGAGGCCCCAGGCCTCGTTGCCCATGACCCACGCGTGCGGCGTGGAGAGCTCGACGTCCGGAAGCAGCGTCGTACCGACACCGTCCGCGGCGTGCAGCGTCAGCCCGGCGTCGCGGCAGCGGGCGAAGATGTCCTCGATGGCGGCACCGCGACAGATCGGCAGGTGCCACAACGAACCCACGGTCGAGCGCACGACCTTGGGGTTGTAGATGTCGACACTCGAGTCGCTGACGATGACGGCGTCAGCACCCGTCGCGTCGGCGCCGCGGATGACGGTGCCCGCATTACCCGGGTCTCGCACGTTCGTCAGGACCACGACGAACTTCGGCGAACCGGCGAGCACCTCCTCGAGGGCGCGGTCGACGGGTCGCGCGACGGCGATGATCCCCTGGGGCTGTTCGGTGTCGCACATCTCGGCGAGCACCTGGGCAGAGCAGTCGTGGACGAACCGACGCTCGTCGGGCTCCGCGTCGCGCTGCCAGGAAAGCGTCATCTCCCGCAGGTCCGGGTGACGTTCCGTGGCCTCGGCGTCGAGGTAGAGGTCGCGGATCGTCTCGGGCGCGAAACGGATCAGTTCGCGCACGGCCTGGCGTCCCTCGACGAGGAACAGCCCGGCCTTCTCACGCGCAGAACGCCGCCCCAGTGCCCTGACCTGCTTGACCCGATCTGAGCGGGTGTTCGTGATCATGGCGTGGAGCGGCGTTCGATGCGAAAGAGGTGCCTAGGAGAATCAGGCAGCCGGCGTCTGGGCCGGGACGTTCTTCTTGGCGATCTCGACGAGCGCGGCGAAGGCCGGGGCGTCGTTGACGGCCAGCTCGGCGAGCATGCGACGGTCGACCTCGATGCCAGCGGCCTTGAGGCCCTGGATGAAGCGGTTGTACGTCATACCGTTAAGGCGAGCCGCAGCGTTGATGCGCTGGATCCACAGGCGACGGAAGTCACCCTTCTTGGCGCGACGGTCACGGTAGGCGTAACCGAGGCTGTGCGTCACCTGCTCCTTCGCCTTGCGGTAAAGGCGCGAGCGCTGGCCGCGGTAGCCGCTGGCCTGCTCGAGAACGGTACGACGCTTCTTCTGGGCGTTTACTGCCCGCTTCACGCGTGCCACGTGAGTACTCCTTGTTCATGGGCGGCGGCGCCGGGCGCCTGCCGCAAAAGCTGGTTGAGGGAAAAGTTCGGCTTACTTACCGAGAAGCTTCTTGATCTTCTTCTCGTCGGACGGCGCAACGACGACGTCGTTCACGAGGCGACGCGACTGACGCTTGGCGCGCTCTTCGAACTTGTGGACGTGGCGGGCGCGCTGGCGCATGACCTTGCCCTTACCGGTGACACGGAAACGCTTCTTGGCACCGCTGTGCGTCTTCATCTTCGGCATAGCCGACTCCTTCGCTCACTCGGCGCGCTCGTGCACGCCGGCTGTCTGACGGCCCGCCACCGGTCTCCCGGCGCGGGGGTCTTCACCCGAGGGTGAAGGACGATTTCAGTTGGCTGCCTCGTCGGCAGCCGGCTCCGCAGCGGGAGCCTCGGTCTCGGCGGCCTGCGTCGCGGGAGCAGCCTTGCTCGCCTTCGCAGCCTCGCGACGACGACGGTCCTCGGCGCGAGCCTCGGCCTTCTTCTTCGTCGGGCCGAGAACCATGACCATGTTGCGGCCGTCCTGCTTCGGTGCGCTCTCGATGAACGCCAGCTCGGCGACGTCCTCGGCGAGCTTCTGAAGCAGTCGGAAACCGAGCTCCGGGCGCGACTGCTCGCGGCCGCGGAACATGATGGTGACCTTGACCTTGTCACCGGCCGACAGGAACCGAACGACGTGACCCTTCTTGGTGTCGTAGTCGTGCTGGTCGATCTTCGGTCGGAGCTTGATCTCCTTGATGACCGTGTTGACCTGGTTCTTGCGAGACTCGCGGGCCTTCATGGCGGCTTCGTACTTGAACTTGCCGAAGTCCATGAGCTTGGCGACCGGGGGCTTGGCCTGCGGCGCGACCTCCACGAGATCGAGATCCGCTTCCGCAGCGAGGCGCAGCGCGTCCTCGACTCGGACGATGCCCACCTGCTCACCGTTGGGGCCAACCAACCGGACCTCGGGTACACGGATCCGATCGTTGATGCGTGGCTCAGCGCTGATGGCCGACTCCTTCACTGTTGTGACGATTCGTTCCACCGCCGAGGCGGAGAAACGCGAAAAGGCTTCTTGCCTACGCAAGAAGCCTTCGTCTCAACGTTTCGCACGCTCTCAGGTATTCCCCGAGAACAGGCTCACCGGGGTGAGCCTTGTACGAACCATGACCACGACCCTGCCTCCCTGAGGAGAACCGAGGGTGGAGACCGAAGTCCCTCTTGCGCACCGTTCGTGGTGTGATTTCGCGGATCGCTCCAGGAAAGCACCACACGTACGGCTGGTAGCAACCAGGCTACCAGCCCGGGGAACGCCCTCCAAACCCGGCGAAGCGGTCACTCCCCCACCCACGCGGACGCCCGTCGCGCACTGCGGGAGCGCTGCGCCCGCCGTCCACTGACGATGAGCACCCCGGCCGCGCAGATGAGGGCTCCGAGCCCGCCCACAGCGGCGAAACCGCCGGCAAAGCCGTGACGGTCGATGGCCCATCCGGCGATCGGTCCGCCCAGCGCGCCGCCGGTCGTGAGGAAGGAACCGTGCCAGCCCATCGCCTCACCGCGCACCCGCTCCGGAACGACACGAGCAACGGCGTCGACGGAGGCCGTCATCGTGGGCGCGCAGAACATGCCGGCCAGAAAGGCACCGAGTGCCAGGGTGAGCATGCTCGAGGCGAGTCCGATCGGCACGGTGGCCGCTGCCAGGGCGAACAGCAGGAAAAACAACGGTGGGGCCTTCGGCAACGCTCCGTACGTGAGTCCGCCGATCACCGAGCCGAGTCCCGACGCGGCCAGAACGAGACCGAGGTGCTCCGGCTGGGAGAAGTGCTTCGCCGCCGCGACGAAGGAGACGTCGCTCCCGCTGAGCACGAGAACGGCCGCGAACGCCACGAAGCACACGACGAGGAATCGCGGCGTGAGCCAGGCCCGCCGTGGGAGGACGGCGTCGGTGGCGTCCTCCTCGGCGATGGCGGAGCGGATCGGCGGATCCGCCAGCCACAGCAGGCATGACGCCGCCGCGCTCACCATCTCGAGACCGAAGATGACCCACCGGGTGTCGAAGGCCGTGGCGAGTGCGATGGCGAGGATCGGTCCCACCATGAACGCGGACTCGACGACGATGCCGTCGACCGCGAGCGCCGTGCGGCGGTCCTCGTCCGACGTGGCCGCGATGACGCCCTGACGGACGATGGTGAACACCGGCACCGCGAACAGGCCAGCGACGCCTGCGAGCATGAGCAGCGGCACGTACCCGACGAAGGGAGCGATCGTCCAGCACAGCGCCGTGAGAACGATGGACGGGCCCACGACCCGCCGCAGACCGAGCCGGTCGAGGAGCTTGCCACGCCACGGCCCCGAGACGGCGACGGCGAGCGTCGAGACCGCCGCCACGAGACCGGCCGCGGACCACGTGCGGTGGAGGGTCTCGACGACGTGGAGCGTGAGGATGACCGCCACACCGAACATGGGGACGCGGACGGCGAACCCGAGCAGGAGGAGAAGTCGCGTGTGGGGGTTGGCCAGGACGCGGCCGTACCGAGTGGCAGCCATGACCGGGCAAGCCTGACACGGGCGTCGACCTCGGCGCCAACGGATTCCGGCGCGAGCCCGCCGCGTCGTGTGGCAGGCCCGTCCGTCAGCCGTGCATCGTCTGCTGCAGCGTCCGGTAGCGCTCGTAGACGGCTGCGCCGGCCTCGATGTCCTCGGGGGAAGCGACGAGTTCCTTCTCGTACGCGACGCGCCACTGCGGCGGTTCGTCGCCACCGAGCAACGCCCACGCCGCCTGGCGTGCCGCGCCGATGCCGACGTACTCCCCCGCGGCCGGGATGGAGACCGGCACACCGAACAGGATGGGCGCCACAGCCTGGACGGCCGGCGACGCCGAGGCACCACCGATGAGGACGATGCGCTTGGCCTCGATGCCGTGAGCCTTGAGCCCCTCGACCCCCGCGACGAGGTTGGCGAGCATGCCCTCGACGCAGGCGCGCGCCAGGTTGGCCGGGGTGGCGTTGGCTCGCGTGATGCCGCCCAGGGTTCCCGTGGCTTCGGGCAGATCCGGGGTGCGCTCGCCGTCGAGGTAGGGCAGAAGGGTGAGCCCCTGCGCGCCGATCGGAGCACCGAGCGCGAGACGTGACAGTTCGTCGAGGTCGACGCCGAGCATGCTCGCCCCGGCCGTGAGGACACGGGCAGCGTTGAGCGTGCACATGAGTGGCAGGTGGCCGCCGTCGGCGGACGCGAATCCGGCAATCTGGCCACTCGTGTCCCCAGTGACTGCCTCGTGGCACGCGAAAACCGTGCCACTCGTGCCGAGGCTGACGACGACGTCGCCGGGCTGCAGCCCCAGGCCGAGCGCGGCGCCCATGTTGTCACCGGTACCGGCGGCCACGACCATGCCGGCCTCGGTCACGCCGGCACGCCCGTTCGGGCCGAGCACCCGTGGCACCTCGAACGTGCGCCCGAGGGCGAGATTCTGAAGCTCCTCGACGTACTCCCCCGTCACGGGAGACCAGTAGCCGGTACCGCTCGCGTCGCCGCGGTCGCTCGTCCACCCCTCGAATCCACCACCGGTCTTGAGGATCTGACCCGTCAGCCAGTCGTGCGGCAGCACGACGGTGCGTACCCGCGCGGCGTTCTCCGGCTCGTGGCGTGCCAGCCACCGCACCTTGCTCACGGTGAAGGCCGCGACTGGTACGACGTCGACGGCGTCGACCCACGCCTGCTGCCCACCCAACTCGCCGACGAGTTCGTGAGCGTCATCGGCGGAGCGCACGTCGTTCCAGAGCAGAGCGTCACGCACGACCTCGTCGAACTCGTCCAGCGTGACCATGCCGTGCTGCTGCCCGCCGACGGAGATGGCCTCCACACCGTCGAGCAGACCGTCCGCGGTGGCCTCCTCGAAGGCCTCCCACCAACGCTTCGGGTGCACGCTCGTGCCGTCCGGGTGTGAGGCACGTGCGGTGCGCACGACCTCGCCTGTCTCTGCGTCGCACACGACCACCTTGGTGGACTGCGTGGACGAGTCGACTCCTGCGACGAGACGGGAAGTCATGGTCACCTTTCGCTCCGATCGTCCACAGCCGGGCGGCCGGACGCACTCTGGTCGGCGGCGGGGACGCCACCGGGATAAATCATGGCCTTGACCGACGAGGGGTCGTTCTTCGCCGCGAGCAGGGCCGACTCGGCGTCGGCCAGATCGAAGCGGCCCGTGACGAGCCCGTCGAGGACGACCGACTTGTCGGCGAGCATGCCGAGGGCCTGCGGCCAGGTGTTGGCGTAGCGGAACACGCCGGTGACGCTCACCTCGCGCTCCTGCAGCGCCGACATCGGCACGGCCACGTCGTCACCACCCATGCCGATGAGCACGCCGCGCCCTCGGCGGGCCAGCGCGCGCAGGGCAGTGACCGTGACGCTCTCGACGCCGGAGCACTCGAGAAGAACGTCGTACTCGCGCTCGTCGAAGCGGGCTTCGCGTGAATCGACCGTCGATGCGCCGAGCTCGGCCGCGAGCGTCAGCCGCTCGGGGTTGATGTCGGCGACCGTGATGTCGGTGGCGCCGAAGGCTCGCGCCGCGAGCAGGCTCATGAGCCCGATCGGACCGGCCCCGGTGACGAGCACACGCTTGCCCGGCCCGACCTCGGCCTTGCGGCACGCCCAGATGCCGACGGACAGCGGCTCCACCATGGCGGCGTCCTCGAGGGAAACCCCCTCGGGCACGGGGTGGGCGAAGGCGGCGTCGTGGACGATGTACTCGGCGAGCGAACCGTCGTACGGGGGCGTCGCGTGGAAGACCATGTCGGGGCACAGGTTGTAGGCGCCCGCGAGGCACTGAGCGCACCGGCGGCACGGCACGCCCGGTTCGATGCTGACGCGCTCGCCGACGCGGGCTTCGTCGACACCCTCGCCGACGGCCTCCACGACACCGGCACCCTCGTGCCCGAGCACCATCGGGTAGTCGACCTCGAAGCTGCCGATGCGGCCGTGGGTGAGGTAGTGGGTGTCGCTGCCGCACACGCCGACACACGCCATCCGCACGAGAACCTGGCCGGGGCCGGGGCTGGGAACCGGACGCTCCACCGTCGTGATGGTGGCCGGGGCACTGAGCTCGCTCACACGCATGCGCTCACCGTAGTCCTTGCCGTGCCTCGTCGGTGCTGCCGAGTTGACGGGTCTCACCTTGCGGGTTGTGTGCCGAACGATGCCCGCACACAGACGGCGAACGCCGGGGAACGTGAGCGGTTCCCGGCGTTCGCCGTCGTGCTGTTCCCGCCGGTGTCAGCGAGCGTCCTTGTCCGCTCGTGCCTCGAGCGTGGCGCGGGCGCCGTTCTCGTGGAGCGAGTCGAGCGCCGCGACATAGGCCGCCGTGAAACGCTCGTCGCCCACCAGGTCACCGAAGAAGTCGGCGTTGCGTAGGAACGCGAGCTTGTCCTCGCCCTGCGCTGCCGCTGCGGCCATGACCTCGTCCTTGGCCCGGTCGACGACATCGATCGGTTGGCCCTGTTCGTCGACGCCCTCGGCGTACCGCGCCCATGAGGCGATGACGAGCGCGCTGCGCTCCACCTCGCCGTCGTGGGCGAGATTGTGCTGGACGACCGGCACAAGCCACTTCGGAATGCGGTCGCTGCTCTCCATGCACAGGCGGGCGAGCGTGTCGCGCACCTCGGGATTGGCGAAGCGCTCGATGAGCTGGTACCGGTAAGCGTCGAGGTCGACGCCCGGTACCTCGGGCAGCGTCGGCGAACCTTCCTTCTCCATGTAACCGAGGAGGAAAGTGGCAAACAGCTCGTCGTTGCACACCTCGTGCGCGTACCGGTAGCCGGAGAGGTAGCCGACGTAGCACAGCGCCTGGTGGCTGCAGTTGAGCAGACGCAGCTTCATGAGCTCGTACGGCTCGACGTCGTCGACGACCTGAACGCCGGCGTCCTCGAACGACGGGCGGCCGTCGGTGAACGAGTCCTGCAGCACCCACTGGGCGAACGGCTCGCACACGACCGGCCAGCCGTCGTCGAGGCCGAACGTCTCGGAGAGTTCGGCGATGTCCTCCGGCGCGGTGACCGGCGTGATGCGGTCGACCATCGAGTTGGGGAACTCGACGTTCTCACGCATGTACGCCGCGATCTCGGGGTCCTTCAGCTCCGCGAACGCCGTGATCATCTTGCGTGCGACGTGCCCGTTGCCGGGCAGGTTGTCGCAGCTCATGACGGTGAACGGCGTGACTCCCGCGTCCCGGCGACGGCGGATGGCCTCCACGATGAGACCGAACGCGGTGCTCGGCACTGCACCGTCGGCCAGATCGTGCTGGATGCCTTCGTCGCGGCTGTCGAACTCCCCCGTCACCTGGTTGACGTGGTAGCCGCCCTCGGTAATCGTCAGCGCGACGATCTTGACCTGAGGGTCGGCCATGAGCGCGATGACCGCCTCCGGGTCGTCGGGCGCGAACAGCATGTTGCGAATGGAACCGATGATGCGCGGTTCGCGGGTGCCGTCCGGGTGCTTGAGGACGAGCGTGTAGAGCCCGTCCTGAGCGTTGAGCGTCTCGACGATGCGCCCGTCGTGCGGCATGACGCCCACGCCGGTGATCGCCCAGTCGAGAGCGTCGCCCTCGTTCATCAGACGATCGAGGTACATGGCCTCGTGCGCCCGGTGGAACCCACCCACCCCGAAGTGCACGATGCCCGTGGTGAGCTTCGAGCGGTCGTAGGTCGGTCGGGCCACGCGCCCGTCGAGATCGGCGTGATCGTCGAGAACGGATTGAGCGAGGGCGACACCCATCAGCGAACAGCTCCCATCGACAGACCCTGCACCAGCTTGTCCTGAGCCGCGAAGCCTGCGGCGAGGACGGGCAGCGACACGACGATCGACGCGGCGCAGACCTTGGCGAGGAACAGACCCTGGCTCGTCACGAAGCCCGTGAGGAACACGGGCGCAGTCTCTGCCACGGTACCGGTGAGCACTCGGGCGAACAGCATCTCGTTCCAGCTGAAGATGAAGCAGATGAGTGCGGCCGAGGCGATACCGGGCATGACGACCGGGGCGATGACCTCACGCAGCGTGCGGATGAGGCCCGCGCCGTCGACCTGAGCTGCCTCGAGCATTTCCGTGGGCACCTCCGCGAGGAAGCTGCGGAGCATCCACACGGCGATCGGAAGGTTCATCGAGGTGTACAGCAGGACGAGGAGCCAGATGTTGTCGAGGAGGTTGACCTTCTCGGCGAACAGGTAGATCGGCAACAGCGCGGCGACGACGGGCATGAACTTCGTCGAGAGGAAGAAGAACAGGACGTCGGACCACTTCTTCACCGGGCGGATCGACAGCGCGTACGCGGCCGGGAGTGCCAGGAGGAGCACGATGATCGTGGAGACGACGCTCGCCGTGAGCGAGTTCGCCAGCGACGGCCACGGGTTGGAACCGAAGAAGTTCGAGTAGCCCTCGGTGGAGAAGGGGGCTGTGAACTTCGGCGGGTTGGTGGCCGCGTCGGTCTCGGAGTGGAACGAGATCCACACCATCCACACGACGGGCAGGACGAACAGGACACCGATGATCCAGGCGAGAACGCCGAGGAGGGCACCGGACTTCTTCTTGGGGTTCGGCGTGTAGGCCGGGCCGGCCTTCGACGCCGGAGCCGAGGTCGCGGGAGTGCTCATCGGTTCTCCTCCTTGAACAGGCTCAGCACGGTGCGCAGTGCCGCCGTGGCGATAATGATGGTGCCGAGGACCACGATGACGCCGGCCGCGGAGGCCTTGCCGTAATCGTGTGCCTGGTAGAACGTCTGGTAGATGAGGTACGGCAGGTTCGCCGTGCCGAGACCGCCCGACGTGATCGTGAAGACCGCGTCGAAGTTCTGGATGATGTAGATCGCGCCGAGCAGCGTGCTCAGCTCGAGGTACGGGCGCAGGTGCGGCAGGGTCATGTGACGGAAGATCTGTCGGTTCGACGCACCGTCGATACGAGCCGCCTCGATGACGTCCATCGGACGGCTCTGCAGGCCGGCCAGCAGGATGAGCATCATGAACGGCGTCCACTGCCAGATGAGGGACACGGCCACGGCGAGCAGCGGGTTGTTCGTGATCCACTCGGGCTGCCAGGCGTCGTCACCGAACACCATCTTGAGGAAGCCGTTGAGCAAGCCGTACTCGGGGTTGTACAGGGCGTGCTTCCACAGCAGTGCTGCGGCGACCGGCACGATGAGGAACGGTGTGATCATGAGGGTGCGGACGACACCGCGGCCCTTGAACTTGCGGTCGAGCAGAAGCGCGATCGCGAGGCCCAACAGGAGGCTGACGCCCACGACGATGACCGTGAGAAGGATCGTCACCCAGATCGCCTTGCGGGTGTTCACGTTGGTGAACACCGAGACGAAGTTGTCGAAGCCGGCAAAGCCGACGTCGTCCGGGTAGTACGCGTTCCAGTTCGTGAACGACAGCACGAGCGTCGCGACGAACGGCAGCTGCGTTGCGATGATCATGAAGATCAGGGCGGGAAGCAGCGGCGCACGTCGCGCCCAGTTGCCCGCCTTCGCCAGGGCGGTCTTGCCGCCCGGCGCCGGCTCGAGGCCGTGGTTGTCAGGGTCGTGGTGCTCGAGCTCGGCTCCGCCTCGACCGGAACTTGAGGCTGCGTCAGTGCTCACGCCGCTCACTTCCCTTCACGCTTGCGATAGGCCTCGGCGACATCCTCGGCGAGCCGCTGACCGGCCTCCAGTGCGTCGTCGACGCTCTGCTTTCCGGCGATGGCGGCGCTGACTTCCTGGCTGACCTGGGTACCCAGGGCCGGGAACTCGGGGATGTCGACGAACTGGATGCCGGGCGCGGGCCGCGGCTGGAGGCCGGGGTTCGTCGGGTCGACGGACTCGATGGCCTTCTTGGTCGGCTGGGCGAACGTGCGAGCCGACTCGACGTACTCGGGGATCTCGTACGTGGAGGAGCGCTTACCGGCGGGCACGGACGACCAGCCGATCTGCTTGCCGACGAGCTGCTCGTACTTCTTGCCCGAGGCCCAGGAGACGAACTTCCAGGCGGCGTCCTTCTTGGTGGACGCCTCCTCCACGGCCCAGGACCACGTGTAGAGCCAGCCGGCGTTGTCGGTCTTGACCACCGGGGCCGGGGCGTAGCCCAGCTTGCCGGCGACGGGCGAGCCCTTGGCCTCGAGCGAGCCGGCGGCCGACGTCGCGTCGTACCACATGGCGACCTTGCCCTGCTGGAGGTTGTTGAGGCACTCGGTGAAGCCGGCCTGTGAGGCACCGGACTCACCGTGGTTACGCACGAGGTCGACATAGAACTTCGTGGCTTCCTTGAACGCCGGGCTGTCGACCTGGGCCTGCCAGTCCTTCGTGAACCAGGTGCCACCGAAGGTGTTGACGACGGTCGTCAGCGGAGCGAAGAGCTGACCCCAACCGGGCTGGCCGCGCAGGCAGATACCGCGCATTCCCGGCTTGGCCTTGTCGACCTTGGCCGCGATGTCGGCCACCTGCTGCCAGGTCGGCTTCTCGGGCATCTTGACGCCCTTTTCCGCGAGGATGTCCTTGCGGTACATGAGGAAGCTCGACTCACCGTAGAAGGGCTCGCCGTAGATCTTGTCGTCCACCGTGAGCGCCTTCGTCATCGGCTCAAGGATGTCGTCCTGGTCGAACTCGGTGTCCTTCTCCACGTAGGGCGTCAGGTCGGCCACCCAACCCGCCTTGGCGTAGATCGGAATCTCGAAGTTGCTCAACGTGGCGACGTCGTACTGACCGGCCTGAGAGCTGAACTCCTGGCTCGTCTTGTCGCGCAGGTCGTCCTCCGGCAGGATCGTGAAGTTGACGGAGATTCCCGTCTCCTTCTCGAACTGCGGCGCGAGCTTCTTCAGGTCCACCATCTGCTGGTTGTTGACCATGAGCACGTTGATGCTGTCCTTGCCGCCGGATGCGACACCTCCGCCCCACCCGGCACAGGCAGTCGTGGAACCGCCCACGAGTGCTGTGGCTGCCAGGATGGCGACGCCTGTCCTTCGTCGTACCACGACGACCTCCTTCTCATGTCGCACCCAATTTCTGCTCAGTTGAGCAATAGGGAGCACACATGAGTAAAGTGTGATGTGACGCACAATGTCAACCCTCGTCTCAGGAGGCCTCAT
Source organism: Dermacoccus barathri (assembly GCF_015070805.1). Taxonomy (NCBI): domain Bacteria; kingdom Bacillati; phylum Actinomycetota; class Actinomycetes; order Micrococcales; family Dermacoccaceae; genus Dermacoccus; species Dermacoccus barathri. Next base: position 525,296 of record NZ_JADCTK010000002.1, on the reverse strand, counting down.
GGTCGACGTGAACCTGCCGCTGACTCAGCTGCACATGGTCCAGGCGGCGCGCCGCTATTACCTCGACGACGCCTCCAAGGTGCAGATCGCCGAGGAACTCGGCATCAGCCGGTTCAAGGTGGCTCGCCTGCTCGAGGCCGCTCGCGACAGTGGAGTCGTGCGCATCGAGATCGTGGACCCCGGCGCCGTCAAGGACCAGTTGTCCCAGGATCTTCGCGAGCGTTACGGGCTGCGTCATGCGCTCGTCGTCGACGTGGAGGCCCTCGCCGGTGGGGAAAAACTGGCTGAACTCGGCCGAGCTGCCGCATCCCTCATGCAACGCATCGCACAGCCCACGGACGTCATCGGCCTGCCGTGGAGCCGCATGGTGGCGCAGACCGTTCCGTTCTTCGAAGGGCTTCCTCCGGTGCCGATCGTCCAGTTGTCGGGAGCCCTCGACCTCCCGGCACACGAGGCCTCCCCCGTTGACGTCGTGCGTGACGCCGCCCGCCTCACCGGCGGCGAGCCACGCGTGTTCTACGCGCCGCTCGTCGCGACGGACGCCGAGGCCGCGCGCGTCATCCGGGCACAGACAGCCGTGGCGGGCACCCTCGACGAGGCACGTCACTGCTCGCTCGCCCTCGTGGGCATCGGGGGGTGGAGCGAAGGCGAGAGCACGCTGTACGACCTCGCCACCGAGGACGAGCGAGACGAACTCGAGCGGCTCGAGGTCGTCGGGGAGATCGCCGGATCGCTGTTCAACACCGACGGCGAACCGGTCGAATCGGGGCTCAGCGCACGCCTGGTCAGCATGAGCCCCCGCGATCTGCGGCTCATCACCGAGGTCGTCGCCGTCTCCCACGGAGCGGCTCGAGCGGAGGCGCTGCGCGCCGGGATCAAGGGCGGCTACGTCACGTCGGCCGTCGTCGACACCGAGCTCGCCCGCGCATTGCTCGGCGCACCCGCGGACGCCTCGGCAAGTTCTACCGGCCGGTAGAGGCGTCGACTCCCGCTAACCGGCCCCGGGGGTTTAGGCTCGCACTCGTGGCTAAGCACTTTGATGTCGTCGTCCTCGGCGCCGGTCCCGGTGGGTACGTCGCGGCAATCCGCGCCTCCCAGCTCGGGCTGAGCGTCGCCGTTATCGAGAAGAAGTACTGGGGAGGTGTCTGCCTCAACGTCGGGTGTATCCCGTCGAAGGCCCTTCTGAAGAACGCGGAACTCGCGCACGTGCTCACGCACGAGAAGGACAAGTTCGGCATCACCGGTGATGCCTCGATGGAGTACGGCCCGACGCACAAGCGTTCCCGCCAGGTCTCCGCGGGCATCGTCAAGGGTGTCCACTACCTCATGAAGAAGAACAAGATCACCGAGATCGACGGCTGGGGCACGCTCAAGTCCGACAAGACGGTCTCGGTGGAACTCAACGACGGCGGCAGCGAGGACGTCACCTACGACAACCTCATCATCGCCACGGGCGCCACCGTGCGCACGATGCCGGGCGTCGACCTCAGCGAGAACATCGTCAGCTACGAGGAGCAGATCCTCACCGACGAGCTGCCGAAGTCGATCATCATCGGCGGTTCGGGCGCCATCGGCGTCGAGTTCGCCTACGTCATGAAGAACTTCGGCGTCGACGTCACGATCGTCGAGTTCGCCGACCGCATGGTGCCCACCGAGGACGCCGACGTGTCCAAGGAGCTGCTCAAGCACTACAAGAAGCTCGGCGTCAAGGTCATGACCGGCACGAAGGTCGAGAAGGCCGAGGACACCGGCTCCGGCGTCAAGGTCACCGTCTCCCCTGCAAAGGGCGGCGACAGTCAGGTACTCGAAGCCGACAAGATGCTCTCCGCGTTCGGCTTCAAGCCGCGCACCGAGGGCTACGGCCTCGAAGACCTCGGCGTCGAGCTCACCGACCGTGGTGCCATCGCGATCGACGGTCGCGGCCGCACGAACGTCGAGGGCGTCTACGCCATCGGTGACGTCACGGCCAAGCTCATGCTCGCCCACACGGCCGAGGCCATGGGCATCGTCGCCGCGGAGACGATCGCCGGCGCCGAGACCATGGAGATCAATTTCGACATGATCCCGCGCGCCACATACTGCCAGCCGCAGGTGGCCTCGTTCGGTTACTCCGAGGCTCAGGCCAAGGAGAAGGGCTACGACGTCAAGACGGCAACGTTCCCCTTCACGGCCAACGGCAAGGCCATGGGTCTCGGCGAGGCCGTCGGCTTCGTCAAGGTGATCGCGGACGCCAAGCACAACGAACTGATCGGCGCCGCGATGATCGGCCCGGACGTCACCGAGCTGCTGCCCGTGCTCAACCTGGCGCAGCAGTGGGACCTGACGGCCGACGAGGTGTCGCGCAACATCTTCGCGCACCCGACGCTCGGCGAGGCTGTCAAGGAAGCCGTTCACGGCATCGCGGGGCACATGATCAACCTCTGATCGCGCACCGCGCAGCGCTCCCCCGGGGCGGCACTCCATCACGGAGTGCCGCCCCGTTCTGCGTCGGCCCTCGGCCGCAGAAGGGCACGGATGGACGCACGGTCAACCGATCTTCACGCCACGGCGGGCGGCGCCACGCCCGCACGGGCGTCAGTAGGTGAATTCCAGGTGAACATCGCACGGTCGAACCTGTCGAATTGCCCGTCATCACGCGAAATTCTCGCGATGGGGGATGGACAAACGCCGTCACGGCCTCACACTGGGAGACGTGGACCTTTCCCTCATCCTCCTCGGGCTCGTCGTCGTCACGGCCCTTGCCTTCGATTTCACCAACGGCTTCCACGACACCGGTAACGCGATGGCCACGTCCATCGCCACGGGTGCGCTGAAGCCGAAGGTGGCCGTCGCCCTTTCGGGCATCCTCAACCTCGTCGGAGCGTTCCTCTCTGTCGAGGTCGCGCTCACCGTCACGAACGCCGTCATCAAGATCCAGAGCAAGGACGGCTCACCCAAGCCGGAGTTCCTCGCCGATCACGGCCAGGCTTTGTTGCTCATCGTCCTCGCGGGCCTCGTCGGCGGCATCGTCTGGAACCTCCTCACGTGGCTCCTCGGCATCCCGAGCAGCTCGAGCCACGCCCTGTTCGGTGGCCTCATCGGTGCCGCGATCGCCGCCATCGGCTTCGGCGGCGTCAAGTGGGTCGGTGACGGCACGAAGCTCGACGGCGTCGTCGGCAAGGTCATCGCCCCGGCACTCCTGTCGCCCGTCATCGCCGTCATCGTCGCGGCCATCGGCACGAAGTTGATCTACGCCATCACGAAGAAGATCCAGCACAAAGAGGCCGAGCGCGGCTTCCGCTGGGGCCAGATCTTCAGCGCCTCGCTCGTCTCCCTGGCACACGGCACGAACGACGCCCAGAAGACGATGGGTGTCATCACCCTCGCCCTCATCGGCTACGGCTCCTGGACCGACACCGAGTCGGTGCCGTTCTGGGTCAAGCTGTCCTGTGCCCTGGCCATCGCGCTGGGCACCTACCTCGGTGGCTGGCGCATCATCCGCACCCTCGGCAAGGGCCTCGTCGAGATCGAGTCCCCCCAGGGCATGGCTGCCGAGTCCTCGAGTTCGGCCGTCATCCTCGTCTCGAGCCACATGGGCTTCGCGCTCTCCACGACGCACGTCGCCACCGGTTCCATCCTCGGTACCGGCATCGGCAAGCGTGGTGCCGAGGTGCGTTGGAACGTCGCCGTTCGCATGGTCGCGGCCTGGCTCATCACGCTCCCGTCGGCCGCACTCGTGGGTGCGCTCATGTGGTACGTCGGCGACCTCATCGGCGGCGTGGCCGGTGGCATCGTCATCTTCGCCATCCTGTGCGCCGCCTCGCTCTACATGTGGATGCGCTCGCGCAAGGCCCCGGTCGACCACAACAACGTCAACGACTCCTGGGAGCCCGAGGAGATCGCAGCGACGCACATCCCGCCGGTCGTCAACGAGACGAACTCGGACAAGTCCTCCACGTCCAAGGCAGGTACCCGATGAAGACGCTCTCCCTCGCGTTCAACAGTGCGTGGCACGTCCTGACCGTCGGCGTCGTGCTCGGCGCCGGCATCCCCGCGCTCTTCGCCTTCGGAATCCGCGGCCTTGCGGCTTCGTCGGGCCAGATGACCGACGACTCCACGCCTCGTGCGTGGGGAAAGCCGGTCGCTGCGGTGTGCTTCCTTCTCGTGTGTGCTGCCATCGCGCTCGGTCTGACGATCATCGTCAGCTCCGGCTTCGGCATGAAGGTCTCCTTCGAGCACATCTACCCGACGCTGGTCGAGAAGAAGTAAGAACGACGTGAACCCCGCACTCGAGCGCATCGTGGGGTGGCTGCGCCACAGCTACCCGGCCGGCGTTCCCGAGCGAGACTTCCAGCCGCTGCTGGCCCTCATGCGCCGCCGCCTCAGCGAGGACGAGGTCCACGAGCTCGGTGACCGTCTCGTGGCCGACGGACTCGTTCCGGCTGACCGCGTCGATGTCGGCGTCGGCATCACGAAGGTGACGCAGGATCTTCCGGCACCCGATGAGATCGACCGGGTCGTCCACCACTTGGAGGCCTACGGCTTTCCCGTCAACGACGACTGGCGCTGAGGGGCTCCGCCCTTCACGACAAGACAGTGGGGCTGCGCAACCGATCGGTTGCGCAGCCCCACTCTCGTGATGTGGCCCGGTTGTTTCAGACCTCGAGCTCCTCAGCGGTGAACGCGAACGCGAGCCCTTCGATCCTGGCTCGGGTTTCACCGTCGCCGGCCAGGCGCTCCCCCATGCGGGTTGCGAGAGCCTGCAGATCTTCCTGGGCCAGACCGGGCCTGAGCTGCAGACGCAGTCGAAGAACGCCCTCCCCGGCGTCCTCGAGCCGGCGGTCGAGAACCGCGTTTCCCTCGGGCACGAGCGCCGCATCGACGGCTTTGGCCACGAACGGGTCCTCGTGAGCGGGTAGCCACGCCTGCTGCTGCGCGAGCGCCCACAGCATGCTCGCGCGCACCACGACGCGGTGCGGCGAGGCCATGTCGAGCAGGAGTACCTCACACTGCTCCGCGATGGCTGCCTGAGCGGCGAACGCGGCGCGCACCGGTGAGGGCCGCGCTTCCGGGTCCCAGCGCGCGAGGTCGTCGAGGCTGGAGAAGACCGGGAGGCCCTTGGTGCCGTCCGGCGCGGTGAGCGTCACGACGGCCATGTCGGTGGCCTTCTCCACCGCGAGCGGGCCGGATTCGTCCACCTCGGTGGGCGCGGCGACGATCGGCACGAGCAGACGCGACTCGGCCAGTGCGGCCACCCAGGCGCTCTCGTTCCCGCTCTCCAGTGCTGCGACCAGGGCAGGGTCTGCGGCGCCGGTGTCGTCGTCGAAGCCGGTGCTCGTCACCTGGCGGCCGGTGAACGGAATGCCGGCGGTGTCGGCCGACTCCCCTGCAGGGTCGATGTTCGGGTTGTGTGCGCCGCTCATCACTCGGGGCGGCCGGCGGCGTCGAGCGCGTCGGCGAGCGTGATGGTGCCCTTGTAGAGCGCGGAACCGATGATGGCGCCTTCGACGCCGGAGGGCACGAGCTCGCGCAGGGCGCGCACGTCGTCGAGCGTCGTGACGCCGCCGGAGGCGACCACCGGACGGTCCGTGCGGGCGCAGACCTCGGACAGGAGCTGCGTGTTCGGGCCGGCGAGCATGCCGTCCTTCGCGACGTCGGTGACGACGTAGCGGGCACAGCCCTCGCTGTCGAGACGCGCCAGCGTCTCCCACAGGTCACCGCCCTCGCGGGTCCAACCGCGCGCCGCGAGCGTCGTACCGCGCACGTCGAGACCGACGGCGATGCGGTCGCCGTGTTCGGCGATGGCGGCAGCCGTCCACTCGGGGTTCTCAAGGGCAGCCGTGCCGAGGTTCACGCGGCGACAGCCCGTGGCGAGCGCTGCCTCGAGCGACTCCGCGTCGCGGATGCCGCCGCTCATCTCCACCTTGATGTCGAGCTCACCGACGATGCGCGCGAGGAGTTCACGGTTCGTCCCGCGTCCGAACGCAGCGTCGAGGTCGACGAGGTGGAGCCACTCGGCACCGGCCTCCTGCCAAGCCTTTGCAGCGGCGATCGGGTCACCGAACTGGCCGCCGGTGCCGGAGACGCCCTGGACGAGCTGGACGGCCTGGCCCTCCGAGACGTCGACGGCGGGCAGGAGTTCGAGGCGGGGGCTGGTCGACATGACGAACCTTTCGGTCGATTACAGGCTGCGGAGCCAGTTGGTCAGCAGGTGAGCGCCGGCGTCGCCGGACTTCTCGGGGTGGAACTGAGTCGCGGCGAGAACCCCGTCCTCGATGGCGGCCACGAAGCGTTCGCCGTGCGCGGCGTAGGTCGCCTCTCGGCCCTCGCCGAGCTGAGCCGAGGCAGCGAAGGAGTGGACGAAGTAGAAGCGCTCCCCCTCGATGCCCGCGAAGAGCGTCGTCGTGACCGGCGGCTCGACGCGCGACCATCCCATGTGCGGGACGACGGGGGCCGCGAGACGCTCGACCTGACCGGGCCATCGCCCGAGGCCGGGCTGCGGGGACGTAGAGGGTTCGCTCGAGCCGTCGAACATCACCTGCATGCCGACACAGACGCCGAGCACCGGCGCACCGGCCGCGAGACGATCGTCAATGAGTCGGCGCCCGCCGGCCGCCTCCAAACCCGCCATGCAGGCGTGGAAGTTGCCCACACCGGGCACGAACAGGCCGTCGGCTGCCGCGACGAGCTTCGGGTCGGCCGTCAGTTCGACGTTCGCTCCGATCCGTTCGAGCATGCGCACGGCAGAGCGGATGTTGCCGCTGCCGTAGTCGAGGACGACGACGCGCTTCATGACTTCTCCCCCGCGTTGACGCGGCCTTCGATCTCGGCGCGCTCCTCGCGCTCGTCCGTGACGTGCTTGTCGAAGCGGCGAACGGCCTTCGCGGTGGGCTCGACGAGGACGGCGTCGATCTTCGCCGTTCGCGCGAGGCCGAGCAGGTGCCCGGCGTTCACGCCAAGCGCAGCCATGATGCCGCGCAGAAGGTCGGCCGGTGCTGCGTCCGGCTGGGCCAGCACACGCTCAAGCGCTTCGGGGTGGGCGTCGTGACCGGCCGAGAGCAGGTCGCCGAGGGAGGCCTGCGGCAAGGCTGCCCGCACCGGGCCGATGCCCTGCTGCACGACAAACCACCGCGGCAGTGAACGCCACGCGCGCGGCTGGACGACGGTGATCGCCTGCTTCTCGGTGGGGACGAAGGCGAGCGACGGACGCAGCGCCATCGGCACCGGGCGCGCCGCGATCATCTGCGCAGGGTCGTCGTACGGCGCCTGTGCGTGTCCAGGTCCGGCCGGGACGACAGCGCACCACGGCCCGTCGATGTCGATGACGTAGGCAGGAACCGTGCCTCGCTCGACCCACGAGGTGACGCGCGAGACCTCACCGCGCACGACGACGACGGCGTCGACGGCTGCGGTGAAGCCGGTGTTCTGGGCGACCTTGGGCATCAGATCACAGAGCGCCCTTCGCGCTCGGGATGCCCTGAACGCGCGGATCCTTGGCGACGGCGGCACGCAGTGCACGGGCGATGGCCTTGAACTGGGCCTCGACGATGTGGTGAGGGTCGCGCCCGGAGATGACGTTGACGTGCAGCGCGATGCCCGCGTTGTAACCAAGCGACTCGATGACGTGCTGCGTGAGCGAACCGATGTAGTTGCCACCGATGACGGCGTAAATCTGCCCCTTGGGCTCACCGGTGTGCACGACGTAGGGGCGCCCCGCGACGTCGACGACGGCCTGGACGAGCGCCTCGTCCAGCGGCACCATGGCGTCGCCGAACCGGGAGATGCCCGCCTTGTCGCCGAGCGCTTCGCGCAGGGCCTGACCCAACACGATGGCGGTGTCCTCCACCGTGTGGTGTGCGTCGACGTCGAGGTCGCCCGTGGCGCGGATACGCAGATCGATGAGGCTGTGCTTGCTCAGCGAGTCGAGCATGTGGTCGTAGAAGCGCACGCCTGTGCGTACGTCGGACGTGCCGGTGCCGTCGAGGTCGAGCCAAAGGCGGATGCTCGCCTCCTTCGTCGTGCGCTCGATGAAGGCGGTGCGGTGGTCTGCAGGGACCTCGGGTACGTCGAACCCGTCGGCGGTCACGTTCTGGTCGTTCATGTCATCCCTTGTGGGTCGGAGCGAGGTCGGTGAGGGCGGCGAGCACGGCGTCGGTCTCGCGCGGCGTGCCGGCCGTGATGCGCAGGTGATGGGAGATGCCGACGTCACGCACGAGGATGCCGCGATCGAGCAGCGCCTGCCACGTCTGCTTCTCGTCGGCGAAGCCGCCCACGAGGACGAAGTTGGCGTCGCTCGGCGTGGGGGTGAAACCCAGCTCGGTGCACGTCGCCACGATGCGGTCGCGTTCGTGCTTGATCGCGTCCACCATGCCCAGCATCTCGTCGGCGTGGTCGAGCGCGGCGAGCGCGACGGCCTGCGTCACCGACGACAGGTGGTAGGGCAGGCGCACGAGACGCATCGCGTCGCAGAACTCCTGCGAGGCGGCGAGGTAGCCGACGCGGGCGCCGGCGAACGCGAAGGCCTTGCTCATCGTGCGGCTGACGACGAGGCGCGGGCGGCCGTCGAGGAGCTCGACAGCGCTGGCCGTTCCGGGGCGGGCGAACTCGACGTAGGCCTCGTCGACGATGACAACGGCGTGGTCGGTGGCATCGTAGATCGCCTCGACGACGTCGTTCGTCACGGCGGTGCCCGTCGGGTTGTTCGGCGTGCAGACGAACACGAGGCTCGGCTGGTGCTCACGTACCTGCTCGACGGCGAGGTCGGCGTCGAGGTCGTAGACACCCTCGTGGCGATCGCGCAGACCGTCGATCCACGTCGTTCCCGCGCCACGGCTGATGATGGGGTGCATCGAATAGCTCGGCGTGAAACCGAGCGCCGTGCGCCCCGGGCCCCCGAAGGCCTGCACGATGTGGCTGAGCACCTCGTTGGAGCCGTTGGCGGCCCAGATCTGCTCGATCGGAAGGCGAACACCGGTGACGCGTGCCAGGTACTCGGCGAGGGCGGCACGCAGCTCGGTGAACTCGCGGTCCGGGTAGCGGTTGAGCCCGCCGGCGGCCTTCTCGACGCGCTCGACGATGCTCGCGACAACGCTCTCGGGTACGTCGTAGGACGACTCGTTCGTGTTGAGCGCGACGGGCACGTCGAGCTGCGGAGCGCCGTACGGGCTCTGCCCCTGCAGTTCGGGGCGCAGCAGCGATTCGAGGGACTGCTCGCTCATGCGCGCCCTTCCTCGTCCTGCTCGGAGCGCGCCGTGACGGCCTCGCCGTGGGCCGGAAGGTCCTCGGCGTTCGCCAGGGTGACGACGACGTCGGCGACCTCGGCGAGGGCGTCACGCGAGTACTCGACGATGTGGACGCCCTTGAGGAACGACTGCACCGACAGACCGCTCGAGTGGCAGGCACAGCCGCCCGTGGGCAGCACGTGGTTGGAGCCGGCGGCGTAGTCGCCGAGGCTCACCGGCGAGTAGGTGCCGACGAAGATGGCACCGGCGTTGCGCACCCGCATCGCGTCCTCGCGGCTGTTCGCCGTGTGGATCTCGAGGTGCTCAGCGCCGTAGGCGTCGACGACGCGCAGACCGGCTGTCACGTCGTCGACGAGGACGATGGCCGACTGCGGACCGGCGAGGGCCGTGGTCACGCGCTCGGTGTGCTTCGTCGCGGCGACGCGGCGCTCGAGAGCAGCCTCGACATCACTCGCCAGACGCTCGGAGTCGGTGACGAGAACCGACGCAGCGAGGTTGTCGTGTTCGGCCTGGCTGATGAGGTCGGCGGCCACGTGGTCGGCGTCGGCCGTGTCGTCGGCGAGGACGGCGATCTCGGTGGGGCCGGCCTCGGCGTCGATGCCGATGAGCCCCTTGAGCAGACGCTTGGCAGCCGCGACGTAGATGTTGCCCGGACCGGTGACGAGGTTGACGGGCTCACACACGGTGGCGCCGTCCTTCTCGCGCGCGCCGTAGGCGAACATCGCGACGGCCTGCGCACCACCGACGGCGTAGACCTCGTCGACGCCGAGCAACGAGCACGCGGCGAGGATGGTGGGGTGCGGGTAGCCGACGAAGTCGCCCGTGTTGTGCTCCTGGGGCGGGCTCGCAACGGCGATGGAACCGACGTTCGCCACCTGCGCGGGCACGACGTTCATGACGACGGAACTCGGGTAGACCGCCAGTCCGCCGGGCACGTAGAGGCCCACCCGCTCGACCGGGATCCAGCGTTCTGTGACGGTGCCGCCCTCGGAGACGGTCGTCGTGACGTCGGTTCGGGCCTGGTCGGCGTGGACGATGCGCACGCGGCGAATCGCCTCGACGAGGGCGCCACGCACCGCCGGGTCGAGCTGTTCCTCGGCGGCCTTCAGGACCTCGGCGGGTACGCGAAGGTGCGTGGGACGCACACGGTCGAAGCGCTCCCCCAGCTCCCGCAGGGCGTCGGCGCCGTCATGGCGCACCTGCTCACAGATCGGTCGCACCACCTCGAGTGCGGCCTCGATGTCGAACTGGGCGCGCGGCAGCGCATCGCGCAGGCCACGAGCGTCCAGGGCGCTGAGCGCTGAACCACGAAGATCACGGCGAGAAATCACCCGTCCAGTCTAGGCGGGCGGCGAAAGTGCGCTCGCGCACGTCTCACGTGCCAGAAGCTCAGCGGCGGAAGCTCGGGCCCCGCCTGGTCTCCTCGGACTCGCCGTAGAAGACACGATCGACGACGAGGCGCGCACGGCGTGCGAGCTTTCGATACTCCTCACCGAGTTCACGCCCGTCCCCGCGCGGCATGCCGAGCAGCGTGGCGATGCCCTCGCTGTCGCGCAGGTCCGAAGGCAACGACTCGACGGGGCGCCCCCGCCACAGCACCGACGCATTGCGCACGCGCGAGGCCATGATCCACGCCTCGGCGAGCACCTCGGCGTCGTGCTCGTCGAGCAGGTCGAGTTCGGCCAGCGCCCGGAGGGTGGAAACGGTGCTCGTCCCGCGCAGTTCCTCGTGGTCGTGGGCGTGCTCGAGCTGGTAGAGCTGCACGCACCATTCGACGTCGGAGAGTCCACCGCGGCCCAGCTTGAAGTGGGTGCGAGGGTCGGCTCCGCGCGGGATGCGCTCGGCCTCCATGCGCGCCTTGAGCGTCCGGATCTGACGGATCGACTTCTCCGAGATACCGCCCTCGGGCCAGCGAAGCGGATCGATGAGGGCCTCGAAGTCACGCCCGAGGGAGGGATCACCGACGACGAAGGCGGCGCGCAGCAGCGCCTGGGCCTCCCAACCCTCCGACCAGCGTTCGTAGTAGCTCGCGTACGAATCGATGGAGCGCACGAGCGGCCCGCTCTTGCCTTCAGGGCGCAGGTCGGCGTCGATCTCGAGCTTCGGGTCCGAGCCGGGCAGGTGCACGAGGCGACGCAACTGCGTGACGACGGCGAGCGCCTGGTCCTGGGCAGCCGAGGCGTCGGCTCCCTCGCGCGGGCGGTGGACGAAGATGACGTCGGCGTCCGAGCTGTAGCCGAGTTCGCCTCCGCCGTAACGGCCCATGCCGATGACGGCGATGTCGGTGATCTGTTCCTTCTCGCTGCCGAGCACCTCGCGCCAGGCGAGGTCGAGGCCGACCTGGAGCGTGGCGGACATGATGTCGGTGAGTGCGCCCGAGACGCCGTCGAGGTCGATCTCGTGGAGCACGTCGGCGATGGCCACGCGAGTGAGTTCGTTGCGGCGCACCGAGCGCGCCGCGAGCATCGCCTTCTCGACGTCCTGCTGGCGGCTGACGACAGACGCCATCGTCGAGGCGATGGCCGTGCGTGAGCGCGGCACGCGGCGAGAGGACTCCGCGAACAGTTTGACGCTCTCGGGTGCGCGTTCGAGAAGGTCGGCCACGTAGCGCGAGCGCGAGAGCACCTCGGCGAACAGTTCGGCGGTGCTGCCCTCGCGCAGGGTGTTGAGGTACCAGTGCGACGTGCCCAGCTCGTCACTGATGCGCCGGTAGGCCAGAAGTCCCGCGTCGGGAGTCGGGCCGTCGGCGAGCCACTGCAGGATGACCGGCATGAGGGTGCGCTGGATCTGCGCGCGACGCGTGAGGCCCGCGGTGAGCGCTTCGAGGTGACGCAGAGCGCCCGCCGGATCCGCGTACCCGAGCGCCGAGAGGCGGTCGCGAGCGCCTTCGTCGGACAGGCGCGCATCGTCGTCGTCCAGGCGCGCGACGGCCGAGAGAAGAGGCCTGTAGAAGAGCTTCTCGTGCAGGCGGCGCACGGAACGCGACAGATCGCGCCAGTGGCGCGTCACCGATTCGGCGGGGTCGCTCGTGAAGCCCACGGCGCGACCGAGACGACGCAGGTCGGCGTCGTTCGTCGGCATGAGGTGCGTGCGGCGCATCTTGCTCAGCTGGATGCGGTGTTCGAGCACGCGAAGCTGGCGATAGGACGTGTCGAGCGCCGAGGCATCCGTGCGCCCGACATAGCCCCACGAACTCAAGGTCATGAGAGCGTCGAGCGTCGAGCGTGCGCGCACCCGATCGTCGGTGCGTCCGTGCACGAGCTGGAGCAGCTGCACGGAGAACTCGATGTCGCGCAGACCACCCTGGCCGAGCTTGATCTGTCGCTCCTGCTCGTGCGAGGGAACGTGCGCCTCGACGCGTCGACGCATCGCCTGGGCGTCCTCGACGAAGTTCTCCCGCTTGCTCGCCTGCCACACCATCGGGCGGATGAGCTCGGTGTACGCCTCGCCGAGGGCCACGTCGCCCGCGACAGGCCGTGCTTTGAGCAGCGCCTGGAACTCCCAGCCCTTGGCCCAGCGCTCGTAGTACGCCTTGTGGCTCTCGAGGGTGCGCACGAGCGGACCCTGCTTGCCTTCGGGGCGCAGTGCCGCGTCGACCTGCCACAGCGAACCCTCGCCGGTGCTTGCGGAACAGGCGCGCATCATCTCGGTGGCGAGTTCGGTGGCCACCCGCAGTGCCACGTCCTCGTCAGCACCCTCGGCTGGTTCGGCGACGAAGACAACGTCGACGTCGGAGATGTAGTTGAGCTCGCGACCGCCGGTCTTGCCCATGCCGATGACGGCCAGACGCGCCTGATCGGCCCCGTCGATCCTCGTCGTGGCGATGTGCAGACCCGCCTCGAGGGCAGCGCCCGCAAGGTCCGCGAGCGAGGCCGCCGTGGCCGGCAGGACGTTGACCGCGATCTCGGTGACGTCGAGCGCCGCGATCTGCACGAGCTGACGGCGGTAGGCGACGCGCAGGGCGTCGTAGGCCGTGACCTTCTCGTCCCGACCGTCGATCTCCGCGATGAGCAGACGGGCCAGCGTGTCCTGATCCCGCCGCTGTGCGGCGACGACGTCACGCCACTGGTCGGGCTTGGCGACGAGGTGGTCACCCAGCGCGCTCGACGCACCCATGACGCCGAGAAGGCGTGCGCGGGCCTCGGTGTCACTCAACGCGTCGGCGAGCGCCTCACGCTCACCGTCGTCGAGGACCTCCCGCAGGCGAGCCAGGAGGAGCAACGCCTGATCCGGGTCGGCCACCGCCGTGACCGTGGCCAACAGCGAGCCCTGATCGAGCAGGTCCGACACCTCCGCGGCGAGGCTCTGGGCGCGCGTCGTGTCGAGGAATCCGGCGCGCCGCCAGGGCGACGAGCCTGCTCGGGCGGCGTTGGCGTTCACAGCCGACGCAGGTCCTGCTTGATCTCGAACTCCGTGACCTGGTCGCGGTAGGCGGCCCACTCGGCGCGCTTGTTGCGCAGCACGAAGTCGAAGACGTGTTCACCGAGCACCTCGGCGACGAAGTCGCTCTCCTCCATCGTGCGGATCGCTTCGTCGAGCGAGGCCGGCAGAGGCTCGATGCCCATGGCGCGACGCTCACGCTCGGTGAGGTTCCACACGTCGTCCTCGGCCTCGGGCGGCAGGTCGAGCTCGTCCTCGATGCCCTTGAGCCCGGCGCCGAGGAGGACCGAGTACGCGAGGTAGGGGTTGGCCGCGGCGTCGAGCGAACGCACCTCGACGCGGGTGCTCTGCCCCTTCGACGGCTTGTACATGGGCACGCGCACCATGGCGCTGCGGTTGTTGTGCCCCCAGCAGATGTGCGCGGGCGCCTCCGCGCCGCCCCACAGGCGCTTGTAGCTGTTGACGTACTGGTTCGTGATGGCGGTGAACTCCGGCGCGTAGCGCAGCAGTCCCGCGATGAAGTGACGGCCGGTGCGCGAGAGCTGGTAGGGCGCTCCCGGCTCGTGGAAGGCGTTCGTGTCTCCCTCGAAGAGCGAGAGGTGGGTGTGCATGCCGCTACCGGGCTCCCCCGCCATCGGCTTGGCCATGAAGCTCGCGAAGTAGCCCTGTTCGAGAGCGACCTCCTTGACGACGGCCTTGAACGTCTGGATGTTGTCGGCCATCGAGAGGGCGTCGGCGTAGCGCAGGTCGATCTCGTTCTGGCCGGGCCCGCCCTCGTGGTGGCTGAACTCGACGGAGATGCCCATGTTCTCGAGCATCGTGATGGCCGCGCGACGGAAGTCGTGCGCCGTGCCGTGCGGCACGTGGTCGAAGAAGCCCGCCGAGTCGACCGGCACCGGGCGACCGCGACGCAGTTCTTTCTCGAAGAGATAGAACTCGATCTCGGGGTGGGTGTAGAAGGTGAAGCCGAGGTCACCGGCCTTCGTCAGCGCTCGGCGCAGGACGTCACGCGGATCGGCCAGGCTCGGGCTGCCGTTCGGCAGGAGGATGTCGGCGAACATCCGGGCCGTACCGGGGTTCTCACCGCGCCACGGGAGCACCTGGAACGTCGAGGCGTCGGGGCGAAGGAGCATGTCGGCCTCGTAGACGCGGGCGAACCCGTCGATTGAGGAGCCGTCGAAGCCGATGCCCTCGGAGAACGCGCCTTCCAGTTCAGCGGGCGCGACGGCCACCGACTTGAGGGTGCCGAGCACATCCGTGAACCACAGACGGACGAATCGGATGTCACGTTCTTCGATCGTGCGCAGCACGAACTCCTGCTGTCGGTTCATGGAACTCATCCTGCCTCACTCGGCCCGCGAACGCGGAGCGGCCCCGGGGAGACTCCCCGGGGCCGCTCACATGCCGGACTCAGTTCACTTGGAGTACTTCACGTGGATGTTCATCCGATCGCGCGTCTCCCCCGAAACCGTCAGCGTGACACCGCTGCCCGCCGTCAGGGTCGAACCCGTCGGGTTGGTGGCGTCGTAGTAGTTCGTCGCCTTGCGGTCGTCGAACGTGGCCACGCCCGGTGCCGAACGCCACGTGGTGGGGACGTCGTTGCGGTGCAACGTGAGCGACGCCGTCTTTTGACGCGAGAACGGCGCGTCCCACGGCTGCAGCTTGTTCGAGACGTTCGTACCGTCGGACCACTTCATCGCCTTGGCGTGACTGTCGACCGGGAGGACGAGGCCGTGGCCGGGGTGCGTGGAAACGTTGTTGTCCTCGTACTCGTTATCGACGTACCAGACGAGCATGCCCGTCTGGAACGCGAAGTGCTCAACGAGGTTCGGCTGCGTCGTAAGGAACCCGAAGTTGTACGGCCCCGTCTTGAGGTAGCGGTCGTAGCCGTTGTACTGACGGTTCTCCGCCATGTAGTAGTGGCTCTTCTTCTCGCTCGTCGAACCGCTCGTGCGCGAGAAACCCTTGGCGACCCAGCCGTTATCGCCGGACTCGACGTCGTCCGACAGCAGCGTGGCGCCGTCGGCGACCACCTTGATGTCGTCGAGGAACGGGCCGGCCATGTGGACGCCACCGTCGGTCTGGTAGCGGAAACGGAAGTCGATCTTCTTACCCGCGTAAGCCGACAGGTCGAAGGAGAGCTGCGACCAGTTCTTGTTCTCACCGGTCACCTCCTTGCCGACCTGCGTCCACGTCGAGCCGCCGTCGGTGCTGACCTCGCCGTAGAGGAAGTCGTAGCCCTCCTCGATCTCGTACCAGGCACCGGTGGTGAGGGCGGCCGACTTCTTGCCCGTGAGGTCGATCGAGCGGGTCAACGTCGAGTTGAGGTTGTCGGCGCTGCCGCCCCACCACTCGCTCTTGCCGGACTGCGGCGTGTTGTACATCGTCGTGATCGTCTTGTCGGGAAGGCCGACGACGACCGCCTGCGGAAGCTTGGCCGAGTCACGATCACTCGGGCCGACGGCGACCTTCTGGCTCTTGCCGTACGGGACGCTCGTCGCGTCGAGCCAGCCGAGCTGCAGCTTCTCCCACGGGCCCATGTAGCCGGGGCGGGAGCCGATGTCGGTCTTGCCGTCGCCCAGCCACGAACCGGCGCTCATGAGCGACCAGTAGGAGACGTCGTTCTGCGCGCGGTTGGTTGTGTCGTAGAGGTCCGGGAGGCCGAGGTCGTGGCCGAACTCGTGGGTGAACACACCGAGGCCACCGTTCTCCGGCTCGGTGGTGTAGTCGCCGATCCACAGGCCCGTGTTGCCCAGCGGCACGCCGCCGAGCTTGTTCTGGGCCGGTCCGCTGCGGCCCGCCTCGTTCGAGTAGGCGTACCAGCGGTGCGACCAGATGGCGTCCTCGCCCTGTGCGCCGCCGCCTGCCTCCTCGCCCTCACCGGCGTGGATGGCCTGGAAGTGGTCGATGTAGCCGTCAGGCTCCTCGAAGTCGCCGTCGCCGTCGTAGTCGTAGCGGTCCCACTTGTCGTAGTCGGCGAGGTAGGCCTTGATCTGGGCGTCGGTCTTGCCGGCCTTCTTCTGCGCCTCGACCCACGCCGTGGCACTGTCGCGGATGAACGACCAAGAGCCTTCAGCCTCGCTCGTGCCATCACCCTCGACGGGGTTGTGGCCGTAGCGGGCCTCGTTGAAGGGCACCTTCACCCAGTCGCTCACGTCGCCCTTGACTGCGAAGCGGCCGTTCGACTGCTTGGCGTAGAAGTCCTTGAACGACTCACCGGCGCCGAACATCATGTCGAGGTAGTGGGAGCGGTTGAAGTCGGACTTCCACAGCGTGCTGTTGTCGTCGGTCGCGCTGCCGTCGAGCTTCTCGTCGGGCTGCTGGATCTTGTTGTGCAGGGGGCCAGCGCTGCCGCCGGTGGCGGGCTTCGTCTGGTCACCGAACTCGACGAGGAAGCTCAGAATGTTGGCTTCGCGGTTGACGTCGTACTGGACGTAGCGATCCTTCTTCTTGCCCTTGTGGCCCTTGCCGTGGTCGCCGCCCTTGACGGCGATGACCCGCTTGCCGTTGACGGTCGTCGTCGTGGCCTCGCCCTTGAGCAACGCGTCGACGGCGGCCTTGCGCAGTTCGTTCTGCTGCTCGGCGAGCGGGTTCGGCCGGTTGTCCGATCGGGCCTGCCGCTGGTTCCCCTTACCCTGCGGCGGCGATTCG
Source organism: Dermacoccus barathri (assembly GCF_015070805.1). Taxonomy (NCBI): domain Bacteria; kingdom Bacillati; phylum Actinomycetota; class Actinomycetes; order Micrococcales; family Dermacoccaceae; genus Dermacoccus; species Dermacoccus barathri. The sequence continues at coordinate 508,044 of NZ_JADCTK010000002.1, read as the reverse complement.
GCCGAGACGGCGCTCGGGGCCACGATAAGCCCGAAGGCAGTCATGGTGCCGATGACTGTGGATGCGATACGTCGCTGTGTCATGTGTTCTCCATGGTGTTCCACACGAGGCTGCACCCGACGCGCAGCCACCCAGAAGCTACCCAGGTTGCACTCAGATACCCATGACCGGCGCCACAACGGTTTGATAACGCTACGAATGCGGATTGCGTTCTGCCGCAGGCAAGCTGGACGTCCAAATGCGTCCATTTTCATCGCAAATAGCGTCCGGCAACGGACCAATTTTTCGAACCTGACGCGAATGGCGTCCCACCACCAGCTCGCATGGCAGACCGACGCGCCGCGCGTCAATGACTACCCTTGACCCATGAGTGAAGAGGCAGCCCCCTACCGCGCGTCGGAACGCAAACGTGTGCGCACGGTGACCCTGCAGCAGATGAAGGAGCGCGGCGAGCGCTTCACGATGCTGACGTCCTACGACATGTACACCGCCGAGATCTTCGACGAAGCGGGCATCGAGACCCTCCTCATCGGCGACTCGGCCGGAAACAACGTCTACGGCTACGAGACGACGCTGCCCATCACGCTCGACGAGATGATCCCGCTCGTGCGCGCCGTCGCCGGCGCCGCCAAGCATGCCCTCGTCGTCGCCGACCTGCCGTTCGGCAGCTACCAGGAATCGCCTGCCCAGGCCTTCGCGAGCGCCGCTCGCCTCATGAAGGAGGGACGCGCGCACGCGGTCAAGCTCGAGGGCGGCGCCCACATGGCCCCCACCGTCGAGCACCTGGCGAAGAACGGTATTCCGGTCGTGGCGCACATCGGATTCACTCCGCAAAGCGAGCACGCTCTCGGCGGTTACCGCGTGCAGGGTCGCGGTGACGCTGCCGCACGGCTCGTAGAGGAGGCCAAGACCCTCGAGCGGGCGGGCGCGTTCTGCGTCCTCATGGAGATGGTGCCCGCCCCGGCGGCCAAAGCCGTGACGGAGGCGCTTCGGGTCCCGACGATCGGCATCGGCGCGGGCCCGGACTGCGACGGGCAGGTGCTCGTGTGGCAGGACTTCGCCGGTTTGCGCGACGGTCGCTACCCGCGCTTTGCCAAGAAGTTCGCCGATGTCCGCACCGTTTTGCTCGACGCCGCTCGCGCCTACCATGAGGACGTCTCCTCGGGTGCTTTTCCCGCCACTGAGCACAGTTTCGAGAACTGAATTCCGCACCACGGCGCCACTCACCTCGTGAGGTGAGTGGCGCCGTGTTCTGCCACTGCGTGTCGTGTCCCCGACCTACCGGCCGTCACGAACCGCGGGTCGCGCTCTCGGTGTCGTCCTGCGGCCGGCCGTGCGGCCACCACCCTTCGCGCACGAGGCGCGCCGGCCAGTACGCAAGTACCCCCGCGGCCGCCAAGCCGAGAAGTGCGTTGACGGCCACCGCCGGCGCCAGGCCCACGAGGGCCGTCACACCCGAGAGCGTGAGCGGTCCGAGCGTGTTGCCGGTGTCGCTCAGTTGGCGCCAGATGCCGAGGAACGCCGCGCGCCCGACATCCGGTGAGAAGTCGGCCCCCAGCGTCATGACGAGGCCCGAGCCGATTCCGTTGCCGAACCCGAGGACGCAGCTGACCGCGAGCACTGTCGCGGCCGTGTGGGTGAACGGCATGACAGCAAGTGCCGCGGCCATGAGCAGCATCGACGGCACGGCCACCGCACGCCGTCCGCGTAGGTCCATGACGCGTCCGGCCGGATAGAACACGAGCATGTCGATGCCGGCCGAGATGGCGTAGACGAGGCTCGTCGTCTGCTCGTCGAGGCCGACGTGCGCCGACCACAGCGGGATGACGACCTGGCGCGAGCCACGCACCGCCTGCACGAGCAGGACCCCGAGCCCGACCGTTGCGAAAACCGGCAGGTGGGTGCGCAGCACGTCTCGCGGCGTGACGCGCGCCGGAGTGGCGCCGCCGGCATCAAGAGCACCGGGTAGGTCCTCCATGCGGGTGGCACACCATCCCGCGAGGAGGAGGCAGGCGATGGCCAGAATCCACGCGGCCGGCACCCCGAAAATGCCGATGAGCGCGGCTCCGATGAGGGGGCCGATGAAGAAGCCGATGCGCATGACGCCGCCGAGGAGCGACAGGGCTCGCGCGCGGTGGGTGATCGGTACGGCTTCGGTGAGGTACTTCTGGCGTGCGAGGAGAAAGACCGCCGATGCCATGCCGATGACGAAGACGCCGGCGATGAGGCTCACGAGACTCGGCAGCATGGCGAGGACGCATCCGAGGGCCGCCACCAGACCGGCGAACACGAGGGCTCGGCGCTCCCCGAAGCGATCGGTGAGCCCGGAAGCGGGGATGTTCGACACGAAGGAGCCCAGCCCGAAGAGCATCGCGATGAAGGCTGCGAGCGCCACGCCCGCTCCCCTGCTCGTGGCTTCGGCCGGAATGATCGGCAGCAGTGCCCCCTCGGCCGCTCCGAACAACAGCGACGGGCCGTAGGCGGGTACAGCAAGGCGGCGCAGATCGAATCCGAGTTCCGCGCTCATCTCGCCTCCTCCCGCAAAGCGCCGACGACCCGTCGAGCATCGTACTTCGATGACCTATCTATCCCGCGTGCACCCTCGCCCACGCGCAACGGCACCCACCGGACGCGGTGGGTGCCGTTGCGGTTCGCGATGGGGCGGGTCAGTTGTCGCCCTCGAACTCGCGGTCTTCCTCGTCCCACTTCTCACTCTTGGCGTGGGCCGTGTCGAGAGCGTTGCGAGCCTCCGCCTCGGTGGCGTACGGGCCGAGCAGGTAGGACTTCGAGTTCGTCTCGCCGCCCTGCTCAACGGAGTTCGTGTCGACGTTGTACCAGTAGGCCATGCGGCTCACCTCCACTGGCGCGTGCGCGCCTCGTTGGCTCGTCGAGTCGCGTGTGACCCGACCTCTAGACTCACCCTATGACGAGTACGCGCGCGAAGATCACCCCTGGACACATCGGCCCGAAGCGCTCCGTCCCCTCATCCATCGCGCGCCCCGAGTACGTCGGGCGCAGCGAGGCCCGCGAAGGTCACGAGCGTTACGTCAAGGACGCGGAGACGATCGAGCGCATCCGCGTGGCCGGACGCATCGCCGCCGGCGCCATGGAGGAGGCCGGCAAGGCCGTCGCCCCCGGTGTCACGACCGACGAACTCGACCGCATCGCCCACGAGTACATGTGCGATCACGGCGCCTACCCCTCGACCCTCGACTACCTCGGATTCCCCAAGTCGTTGTGCACGAGCGTCAACGAGGTCATCTGCCACGGCATCCCCGACTCCACGGTTCTGGAGGACGGAGATCTCGTGAAGCTCGACGTCACGGCCTACAAGGACGGCGTACACGGCGACAACTGCGCCACCTACCTCTGCGGCGACGTCGACGAGGAATCACGGCTGCTCACCGAGCGCACGAAGGAGGCCATGATGCGCGGCATCAAGGCCGCCAAGCCGGGGCGCCAGGTCAACATCATCGGTCGCGTCATCGAGCAGTACGCCAAGCGCTTCGGGTACGGCGTCGTGCGCGATTACACCGGCCACGGCATCGGCACCGAGTTCCACAACGGGCTCATCATTCCGCACTACGACGCGGCACCTCACCACGACGACGTCATCGAGGTGGGCATGGTGTTCACCGTCGAGCCGATGCTCAACCTGGGCTCCGGCGACGCCGCAGCAGTGTGGAGCGACGGGTGGACCGTCGTGAGCCGTGACGGCTCCCGCTCCGCACAGTTCGAGAACACCGTCGTCATCACCGAGGACGGCTACGAGATCCTCACGAGCACCGAGGCCTGACGCTCGTTCTCGACGGCGCGCGGGTTGCAGCGTCCCGGTGAACCGGCACTAGTCTGACCGGAATACTTCATCGACCCCCGCGAGCCCGCACCGGGCCGCGACGAGGAGAGAGCATGACGAAGAAGTCCTACCCCCTGGGCATCGACGTGGGCGGTACCGGCATCAAAGGCGCTCCCGTCGACCTCGACACGGGCGAGTTCGTCGCCGACCGCCTCCGGATCGACACCCCCGAAGGCGCTACGCCCGGTGCCGTCGCAGATGTCATCGCCGAGATCGTCGAGCACTTCTCCGACCTCGTCGGTGACGAACCGATCGGGGTGACGATCCCGGGCGTCGTCCAGCACGGCGTCGTGCGCACGGCGGCGAACATCGACCCGGCGTGGATCGACACGAACGCCGAAGAGCTCATCGCGGCGCGCCTCGGCCGCCGCGTCACCGTCGTCAACGACGCGGATGCCGCGGGTTACGCGGAGATCCACTACGGGGCGGCCAAGGATCGTGACGGGCTCGTCGTCGTGACGACGCTCGGCACCGGTATCGGTTCGGCCGTCATCAACGACGGGCAGTTGGTGCCCAACTCCGAGTTGGGTCACCTCGAGATCGACGGCAAGGACGCCGAGAAGAAGGCTGCCCACTCGGCGAAGGAGCGCGAGGAGCTCAGCTACGAGAAGTGGGCCAAGCGCCTCACGAAGTACTACACGACGCTCGAGAACCTTCTGTGGCCCGACCTCCTCGTCGTCGGTGGCGGGGTGTCGAAGAAGGCGGACAAGTTCCTGCCCCTGCTCGAGATCCGAACGGAGATCGTGCCCGCGAGGCTGCAGAACGCCGCGGGCGTCGTCGGCGCCGCGCGTCTCGCGCACGAGGCGCACACCAACTGACCGCTGCGCCCTCGCGGGCGTGACATGACAGAAGGCCGGATTCCCGATCATTTCGGGATTCCGGCCTTCTCGTCCGTTCGGCGTGCGTGGCCGGGGTGCGGCCCGCATCGATGACGTCACCTCGTGAGTTCTGCCACCGTGCCCGCTTCGACTGCCGGGGTGGTGGCCCGCGAAGCTCGTTGAGTAGTACTCAACACCACACAGCGCAGGGTGCGCAACAACCTCATTCTTGATTGATCATTCTGTTCAAAGCGGACGGGTATGCTCTGGTCATACCGCCCATCATGATCAGGGAGACGCACATGGAACCGGCCAAGGACGCTCGCGAGCAGCACCCCGACGTCCAGTTCGACGACACCGACCGCGCACTGTTGCTCGCTCTGGACGAGGATCCCCGCATGACGACAATGGCCCTCGCGCAGCGGTGCGGACTGGCCCGGGGCACGGTGCACGCGCGTCTCGAACGCTTCCGCGAGGCCGGCGTCCTGCGCCTCAACAGCGCCCGCGTCGATCCCGCCAGGCTCGGGCGTCCGCTCAGCGCCATGGTTGCTGTCGAGCTCGACCAGCACGACATCGACGGTGCGATCGCCGCCCTCTCCCGGGTACCCGAGGTGCTCGAGTGCTTCGCGCCCGCAGGCGAGACCGACCTCCTCGTGCGCGTTGTCGCACGCGACCCGGACGACCTCTACCGGGTGAGTGAGGATGTGCGCCTGTGTCCGGGTGTCACTCGGACCCGCACGAGCGTGTACCTGCGTCGAGTCATCCCCTACCGCGTCGGGCCGTTGCTGCGCGAGGGCCTGCCGAAGAACAGGCTTTCGAAGAAGAGTTGAACCGGGCCGACGGGTGTCGGCAGAGGCACTGTCGGCCTAGTCTCGAGAAAGCAGGTCGCTTCGACACCCGCTCGAGAGGACATGACGATGACCGACCCGAAGAAGAAGCTCAGCGCCGCTGAGGTCCGTGAGACTGCCCCGGCCAGCTGGGCGCAGATCATGGGTTCCCTCAAGGCGCGCTACGCGACGAAGGACTTCGCGACGGGTCTCGCCCTCGTCGATCGCATCGGTGCGTCCGCGGAGGAGATGGATCACCACCCCGACATCACGCTCACGTACACCGATGTCGTGGTGTCGCTCGTCAGCCACGACGTCGGCGGGCTCACGAGTCGCGATCTGGCTCTGGCGAAGACCGTCGGCGACCACGCACGCGATCTCGGCGTCGAGGCTGACGTCGCGGGTCTCACCCAGCCCGACTTCGGTTTGGACACGCGCCGTCACGATGACCTCGGCCCGTTCTACGCGGCGCTGCTCGGCTCGTCACTGAAGAACGGCGAGCCGGTGGACTCCACAGGTCAGGTTCCGACGGTGTGGTGGCAGAACCCGGACGAGGACGAGGGCGGCCCCCAGCTTCCGCCGTCCGAGGTCGAGCAGCGCTGGCACATCGACGTATGGGTCGCGGCCGACGCTGCGCAACAGCGTCTCGCGGCCGTCCTCGACGCCGGCGGGCGCCTCGTCAGCGATGCCGCGGCACCTGCGTACTGGGTGGTCGAGGACGCCGACGGCAACCGTCACTGCATCTGTACCCCCGAGGGCCGCTGACGACTCACGTCGCAGCCGCTTGCTCGGCGTGTGACTTGAGCGCGGCGACAGCATCGCTCGGGTGTTCGAGTGCCAACGCGATGCCAGTGACTTGACGCTCAGCTCCGAGCAAGCTGACGACTCGCACCGGTTCGGCGAGTTCGATCCGGACGTTCGGCGGGGCCATAGGACGCTCGATCACGAGGCATGAGCGCGGTGGGTCTGCAAGCGCCCCGATCGGTGTCACGGAACTCACGAGGCGCCAGGGCACCTCGGCCACGGTGAGCGGTGCGACTCGCAGATGCAGCATGTCGGCCGTCAGCACGTGGGGGTAGGCCCTTAGCGTGGCCACCCAGCCGATCGTCCGCCAGATCCCGTACAGGGATAGGGCGAGGACGAGCCACCTAACCCCCGCGAATGCAGCGACTCGATGCCAAGGAACGGCAGTGTGAACCGCTGCCGCTTCCACGGCCATCACGGCGATGAGAACACCCATCACAGGCGCCTCTCCGTCGGGTGCGTGCAGACCAGTGGCCCGATCGGTAGATCAGGGCGGCCACCCCATCGCAGCCACACACCTCGCGCGAGTGAGAGCTCGAGCGTGATGAGACGGTCAATTCGGCGCGGCAGCGGCCCCGCAAGCGCCGCTTCCATCCGTTGCGACCACAGGCCACTCAGGCTCGCATAGGCACGAACGGCAGCGAACACGGCCCAGACGGCTAGGGCCAGCTCGACGACGATGACGGCAACGATGAGATGGCGAAGCCCGCTTCCGCCCGTGACCGCGAGCAGGACCTCCGCGAGCAATACGAGGCCGAGCGCGACCGATACCCATCGGCGCCTCGCGGCGTCCCGTTGCGCGCGTCGAGCACGACCTGACGAATCCTCGTCCGATCCGCCGGGCTCACTCCGAGGAAGCGACACCACACCTCGAAGGCCGGGCCCAGCTTCGCAGTACGCACGAGGACACGCAGTTCGTGCGGCCATTGGGCTGGTGGTGGAACTCGCCCGAGGCGAGCAGCCGTCTCGTACGCCGAGGTGAGTGCCGCGAGCACCCGCCCGTCGCCGTCCCGCCGCCTCACAAGATCGAGGGCGCGGCGTTCGGCGCGGACGAGGCTCTCCGGAAGCCCGATCCGGGCCGCGGCATCCTCCGGCGCCGTTACGGCCTGGTCGTAGACCGCGGCGAACTCGTGCTCATGGGCCAGCATCGCCTCCAGCTTGGAGATGCGCACTTCGATCGCCGCGCGTTCCACCATGGCCTTGTTCAGTGCGACCTGTAGGCGATCCCTCGTGTCCCGGCCCGAATGAGCCGCGTCCTTGAGCGAAACTCCCACATCCGCGAGCGCCCGCAGGGCGAGCAACCGGTCCACGTCGTCACAGTCATAGACCCGATACCCGCTCGGTGATCGTGCGGGCTCGGGCAGCACGCCAACCCGGTGGTCGTGACGGATAGCCCGCGGGCTGACCCCGGCGAGGGCGGCCAGCTCACCGATCAAGAAGAAGCCCGGCATGTCGCTCATGGGTTCATCCTCGACGTTGTCGCCACGTCAAGGTCAAGAAGGCAACGAAGTTCGCGACCTCGAACGCCCATGAAGAGGCCGGTCAAGACGCGAGCCCGCCCCGGACCGGCCTTCGATGGTGCCCTGGCGTCAGCCGAGCTTGTTCCACTTCGCCGCGGAGCGCCTGGCCTTCACGTCGCTCGCCTTCGAGCGGGCGCCCGACGCTGCGCCGGCGAGAGTTGCCTTGGGGTCGTTCTTGAGATTGGCGACCGTTTTCTTCGCGGCGGGAACGCCGTGCTTGAGGGTCGAGCGGACTACCGGAAGCGCCGTCGCGAAGACGGGGAAGAGCGGCGAGAGAGCCTTGTCGTAGGTGCCGACGAGCATGTCCTCGTGCTTGGCGAACTGACGCTTGAAATCGGAGATACCATCGTTAAGCAGCCCGTTGAAGTCGTAGCGCTCGACGCCCTGTTCCTTGACGTGCTTCATCGCCCAGAACTTGAGGCCGTAGTTGAGGCGCAGCTTCATGCCGCGCGGGTTGACGCCGCCGTAGAGCTCGAACGCCGTCTTGCCCGAGACGACGAGCCAGACGAAGGCGACAACCTCGTCACCCTCCCAGGCCGCGATGAGCTGCGAAGCCGGGCCCATGAAATCGCGGATCTGCTCGTGGTAGAGGTCGGAGTGGACGGCGAAGTTGGCGCGCTTCGCGGTCTCCTTGTTGATGGCCAGCACCTGGTCGAGGTCGGCCCGCTCGGTGACGAGGCCGAAGCGCACGTTCTCGGCCTTGAACGACTTGCGCACATTCTGACGGGTGGAGCTCGACAGCTCCTTCATGATGGTGTCCTCGTCGCGCGTCACGTCCACGATGAGAGTGCGCGGGATGAGCCCCGTGTTCTCGCTGCGCTTGTAGCCCGCAGCTTCGACATCGGCCAGCCAGTCCGAGGACGGTGCCGCAATCCTCTCGGCGAGGTCTTCGTCCGAAACGCCCTTCTCCAGCGGGGAGAAGGGGGCCTCCCAATCGGGTTCGATCGTGATGCCGATCGGCCCGTGGGTGCGCTTGACGTAGTCGGCGAGTGCCTCGACGACGCGGCCACGGTCGGCCTCTTGGGCCTGCGGGCCACGCGGGACGTACGCGAGTGACTTGAACGGCTGCGGCAGCGTGCGAAGCAGCACCTGCGCGGAGCCGACGATCCGTGCGCCGTCACGCACGACGACCCGGTCGGCACTCCACTCGTATTGCGACTTCAACTCGCCCCATCCCCACAGCTGCAGGGGGTGTCCGCCGGAGGAGTTGACAAGATCGTCCCACTCGTCGCGGTCGTGGCAGGGGGTCACCGTGAGCGTCATGTGAGTCAGGCTATCGGCTCACGGCGACCCGCTCGAAACGTCCACGCCGGGCGGCCGCTCCGTTCAGGAGAGCGCGGCGCTCTCTCCCTCGGGAACCTCGATGACCTCGACGCCACCGTCGAGACCGTAGTCGCGTACGTGCCCGAGGTAGAGGCCGCGCGCTCGGTCCGCCGCCACCTTGTCGTGGATCGGAATGACGTGCTTCGGCTCGACGGCTCGCACGAACGCGATCGTCTCGCGCACGGCGGACCACGGGGCCACCAGGGGAAGACAGAGATAGTCGACGTTCTCGGGGCGCCCCTCGAGGGAGTCGCCGGGGTGGAACAGGCGCGGCTCCCCGTCGCCGCTCGCCACGATGCCGACATTGCTGATCCGCTCGATGTACGGGTGGATCTCGGCGTGCGTCGCACCCACGCCTTCGAAGCGCGCGCCCTTGACGGAGAAGGTCTCCCCCGCCTTCGTCGCCGTGACGTCGAGGCCCTTGTCGCGCAGCTGCTCGGCGGTCTGTGGGTCGGCGAACCACGCGGCGTCGGGGTTGGCCTCGCGCAGGGCGTCGAGGCGGTCGGGGTCGAGGTGATCCGGGTGTTGGTGCGTCACGACGATCGCGTCGACGCCCGCAACGTCGTCGAAGGAGCTGAACGTGCCCGGGTCGAACAGAACGGTCGCGTCGGCGACGGAAAGTTCGACGCACGAATGTCCATGGTGCGTGAGCTTCATGTCCTCACGGTAGGCACACACGCCGCGGTGTGGGAAGGAGGGCGTGACCTTCGCGCGAAGCGAATGCCGATTCGCCTGGACCCCAACGCCTTAAGGGCGTTGTCGGTGGCTGCGGATAGGCTGACGGACGTGGACTTCATCACCGATCAGCCCCCGTACGACCTCACGTACAACGACGTCTTCATGGTGCCGTCGCGCTCGCACGTGACGAGTCGCCTCGACGTCGACCTCACGACGCCCGACGGCGTGGGCACCACGATCCCGCTCGTCGTGGCCAACATGACCGCGATCTCCGGCCGACGCATGGCGGAGACGATCGCGCGCCGCGGCGGCATCGCCGTCCTTCCCCAGGACATTCCGATCGCAGCCGTCCAGGAAACGATCCGGGACGTCAAGGCGAGCCACACGGTCTACGAGACGCCGGTGACGATCGCCCCCACCGCTCCGGTCTCCGACGTCCTCGCGCTCCTCGGCAAGCGCGCTCACCGCATGGCTGTCGTCGTCGACGACGAGAACACGCCGCTCGGCCTCGTGAGCGAGAAGCACTGCCTCGAGGTCGACCGTTTCTCCGTCATCGCCGACGTCATGTCGAAGGACATCACTGTCGTCGAGGCGGGCGGCGACCTGCAGGACACATTCGATCTGCTTGAACGCGAACACCGCGATCTCGCGGTCGTCGTGGAGAACGACGCGCTCGTCGGTGTGCTCACCAAACGGGGCATTCTGCGTTCGACGATCTACTCCCCGGCTCTCGACCCACAGGGGCGCCTCGCCATCGGTGTGGCCATCGGCATCAACGGTGACGTCGAGACAAAGGCCCGCGCGATGCTGGAGTCCCACGCCGACGTGCTCGTCGTGGACACCGCGCACGGTCACCAGGAGAAGATGATCGAGGCGCTCGGCACGGTGCGTCGCGTGCGTGACGAGTTCGAGGCCGCGAACGGGCGTCGCGTACCGATCGCGGCGGGCAACGTCGTGACGGCTGACGGCGCGCGTGACCTCGTCGAGGCAGGCGCCGACATCATCAAGGTGGGCGTCGGGCCGGGCGCCATGTGCACGACGCGCATGATGACCGGCGTGGGCCGTCCCCAGTTCTCCGCGGTGCTCGAGTGCGCTGCAGCAGCCAGTGAACTCGGCGCTCACGTGTGGGCCGACGGCGGCGTGAAGTACCCGCGTGACGTCGCGCTCGCGCTGGCCGCCGGCGGCGCGTCCGTCATGATCGGTTCCTGGTTCGCCGGCACTTGGGAGTCTCCCGGCGACCTCAACCGTGACGCCGACGGGCGCCTCTACAAGGAGTCGTTCGGCATGGCCTCGGCCCGTGCGGTGCGCAACCGCACGTCCGCCCAGGGGGCGTTCGATCGTGCTCGTTCGGCCCTGTTCGAGGAGGGCATCTCGAGCTCGCGTATGTACCTCGACGATCAGCGTCCCGGAGTCGAGGATCTTCTCGACTCGATCATCGCGGGCGTGCGCAGTTCGTTCACGTACGCGGGCGCCAAGAACATCGAGGAGTTCCACGCGAAAGCTCGCATCGGTGTTCAGAGCGCGTCCGGCTACGACGAGGGGCGCCCGCGTCACACGAGCTGGTGACCTGGCCCTGACGCTGTGCTGCCCCCACCCGAGACGATTCGGGCGGGGGCAGCTGTTGTTCAACTCGCCGAGCGAACGCACTGACGCTGTCTGACCCGGTTCTCACCCGGCAGGAGCCTTGCTCACCGCACTGCTCGGCACCTCGAAGGTCCGCATGCTGCGGATGAAGAGAGGTACGACGGACGCGACGAGCAGGAAGCACGCTCCCACGGCGATCACCGGACGAGCTCCGTAGGCGGCCGCCAGGGGCGCCGCCAGCATCGAGCCCAGTGGCAACGCGACAAAGGACATGAGGATGTCCCACGAGTGCACGCGGCCTTGGAGCTCACCCGGCACGGCATGTTGGATCGCCGTCTCCCAGTGCACGTCGTAGAACAGCAGGCCTGCGTAGCCGATGGCAGCGAGGACCGCGATCGGCCACACCGAGTGGAACACCGCGAAACTGAACGCCCACAGCGGCATGAGGATGAGCGGCGCCCAGCCGGTGAACAGCGGGCGTTTGAGATGAATGCGCGCCCCGAGCGCAGCGCCGAGGAATCCGCCGAGCCCCTCGGCAGCAGCGACGATGCCGACGGCGTGTGCGCCCCCGAGTTCCGACGCGACGAGCAGCGGGGCGAGCACGAGCACCGCGCCGTTGCCGATGTGGTAGAAACCCGCGGCCAACAGGCCCCAGAGCAGCCACGAGCGCGAGCGCACGGCGCGCCAGCCCGCCACGAGCTGCTCGGTGAACGCCTCGGATCCTTCCGTCCGCACGATGTCGACCGGGCGCGCCCAGGCCAGCACCGCGGCGAGGGAGACCACGAACGTCACGGCGTTGAGGGTGAACCCGAAGGCCGGCCCGGCGAATCCCACGGCCGCGCCGCCTGTCACGGGTCCGAGCATGAGCATGAGCTGACGCAGGCTGGTCAGTGTGCCGTTCGTGCGTTGACGCTGATCGGCGGGAATGACGGCTCGCCGCCACGTCATGAAGGCTGGCCCGAAGAAGGCGCCCGCCGCTGCACTGACGAAGGCGCACACGATGACGAGCGGCGTCGACCAGGCGCCGACGGCAAAGGCCGCGGCGAGCACAGCCGCCGCGATGGCCCTCACGACGTCGGTGAGAGCCATGATGAGCCGCGGCTGCACCCGGTCGGCCCACACGCCGCCGAAGAGCGTGAACACCAAGCGTGCGACGGTGGTGGCCGTGATGGCGGCGGCCATCTGGCCCGCACTTCCGTGGGCGAGAACGATGGCCACCGGCAACGCGACCACCTGGAAGGCGTCGCCAAGCCAGCTCGCCACCTGGCCGGCCAACACGCCCTGCGTCCGTCTCTCCACCCATGAAGTGTGCCGCATGCGCGCCGACCAGGCGGTTCTGCAAGGAAGTCACCGACTGTTCGACAGTGCGCTGCGGGGAGATGGTGGGATGAGCCGGCCTGTAAGCCGGGTTGTGTTCCGCGCACCGTCACCGGTGTCGCTTCGGCGATCATCCATCTAGGCCGCGCATCGCTGCGTGGCTCGAGCAATCTACCCGTGCGCTCAGCGGGCAGCTTCGACGCGCACTGTTCGATCTTGCTCCGGGTGGGGTTTACCGAGCCGCTCCAGTCACCTGGAGCGCTGGTGGTCTCTTACACCACCGTTTCACCCTTACCGCGCACGAAGCGCGGCGGTCTGTTTTCTGTGGCACTGTCCCGCGGGTCACCCCGGGTGGCCGTTAGCCACCACCCTGCCCTTCGGAGCCCGGACTTTCCTCGGCGAAGACGAATCTTCGACGCGACCGCCCGGCCGACTCATCCAAGGGGCAACTCTACCGCCGGTCAGGAGGCGCCCTCGACCACCTCGAACGTGAGCTTGCCGCCCATGATGTCAGCGTCCGTGAGGCGCACCGTGCAGGTCTCCCCTTCGGGCGGCGCGGTAGCACCCTCGGCGGCACGGGCTGGTGCGACGACAGCGTGGTCGACGAGTTGGACCGTCACACGTCCGCCACCCTTGCCCTCCTTGTCGGGGCCCTCGACAACGAGCGCGCCGAATGTCTCGCCGACGGAGGACGACAGGGCAGCTGCCTCCACGCGGTCGACGCAGGCGCGGTCGATCTTTCCGGCGACCTGGTCGCTCGAACGCATGATCTCGGGCAGGTCGGGCAGTGCCTCGCGGGCCCAGGCGGGCACCTCTCGTCCGTTTGCGAGCGCCTCACAGATGACGAGCCCGAATCGGTCGACGAGGCGACGAAGCGGCGCCGTCACGTGGGCGTACGGCGCGGCGACGGCGGCCTGCTCGGTGATCTCGGGGGTCGTGCCGTCGAACGGCGTGTAGGCCGCCCCGCGGAACAACGTGACCGCCTCATGGATGAGCGCGAGGTGACGCGGGTCGTCCCGGTCGAGACGGCGCAGGAATGCGCCGTAGGTCTCGTCCTTCGCCCACACGAGCCCGAGGCCCTTGGCCTGGAGGCGGAAGCGTTCGACGTCGCGAGGATCGGGCTTCGGCATGGTGCGCAGGATGCCGACGCCGCCGTCGAGCATCATGCGTGCCGCCACCATGCCGGTCATGAGTGAGATCTGCGCGTTCCAGTCCTCGCTGGGCACGGGCGGACGGAAGTGCACCTCGTACCGCCCGGGCTCGGGCTCGCTGACTTCCTGGTCGGGCATCGGCAGCGAGGCTCCGCCGCGCTCGAGTTCGAGCCTGGCGCGCAGCTCTCCGATGCGCTTGAGCAGGGCGACACGCGGGTCGTCGCTGCCGGAGTCGACCGCGCCCTGAACGCCCCGGTAGTCGAGACGTTCGACGCTGCGCACCTGCGCGCGGTAGAGCGTCGCGTCGGTGACCTCACCGCGGGCGTCGAGCGTCATGTCCCACACGAACGCCGAGCACACCTGATCGGGCAGAAGGCTCGCGGCGCCCTCGCTCAACTGGCTCGGGTGCAGCGGGATGCGAACGTCGGGCATGTAGATCGTCTGGCCGCGACGGCGGGTCTCGGCATCGAGGTTACCGCCGGGACGCACGTACAGGGGCACATCGGCGATGGCGTAGCGCACCCGGAACCCATCACCGGCCTCCTCGAGATGCATCGCCTGGTCGAGGTCCATCGACCCGACGGGGTCGATCGTGAAGAACGGCACGGCCGTTTCGTCGCGTTCGGGCACTTGGACCGCAGCCATCGCCTCGCGGGCCTCCGCGACGGCGGCCTCGGGGTAGTCGAGGCTCAGTTCGTACTCCGCGCGCAGGGCGTCGAAGGAGCGAGCGAGGTCGCCGCCGGTGTCACGGCTCGGCCAGAGGATGCGGGTCTTCGGCATGGCCCGAGCCTACAAGCGCACGTCGACGAGAGGCACGCTCCACGCGCGTTGTCCGGCCCGGAACGACTGCTGCGCCGAGGGAGGATCGGGCTACGCTGGCCCGCGTGATCGTCCTCCTGCCGCCGTCGGAATCGAAGACCACGCGCACGCGTGGCGCGCGCCTCGACCTCGCGAAGCTGTCGTTCCCCGAGCTGACCGAAGCCCGACAGCAGGTCGCCGCAGCGGTTAGCGAGGTGAGCGCGCGCGACGAAGCGCCCGAGGTGCTCGGGGTCTCCCCCAACCTTGCCGACGAGATCGCCCGCAACACCCGACTCCTCGATGCTCCGACGTTGCCCGCCGCGCAGCTCTACACCGGCGTGCTCTACGACGCGCTCGGGTTGTCCGACCTCGAAGGCGCCGACAAGGCGCGGGCGACGCGGCGCGTCGTCATCTCCTCGGCGCTCTACGGCGCGGTCCGTCTCGGAGACCGCCTCGCGCCCTACCGCCTGTCGATGGGGGTCAACCTTCCTCCGCTCGGTGCCCTCGCCGCTCACTGGCGCTCGGTGCTCGACGCGCCGCTGAGCGAGGCCGCAGGCAAGGGCGTCGTCGTGGACTGTCGATCCTCGACGTACGCCGCCTCGTGGAACCCGAGTGGCGAACTCGCGCGCCGCTGGGTTCACATCCGCGTTCCCGGCGCCACGCACATGGCGAAGCACACCCGCGGACTCGTGACCCGAGCCCTCGTCACGGATGCGCGCGACCCACGCACCCCCAAGGCGCTCGCTGCCCAGCTGGCCGAGACGTTCGACGTCGACCTCCACGAAGCGACGTCACCGTCGAAGCCGTGGATCCTCGACGTGAGCGTGCGCGAAGCCACGGCCTGACCGGCGTGGACGTCGACGCCGCACTGGAGCTGCTCGCTCGGGTCCCGTGCGTTCTCGTCTTTCTCGCCGCCCTGACGGTCGTGGCCGAATGCGCGTCGATCGCCGGCCTCTTCGACCTGCTCGGCACGAAGGTGGTGGCCCTGGCCCGGGGCCGGATCGCTCTCGTGTGGGTGATGTTCATGGCGACGGCGGTTCTCGTGACGGCCTTCCTCAGCCTCGACACGACGGCCGTTCTCATGACGACGGCCTCCGTCGTGGTCGCGCGGCGTCTCGACCGCCCCGTCGCATTGTTTGCCTTTCCAACGCTCTGGATCGCGAACATGGCCTCGCTCTGGCTGCCCGTGTCGAACCTGACGAACCTGCTCGCCCGGGACGTCCTGCCTCACCCCAATGCGCTCGGGTTCCTGGAGGAGGCGTGGCCCGTCGCGCTCACGACGACGCTCGTGCCCCTTCCCGTGGCGGCCGTCGTCTGGCGGTCCTCATTGCGCGGCACCGCGGTGGCCCCTGCGGAATCGGCGCCCCCACAGCCTGCCCAAGACGGCGTGCTTCCCGCAGTCGGCACGCTCGTTGCTTGCATGTGCGTGTCGATCCTTCTCGTCGAACCCGCCGTGGCTGCATCCGTCGCGGCGCTCTTGTGCGTAGCCGTCATCGCCACGAGGCGCCGAAGCGCCCTCGCCGAGATCGAGATCCCGTGGCGCAGTCTCGCCATCACATCGGCCCTGTTCGTCACCGTGGCGCTCGTTCACGGTTCCGGGGTGCTGCGTCCCGCACTGGGTTCCTTGGGCGACGCTCCCGCGTGGACGCTCACGGCCGCCGGAGCGCTCGTCGCGAACGGGCTGAACAACCTTCCCGCCTACCTCGCGCTCGAGCCCGCCGCCCACGGTGAGACGGATCGGGTGCTCGCGCTCCTCGTGGGCGTCAACGTGGCGAGTGGCATCACCTGGTGGGGTTCGGTGGCCACGCTCCTGTGGCGTGACCGTCTTCGCCGTGCCGGTGTCCGGATCAGGTGGGGAACCCACCTTCGACTGACCGGCCTGGACACGCTCGTCACGACGCTCGCTGCAGCCGGAGTGCTCGAGCTCGTCACCCGCTGAGCTGCAGGGTGCGTCAGTTCGGACCGAACGCCACCGTGAGGGCTCGCTCGAGATCTGCGGCGAGGTCGCCCGCGTCCTCGAGGCCCACGGACAGGCGCACCGTGCCGTCGGTGATGCCGATGGCAGCGCGCGCCTCCTCGCCCATGCGGCGATGGGTTGTCGTGGCGGGGTGGGTGGCCATCGACTTGGAATCGCCGAGGTTGTTGGAGATGTCGACGATCTCGAGAGCGTTCATGAGGGCGAAGGCCTCGGCCTTGCCGCCGTCGATCGCGAACGTCACGACCGTGCCGCCCCCACCCATCTGCCGCTTCGCCAACTCGTGCTGGGGATGTGAGGGGAGGAAGGGGTAGAGCACGGTGCGCACTCGGGGGTGCGCTTCGAGCTGTTCGGCCAGACGCAACGCCGCTGCGGCCTGCGCCTCCACGCGTAGACGCATCGTCTCGAGCCCCTTGAGCAGCACCCAGGCGTTGAACGCCGAGAGTGTCGGCCCGGTGTGACGCACGAGGTTCTGCACGGGCCCGTCGATGAACTCCTTCGGCCCGAGGATCGCCCCGCCGAGCACGCGGCCCTGGCCGTCGATGTGCTTGGTGGCCGAGTAGACGACGATGTCGGCGCCGTGTGCGAGCGGCCTGCTGAACACGGGCGTTCCGAAGACGTTGTCGACGACGACCTGCGCACCGGCGCCGTGCGCGAGGTCGCAGACCGCTCGCATGTCGACGAGCTCCTGCATCGGGTTGCTCGGCGATTCGAAGAACACGGCGGTGGTCGGCTCGGCCAGCGCCTTGCGCCACTGCTCGAGGTCAGGTCCGTCGACGAAGACCGTCTCGACGCCCCACCGCGGCAGGATCTCGTCGAGGATGACGAAGCACGAGCCGAAGAGCCCCCGCGAGGCGACGACGCGGTCGCCGGCGCCCAGCAGCGCGGCGAGGGCCGTGAACACCGCCGACATGCCCGATGCAGTGGCGGAGCACGCTTCAGCCCCTTCGAGGGCCGCGAGGCGCTGTTCGAGCATCGCTGTCGTCGGGTTGCCGTACCGGCTGTAGACGAACCGCTCGCTCTCCCCGGCGAAAGCGGCCTCGGCGGCTTCGGCGCTGTCGTAGACGAAGCCGGAGGTGAGGTACATGGCCTCGGCCGTCTCCTCGAAGCCGCTGCGGGCCAAGCCTGCTCGGACAGCGAGGGTGTCGGGGCGAAGGGTGGGCTCACTCACCGAATGCTCTCCTTCCCACGGGCAGGTTTGCTGCGCGTGGTGCGTCGGGGAAGCCGGGCGGGCCCGGCTGTTTCCATAACGCAACCTTATGAAGAAGTGTCTGCTTCGCTATCTCGCCCGCTTCGATGTCCAACCGGTGGACGATGGCGGGGGGCTCAGCGCAGGTGGTGCGTGTCGTTGGTGAACGCGACCTGCGCGTTCCCGTCGCGCCATACCTCGATGCCGGTGAGCGAGCCCGGTGCTGCCGCGAGCCTCCACGCCGCATCGATGTCGAGCCCGAGCACCGCCGAGAGCACCGACATGATGGCGATCCGGTGCGTCACGACGACGACCGCTCCCCCGCGCTCCACGGCGCGCTCGAGCGCGTCGGAGATCCGCGCGTCGAGCTGTGCGCGCGTCTCACCGCCGGGGGCGCTGTACGTGGCGTCATGGCGCAGACTCGACAGCCCGGCGGCGTCCCGAGCGTGGATCTCCTTGAAGCTGAGGCCGTCCCACTCGCCGAAGGCCTGCTCGTCCCAATCCTCGTCGACCTGCGCCTGCACGCCCAGCGCCTTCGCGACCGGCGCTCCGGTTTCGATGGCCCGCGCGAGCGACGACGTCACGACGCTCACGGTCTCGGCGCCTGAGACGAGCGCGCCGACGGCCCGCGCGACGCGCTCCGCCTGGTCGCGACCGGCCGCGTTGAGCGCGGGGTCGGCGCCGCCACGGCCGTCGAGCTTTCCGCCCGTCGTGAAGTCGGTGACGCCGTGACGCACGAGAACGATGCGGGTCGGCTTGCCGAGGTCGGGGTTCGACGTCACCGGGGCGACGGTCTTGGCTTCGCGCTCGGTCGTGTCCGGTTCGCTCGTGCCCCCCGGGGCCTCGTCCTTCGTTGCTCCGCCAGGCGCGCCCTCATCGTCGGTCTCACTCGTCGAATCGTCGGGCTGCCACGCGTCGCGACGCACGGTCACGCCGTCCATGCCGTCGTTCGACAGCTTGTCGGCAGCCTTGTTCTTCTCGCGCGGGATCCATTCGTAGGTGACGGCCCCGCCGGCACTGGCGATCTCGGACGAGATGGTGCGCGCTTCGGCGGCGAGACGCTTCATGTCCTCGTGCTTGATCTTCCAGCGACCCGACATCTGCTCGACGACGAGCTTGCTGTCCATGCGCACCGTCACTGCCGCGGACGGTTCGTGGTCGAGTACGGCCCGAAGCCCCTCGATGAGGCCGGTGTACTCGGCGACGTTGTTCGACTCCTTGCCGAGCGGCGCAGCCCGCTCGGCAAGCACCTCCCGCGTCTCGCCGTCCCGGACCAACGCGCCATATCCGGCAACACCAGGATTACCGCGCGACCCTCCGTCAGCTTCGACAATGAGGCGTCGTGTCATGGCGAGATCCCTTCGGGGTCAGCGTTGTTCAGCGACGCGAGGCGTCGGCCAGAGACAGGGTCGGGTCGAGGGGGCGCCCCTTCCGACGTGCGTCAGACGTCGGATTCGGCCGTGCGCACGAGAATGCGGCCACACTCGTCACAGTTGACGACCGTGTCGGCCGAGGCCGCCTTGATCCGGGCGAGGTCACTCGCGTTGAGCTCGAGGCCACAGCCCATGCAGCGACGTCCGTGCAGCGCGGCGGCGGCCACACCGCTACGCGCCCGGATGCGGTCGTACTCGGTCAGCAGTTCGGCGTTGATCGTGGGTGCCATGTCGGCGCGCTTGCTCGCGACCTGGGCCCGCTCCGCGTCGAGCTGCTTAGAGTCCGCGGCCATCGCGTCCTTGAGTTCCTTGACCTTCACCTCAGCGGCGTCGGCGGCCTTGGTGAAACCGTCGAGGCGCTCACGCAGTTCCTCGGCACGCTCCATAATCTCGAGTTCGGTGTCCTCGAGAACGCTCTGGCGACGGGCCAGGGTGTCGAGCTCGTGCTGGAGAGCCTGAAGGTCCTTCGCCGTGCCCTGACCCGCGTCGAGACGCTTTCGGTTGCGTGCAGCACGCTCACGCACCTGCTCGACGTCGGCCTCGCTGCGGCTGATCTCGCGTTCGACGTCCGACACGGCGGTCTGAGCGAGAACCATCTCCTCCGTCGCGGAGTCAGCGGTGGCCTTCGCCTCGGCGAGCTCCTTGGCCTGCGGCAGGTTGGCCAGACGGTGGTCGATCTGGTCCAGGCGCGTGTCGAGCTTCTGCAGGTCGAGCAGCTTCCACTGCTGCTGAAGTTCTGCCTTCACTGCTGTTCTCCTTCGCTTGTCGAGACCAAGAAGTCCCAAGGGTCGGTGCGGCGGCGCGAGACGGCCACCTCGAGGTCGGCGCCTTCGGCGCCAACGGCGTCACGCAGGCGTTCACTCGCGTGCTCGAGCCACAGCCACTCACTGGCCCAGTGCCCGGCGTCGACGAGGAAGAGCGGCTTGTCGGCCGCGTCCTCCTCGCGCGATTCGATGGCGGGGTGGTGACGCAGGTCCGCCGTCACGTAGACATCGGCTCCGGCCGCACGGGCGGCGCCGAACTCACCGTCACCTGCGCCACCGAGCACGGCGACGCGGGCGACTTCGGCGTCCGGGTCACCCGAAACCCGCAGGCCCACAGGAGCGGGCGGCAGTTTTGACGCGAGGCGTTCGCAGAAGGCACGCAGCGTCATCGGTGACTCCAGGTCGCCGACCCGGCCGAGCGGCTGGCCCTCGGTCTCGACGAGCGGCTCCACGCCTCTCAGGCCGCACGCGACGGCGAGCGCGTCGTTGACGCCGGGCGTCGCCACGTCGGCGTTCGTGTGCGCGGCGTACAGCGCGACATCGCCGACGACGAGAGCCGTCACAGCGCGGCCCTTGCCGCTCGTCGTGGCAACGGACTTCACACCGCGCATGAGCAGAGGATGGTGCGTGACGAGCAGGTCGTACCCACCGTTCACAGCCTCGTCGATGACGTCGAGGGCCGGGTCGACAGCGAAGAGCACACGCTCGATCGGCTGCGCCGGGTCGCCCGTGACCAGGCCGACGGCATCCCACGACTGAGCGGTCGACGGCGGATAGAACCCGTCGAGGATTCGCGTGACCTGAGCCAGCGTCGTGGTGGAGTTGTTCATGTGGGCCCCGCCGGGATCGAACCGACGACCGACGCGGTGTAAACGCGTTGCTCTACCAGCTGAGCTAGAGGCCCCGAGCCCGGTTGGGTGCTGCGGGCACGGACGGCAAGCTTACCCGTCGCGTGCCGCCCCACCGTCGGGCCTGCTCGTCAGAGCGCTTCGAGCGCGCCCGTGAAGTCACGCGCCTCACCGGGGCCGTTGACGAGCGACCAGCGCACCGTCATGTCGGCATCGACGAGGAACGTTCCACGAATGGCGAATCCGGCGTTCTCGTCGAAGACGCCGTACGCCTTCGCAACCTCGCCGTGCGGCCAGAAGTCCGAGAGCAGCGAGAAGTCGTAACCCTGGTCCTCCGCCCACGCGCGCTGGGTGAACATCGGGTCGCAGCTGATGCCGACCACGCGCACGGAGGCGTCGTCGAAGCTCGGCATCGTGTCGCGGATGGTGCACAGCTCACCCGTGCAGATGCCCGAGAAGGCGAAGGGGTAGAACACGATCAGCGTCGGCCGCTCGGTGACGATCTGCGACAGCGTCACGTCCTCACCGAATTGGTTCTTGAGCGTGAAGTCAGGAGCCTTGGAACCCTCGGTCACTGTCGTCATGGTTCGTCCCTTTCGTCGGTGCGCGATCAGCGCTGTTTGGCCGTGCCGCCCTGCACGAGCTTCGTGCCGATCCAGTCCTCGCCGACCTTGAACGTCGAGCTGGCCTTGAGGCCGGCCGTCGTGGCCGCTTCCTGGATGTCGGCGGCGTCGACGTTCTCGGGGCTGCCGACCTTGGGAACGATGAGCAGGACGAAGCCCTTCTCCTCGAGGGTCGCGAGCGAGTCGACGATGTCGTCGGTGAGGTCGCCGTCACCGTCGCGGAACCACAGCAGAACGGAGTCGACGCTGCCGTCGTAGTCCTCGTCCTCGATCTCCGAACCGACGATCTCGGCAATCGCATCTCGCCACGATTCCTCGACGTCGTCGTCCCAGCCGATCTCCATGACGACGTCGTCAGCGGAAAAACCGATCTTGGCCGCCGGATGTGCCCCTGCGGTCTGGTTCACGTGGTGCGTCCTCTTTCTTGCTCCGGGGGCGCATGCGCGCGTACCCCTCGACGATGTTCCCTCGGGCAGTTCGCCCGAAGGTGCTTTCAGGTTAGTCCACAAGGTCGCGACGCACATTGCAAGGTGGTCTGCCGTTTCCGGAGTTGTCGCACGCCCAACTCGCAAGGGAATTCGTACCGATCAGTAGCCCTCCCCGGTTTCCCACGACGCGCCTTTCGGGGGCAGGATGGGGGCAGTGGCGCGTGCCAGGTAGCGCCGACGAAGAAACTGAAAGGACGCACCGTGTCCCTTGATGAAGCCGGCCCGATTCTCAATGGCATCCCGAGCCAGTTGCCGGACGTCGATCCGGAGGAGACCCAGGAATGGCTCGACTCTCTCGACGGTGTCATCGACGAGCAGGGCCGTAACCGCGCCCGCTACGTCATGCTCAAGCTCCTCGAGCGTGCCCGCGGCCAGCAGATCGGCGTGCCGTCGCTGACCGCGACGGACTACATCAACACGATCGGCCCCGAGTCCGAGCCGTGGTTCCCGGGCGACGAGGACATGGAGCGCAAGTACCGCGCCTGGATCCGCTGGAACGCTGCGGTCATGGTGCACCGCGCGCAGCGCCCCGACGTCGGCGTCGGCGGCCACATCTCCACGTACGCCTCGGCCGCGACGCTCTACGAAGTCGGCTTCAACCACTTCTTCCGCGGCAAGGACCACCCGGGCGGCGGTGACCAGATCTTCATCCAGGGCCACGCCTCCCCCGGTATTTACTCGCGCGCCTACCTCGAGGGTCGCCTGAGCGAGGAGCAGCTCGACGGCTTCCGTCAGGAGAAGAGCCACTTCATCGACGGTGAGCCCGCCGGTCTGCCGAGCTACCCGCACCCGCGCAACATGCCGGAGTTCTGGGAGTTCCCGACGGTGTCCATGGGCATCGGCCCGATGAACGCCATCTACCAGGCCATGGTCAACAAGTACCTGCACAACCGTGGCCTCAAGGACACGTCCGAGCAGCACGTGTGGGCCTTCCTCGGTGACGGCGAGATGGACGAGGTCGAGAGCCGCGGCGCCCTGCAGTGGGCAGCCAACGAGGAGCTCGACAACCTCACGTTCGTCGTCAACTGCAACCTGCAGCGCCTCGACGGTCCGGTGCGCGGTAACGGCAAGATCGTCCAGGAGCTCGAGGCGTTCTTCCGCGGCGCGGGCTGGAACGTCATCAAGGTGCTGTGGGGCCGCGGGTGGGACCCGTTGCTGGCCCAGGACCGCGACGGCGCGCTCGTCAACATCATGAACAAGACGCGTGACGGCGACTACCAGACCATCCGCGCCAACGACGGCGCGTTCGTGCGTGAGCACTTCTTCGGTCAGGACCCGCGCACGCGCAAGATGGTCGAGAGCTGGTCGGACGACGACCTGTGGTGGAAGCTCAAGCGCGGTGGCCACGACTACCGCAAGGTGTACGCCGCCTACAAGGCCGCCACGGAGCACACCGGCCAGCCCACCGTCATCCTCGCGCACACCATCAAGGGCTACTCGCTCGGCACGCACTTCGCGGGCCGTAACGCGACGCACCAGATGAAGAAGATGACGCTCGAGGACCTCAAGATGTTCCGCGACTCGCTGCAGATCCCGATCAGCGACGAGGAGCTCGAAAAGGACCCGTACCGTCCGCCGTACTACCACCCGGGTGAGGACGACCCGGCGATCCAGTACCTCATGGAACGCCGCGCCAAGCTCGGTGGCGGACTGCCGTCGCGCAAGGGCCGCTCCGGTGAGCTGACGCTGCCGGGCGACGAGGCCTACAAGATCGCCAAGAAGGGCTCCGGCAAGCAGGAAGTGGCCACGACGATGGCCTTCGTGCGCATCCTCAAGGAGCTCATGCGCGACAAGGAGTTCGGCAAGCACATCGTGCCGATCATCCCCGACGAGGCGCGCACGTTCGGTATGGACGCGTTCTTCCCGACGGCGAAGATCTACAACCCGCACGGTCAGCACTACCGCTCCGTCGACGCCGAGCTCATGCTCGCCTACAAGGAGTCGCCGCAGGGTCAGCTGCTTCACCTGGGCATCAACGAGGCCGGTTCGGTGGCGGCGTTCACCGCCGTCGGCTCGGCGTACGAGACGAACGACGTGCCGATGGTGCCCGTCTACGTCTTCTACTCGATGTTCGGTTTCCAGCGCACGGGTGACTCGATCTGGGCGGCTGCCGACCAGATGGCTCGCGGCTTCCTCATCGGAGCCACCGCCGGTCGCACGACGCTGACGGGCGAGGGTCTGCAGCACGCGGACGGTCACGGCCTGCTACTCGCGGCGTCCAACCCGGCGATCCGCGCCTACGACCCGGCTTACGGGTACGAGATCGCGCACATCGTCCAGGACGGCCTCAACAAGATGTACGGCCCGAACGCCGAGAACGTCATCTACTACCTCACGGTCTACAACGAGCCGCTCGTGCAGCCGGCCGAGCCGGAGAACGTGGACGCCGAGGGCATCCTGCGTGGCATCTACAAGCTCAAGGACGGCCTGTTCGACGGTGTCGGCGAGAACGCTCCGCGCACGCAGCTGCTCGCTTCGGGCGTCGGTGTGCCGTGGGCTCTCGAGGCCCAGGAACTGCTCAAGGACGACTGGGGCGTCGTCGCCGACGTGTGGTCGGTGACGTCGTGGAACGAGCTGCGTCGTGACGGTCTCGAGGCCGACGAGCACAACTTCCTCCACCCGGACGAGGAGCGTCGAGTCCCGTACGTCACGCAGAAGCTGCAGGACGCCCCCGGGCCGGTCATCGCGACGTCCGACTCGATGCGTCAGGTGCACGACCAGATCCGTCAGTACGTGCCGGGCGAGTACCACTCCCTCGGCGCCGACGGGTTCGGTTTCTCCGACACCCGCGCTGCGGCTCGTCGCTTCTTCCACATCGACGGTCCGTCCATGGCGGTGCGCGCACTGCAGTCGCTGGCCGACCGCGGTGAGGTTGACAAGGACGTGCCGAAGCAGGCCGCCGAGAAGTACCAGCTGCTCGACGTGCGTGCCGGAACCTCCGGCAACGCTGGCGGCGAGTCGTAGACCGACACCGCCAGAGCAATAGCGAGGGGCCGGTCACCGCTGAACTGCGGTGACCGGCCCCTTCGTGCACCGAGGCGGACGCGCGTCAACGCCGGCTGAGATACCTCTCGCGTGCGAGAACGGCGATGTCCGGCATGTCCGAGAAGATCCCGTCGATGCCGGTGGCGTACAGCTTGTCGAGATAGTCGACGACCCGACCGAAATCGCCGGGGTTACTTCCGTTGCGCAGGTCCGCGGGCAGGAAGTCGTTCTCGGCCCGCACCGTCCACGGGCACACCTGGAGGCCGACCGCGTGGGCATCGCGAACGAGAGACGTCGGAGCACCGAGGGTGTTGTCCGCGTTCCAGGCGATGACCTGCTTGACCGACGGCCCCAGACCGTCGAGCAGGTGTGCCCACTCCCGCAGCCCGGCCGGTGATGTCAGGTGGGAGTAGGAGCGCTTCTTCGGGTCGGCGAAGGGGCCGCCCTTCGCGTCGGTGAGGAAGACGAGTGGTGCCTTCACCTTGAAGCGAGTGCGCAGGTCGAGCAGGTTCTGCAGTTCGAACGACTGGATGAAGATCGGGGCACCGGGCCGGTCGAGCCCGTAGGTGCGGATGAGCGGGACGAGCTTCTCCTCGAGTGGCTTGCCCTGCGCGCGAAAGTACGTGGAGTGCTTCGTCTCGGGGTAGACGCCGATCATGCGCCCGAGCTCGCGCTCCAGTTCGCGGCGCAGCTTGAGCACCTCCTCAAACGTCGGCACCTGCCACAGCCCGTCGTAGATCGTGTTGCGCTGACGCAGCTCGGGCAATCTCTCCACCGCGCGCAGCGTCCGAAGCTCGGCGAGCGTGAAGTCCTCCGTGAACCATCCGGTGACCGGTTTGCCGTCGAGCGACTTCGTCGTCTTGCGCGAGGCGAACTCGGGGCGCTTCGCGACATCCGTCGTGCCCGAGATCTCCGGCTCGTGACGTACGACGAGCACGCCGTCCTTCGTGATGACGAGGTCCGGTTCGATGATATCGGCACCCATGCGTGCCGCCAGACGGTAGGCCCCGAGTGTGTGCTCGGGGCGGTAGCCGCTCGCTCCGCGGTGTCCGACAACGTAGGGCTTGCGGTAACGCGCACCGTGTCCATGACGTCGATGACCGGAGGTCGTGGAGGCCTGTGCGGCATCGCCCAGAGCGAACGTCGCCGCCGAGGCGGTGGTGAGTGACAGGAGTGATCGTCGCTTCATGAAGGCCATGAGACCGCCCCGGTGTGATCACGGCGCGTCGGGGAAGTGAACAGGGAACGAACCGGGGAACCCGGCCTCGGCGGCCGTGACGGTACGGTGTGGCGCATGGTTGCGCACTCCCCTGTCTCCGACGCATCGATGACGGCGATCCACCGGGCGAGTTCGGCCATGGCCACCCACGCGAGCGCCCGCGTCGAGAGCCGTCACGCGTGGTTCTCCGACCTCGCGGCCGACGATCGCAGCTGGATCGGCGTCATCGCGCAGGACGGCATCCGCTCCTTCCTCGGCTGGCTACGAGACCCCTCCGTCGACGACTCGCACGCCATCGACATCTTCGCCAACGCCCCGCGCGAGCTGGCGCGGCGCATCACCCTGGAACAGACCCTCGACCTGCTGCGCACCGTCATCGAGGTGGTCGAGGAGGAAGCGCCGCAGCATGCGCGGGCCGAGGAGCGCGCCACCGTGCGCGAGGCCGTCCTGAGATACGCGCGCGAAGTGGCGTTCGGGGCCGCGCACGTCTATGCCCGAGCCGCGGAGTCACGCGGCGCGTGGGATGCCCGACTCGAATCCCTCGTCGTCGACGCCGTCGTCCGCGGTGAGCCGGACGAATCCCTCGGCTCGCGTGTGAACGCTCTCGGGTGGGCCGAGGTGCGCGGCGTGACGGTGGTCGTCGGCTCCAGCCCCGCGGGCGGCGAGTCGAGCGTCGTCGACCCGCTGCGGCGCGCCGCTCGTCATGCCGGCCTCGAGGTGCTCGTCTCGGTCGAAGGACGACGCATGATCGCCATCATCGGGCCGGTGACGGATCCGATCGCAGCCGCGACGACCCTCGCAGATCATTTCGGACCGGGCCCCGTCGTCTGTGGCCCCAAGGTGCCCCACCTCTACGCTGCCGGGCGCTCCGCCCGCGACGCCATCCGCGGTTACGAGGCGGCGCCGGCGGCACCACAGCTGCCTCGCCCGACCCGAAGCGACGACCTGCTCGCGGCCAGGGCCGTTGCGGGAGACGACAAGGCGCGCCGCGCGTTGGCCTCCATTGCGACCGGCACGCTCGACGTGGGTTCGCCACTGGGCGACACGGCCCGCACGTACCTGCGCACGGGTTCGCTCGAAGGCACCGCGCGCGAGCTGTTCGTCCACGCCAACACTGTGCGATACCGGCTCGGACGCATCCTCGACGCCACCGACCTCGACCTCACGGACACCCATGACGCGTTCGCTCTGCGGCTCGCGATCATGTTCGCCGACCTCGAGGCCGGGCGCCGCGCACGACGCCCCCGCGGGGACGTCGGCTTGTAGGAACCCTACAAATCACACTCGCGAAGTTCGTCGCCCGCCCGGTCGCAGTGCAGGGGCCAGGCCGGGCAGAGTGGAACCGTGCTTGCGATCGTGTGCCCTGGACAGGGCTCCCAGACCCCCGGTTTCCTTCGCCCGTGGCTTGCGCTGCCGGATTTCCGCTCCCGCATGACCTGGCTGTCGGCCTGCGCGGATATGGACCTCGTGCACTACGGCACCGAGGCCGACGCGCCCACCATCAAAGACACGGCCGTCGCGCAGCCCCTCATCGTCGCGAGCGGGCTCGTCTCGCTTCTCGCGCTGTTCGAGCACCCCGTCGAGGGCTTCCGTTCGGTCAGCGCCGGTGCGGGCCACAGCGTCGGTGAGATCACCGCAGCTGCCGCCGCGGGCGTCCTCACGGCCGAGCAGGCCATGGTGTTCGTGCGTGAGCGCGGCGCCGGAATGGCCGACGCGGCCGCCGTCACCCCCACCGGCATGAGCGCCGTCATGGGCGGCGAGCAGAGCGAGGTCGTCGCCCACCTCGAGGCCAAGGGCCTCACCCCCGCCAACATGAATGGCGCCGGCCAGATCGTCGCCGCGGGCACGCTCGAGCAGCTCGAGGACCTCAAGGCCGACCCGCCGGCCAAGGCCCGCGTCGTGCCGCTGCCGGTCGCCGGAGCGTTCCACACCGAGCACATGGCGCCCGCGCTGGACCGCCTCTCTGCCTTTGCCGGCGCCATCTCGACGCACGACCCGCGCATCCCGCTCGTGTCGAACAAGGACGGTCTCGTCGTCCACGACGGCACGAAGGTGCTAGAGCGTCTCGTCACCCAGGTGAGCAACCCGGTTCGCTGGGATCTCACGATGGAGACGTTCAAGGCCATGGGCGTCACGGGTCTCATCGAGATTCCCCCGGCGGGCACGCTCGTCGGCCTGGCCAAGCGCGCGATGCCCGGCGTCGAGACGCTCGCCGTCAAGACCCCGGACGATCTCGACGCTGCGCACCGCATGGTGCGGGAGCACGGCGTACTCGAGGACGACATCGAACCGGCTTGGCGTCTCGTCATCGCGCCGGCCAAGGGCACGATCACCCGTGCGCCGCTGGCCGAGGGCGACACGATCCGCCCCGGCGAGACGATCGGTCAGGTCGTCACCGCACGTGACGCCTACAACGCCGTCGCGCCGCACGGCGGACGCATCATCGAGTGGCTCGTCGAGGACGAGGACCCGGTGTCGCCCGGCCAGCCGCTCGTCCGCCTGCACCCGGCAGGTGCGTGATGGCGACGATCACGCAGCGCACCGGAGCCGAGTTCACCCGCGTGCTCGGCGTGGGCGCCTACCGCCCGGAACGCCTCGTGACGAACGACGAGATCGTCGGTCCGATCGACTCCTCCGACGAGTGGATCCAGGAGCGATCGGGCATCAAGACCCGTCGCTTCGCGCGCCCCGAAGAGACGATGCTCGACATGGCCGAAGCCGCCGCCCGTGAGGCGATCGCGAACTCCGGCATCGACCCGTCACTCATCGACGGCGTCCTCGTCGGTTCGGTCACCCATCACCTGTTCACCCCAGCGGCTGCACCGATGCTCGCCGACCGCCTCGGGCTCGACAAGCCCGCAGCCATCGACATCGCCGCGGCGTGCGCCGGCTACTGCTTCGGCATCGGCCTGGCCTCGGACATGATCCGCTCCGGCGATGCGAGCCACGTGCTCGTCATCGGCGCGGAGAAACTGACGGACGTTCTCGACCTCACCGACCGCGGTTCGGCGTTCATCTTCGGTGACGGCGCCGGAGCGGCCGTCGTCGGCCCGAGCGACCACGTCGGCATCGGCCCGACGATCTGGGGCAGCGACGGCTCCGGTTGGGAGTCGATCCGCCAGGTAGGCGAAGGCCACCAGGCCGACCCCAAGATCACGATGGCCGGCCAGTCCGTCTTCCGCTGGGCCGTGTGGAGCATGGCTCCGGTGGCACTGCAGGCCGTGGAGGCCGCAGGGCTGACGCCGGACGACATCGACGTGTTCATCCCCCACCAGGCCAACACGCGCATCATCGACGCGATGGTCAAGCAGATGAAGCTGCCCGAGCACGTCAAGGTCGCCCGCGACATCGTCGACATGGCCAACACCTCCGCGGCGTCAGTGCCGCTGGCTGCCGAGCGGATGATCCGTGAGGGCCAGGCCAAGAGCGGCGACATCGCGCTGCAGATCGGCTTCGGTGCCGGCCTCGCGTACGCCGCGCAGGTCATCGAGATTCCGTAACCCACCAGTTCCCGCGCCTCGGCGGGTAACCCGAGGTGAGTCAGATACCGACCTCGATCGAATGCCGATCGAGCAACCACAAGGAGAGACACCATGGCTGCTTCCGAGCAGGAGATCCTCGCCGGCCTCGCCGAGATCGTCAACGAGGAGACGGGCATCGACGCCTCGTCGGTCCAGTCGGACAAGTCCTTCACCGACGACCTCGACATCGACTCGCTGTCGATGATGACGATCGTCGTCAACGCCGAGGAGAAGTTCGGCGTGCGCATCCCGGACGAAGAGGTCAAGAACCTCGTCACCGTCGGCGACGCCGTCAACTACATCAAGAACGCCCAGGCCTGAACCTTCACCAGGCCGGACGACGGTGGCTCACCCGCTCGGTGAGCCACCGCCTCCCACCCGCTTCCGTCACACCCCGCATCGAGGAGTTCGCCTCATGAGCGAGAACCGCCGAGTCGTCATCACCGGCCTTGGAGCCACCACTCCGCTGGGCGCCACCGCGCCCGCCACCTGGGAAGCTCTGCTGGCCGGCAAGAGCGGCGCCCGCACCCTTGAGGAGAGCTGGGTGAGCGAGTACGAGCTGCCCGTCACCTTCGCCGCCACGCTCGCCGAGAGCCCTGCCTCGACGCTGGCGAAGGTCGAGCTCAAGCGCATGGACCCGTTCACGCAGTACGCCATGGTGGCGGCTCGCGAGGCGTGGGCCGACGCTGGCTCCCCCGAGGTCGAGCCGGAGCGCCTCGCCTCCGCCATCGGTACGGGTATCGGCGGCGTGCAGTCGCTGCTCGACCAGTACGACGTGCTCAAGGAGAAGGGCGCGCGTCGCATCTACCCCCTCACTGTGCCGATGCTCATGCCGAACGCTGCCTCCGGCAACGTGTCGATGGAGTTCGGCGCCAAGGCGGGCGCTCACACGTCGGTTTCCGCGTGTTCGTCGGGTGCGGAGTCGATGGGCTTCGCGGCCCAGATGATCGCCTCCGGTCGAGCCGACATGGCCATCGCCGGCGGTAGCGAAGCACCGATGCACCCGCTGCCGATCGCCGGTTTCGCTGCTGCGCGCGCCATGTCGACGCGCAACGACTCCCCCGAGACTGCTTCGCGTCCGTGGGCTCCCGACCGTGACGGCTTCGTGCTCGGCGAGGGCGCGGCTGTCGTCGTGCTCGAGGAGTACGAGCACGCCAAGGCCCGTGGCGCCACGATCTACGCCGAGTTCGCGGGGCTGGGAATGTCCGCTGACTCCTACCACATCACCGCCGGCGACCCGGAGGGTGCAGGTGCCGCTCGCGCCATGACCGAGGCCATCACGAGCGCCGGGTTGACGCCCGCCGACATCGTGCACATCAACGCTCACGCCACCTCGACGCCGGTCGGTGACGTCGCGGAAGCCACCGCGATCCGACGCGCGTTCGGTGACGCTGCCGGTGGCATCGCGGTCACCGGCACGAAGTCGATGACGGGCCATCTCCTCGGTGCCGCAGGTGCACTCGAGACGCTCATCGCGGCGCTCACCGTCCACCACCGCCTCGTGCCGGCCACGATCAACGTCGACGAGGTGGACGAGCCGTTCGCCGACCTCGACCTCGTGCGCGGCGAGGCGCGCAAGCTGCCCGACGGCGACGTCGCCGTTCTCAACAACTCGTTCGGCTTCGGCGGCCACAACGTCGCCGTAACCCTCAGGAGTGCTTCATGAACGCCCTCACCGCTGCGCCGGAGGCGCCTGCCGCCGACCCGCGCGACCCGAACCTGCGTCTGGAGAACTTCCTCGACGACGGCACGGTGGAGATCATCAACGAGGTCGAGAAGTCGGGCTTCGTCTCGGCGCGTGGCCGCGCGAACGGCGCTCCCGTCGTCGTGTTCTGCTCGGATGCTCGCGTCCAGGGCGGCGCCATGGGCGTCGAGGGCTGCAAGGCGATCGTCGAGGCGTACGACATCGCTCTCGCTGAAGGCACGCCGATCATCGGCCTGTGGCACTCAGGTGGCGCCCGCCTCGCGGAGGGCGTGGTCAGCCTCCACGCCGTGGGTGAGGTGTTCGCCATCATGACGCGCGCCTCGGGCAAGATCCCGCAGATCTCCGTCGTCATCGGAGCCGCCGCGGGTGGCGCGGCGTACGGCCCGGCTCTCACGGACGTCGTCATCATGGCCGAGAAGGGCCGCATCTTCGTCACCGGTCCGGACGTTGTGCGCAGCGTCACCGGCGAGAACGTCGACGCCGCGCGTCTGGGTGGCCCGGAGCCACACGGGCGTCGTTCGGGTGTGGTCCACGTCGTGACGGAGACCGAGGACGAGGCGTTCGAGCGCGGACGCCTGCTCGCCTCCCTCATGGCCGATCAGCGTGAGTTCGATGTCGCGGGCACCGAGGAACGCGACCTGGGCGAAACGTTCCCCGAGAACGCGAAGCGTGCCTACGACGTGCACCCGCTCGTCGACAACCTCTTCGACGACGCGGCCGAGATCATCGAGCTCCACGCGAAGTGGGCGCCGAACATCGTCACGGCCCTGGGGCGTTTCGGTGGACGCACGGTCGGCGTCATCGCGAACAACCCGATGCGCCTCGGTGGCTGCCTCGACTCCCCCGCCGCCGAGAAGACGGCCCGCTTCGTGCGTATGTGTGACGCGTTCGGCATCCCGCTCGTCGTCCTCGTTGACGTTCCGGGTTACCTTCCCGGCGTCGGCCAGGAGTGGGACGGTGTCGTGCGTCGCGGCGCGAAGCTGCTGCACGCGTTCGGCGAGTCGGTGGTCCCGCGCGTGACGCTCGTGACGCGCAAGACGTACGGCGGCGCATACATCGCGATGAACAGCCGTTCGCTCGGCGCGACGAAGGTGTTCGCGTGGCCGAGCGCGGAGGTGGCCGTCATGGGTCACGTCGCGGCGGTGCGCATCCTGCACCGCCGTCGTCTGGCCGAGGTCGAGATCGACGACCGTGCGCGCGTCGAGGAGGAACTGGCAGCGGAGCACGCAGTGCTCGCCGGCGGCTTGGAGCGCGCGCAGGAGATCGGTGTCGTCGACGAGGTCGTCGAGCCGACGAAGACGCGCGGAGCGCTCGTAGCTGCGCTCGCCGAGGCTCCGGCTCGCCGAGGCGAGCACGGCAACATTCCGCTGTGACGTTCGCTCATTGACTGCACGCGAAAGGGCGGTGCCTCCCCCAGAGGAAGGCACCGCCCTTTGGTGTGTGGGCGTCGGGTCAGCCGACGCGGTGGAGCCAGCGCACGGGCGCACCGTCACCGGCGTACCGGAAGGGCTCCAGTTCCTGGTCCCAGGCCGTGCCGAGCAGTTCGGCCATCTCTGCGCGGAACTCCTGCGGGTCGCCGCCGCTCGCCATGAGGGCGCTGCGCAGTCGGTCCTCGCTGACGACGGCGTCGCCGCTGGCGGAGGTCCAGGTGTGATGGATGCCCAGGCTGGGCGTGTGCGACCAACGCGAGCCGTCCGTGCCGGCCGAGGGCTCTTCGGTGACCTCGTAGCGCACGTGATCCCAGCCGCGCAGGGCGCTGGCGAGCCGCGCGCCGGTACCGGCGTCACCGGCCCAGCTGAACTCGGTGCGCACGAGGCCGGGCGCGACGGGCTGATCGGTCCACTCGAGGGACACGTCGAGGCCCAGGATGCTCTCCAGGGCCCATTCGATGTGCGGGCACAGCGCCGCTGGGGTGGAGTGAACGAACACCACCCCGCGGGTCATGACGCGTGAGGACGTCATCGACATCCGAACCTCCTGTGTGCGCGAGGGACGTCTTCCCCAACGACCTCATGCGATTTCAGGTGTTCGAACTGTGCGGTTGTGGCCCCATCATGCCTCACGGGCACGGCGAAGGCGAGAACGCCGCGCGGGCGGGCGCGGTCGAAAACTGGACTTCGGAGTAGGGCGGGTGGGGCTTGAACCCACGACCCAAGGATTATGAGTCCTCTGCTCTGACCGGCTGAGCTACCGCCCCGAGCCCGGCGCTCAGGCGCCCGGCACTCGCGGAAGTGTAGCCGCTCGCCCCCAAGGACGAGTCCGCAGCCAACACCGCGTGCAGCGCCCACGTGGCCGCGAACCCCCAAAACCCTGTCATACCTATGCTTGTGTGTTTGTACCGATTAGGTCACAGGTGAGCATTCGGTAGCGCTCATCCGTGCAGGCGTTACTACGCTCACATCCATGACTGGAGCCACCACTGCCACCGAGCAGTCCGACATCCGGGCGAAGCGCGGCGAGCCGCTCGTCGTTCTCGAGGGTGTCAACAAGCACTACGGTGACCTGCATGTCCTGAAGGACATCAACCTCACGATCAACCGCGGCGAGGTCGTCGTCATCCTCGGCCCGTCGGGTTCGGGTAAGTCGACGCTGTGCCGCACGATCAACCGCCTCGAGACGATCGAGAACGGCACGATCCAGATCGACGGCAAGGAGCTTCCCGCCGAGGGAGCGGGCCTCGCGAAGCTGCGCGCCGACGTCGGGATGGTCTTCCAGTCGTTCAACCTCTTCGCCCACAAGACGATTCTCGACAACGTGACCCTCGGCCCGATCAAGGTGCGCAAGAAGTCCAAGGGCGACGCCGAGTCGCGCGCCATGGAACTGCTCAAGCGCGTGGGCGTCGACCACCAGGCCAAGAAGTTCCCGGCCCAGCTCTCCGGCGGTCAGCAGCAGCGTGTGGCCATCGCGCGCTCGCTCGCCATGGAGCCGAAGGTCATGCTCTTCGACGAGCCCACCTCCGCCCTCGACCCCGAGATGATTAACGAGGTCCTCGACGTCATGGCGCAGCTGGCCAAGGAGGGCATGACGATGATCGTCGTCACGCACGAGATGGGCTTCGCCCGTCGCGCTGCCGACCGCGTCATCTTCATGGCCGACGGCGAGATCCTCGAGCAGGCTGAGCCCGAAGAGTTCTTCACCAACCCCAAGTCCGATCGCGCCAAGGATTTCCTCGGCAAGATCCTCACCCACTGACCCTCGGGTCAGGTCTTTTACCAGGAGGAAATCCATGATGAAGCGCGCAATCGCCACGGTCGGCGTCGCGTCCCTCGCCCTCGGCCTCAGCGCCTGTGGCGGCAGTGACGACGAGTCGAGCTCCGGCTCGGGCGACAAGGTCAAGATCGGCATCAAGTTCGACCAGCCGGGTCTCGGCCTCAAGGCCGGTTCCGATTACAAGGGTCTCGACGTCGACGTCGCCAAGTACGTCGCCAAGGAAATGGGCTACGAGGCGGACAAGATCGAGTTCGTCGAGACGCCGTCCAAGCAGCGCGAGAAGATGCTCGAGAACGGCTCCGTGAAGATGATCTTCGCGACCTACTCGATCACCGACAAGCGCAAGAAGGTCGTCTCCTTCGGTGGTCCCTACTTCATCGCCGGCCAGTCGGTCCTCGTGAAGTCGGACAGCTCGATCAAGAGCGTCTCCGACCTGTCGGGCAAGAAGGTCTGCTCCGTCACCGGTTCGACGTCGGTCGACAACCTCAAGGAGAAGCAGCCGAACCTTGTGCCCCAGAAGTACGACAAGTACTCCGAGTGCGCGGACGCTCTCGCCTCGGGCGCCATCGAGGCCATGACGACGGACAACACGATCCTCGCCGGCTACGCCAACCAGGACGCCTACAAGGGCAAGTTCAAGCTCGTCGGTGACCCGTTCACCGAGGAGAAGTACGGCGTCGGCCTGAAGAAGGGCGACAAGGCCACCTGCGAGAAGGTCAACGCCGCGATCAAGAAGATGGTCGACTCCGGCGAGTGGAAGAAGGCCGTCGAGGCCAACCTCGGCGCCGACTTCAAGTACGACACTAAGGTGAACCCGCCGAAGTCGTTCGAAGCCTGCTCCTGATCTATCTGACGCGGCGGGTGGGGCCGGTGAACTTTCACCAGCCCCACCCGCCTCGCACGTTCCGAAAGGCATTGCATGTCAACGCTTTTCAGCGATTATGATCTGCTGTCCGCGCTGTGGATGACGATCAAGCTGACGATTGCTGCGGCTATCGGTTCCCTCGTCGTGGGCACCCTGGTCGCCGTTCTGCGCATGTCGCCGGTGCCGATGCTGCGTTTCCTTGGCACCTCGTACGTCAACATCTTCCGCAACACGCCGCTGACGCTCATCATCCTGTCGTGCAACCTCGTGCTGTGGGCAAAGCTGGGTATCAACCTGGCTGACAGCAAGAGCCCCGACTTCTTCAACACGAACAACTTTCGCCTGGCGGTCGTCGGTCTCGTGCTCTACCACGCGTCGTACGTCTGTGAGTCGCTGCGTTCCGGTGTGAACACCATTCCGCTCGGGCAGGCCGAGGCCGCTCGCTCGATCGGTCTGACGTTCGGGCAGTCGCTGCGCGAGGTCATCCTCCCCCAGGCCTTCCGCGGCTCGATTGTTCCGTTGGGCAACGCCCTCATCGCCCTCACGAAGAACACGACGGTCGCCGTCGTCATCGGCGTGGCTGAAATGGCGGCAATGCTCGCAAAGGTCACCGAGGACGACCCGGGTCTGCTCAACCAGGCCTTCGTGGCCTCGGCGATCGCCTTCGTCCTCCTGACCCTGCCGACCGGACTTCTCGTCGGCCACCTCGGCAAGAAGTTGGCGGTGAAGCGATGAGCGCCGGAGTTCTCTTCGACGCGCCAGGCCCCAAGGCCCGCCGTCGTCACATGATCCTGACCGGGGTCGGTGTCCTGCTCTTGGCAGCCGTCCTCTGGGTCGTCTATAAGCGACTTGACGACAAGGGGCAGTTCACGGCCGCCATGTGGAAGCCGTTCACGGATCCTGAGCTGTGGAAGGAATACATCCTCCCCGGCCTCGTGGGCACGCTGAAGGCGGCCTTCGCCGGCATGATCGGCGCGACGATCTTCGGTGTCATCTTCGCGATGGCTCGCATGTCGCAGATCAAGCCCCTGAGCTGGGCCGCGGGTGTCATCGTCGAGTTCGGGCGCGCCGTCCCCGTCCTGCTCATGATGCTGTTCCTCTACGGCGCACTCACCCGCGGCGGCGCCGAGGACATCCACGCCTTCATCGCGACCGTCACGGCCCTCGTCATCTACAACGGTTCCGTGGTCGCCGAGGTCATCCGCTCCGGCGTCGACCAGCTGCCCAAGGGCCAGCGCGAGGCGGGTGTCGCGATCGGTCTGACCGACTCGCAGACGCTGCGTTCGATCCTGCTCCCCCAGGCTGTCACCGCGATGCTGCCGACGCTGATCAGCCAGCTCGTCGTCATCCTCAAGGACACGGCGCTGGGTTACCAGGTTCAGTACGGCGAGATGCTCTACAAGGGCAAGAACGCCTCGACGATCTTCGCCAACATCGTGCCGACGCTCATCGTCATCGGCACGATCTACATCCTGCTCAACTACGCGATCTCCAAGGTCGCCGTGCTCGCTGAGAAGTGGCTGCAGAACCGCGGCCGCGCAGCCGAGGACAGCGCTCAGGGCGGCGGCCCGGCGGGCGGCGTCACAGCCGGTGTGGCAGCGGTCGGGGCCCCCGGCGTCGACCTCGCCGTACACAACAAACAGGTGTAGGGCGATCCCTCGACGAGGCCCCCACGATCTGATCGCGGGGGCCTCGTTCGTACCTGTTCACCTGCCCGGAGAAGGGCAACGAAAAAGGGCCGCTTTCGCGGCCCTTCTCGTTGTGCTCCCCCACTTGGACTCGAACCAAGAACCCTCCGATTAACAGTCGAATGCTCTGCCAATTGAGCTATAGGGGAATGCTTGACCCAGCGGCCCGGGCTCTCACCCGAACGTTTGGCGCGCCGTAACTGTAGCAAAGGTTTCTCAGCCGTTCATAATCGCCTTGCCACCGGTTCAGCGCATGCCGGCCTCACGCAGTCGGTTGAGCTGAGTCTGCAGTTCGAACAGCCTCGCGCTGGCCGCGCGGGAGTCGTCGGCGTAACCGCTCGCGCCCGGGTCCAGACGGCGCAGGCGGCCCAGAGCGTCGGCGATCGCCGCGTTGAGCGCGCCCTCCTGCACGTTCTGGATGAGCGCCCCGACGTAGCGCTCGTCGGGGCGCCCCGTCGTCGGGTCGAGCTTCGTCGGCAGGTCGCGCACGACGAGTTCGGTGAGCACGTCGTGCAACTGCGGGTCGGTGCTCGAGCGAATGGCCTCGTTCCACGCCCCGATGGACGTCACACGTGACGGCCCGCCCGCCTTGATCGCAGCATCCAGGATGAACCGGTGCGCCGGTGCGCGAAGGTCGCCGGGGCGCAGTTGCTCGAAGACGGTGCCCTTCAACGACTCGGGGTACTGGAGCATCACCTGGAGCAACTGCCGCTCCCCCGCGATCGTCGGATCACGAGGATCCGGCTTGGGGATACGCGGACGCTCCGGCGCGACCGGGATGCCCGCGTCGGGGCGACTGGCTGTGTCGTTCTGCTGCTGCCCCTCAGGTGGACGCTGGGCCGTGGCACGCCGGTTCTCGTAGCGTCGAGCCGTACCGCCCTTGGGCGCGGTGCGAACGGCGGCGTTGAGCTGTTCGATCTCGACACCGATCCAGCCCGCCACCGTGCGCACGTACTCCGGACGCAACGTCGTGTCGCGGATACCCGCGATGATCGGCGCAACGGCCTTCATCGCCGATACGCGGCCCTCGGCGTGGTCGAGATCGAACCCGGAGATCGTCGTACGCACCGCGAACTCGAACATGGGCACCGCGTCGTCGATGAGGGCCTTGACCGCCTCGTCGCCGTGGCGCAGCCGCAGGTCGCACGGGTCCATACCGTCCTTCGCGACGGCCACGAACGACTGGGACGCCCAGCGCTGATCCTCCTCGAACGCCTTCATCGCTGCCTTCTGGCCGGCTGCGTCGCCGTCGAAGGTGAAGATGACACGGGCCGGCGTACCGCCGGCCTCGTCCCGCATGATGCGCCGCAACGACTTGATGTGGTCGACGCCGAAGGCCGTGCCACAGGTCGCAACGGCGTTGTCGACGCCGGCCAGGTGCGCCGCCATGACGTCGGTATATCCCTCGACGACGACAGCGCGGCGCTCACGCGAGATCGTCTTCTTCGCGAGGTCGAGGCCGTAAAGCATGTGGGTCTTCTTGTAGATCGGCGTCTCGCTCGTGTTGAGGTACTTCGCCTCGATGCGGTCGTCGTCGAAGATCCGGCGCGCGCCGAAGCCGACGGTGTCGCCCGTGATGTCACGGATCGGCCACACCACTCGCCCGCGGAAGCGGTCGTAGAGCCCGCGCGAGGACTGCCCCGCCAGACCAGAGGCCGTCATCTCGTCGGGGTTGAAGCCCTTGGCCTGGAGGTGCGCGACAAGAGCGTCACCGGAACGCGGCGCAAAGCCGACGCCGAAGTGCTTGGCGTGGGTGCCGTTGAAGCCCTTGGCCCGCAGGAAGTCACGCCCGGCGCGGGCATGCTCGCCCTTGTCGCCGATGAGCCGCTCGAGGTAGAACTCCTCGGCCACCCGGTGGGCCTCGACGAGACGCATGCGGCGCCCGGCCGGCTCGCGGTCGGGGCGCTCGCCGTCCTCGTAGCGCAGCTCCAAGCCGACCTTCGCGGCCAGACGCTCGACGGCGTCCGTGAACGTGAGGTGCTCGAGCTCCATGACGAAGGAGATGACGTCGCCCGACTGGCCACACCCGAAGCAGTGGTAAACGCCGACAGCGGGGCGCACGGTGAAACTCGGCGTCTTCTCGTCGTGGAACGGGCACAGACCCTTGAGCGAACCGGCACCAGCCCGACGCAGCGTGACGTGCTCGGAGACGACGTCCTCGATGTCCACGCGGTCCTTGACAGCAGCGATGTCCTCCGCCTTGATGAGACCGGCCACGTCGCTCCTTCCGGGATCTTCACGCGTCCCCTCAGTCTAGGCGCGAGGGGTGTTCGCCTGGCTCAGTGACTGTGGACGCCGAGGCGCACGGCCCGGGCGTCCGTCAGGCTCGCCACTTGGTCCACGACGACGCGCAGCGCCTCCGCGTCCGACGTGGCGTGTTCGATGTCGTCGAGGAACATCGGGTCCATGTCGTCCGGATGCTCGGCGAAGTGCGCCACGAGCGCCTCCACGACCTCACGCTGCCGTGTGTGCTGTTCGTCGCGCATCGGAGTGAACATGACGAAGTGCGCCGAGATTCCCTTGAGCACGGCCACCTGAGCGCGCACGTCGTCCGGGATGACGAGGCGTGCCTCGTAGCGCACGAGCGGGGCACTGCCGTAGCTCTCCCGCGTGGCGTCCTCGGGCGCTGCCGCGAAGCGTCCGACGAGGGTGCTCGTCATGTCCTTGAGAGCCGCGAGATCGCGGCGGGTGCCGTCGTACGTCGCCGGAAGGTCGTCACGCAGGACCCGTTCCAGCGCTTCGTCGAGGACTGCCTCCGGCAGGTCGGGCGCATACATCCGTGCGGCCACCTCGACGACAGCCGCCCGCTCCGCCGTGCCGTCGAGCGCCTTCAGGTCCAGGGCCTCGGCCGCGATGGCGTCCTCGACGTCGTGCACGCTGTAGGCCACGTCGTCGGCCCAGTCCATGATCTGCGCCTCGAGACACGTGCCGCCTTCCACACCGTCACGCACGAAGTCGAAGACGTCGCGATCGTCCTCGTACACCCCGAACTTGCGGGAGCCCTCGGGGCCGTGGCTGCGCCGCCAGGGGTACTTCGTCGACGCGTCGAGCGTCGCCCGCGTGAGGTTGAGCCCGGCAGGGCGCCCCTTCGGGGTCTGACGCTTCGCCTCGAGGCGTGTGAGGAGTCGGAACGTCTGGGCGTTGCCCTCGAAACCACCGATGTCGTCGCACAGAGCGTCGAGGACCTGCTCACCGAAGTGCCCGAACGGTGGGTGCCCCAGATCGTGGGCCAAACATGCGGCGTCGACGACGTCGCTGTTGCACCCGAGAGCGTCTGCCAGTTCGCGCCCGATCTGCGCCACCTCGAGCGAATGTGTCAACCGGTTGCGAACGAAATCGTCCGTACCTGCCTGCCACACCTGCGTTTTCGTCGACAACCGGCGCAAGGCCGCCGAGTGGACGATGCGCGCCCTGTCGCGCGCGAAGTCATCACGATCGGAGCGCTTACGTGTCAGATCCTCGACGACGTAACGCTCGCGGTCGGCGGCGGTGTAGGCGTTCAGCGAAGGGCCTCGAGCTGGTTGCGAAGGTCGGTGGCCCAGCCCTTGAGCCAGTCGCGGCGCATCTCGTTCCAGGCGTCTGCGATGAAGTCGCTGGGGAACATGATGCTCGACTCGTCCGGCAGGGAAAGACCCAGGTCGCGGCCGTCCGCATCGGTGATGACGCGCCACTCGAGGACGGACTCCAGCGTCAGCCACTGGCCGAGCGCGAAGCCGAGCATGGCGACGAACGGCGTCGGATCCTCACGCTCGTCCTCGTCCTGGTCAAGGACGTCGTCGACGTAGCTCTCGTACGCGCGATCGATGGAGCGCACATCCGTGACGTCGATGTTCCAGCGCGCAGCATCGTCGAGCCACTTGTCGAGCACCTCCTGCTCGGCCGGCCCCACGGGTTCGATGGTGATCTCGCTCATCAGCTGGCCCTCCCGTAGCGCACGCGAGCGCGCTCGCGCGCCTTGATCGCCTCGACCTCTCGGTCCTTCGGCGGCGCGTTGGTGACCAGGGAGTCGATGAGTTCGCGCGACGCCGCGGTGATCGCCTCGACGGCCGCCTCGTACGCGGCCTCGTTGGCGGCGGAGGGCTTGGTGGATCCACCGATCTTGCGCACGTACTGCAACGCTGCGGCGCGCACCTCGTCGTCGGTGGCCGGAGGCTCGAAGTTGTTCAACGGACGGATGTTGCGGCACATGCGCATAGCGTTGCACATTCCGCCCACTACGACGGCAGTCGAGCGGCCCCGCCCACTACGCTGAGAGCATGACTCGCCTCCCGCACCCCCTGGTCTCGGCCACGCGCCTGAAGCAGCGCCTCGACGCCGGTGAACCCATCACGCTGCTCGACGCGCGGTGGGTGCTCGGTGGCGAATCGCAGCGTCCTGCCTACGCAGAAGCTCACCTTCCCGGCGCACGCTGGGTGGAGTTCGAGGACGCCCTCACCGGAACGCCGGGCGACGGCGGAGAAGGTGGCCGTCACCCCATGCCGAACCGGAAGAGCTTTCAGTCGGCCATGCGCGCTGCCGGCGTGATGAACGACGTTCCGGTCGTCGTCTACGACGCCTCCAACTCCCTGGCGGCCGCCCGTGCGTGGTGGCTTCTGCGCTACTTCG
Source organism: Dermacoccus barathri (assembly GCF_015070805.1). Lineage (NCBI taxonomy): Bacteria > Bacillati > Actinomycetota > Actinomycetes > Micrococcales > Dermacoccaceae > Dermacoccus > Dermacoccus barathri. The sequence goes on along the minus strand of NZ_JADCTK010000002.1, from coordinate 466,250 downwards.
GCAAGCTCGACGTCCAGGTCCTCGACGGAGGGTTCGACGCCTGGGTCGCCGCGGGTGGCGACGTCGTGCCCGGCGAGGACTCCGCCGCCGAGGAAGGCGACTTCGTCGCCACACCGAGCCATCTCACCGCCGTCGACGCCGAAGGTGCAGCCGACCTCGCAGACCGCCACCTGCTCATCGACGCCCGATCCCCCGAACGTTTTGCCGGCCAGAACGAACCGGTCGACGCCGTCGCCGGACGCATCCCCGGCGCCGTTAATATCCCCGCCCTGTCGAACGTCGGCCCCGACGGGCGCTTCCTGTCGACCGACGACCTCGCCATGCGGTTCACCGCCAAGGGCCTGCCCACGCACCAGCGCGTCGGCGTGTACTGCGGCTCCGGTGTTCAGGCCATGCACCTGGCTCTCGCCCTCGAAGTGAGCGGCGTGTTCCCGGACCCGGCCGTCTACGTCGGATCGTGGTCGGACTGGATCACCGATCCCGATCGTCCGGTCGAGAGCGACGCCTGGACCTGAGCCCCCGTTCCACCGACGAAACGGCCGTGGCCGCTCCCGACTGATCGGGAGCGGCCACGGCCGTTTGGCGTGCGGTGTGGCTCAGACGCGCTTGGGCAGGCCCAGGGTGACGTCGGCCTCGGCCTCGAGCTCGAGCGCCTTCTCCGGCTCGGCCTTCATGTCGGTGCCGAGCGTCGGCATGACCGAGCGCAGCTCGTTCTCCCACGTGCTCCACTCGTCCTTGAACGACGTGCGCAGGATGTCGAGCGCGATCGGCACTGCGGTGGACGCACCCGGCGAGGCGCCGAGCACGCCGGCGATCGAGCCGTTCGCCGAGCTGATGACCTCGGTACCGAACTGGAGCGTGCCCTTCGTGCCCGAAGCGGGCTTGATGATCTGCGCGCGCTGACCGGCGACGAAGAGCTTCCAGTCCTCGCTCTTGGCCGTCGGGGCGAAGTCACGCAGCGCCTCGATGCGCTTGGCCTGGTTGGCGATGAGGTCCTGCGCCAGCACCTTCGTCAGGCCGAGGTTGTCGAGACCGGCCGTCGCGATCGGCAGGAGGTTGTCACCGCGCAGCGACGCGAAGAGGTCGAGAACCGAGCCCTCCTTGAGGAACTTCGGCACGAGGCCCGCGAACGGGCCGAACAGCGCGGTGCGCTGGCCGTCGATGATGCGGGCGTCGAGGTGCGGCATCGACATGGGCGGAGCACCCTCGGCGGCCTTGCCGTACACCTTGGTGTTGTGCTTCGAGGTGAGCGCCGTGTTCTCCGTCGACAGGAACGTGCCGGAGACCGGGAACAGGCCGTAACCCTTGACCTCGGGAACGCCCGCCTTGCGCAGCAGCTTCAGCGTGTAGCCGCCGGCGCCGACGAGCACGAGCTTCGTACGGACCGTCTTGGCCGCACCGTCACGCAGGTTCTTGACCGCGACGTTCCACGTGCCGTCGGAGTTGCGCGAGATGTCGGTGACGTCGTGCTCGAGCTCCATTGAACCACCGCGGGCCGTGAAGTCGGTGAAGAGCTGACGCGTCACCGCACCGAAGTCGACGTCGGTACCGCTCGGGGCATAGGTGGCGGCGATCTTCTCACCAGCAGGGCGGCCCTCGATGAGCAGCGGCGACCACTGCTCGATCTGACCGTAGTCCTCCGAGTGCTCCATGTCGTGGAAGAACGGGTGCGCCGAGAGAAGACGGTGACGCTCACGCAGGAACTTCTGGTTCGCGTCGCCCTTGACGAACGACATGTGCGGCGTGTTGTTGATGAACGTCGAAGGCTCACGCAGAGCGCCCTCGCGCACGAGCGAGCCCCAGAAGGTCTTCGTCGTCATGAACTGCGAGTGGATGCCGATGGCCTTCGTGATGTCGACGCTGCCGTCGGGCATCTCAGGCGTGTAGTTGAGCTCGCACAGCGCCGCGTGGCCGGTGCCCGCGTTGTTCCAGCCGTTCGACGACTCCTTCGCCACGGCGTCAAGACGCTCGTAGACGCTCAGTTTCCACTCGGGGTGGACTCGCTGGATCATGGCCGCCAGCGTCGCGCTGACGATGCCGCCTCCGACGAGAACGACGTCCACGGACTCGGATGCGCTCTTCGCGCCCTCGTTGTTCACCCACATACCCCTTCACATCGCGTAGTCAGGCTCTCCCGACGACGATACTCGGCGGTCACGACCCGCGGCCACTCGGTGTGCACGCTGTGACGCGTTGCTCAGCCGCCGGAGTTCTCCGCCTCGGCCTCGGCGACCCACGCCGCCTGCTGCGCGGTGAGGTCCTGCGTGTCCAGCCACCCCTCGGGCAGGACGACGCGTCGCTCGCTTCCGGCGCGACCGCGCGGCCCCTCTGCGGGGGCTCCGGGCCACGGCTGGTCGAGGTCGAGGCTCGCGATGAGGTCGTCGAGCGAGGCGAGCGAATCGACGAGCGCCAACTGGTGGCGAAGCTGCGAGCCGACGGGGAAGCCCTTGAAGTACCAGGCGATGTGCTTGCGAATGTCGCGACAGCCCTTGACCTCGTCGTCGTAGAACTCGACGAGGTACTCGGCGTGACGACGCAGCGTGGCGCACACCTCTCCGAGACCGGGGTCGACTCGGGCGTCGGAGCCGGCGAAGGCGGCAGCGAGTTCGGTGAAGAGCCACGGACGACCGAGGCAGCCTCGTCCGACGACGACGCCGTCGCACCCGGTCTCGGTGACCATGCGCAGCGCGTCGTCTGCGGACCAGATGTCGCCGTTGCCGAGCACGGGGATGCTCGTCACCGTCTGCTTGAGGTCGCGAATGGCACTCCAATCGGCGTGGCCCGAGTAGGCCTGCGACGCGGTGCGCGCATGAAGCGCGACGGCGGCCGCGCCCTCGCCCTCGGCGATGCGGCCGGCCTCGAGGAAGGTGAGGTGGTCGGCGTCGATGCCCTTGCGCATCTTGACGGTGACCGGGATGTCGTACGGCGCCGCCTCGCGGATCACCGAGCTGACGATGCCGCGGAACAGCTCCGTCTTCCACGGCAGCGCCGAGCCGCCGCCCTTGCGCGTCACCTTGGGCACGGGGCAGCCGAAGTTGAGGTCGATGTGGTCGGCGCGTCCCTCGCTCGCGAGGATGCGGGCCGCGCGCCCGGCGTTGACCGGGTCGGTGCAGTACAGCTGGATCGAGCGGGGGTTCTCGTCGGGGTCGGTCTCGATGAGCTTCATCGTGATGGGGGTGCGCTCGACGAGGGCGCGCGAGGTGATCATCTCGCTGACGTAGAGCGACGTCGCACCGCTCGCCCCACCGGCCACGGCGCCCTCGGTGCCGTACTGACGACACAGGCGTCGGAAGGCCCGGTTCGTGATGCCCGCCATCGGCGCGAGCACGACCGGGGAGTCGATCGTGTGGCGCCCGATCTGCAGGGGCGCGAGAACGGGCGTGGCGGGGCGGTCGAGAACAGTCATCGCGTCCCATTCTCCCACCTCGCAGCGAGTGCCCCGAAAGCGCGAGCGCGGGCGTCCACTACGCTTGTTCGGTGCCCGAGAACGAGTCCACGAACGACCAGCGCCCCGAAGTCTCCGTCAGTACGACGCGCGCGAAGGTGATGCACGCGTCCGACCCCGCCGTCGGCGCGATGGCCCGCCTCCCCCAGGGCGCCGTCGTCACCGCGTTCGTCGTCGTCATGGTGATCGGCATCGTCTTCCGGGGCGTCATCGGCGCGATCTGCTTCGGCCTCGTCTCGCTCGTGCTGGGCTGGCTGCTCTACCTGTCGTGGAACCAACTGCGCCCCGTCGACCGCCTCGCGCGCGCTGCCGTCCTGTGTCTGACGGTGGCCGTCACCGTCGTCCTCGCCGTTCCCAAGTGAGCGATCTTGACAATGATTCTCACTTGAGGTGAGAATGGTTGTCATGCTTCGCACCTCACGCCTCAGCCTCGCCGCATCCGCCCTCGTCGCCACCACGGCCCTCACGGCCTGTGGTTCGGGATCGTCGAATTCGGGTTCGGGCGACAAGGTCGAGACGGTCGCGAGCTTCTACGCCCTGCAGTACGCCCTCGAGCGCATCGGCGGCGACCGTGTGGAGGTCTCCTCGCTGACGAAGCCCGGGCAGGAGCCGCACGACGTCGACCCCTCGCCCAAGCAGATCGCCGCGCTGGCAGAATCCGACCTCGCGGTCTACCTCAAGGGGTTCCAGCCGAGCGTCGACGCAGCCGTCTCCTCGAACGCAAAGAAGGACAAGACGCTCGACGTCGCACCCGACGCCGACATGACGCTCAAGCTGTCGTCGACCGAGAGTGTCGGCGGCGAGGCCCACGAGCACAGCGAGGGCGACGGGCACGACCACAGCGGGGACACGGACCCGCACTTCTGGCTCGACCCGGTGCGCTACAAGGCCGTCGTTCAGGCCGTCGGTGCGCGCCTGGCCAAGGCCGATCCGGAGGGCAAGGCCACGTACGAGGCGAACACGAAGAAGATGGTGGCCGACCTCGACGCGCTGAACACCGAGTTCAAGAGCGGCTTGGCGAACTGCACGAACAAGACCCTCGTCACGGGCCACGCGGCGTTCGGCTACCTCGCGAGCCGGTACGGTTTCACGCAGGTCGGTGTCAGCGGCGTCTCCCCCGAGGCCGAGCCCACGCCGCAGCGCCTCAAGGCCGTGGCCGCGTTCGCGAAGAAGCACGACACGACGACGATCTACTCGGAGACCCTCGTCTCGCCGAAGACCGCCGAGACGGTGGCCAAGCAGACCGGCGCGAAGGTCGCCGTCCTCGACCCGCTCGAAGGCCTGACCGACGCGAGCAAGGGTAAGAACTACTTCGAGGTCATGAAGTCCAACCTCACAACGCTGAAGCAGGGACAAGGGTGCAAGTGAAGGACGACAGTGAGCCGGTGATCCGGCTGCGCTCGGCCGCGTTCGGCTACGAGGGGCGGGCCGTCGTCAGTGACGTCGACCTCGACATCAACCACGGCGAGATCATCGCGGTGCTCGGGCCGAACGGTTCCGGTAAGTCGACGCTGATGCGCGGCGTGCTCGGCCTCAACGACCACGTGAGCGGCGAGGTGGAGCTCTTCGGCACGCCCGCGGCCGAGTTCAAGGAGCGCACGCGCATCGGCTACGTGCCGCAGCGACACACGCTCTCGGGGTCCGTTCGGGCGACGGTCGAGGAGATCGTCGAAGTCGGCCGGTTGCCGCACCGACGCTGGTACCAGCGCGCAAGCGCCGAGGATCGTCGTCTCGTCGCCGAGGCCCTTTCCGAGGTAGGCCTCGCCGACCGCGCGCTCGCCGACGTCTCCACGCTCTCGGGCGGTCAGCACCGTCGCGTCCTCATCGCTCGAGCGCTCGCCGCACAGCCGGACGTCCTCGTCATGGACGAACCGACGGCGGGCGTCGACACGGCCAGCCAGGAAGTGCTCGCCGAGGTGCTCCAGAGCCTCGCCGCGACCGGTGTCACCATGGTGATCGTCACCCACGAGATCGAAGCGCTGCGCGGCGTCATCACCCGCGTCGTCAAGGTGACCCATGGGCACATCTCCTTCGACGGCACGCCCGGCGAGTACGGGCAGCGGTTCGCCCGCACCATCTCCGACGACCACCTGCACGTTCCCGGCACTCACGACGCACACCACGACGCCGAGCACCACGTGCCCGGCCCGAGTTACGCCGTCGGACCGCTCGATCCGTCCCCACGCCACGAAGGAGGCCGACGTGGCTGAACTGTTCGCCCTCGACGCGATGCGTCACGCGCTCGTCGCGGCGCTGCTCGTCGGTGCTGCGGCGCCGGCGGTCGGCGTCTTCCTCGTCCAGCGCCGCCTGTCGCTCATCGGTGACGGCATCGGCCACGTCGCCCTGGCGGGCGTGGCCGTCGGTGTCCTCTTCTCGACGTCACCCATCCTGACGGCCCTCATCGCCGCCGTCCTAGCGGCGTGCGCCATCGAGTTCATTCGCCTGCGCGGCACGACGAACGCCGACGTGGCGCTGGCCGTCATGTTCTACGGCGGCATCGCGGCCGGCGTCGTGCTGCTGGCGCGCGCGGACAACGCGGGTCAGACGTCGATCAACCAGTACCTCTTCGGTTCGATCCTCACGACGGCCAGCGACCAGCTGTGGCAGTTCGGTGCCCTGGCGCTCGTCGCCGTCGGCGCGACGACGGTGCTGCGCAAGCGACTCTTCGCCGTCGCCAACGACGAGGAGTACGCGCGTGCCGTCGGTCTCCCCGTCGTGCCGCTCAACCTCCTGCTGTCGGTCCTCACGTCGGTGACCGTTGTGCTCTCGATGCGCGTCATCGGCCTGCTGCTCATCTCGGCGCTGATGATCCTGCCGAACGCGACCGGCCAGATCCTCGCCCGCAGCTTCCGCCTGACCACGGCGATCGCCGTGATCATCGGATGCCTCAGCGGCGTCAGCGGCGTCGTGTCGGCCTACTACCTCGACACCCCGCCCGGCGGAACGGTCGTGCTCGTGGCCGTCGGCATCTTCCTGGCCGCGTCGTTCGCGAGCGCCGTCGTGCGTTCAACTCGGGCGCGGCATGCGCGTCGGGTCACGCATCACGCGCACGAGCACCGAGAGGGATGCGGACACCCGACGGTGCGCCACGGTGACCACGTCGACTACCTTCACGACGGCGAGTACCACGCACCGCACAAGGACCACTGGGACGCTCACGCGCCCGCCGATGCCGCGCCGAGCCCGAGGAGGCACGATGTCGACGCGTAAGCCCACCCGCCAGCAGGCAGCCGTCAGCGCCAAGCTCGACGAACTTGACGACTTCACCTCAGCGCAGGAGTTGCACGCACAGCTGCGTGCTTCCGGCGAGACGGTCGGCCTCGCCACCGTCTACCGCACGCTGCAGAACCTCGCCGGCGACGGCACCGTTGACGTGCTGCGTACCGATGACGGCGAGGCGATCTACCGCAGCTGCGCGACGTCGAAGCATCACCACCACCTCGTGTGCCGCAACTGCGGACACACGGTCGAGGTGGAGGGCCCGACCGTCGAGCAGTGGGCCGATTCGGTGGCCGCGCACCACGGCTTCACCGAGGCGACACACCAGATCGAGATCTTCGGATTGTGCGCGCAGTGCTCGACGCGGAAGACGCACGTCTCGCTCTGACACCGCACAGCCTGCGCCTCGTCGGCGCGCGCTCGTCAGTCGATGAGGCCGTCGTCGTCGTAGATGCCACCGTCAGGGGCGTCGGGGTCGGCCATGAGCTGCGGGTCGTAGCCGGCCTTCGGCTTGGCGGCCTGCGCCTCGGTATTTTCGCTCTCAGCGGCGCTCACCGCGTCGACGGCGCCACCGTAGCGACGGTCGCGGCGGGCGTAGGTGTCGACGGCTTCCCAGAGCATTCGGCGGTCGAAGTCGGGCCACAGGGTGTCGAGGAATACCATCTCGGCGTAGGCACTCTGCCAGAGCTGGAAGTTGCTCGTGCGCTGCTCGCCGGAGCTGCGGACGAACAGATCGACGTCCGGCAGCTCCGGCGCGTAGAGGTAGCTCTGGATCGTCTTCTCGGTGATCTTCTTCGGCGACAGACGACCCGCGGCGACGTCCTCGGCCATGGCGCGCGTGGCGTCGACGAGTTCGGCGCGTCCGCCGTAGTTGACGCACATCTGCAGGGTGCAGACGGTGTTGTTCTTCGTGCGCTCCTCGGCGCGCTCGAGTTCGCGCACGACCGAGCGCCACAGGCGAGGCTTGCGGCCGCTCCAGATGACGCGCACGCCCCACGAGTCGAGCAGGTCGACGCGGCGACGGATGGTGTCGCGGTTGAAGCCCATGAGGAAGCGCACTTCTTCGGGCGAACGGCGCCAGTTCTCCGTCGAGAAGGCGTAGGCGGAGATGTTCTTGACGCCGATGTCGATGCAGCCGGCGACGACGTCGATGAGCATCGCCTCGCCCGCCTCGTGGCCCTTGGTGCGCGGCAGGCCTCGCTCGTTCGCCCAGCGGCCGTTGCCGTCCATCACCATGGCGATGTGCTGAGGAATCAACTCGGCCGGGATCGCCGGGGGCGTGGCCCCACTCGGGTGCGGTTCGGGCTTGATCGGCGTCACGAATGGTGTCCTTCCGAGGCGGTCGCGGGAGCGGCCGGACGAGCGGGGGCCGCGGCGATCTCGTGGTCTCCGCGGTCGACGTGGCGCAGCGAGCGTACGCCGTGTTCAAGGTGCCACTGTACGTACGCGGCGATGAGGGCACTCGACTGGCGGCGCGCGCGATCGTCGGTGGCGGCAACGCCGATCCAGTCGCCGCGCATGAGGGCGTCCATGAGGACGAAGGTCTCCGGCGCGGGTGCACTCGAACCCGGCGGGCGGCACTGAGGGCACACCGCTCCCCCGGACGCCACGTTGAACGAGCGGTGCGGGCCCGGGTCGCCGCAACCCGCGCAGTCGCGGAAGCTCGGCGTCCAGCCGGACGTCGCGACGGCACGCACGAGGTAGGCGTCGAGGACGAGGTAGGCCGGAATCTTGTTCTGCGCGAGGGCCGCCAGGGCTCCCGCGAGGAGGTTGAAGTGGGCGAGGACGCGCTCGGAATCCTCACACAGCCGGTCGGCCGTCTCGAGCATGGCGGCGCAGGCGGTATAGGCCGAGTAGTCCTTGGAGATGGCATCGCCGTACGGAGCGAGGATGTCGACCTGGGTCACGGTGTCGAGGTTGCGCCCCTCGTACATCTGCACGTCGGTGACCATGCCCGGTTCGAGGCGCGCCCCGAACTTCGACTTCGTCTTACGCACGCCCTTAGCGACGGCACGCTTCTTGCCGTGGTTGCGGGTGAGCATCGTGATGATGCGATCGGCCTCCCCCAGCTTGTGGGTACGCAGCACGATCGCTGCGTCGCGGTAGAGGGCCATGACTCCATTGTCTCGCGGGCGTCAACCCGGGGCGCGTGGGCGCGCCGTTGCCGGGTTGGGGTTCCGCTTCTTGGTGGCAGTTGGGGCAGGTGGTGACGGTTGTCCGTCACCATCTACCCCAACCGTCACCACCGGGCGGCCACCAGGTGCGCGCTCAGTCCTCCTCGATGTGCAGGGCCCCGGACGGGCAGCGCCCCACGACCTCGCGCAGGTGATCGGCGGAGGCCCCGTCGGGAGCGTGCTCGGGATTGATCCACGGTCGCTCGGACGTGTTGAAGACGCTCGGCATGCCCTCGACGCAGCGAGCGGCGTGTTGGCAGACCTCCCCCTCGAACGAAACGTCGACGATCGGGCCGGTGTAGGTCTTGCGTGTCACGACAACCTCCTCGGTCGGGTGTCGCTCTGCAGCGTATGCGACCCGAGACGGTCGGCGTTCAGTGCGCCAGCTGGTGAGGTTTGCTGCGGTTGGTGACGTTGCAACGTCACCAACCGCAGCAAACCTCACCAGCTGACCTCCGTCGCAGCTCTCCCATGCCATAATCGAACGCATGTTCGGAGGTTTACAGGGTTCACTGCTCGACCAGGTCGACGAGGTCGGCGTCCGCCCGCTCGCCGGCGCCGTACGTCGCACCGAGTTGTCGCGTGGTGCGTGGGTCGATCTGCGCCCGGGCTTCATCACCGGCGCTGACGAACTGTTCACGCGCCTCAATCTCGGCGGTAGCGCCGGAGTCGACTGGCAGGGTGAACGTCGCGTCATGTGGGAAAAGGAAGTGGAGACGCCACGCCTCCTGCGCTTCTACCGCGGCGACGAGACGTGGCCCGATCCGGTGATGCGTGAAGCACAGGATGCTCTGAGCCGTCACTACTTCCCGGAACTCGGGGAGCCCTTCACCACGGCGGGAATGTGCCTGTACCGCGACGGCCGGGACTCCGTCGCCTGGCACGGTGACAAGGAAGGACGCTCGAGCACGCAGGACACGATGATCGCCATCGTCTCGATCGGCTCACCGCGCACGCTCGCGCTGCGTCCGGTCGGAGGCGGCAACAGCCTGCGATTCCAGATCGGGCACGGCGACCTGCTCGTCATGGGCGGCAGCTGCCAACGGACCTGGGAACACGCGGTGCCCAAGACAACGAAGCCGGTCGGCCCGCGCATCAGCATCCAGTTCCGGCCGTACAACGTCCGCTGAAGGCACTCGTGCTGGGCGAACGTCCAGCGTCGCTGCATAGAGTCCACGCATGGACGCTGCACAGAGACTGATCCGGGGCCAGGAGCTCATGGACGCCGTCATCGCCGACACCGAGGCCATCCGCGCGCTCACGCGCGACCTGCCCGCCATGGGCGAGCGCTTCGACGCCGTCGACGCCGCCCACCACGAGACGTGGAGCGAGAACCCGGACGACCCGGGCGCGGTCTCGATGCCCGTCATCAGCGACGACTACCCGTGGGACATCGCGACGCCCCGCAGCAACGCGCTGCGTCACCTCGTGCGCACCGCCGCCGACCTGCACACCCAGGAGCGTGACGCGTGAGCACCGACGCAACGAACAGTTCAGCGAGTGAGCCTCTGAAGACTGGTCGCGATCAGAGCACCCTCGACGCCGTCGAGCACGACACCGCGCGCATCGCCCGGTTCACGAGCGAGCTGCGCACGATGGACGCCCGCTTCAGCGAGTTCGACGCGTACTACCGCGGCGCCTGGAGCACCGATCGTGACGACGAGGACGCCCCCAACCTGGCCGTCACCGGCGAGGACTACCCCTGGGACGCCCTCAACGACTACCTCGACGCCCTACGCGAACTCCTGCGTATTGGCACCGAACTGCAGACGCGCGAACGTCGTCCCTGATCTCGAACTGGCCCCCGGCCTCACGGCAGGCTCCCCCGCCCAGCGCCGGTCTCCTGCGACACACGACGGGCCGCCGACAGACATGACGAAGCGGGTGGAGCCCAGTACCTTCCCCGGTTACTGGGTTCCACCCGCCCACATGATTATGCCGTCAATCGCGCGCTGATGAGCACTTGCGCGATCACACGACCGCTCAGGCGTTCACCTTCGCAGCGTCACGCTCCGCGCGGTTGACCGCCGACAGGATCGCCATGAGCGAGGCCTTGACCGTCGACTCGTGGATGCCGACGCCCCACAGCACGCGGTCGCCGATGGCCACCTCGACGTACGCCGCAGCGCGCGACGCCTCGCCCGAGCTCAACGTGTGCTCCGAGTAGTCGAGCAGGCGCACGTCGACGTCGATGCTGCTCAGCGCGTCGAAGAACGCGTCGATCGGGCCGTTACCGGTGCCCGTGATCGTGAGCGGCTCCCCCGCGTCCGTGAGGCGCGCGACGATGTGGTCCTGGCCGTCGTCCGTCGACTCGAGCGAGTGACCGACCGGCGAGAAGCGGCCCCACGCGCAGTCACCCGTGCCCGTACCCGGCAGGTACTCGTCGGAGAACGTCTCCCACAGCCACTGCGGCGTCACCTCGCCGCCCGCAGAGTCCGTCCACTTCTGGACGACGCCCGCGAACTCGATCTGCAGACGACGCGGCAGGTCGAGGTTGTGCTCGCTCTTGAGCAGGTACGCGACGCCGCCCTTGCCCGACTGGCTGTTGACGCGCACGACCGCCTCGTACGAGCGGCCCACGTCGTGCGGGTCGACCGGCAGGTACGGCACGCCCCAGACGAGCTCGTTGATCGGCTTGCCCGTCTCCTTGGACTGACGATCCATGTCGTCGAAGCCCTTCTTGATGGCGTCCTGGTGCGAGCCGGAGAAGGCCGTGAAGACGAGGTCGCCGCCGTAGGGGTGGCGCTCGGGCACCGGCATCTGGTTGCAGTACTCGACCGTCGACCGGATCGTCTGGATGTCGGAGAAGTCGATCTGGGGATCGACGCCCTGGCCGAACAGGTTGAGGCCCAGCGTCACGAGGCACACGTTGCCGGTGCGCTCACCGTTGCCGAACAGGCAGCCCTCGATGCGGTCGGCGCCGGCCATGTAACCCAGCTCGGCCGCCGCGACGCCCTCACCCCGGTCGTTGTGCGGGTGCAGCGACAGGATGACCGATTCGCGGCGGTTGAGGTTGCGCGACATCCACTCGATCGAGTCGGCGTAGACGTTCGGCGTCGCCATCTCCACCGTCGCCGGCAGGTTGATGATCATCTTGTGGTCCGGCGTCGGGTCGATGACGTCGATGACCTCGTTGCAGATGCGTGCCGCGAACTCCAGCTCGGTGCCCGTGTAGGACTCCGGCGAGTACTCGTAGTACACCTTCGTCTCGGGGATCGTCTCCTCGAGCTTCTTGCACAGGCGCGCGCCCTGCAGCGCGATGTCGACGATGCCGTCCTGGTCGAGGTTGAACACGACGCGGCGCTGCAGCACCGACGTCGAGTTGTAGAAGTGCACGATCGCCTGCGGAGCACCCTTGATGGCGTCGAACGTCTTCTCGATGAGGTGGTCGCGGCACTGCGTCAGCACCTGGATCGTCACGTCGTCCGGGATGTGCCCGCCGTCGATCAGTTCACGCACGAAGTTGAAGTCGGTGTCGGACGCCGAGGGGAAACCGACCTCGATGTCCTTGTAGCCCATGTCGACGAGCAGCTTGAACATGCGCATCTTGCGCTCGGAGTTCATCGGATCGATGAGCGCCTGGTTGCCGTCACGCAGGTCGACCGCGCACCAGCGCGGGGCCTTGTCGATGACCTTGTCGGGCCACGTGCGATCGGGCAGGTCGACCTTGATCTGCTCGTGGAAGGGGACGTACTTGCCGATCGGCATCGTCGTCGGCTGCTGTGCGTGCATTTGGGTTTTCGCCTCACTGCGTTTCGTTGCGGGTGCCGGCCGAGCACCATTCAACTCCGCGGTGAGGATGGCCGACTATCTGGCCCCACCGCGGCATCGAAGAAGGAGGCTCACTCCCTGCGAAAAGCGCACGTCACCAACCTAAGCGTGACGGGGCGCACAGCGCCACCCCTCGAGACGACCGTTTCAGAAAACGGACAGCGTTGCGGCGGGCAGAGAGTGGGCGTCCCGTCAGCGGCGGATGTCGCTCGCGCGGCGGATGACGAGATACTTCTCGTCGAGTTCCTCGATGGAGTACTTGCCGATCGGCACCTCGGAGACGACGAGTTCCTCGTCGAGCGAGAACGGCGCGATGCGCGTCGTCACCTCGCGCACGATCTCGCCGTCACGCACGGTGCGGTAGGTGTTCGTGATCTCGACGCGCCCGTCCTTGACCGGCACCGTCTGACGCCAGCGCTCGTAGGTGTTGCGGCCCATCGTGGCGCTGGCCGACTTCACCATCTCCTCACCGGTCTCGACGACGCCGTACGCGCGGCTCATGAGGATCGGGGCGCCCTCCGGCAGCACCTGGGCCATGCGGTCCCAGAACGCCTGACGGGCCCGTCCGCCGAGGAAGTAGATGACGTTGAACAGCAGCGCGCCGCCGATCTGCTCGGGCATCCACGCGTCGAGGATGGAGTTCGGCACGACGGTCGTGCGCTCACGCAGTTCGGGGCGTTCGGCCACGCGCATCATGAGCATCGAGCGCATCCAGGCGTCGGGCTCGACGGCGATGAGCTCGGAGTCGGGGAACTGCTCGGCGAGGGCCAGCGTCGTCAGGCCCGAACCCGGGCCGATGTCGACGAGCGGCAGGTCAGGCTTGAAGCCGGCTGCCTCCCAGGGGATTCCGCCGACGTAGTCCGTCGCCGGATCGATCGGCAGACGCAGCGTGTCACCGAATTCGGCCCACGCCTCGTGATCCTTCATGTTGTCAGCCATCGTGTCGTTCACACCCTCAGAAATTGAATCCCAGCTTGCCCAGCTGCTTGGGGTCGCGCTGCCAGTCCTTCGCGACCTTGACGTGCAGATCGAGGTAGACCTTCTGGCCGAGGAGCTTCTCGATGCCCTCACGCGCCGTCGTGCCCACCTCGCGCAGACGCGAACCACCGCGCCCGATGATGATCGCCTTCTGGCTCGAGCGCTCGACGAACACGTTGACGCGCACGTCCATGAGCGGCTTGTCCTCGGGGCGCCCCTCGCGCGGCACCATCTCCTCGACGACGACGGCGAGCGAGTGCGGCAGTTCGTCGCGCACACCCTCGAGCGCGGCCTCGCGGATGAGTTCGGCGATCATGACGATCTGCGGCTCGTCGGTGAGCACGTCATCCGGATACAGCTTCGGCGACGGCGGCAGGTAGCTCGTGAGCACCTTCGCGACGTCCTCGACCTGACGCCCGGAGACGGCGGAGCACGGCACGATCTCCGCCCACTCCCCCAGTCGGTCGACCTCGATGAGGTGCTCGGCGAGGCGCTCACGATCGACCTTGTCGGTCTTCGTCACGATGGCGACGACCGGCTTGCGGCGCACGCGCTGCAGCTCCGCGAGGTCCTTCGCGATGTACTGGTCGCCCGGGCCGACCTTCTGATCGGCGGGCAGGCAGAAACCGATGACGTCGACGTCCAGCAGCGTCTCGCGCACGACGTCGTTGAGTCGCTCCCCGAGGAGCGTGCGGGGCTTGTGCAGCCCGGGGGTGTCGACGAGGACGATCTGCCCGTCGTCCTGCGTGAGAATGCCGCGGATCGTGTGACGCGTCGTCTGCGGCTTGCTCGACGTGATGGCGACCTTCTCGCCCACGAGGGCGTTCGTCAGCGTCGACTTGCCGGCGTTGGGCCGACCCACGAGGCAGGCGAACCCTGCCCGGTACGTGCTCTCGTCAGTGTTCATCACACCATCTCCTCCGCGCCGCTGTTGGCGGCGTGTTCATCCCCGCGCTCGGCGGGATCTTCGTCACCGACGCGCTCGACCACGAGCGTGGCCAGCTGGTGGCGTCGTCCGGCCATCTTCTCAGCCGTGAGGCGCAGACCCGCAATCTCACCGGCGGCGCCGGGCAGCGGCATCCGTCCGTCGATCTTGGCGAGCAGGCCGCCCACGGTGTCGATGTCGTCCTCTTCGATCGTGACGCCGAACAGCTCGCCCAGGTCGTCGATCGACATGCGCGCGGGCACGCGGGTGCGACCGTCCCCGAGATCCTCGACGCCCGGCGTGACGCGGTCGTACTCGTCGTCGATCTCACCGACGATCTCCTCGACGATGTCCTCCATCGTCACGAGGCCCGCGGTGCCGCCGTACTCGTCGACGACGATGGCGAAGTGGACGCGGTCGCGCTGCATCTCCTTGAGCAGGGCGTCGACCGGCTTCGACTCGGGCACGAACGCCATGTCGCGCATGACCTCGCTGATGCGGATCTCCTCGGCCTCACCCGTGAGGTGACGACGCACGACGTCCTTGAAGTAGAGCAGGCCGACGATGTCGTCGGTGTTCTCGCCGACGACGGGCACGCGGGAGAAGCCGGAACGCACGAAGAGGTTCATCGCCTGGCGCAGGCTCTTGTGGCCGTCGATGACGATCATGTCGGTGCGCGGCACCATGACCTCGCGCACGATGGTGTCGCCGAGTTCGAAGACCGAGTGGATCATGCGCCGTTCGTCGGCCTCGATGAGGTCGGAATCCTCGGCGAGGTCGACGAACTCGCGCAGTTCGGCCTCGGAGTCGAACGGGCCCTCGCGGTAACCCTCGCCCGGGGTGACGGCGTTGCCGAGCGCCACGAGCATCCGTGCCAACGGCGAGAGGACCTTGAGCGCGACGAGCAGCGGACGCGACGCGGTGAGCGCCACGGCGTCGGCGTGCTGGTGGCCGAGCGTGCGCGGCGAGACACCGACGAGCACGAACGAGACGACCGCCATGACGGCCACAGCCGTGATGAGCGCGGGCCAGAAGTCGTCGAAGATGCGGGTGGCCGCGACGGTGACGAGCACGGCCGCCGTCATCTCGGCACCGACGCGCATGAAGGTGAGCACCATGAGCGCGGTGCTGTGTCGTTCGACGACGGCTCCGAGCGCCGGCGCGGCGGCGTGGCCGTCCTCGGCGAGCGACGCGACGCGCAGGCGCGTCATGCGGCTGACGGCGGATTCCACGAGGGCGAACCCGAAGCCCAGCACCACGCTGACGAGCGCGGCGATAAGCACGATCGTCACGTGCGTTTCACTCCCCGACTACTCGCGACCGCTGGGTGGCGCGATGCGGATCGTGCCCGCCTCGACGCTGCGGCCGCGGCTCGCGAGGTAGGTGAGCAGGATCGTGCGCTGCAGTTCGAACATCTCGAGGCGCTCCTCGGCCTCGGCGTGGTCGTAGCCGAGCAGGTGCAGCACGCCGTGAACGGTGAGAAGGAGCAACTCCTCCATCGTGTCGTGCCCTGCCGCGGACGCCTGGGCGGCGGCCACCGTCGGGCACAGAACGATGTCGCCGAGCATGCCCTCGTCACTCAGCGCGCCCTCACGACCGGGCGTCAGCTCGTCCATGGGGAAGCTCATGACATCGGTGGGGCCCTCGAGATCCATCCACTGCACGTGGAGGGTCTCCATGGCCGCCTCGTCGATGATGCGGATCGACAGCTCCACGTTGGGGTGGACGAACATCGCGTCCATCGCGTAGCGGGCGCAGTCGTGAATCTCGTCGAGATCGACGGCGACGTCGGTCTCGTTGGCGAGGTCGATCGTCACTCGCGTTCTCCCTGCTCGTCGTTCGCACGCGCCTCGCGGCGCTTCTTGGCCTGCGCCTTACGACGCTCGGCAGCGGCGTCGTAGCGACCGTAGGCGTCGACGATGTCGGACACGAGGCGGTGACGCACGACGTCGCCGCTGCTCAGGTGCGCGAAGTGCACGTCGCCCACACCCGTGAGCACGTCCTCGATGACGCGCAGGCCGGACGTCGTGCCACCCGGAAGGTCGACCTGCGTCACGTCACCGGTGACGACGATCTTCGAACCGAAGCCCAGACGCGTGAGGAACATGCGCATCTGCTCGCTGCTCGTGTTCTGGGCCTCGTCGAGGATGATGAACGAGTCGTTGAGCGTGCGTCCACGCATGTACGCGAGCGGCGCCACCTCGATGGTGCCGGCGGCCATGAGCTTGGGGATCGAGTCGGGGTCGATCATGTCGTGCAGCGCGTCGTAGAGCGGGCGCAGGTACGGGTCGATCTTGTCGTTGAGCGTGCCAGGCAGGAAGCCGAGCCGCTCGCCGGCCTCGACGGCGGGGCGCGTCAGGATGATGCGGTTGACCTGCTTGCTCTGAAGCGCCGCCACGGCCTTGGCCATGGCGAGGTAGGTCTTGCCGGTACCGGCGGGGCCGATACCAAAGACGATCGTGTTCTTGTCGATCGCGTCGACGTACTCCTTCTGGCCCAGCGTCTTGGGACGAATCGTCCGGCCGCGGCTGGAGATGATGTTCGTCGTGAGCACGTCGGCCGGGCGCTGCGCGTTCTTGCTGCGCAGCATGGCGATGGAACGCTCGACGTTGTCGCGGTTCACCGCGTGCCCCGCGTCGATCATCGTGAGCAACTCACCGACGAGGGTCTCGACGATGGCCGCGTCCTCGGCCGGGCCGTCGATCGTCAGCTCGTTGCCCCGCGCGAAGACGAAGAGGCGCGGGAAGGCGCGCTCGATCGTGCGAAGGAGCTGGTCGGTGGGCCCGAGCAGCTGAACCATCGACACGTCCGGCGGGACGACGATACGGGTCTGGCTGGACGAATCGGGGGTGGCCTGGGTGGCGGGAACGTCTGTCATCGTGCCTCCAGTCTAGGGCGCGTCAGCTCCAGCGCGAGCGCGCGAAGAGCGCGGCCAGTGCCGCGGGGCCGGCCGACGACGAGCGCAGCACCGTGCGTCCCATCCGGACGCTCGTGGCGCCCGCAGCGGCGAACGCGTCGAGTTCGCCGGGCGTGATGCCGCCCTCGGGGCCGACGACGAGCACGACGTCGCCCGCGTCGGGCAACGTCACGTCGCTCAGTCCGACCTCGGCGTCCTCGTGAAGGACGAGTGTGAGGGCCGATTCCTCGACGAGGCGGACAACGGTCTGCTTCGCCGCGAGCTCGTCAACGACGGGCGGCGTGGCCTGACGCGATTGTTTCGTGGCGGCCTCGGCCTGCGCCACCCATTTACGGTGCGCCTTGGCGGCCCGCTCGCCCTTCCACTGCACGATCGAGCGCTCAGCCTTCCAGGGCACGACGCGGTCGACACCGAGCTCGGTGGCGGCTTCGAGCGCCTGGAGATCGCGGTCGCCCTTGGCGAGTGCCTGGACGAGGGTGAACGTGACGGCCGGGCGCTCCTCGCGCTCCACCGTCTGCACGAGCGCCGTCAGTTCCGACTTGGCTGTGGACGCGACGACGCAGTGGGCCAGGAGCCCTTCGCCGTCGGCGAGGAGGATCTCCTCCCCCACGGCCATGCGCTTCACGGTGACCGCGTGGCGTCCCTCGTCACCGCCGAGCACGACCGGCTCCTCGGGCCGCATTTGCTCACGCAGCGTGCCCGGCGCGACGAAGTACAGATGTGCGGTCACGTCAGCCCTTCCAGGCCTGACGCAGCTTGCCGAGCAGGCCCTGGTTGACGGGTTGGAACTTGGGAGCAGGCGTTTCCTCGCCGCGCGACGCCGCGAACTGACGCAGCAGGTCGGCCTGCTCGCTCGTCAGCTTGCTCGGCGTGCGCACGTTGGCGTGCACGAGCAGGTCGCCGCGGCTCTCAGTACGCAGGCGCGTGACGCCGAGGCCCTTGAGCGTGACGACGTCGCCCGGCTGGGTACCGGCCTGGATGTCGATGTCGCGCGGGCCGTCGAGCGTCTCGAGCGGAAGGGACGCGCCGAGTGCGGCGGCCGACATCGGCAGTTCGAGCGAGCAGTGCAGGTCGTCACCCTGACGCTGGAACATAGGGTGCTTCGCGACGCGCACCTCGACGTAGAGGTCGCCGGCGGGGCCGCCGCCGTGGCCGACCTCGCCCTCGCCGCGCAGCTGGATGCGCGTGCCGGTGTCGACGCCCGCGGGCACCTTGATGCTGATGGTGCGGGTGTCGCGCTTTCGGCCGTTGCCGTCGCACTCGAAGCAGGGGCTGTCGATGATGTCGCCGTAGCCGTCGCACGCCGTGCACGGACGCGAGGTGAGCACCTGGCCGAGGAAGCTGCGCTGCACCTGCTGGGTCTGGCCTGCCCCACCACACACGTCACACGTGTGCTTGCCGGTGCCGGGGCGCGAACCGTCGCCGTGGCACGTCGTGCAGACGACGGCGGTGTCGAACGTCAGGTCGACCTCGCCGCCGAAGACGGCGTCGGACAGCTCGATGTCGAGCGGCAGCAGGGCGTCCTGGCCGTGTTGTACGCGGCTGCGCGGGCCACCCGAGGCGCCCGCTGCGCCGCCGGTGAAGAACGCGTCCATGATGTCGCTGAAGCTGAAACCGGCGCCGCCGAAGCCGGCACCCGCACCGCCGCCGGGCGCGTACGGGTCGACTCCCTGGTCGTAGGAGGCCTTCTTCTCGGGGTCGCCGAGCACCGCGTAGGCCTGACCGACGCGCTTGAACTGATCCGCCGCCTCGTCGGACGGGTTGACGTCCGGGTGGAGCTTGCGCGCCATCTTGCGGTAGGCGCGCTTGATCTCCTCGCTCGAGGCATCGCGGGAGAGGCCGAGTTCGGCGTAGTAGTCGTTCACGAACGTCCTTGTCGTCAGCGGGTGGAAAGGGATGTGTGCGGGCGTCAGCTCTCGATGAGCTGTGAGACGTAGCGGGCCACGGCCCGCACGTTCGCCATCGTCTGGGGGTAGTCCATGCGGGTGGGTCCGAGCACGCCGAGGGCCGCCACGGCGTCGGGGCCGTAGGAGGTGGTGACGAGCGACGTCGAGTGCAGGCCCTCGTGGGGATTCTCCGCGCCGATGCGGACCGTCACCTGGTCGTGGGCTTCGGCATCCTCGGCGAGGTTGCTCATGAGGCGCAGGATGACGACGTGCTCCTCGAGTGCGTCGAGCACCGGCTGCACGTGCAGCCCGTCTGTTCCGGCGCGCGCGAGGTTGGCCGTACCGGCGAGCACGACACGCTCCTCACGTTCCTCGCCGAACACGGCGGTGATCGTCTCGACGACGGCGTCGACGTCAGCGCGCCGCTCGGGCTCGAACGCTTCGCGCAGCAACGACAGGCCGCGGGCCGCCTCCGCGAGAAGAAGGCCGTCGGTCTCGGCGTTGAGTCGCTCGCGCAGCCGTGCGACGAAGTCGTCACTCTCGGCCACGGGGTGGGCGAACTCGACGTTGCGCTGTTCAATGCGGCCCGAGTCGAGGATGACGACGAGCATGGCGCGGGTCGGCGTCATCGCGAGGCACTCGATGTGACGCACCCGCGAGCGCCGCAGCGACGGGTACTGCATGACGGCGGCCTGCTGGGTGAGCGAAGCGAGCAGACGCGCGGTGCGCTCGACGATGTCGTCGAGGTCGATGCTCTCCGCGAGGAAGGCCTGGATGGCGCGGCGCTGGCTCGGCGTGAGCGGACGCACCTGAGAGAGGCGGTCGACGAAGACGCGGTAGCCGGCATCGGTCGGAACACGCCCGGCGGAGGTGTGCGGCGCGGCGATGAGGCCCTCGTCCTCGAGAGCCGCCATGTCGTTGCGGATCGTGGCCGCCGAGACACCGAGCTGGTGACGTTCGAGGAGGGCCTTGGAGCCGACCGGCTCGGACGTGGAGACATAGTCCTGCACGATCGCGCGCAACACTTCGAGACGGCGCTCGTTGCTCATGCCTTCACACCTCCTTGACCTCCTCCAAGGTTGGCACTCACGGGTATCGAGTGCCAAATCTTTCCGGGCGTGTTCGCTCAGGGCGTCGCGGCCGCGGCCGGCCGGAATGTCGGGTTTTCCCCACCGTCAAGAAGCCCGCAGGCAGGATGGTTGTGCCCCCGTGCCTCTCCATAGCGTCGAAGAGATGAGCACTCCAGACGTCACAGCCCCTGTCCCCACGAACGCCGCCGGCTCGGCGACGGACCGCGAGTTCCGGTGGTCCCCACGCCGTGCACTGCGCGACAGCGTCTACCTGTTCGCAGGCTGGTGGATCCACCTGCTCATCGCCGAGGGTCTGACGAACCGAGGCATCGCGAAGCGCCTCGTCGTCACGGAGGGCGCCGTGGAGAAGCACGTGCAACGCATCTTCACCAAGCTCGATCTGCACACCGACGGCGACGAGCACCGTCGAGTGGCGGCGGTGCTCACCTTCCTCCGCTCGTCCTGACCGTGGGCGGCGCCGCTTCTGCGCCCGCCCAGCGCGCCTCCGCCCGTGCCGCGTCGGGCTTGCCTACCCTGACTGCCATGAACGACCGCTACGGCTCCGATGTCCTCTCCGGTGACTGGCGCGCGCCCAAGCGCGGCCGCTCGCGTGAGGTGCCGGCCGAGCGCGACGTTGTTGTCGAGGACGCCCAGAGCGGTTACGTGGGTGCCGTCGTTCGCGTCGAGAAGTCGGGTGGAACCCACGTCGTCTTCCTCGAGGATCGCTTCGGCAAGACCCGCGGCTTCGCCCTCGGGGGTGGCTTCCTCGTTGACGGTGAACCCGTCATCCTCACTCCCCCGCGTCCCGCAGACGCTGCCGCACTCGCCGAGCGCAAGGTGCAGGCCGGACGCACGGCGTCGGGTTCGGTCGCCGTCCCGAACGCCAAGGCGCGCGTGGCCCTCGGTTCGCGCATCTTCGTCGAGGGCCGTCACGACGCCGAACTCGTCGAGAAGGTCTGGGGTGACGACCTGCGCATCGAGGGCGTCGTCGTCGAGTACCTCGAGGGCGTCGACGACCTCGCCGCCGTCATCCGCGACTTCCGCCCCGAGAAGGGGCGCCGTCTCGGCATCCTCGTCGACCACCTCGTGCCCGGCACGAAGGAGGCCCGCATCGTCGCCGAGGCCCAGGCACTTCCGCAGGCCCGCGATCACGTGCTCATCGTCGGTCACCCCTACGTCGACGTGTGGCAGTCGGTGCGCCCCGAGCGCCTCGGGTGGTCCAAGTGGCCGACGATCCCCAAGGGTCAGTCGTGGAAGCACGGCATCCTCGCCGAGCTCGGGTGGCCGCACCAGAGTCAGGCCGACGTCGCGCGGGGCTGGAAGCAGATCCTTGGCACAGTGCGCACCTACGCCGACCTGCAACCGGAACTGCTCGGACGAGTCGAGGAACTCATCGACTTCGTCACCGACCCCGAGCAGCAGTGACGCCCTGAGCCCCAGCCTCAGGGACGAGCCAGGGTCACCCAGGATGGCGCCGACGGAATGAGGAGGGCATCGTTGAGGTTGGAACGATGTTCACCAAAGCATCCAAGGTCGTGAGGACACCATGAGCCAGCAGCCCTACCCCACCCCCGACCCCCAGTGGAGCCACAACGGCGACGCCTACCCCAAGGGTCGGCCCACCGAGGCGGGCGTCACGCCCCGCCAGTTGAGCTCCGACGAGACGGGCGCCGCTGTGGTCGCCCACCTTTCTGCACTCGTCGCGGCCGTCGTGTCGGCCGGTTCGCTCAGCCTGCTCGGCCCGCTCATCGTGTGGTTCATCTACAAGGACAAGTCACCCGCCGTGCGTGAAGCCGCCGCCGGGGCGTTCAACTTCAACCTCTCCTGGTGGTTGCTCTACTGGGTCGGCTGGCTGTTCGCCATCACGTTCATCGGCATCGTCGTCGCGATCCCGCTGTGGCTCGTCATCACGGTGGTTGCCCTGTGGTGCCACATCCGTGGCGCGCTCAACGCGAGCAGCGGCCGCCCCTACCGCTACCCGTTCCAGCTGCGCGTGCTCAGCTGACTCGGGGCCGACAACGCGAAGGGCCGGAACGTCACATCTCTGGGGTGACGTTCCGGCCCTTCACGTTCGGCGGTCAGTAGTCGAGCAGCCGCCGGACGACGGTGTCTGTGAGCAGCCGCCCGCGCAGTGTGAGCACGGCCCGACGGTCACGGACCGCAGGCGTTCCCTCGAGCAGACCGTCCGCGACGAGTCCCGCCACCGCGCGACGACCCGCGTCGTCGAGCAGGTCGAGCGGCAACCCCTCAGCGAGACGCACGCGCAGGAGCACCTTCTCCTCGTAGCGCTGACGCTCGTCGAGGATCTCGCGCGCGAGCGCAGGTGAGGTTACTTCACCGACCCGCTGTGCGTAGGCGCGCGGGTGTTTGACGTTCCACCAGCGCACCCCGCCGACGTGGCTGTGGGCTCCGGGACCCGCGCCCCACCACGGTTCGTCACGCCAGTAGGCCAGGTTGTGACGGCACTGGAAGCGCGGTTCCTTCGCCCAGTTCGACACCTCGTACCAGCGGTACCCCGCGGCCTCGAGGAGTTCGTCGGCCAGTTCGTACTTGTCTGCTTCGTCGTCGTCATCGGGAAGCGGCAGTTCGCCGCGGCGCACCTGGGCGCCCATCTTCGTGCCCTCCTCGACGACGAGCGCGTAGGCGCTGATGTGGTCGGGATGGAGCGCGATCGCCGCCTCCAACGAGGCCCGCCAGTCGTCGAGCGACTCCCCCGGCGCGCCGTAGATGAGGTCGAGACTCACCTGCAGGCCGGCAGCCTTGGCGGCGCGGACGGCGCGCTCGACGTTGGCCGGATCATGGGTGCGCTCCAGCGTCGCGAGAACGTGCGGCACCGACGACTGCATCCCGACGGAGATGCGCGTGAAGCCGCCCTCGGCGAGCACGCGCAGGTACGTTTCGTCGACCGAGTCGGGGTTGGCCTCGGTCGTCACCTCGGCGTCGTCGGCGAGGCCGAACCGCTCGCGCGCCGCGTCGAGCATCCGCACGAGGTCGGTCGCTGCGAGCATCGTCGGCGTTCCTCCACCGACGAAGATGGTCTGCACTGTCGGCACGCCGCCGGGCGCCTTTCCCATCTCGCGCGCTGCGAGGTCGAGTTCACGTTCGACAGCGCCCGCGTACGTGTCGAGGCTCGCGCCGGGGACGCCGAGTTCGGTGAGCGTGTAGGTGTTGAAGTCGCAGTACCCACAGCGCGTCACGCAGAACGGCACGTGCAGGTACATCGCGAAGGCGCTGCCCGGCACGCTCGCGAGGGCGTCGGCTGGCAGCGCTCCGTCGTTCGGTGCGGGCTCTCCGTCGGGCATCTGCGGCATGGGTGGCATTCTCCCACCGCCTGCGGAGCGTCTCTAACCGACGAGCAACGCCCCGCCCAGGCCGAGGGCGGCGACGAAGACGGTGCAGAGCGCTGCCTGCGCGAAGGGTGCCGCGCCGGCAGCACGCATGGCCTTGGCCGTCACTCCCGTGCCGAGAGCGAACATCGCGGCGGCGAGCAGCAGCGTCTGGAGCACCTTCGCCCCGTCCAACACGGAACTCGGGATCGGCACCACGCTCCGCACGACGACCGCTGCGACGAAGCCGACGACGAACAGCGGCACGAGGGGTGGGAGGGTTGCCGACCCGGACTCTGCCCCGCCCATGGTCCGACGTCGATGCACGGCGATGACGGTGATCAACGGCGCCAGCATGAGCACGCGGGCGAGCTTCACGACGACGGCCACCGCGAGCGCCCCCTGCCCGACGAGGCCCCCGGCAGCGACGACCTGGGCCACCTCGTGCACGCTCGCACCCGCGAAAACGCCCGCGGTGTGATCGTCGAGCCCCAAGGCGGCGGACAGCGCGACGAGCGGGATCATGAGCGTGCCGAAGACGACGACGAGCGCGACCGACGTTGCGACCTCCTCGTCGCGGGCGTCGCTCACCCCTGCTGCTGCGGCGACGGCTGCGGCGCCGCAGATCGAGAACCCGCACGCCGTGAGCAGACTCTGCGTGGGCTCAATACCGAGCCGCTTGCCGCACCACAGCCCGAAGGGCACTCCGAGCGCCACCACAGCAACGGCCAGGACGATGACACCGAAGCCGAGCGAGGCGATGGCGCCGAGCGAGAGCTGGAGGCCGAGCAGCACGATGCCGATGCGCAGAACGCGCTTCCCGGCCAGGTCGAGGCCAGGGCGCCACGCGTCGAGCCGCACGGCGTTGGCGGCGACGACGCCGAGCAGAATCGCCACGAGCACCGGGCTGAGCAGCGGGCTGATGCGTGACACGACGAACCCGACGAGCGCCGCTGCGAACGCCAGGGCCAGACCGCCGGCCACTGGGTGGGATGCAGTTCGGGCCGCTGTTTCTGCGCGGCGTTGCTCGGGTCGGGTCACGCTCCCCATCCTCGAACGCCTACGACCTGGCCGGTAGTGCCATGTTCAGCATGCTGGTATATGCGGCGGATATGGACGCCGGTTACGCTGGCCCGATGAAGAGCTGGCCGGATCTCGCAGCCCTGGAGCTGCTCGTGGCCGTGGCCGACCACGGCTCCCTCAGCGCCGGCGCACGTGCCTGTGGCTCGGCGCAGCCCAACGCCAGCCGCAGCATGGCGCGGCTCGAGCGCTCGGTCGGCGTGCCCCTTCTCCACCGCGCCACAACCGGCGCCACCCTGACGACGCAGGGCCTCATGGTCGTCGAGTGGGCTCGCGGCGTGCTGGAGGCCGCGCGCGATCTCGACGCCGGCGTCACCGCCCTGGTGAGCGGCGTGGATGCACCGCTCACCGTGATGGCCAGCCAGACCGTGGCCGAGCACCTCCTGCCGGGCTGGATCGCGCGCTGGCACGAAGCCCATTCCGGTGAGGCCACGCCGGGCCTCTCCGTCGCCGTCGGCAACACGACCGACGTGCTCAGCGCCGCTCGCTCCGGTGAGATCGATCTCGGGTTCATCGAGGGCCCGGGTGCCCCTCGCGGCCTCAACTCGACGGTCGTCGCCACGGACGACCTCGTCCTTGCCGTCGCCGCACACCACCCCTGGGCCCGAACTCGCAGTATTGACGCGGACGAACTCGCCGCGACGGCCCTCGTCACCCGCGAGCCGGGATCCGGAACCCGCGTGGCGCTCGACCGCGCGATGCGCCCGCGCACCTGCGCTCCGCCACTGCTGGAGCTGTCGAGCAACGCCGCGGTCAAGGTCTCCGTGTCGGCCGGCACCGGGCCGGCCGTCCTCAGCCGACTCGCGATCAGTGATGCCCTGGCCGCGGGCACCCTCGTCGAGATCACCGTCCGCGACGTCGACCTGCGCCGGAAGCTGCGCGCCGTGTGGGCAGGTCCGCGCCGGATGACGAACGAGGCCGCCACGTCGCTTCTTGCGATCGCGGCGGCCTCGTAGCGGCGTCAGGCGTTACTTCTTGGCGGAGACGTAGATCGGGATGATGCCCTGGACGGCGACCGTGCCGTCCTTGACCAGGCGTCCCGTCATGCGCACGTCCACCGTGAAGGGAGGCTCCTTGGCCCAGTCCTCGGGGCTCGTCTCGGCGACGCACTCGACATCGCCGGGGGTCTTGGCGACGTAGTCGAGCTGGATGCCCTTGGGGATCCAGCGCATGCCCTTGGGCACCGTGGCCTCGGCGAGCAGACCCATGGCCATCTCCATGCCGTTGGCAATCGCGATGGCGTGGACGGTGCCGATGTGGTTCTGCACACCCCACCACTTCTTGATGGCCACGACGCCGCGGTGCGGCTCCATGGTCTTCACAACGGGCGCAATCGTGCGGAAGTAAGGCGCCTTGAGCGCGAAGGCGGCCGAGAAGGCTGCGCGACCGAGCTTCTCGTTCTTCTTCGTGAGCTTCGTGTAGAGCGCGAGAGTCTGGTTCATACCCACCAGATTACCCGCGAGTAATAGCGAGCGCTCAGTGGACGCTGAAGCCGCCGTCGGCCGCGATCGTCTGGCCGGTCACGAAACCACTCGCCCGCGACGCGAGGAACACCGCGAGGCCCGCGAAGTCCTCGGGCACGCCGTTGCGTCCGACGAAGGTGCGGGTCGCGAGCGCCTCTTCGCGCCCCGGTTCGGCGACGGTTGGCAACGTCATCGGGGTGACGACGAATCCGGGAACGATCGTGTTCGCCGTGACACCCGAGCGTGACCAGGCCTCCGCTTGCGAGCGTGACAGCCCGGTGACGGCGGCCTTCGTCACGCCGTAGACGCCGGAGTTGCCGAAGGCGCTCCAGCTCTGCTGCGAGCCGATGTTGAGGATGCGTCCGTACCCGCGCTCGGCCATGCGTGGCCCTGCGGCCTGGCCGAGCCGGTAGGGCGCTTCGAGGTTGACGGCCATCGTCTCGGCGTACTGCTCTTCGCTCGTGTCCGCCAGTGGCGGTCGGTGGTTGACGCCGGCACACGTGACGAGGATGTCCGCGTGCTGCACCGCGGCTCCGACAGCCAGGTTCGCCAGCGCGTTCGCATCACCG
The DNA here is from genome assembly GCF_015070805.1 of Dermacoccus barathri. NCBI lineage: Bacteria > Bacillati > Actinomycetota > Actinomycetes > Micrococcales > Dermacoccaceae > Dermacoccus > Dermacoccus barathri. The sequence goes on along the minus strand of NZ_JADCTK010000002.1, from coordinate 439,427 downwards.
ACGTCGCAGACTTCCCACGTCGCGCCGATCTCGGCGGCCACTGTGGCGAGCTTGTCGGCGTCCCGGGCCACGAGGTGAACGCTCGCACCGGCACCCGCAAGGGCCGTGGCGATACCTCGCCCGATGCCCGACGACCCTCCCGTGACGACGGCATTCAGCCCCTCAAGGGAGAACAGGTCGTCGAGGTAGCTCACGTCAGTTCGCCCGAGTCACCGCGAGATCACGCACGACGCGCTCGACCTTGAGGCCCTTGTTCTCGAAGCGCGTGGTCGTGCGTCCCTCGAAGCGCGGGGCGAACCCGCCACGCGCACCCTCGGGGTCGACGTCCGGGTCACCGGGGTCGGCGAGGCGTCCCACGTGCGGGTTGTCGAAACGCGGTGAGCCCTCGACGACGTCGCGCATGTGCCACGCGTAGTCGGCCCAGTCGGTGGCGAGGCGCCACGTGCCACCGGGCACGAGAACGTCGGCGACGACGTCGGCGAAGCCGGGCTGCACGAGGCGACGCTTGTGGTGCTTTCTCTTGGGCCACGGGTCCGGGAAGAACGTCCACACCTCGGCAACGGAGCCCGGCGCGAAGAGACGGTCGAGCGCCTCCGACGCGTCGATCTCGATGAGCCGGACGTTGGTCACGCCGGCGTGGACGGCCTTGGAGATCGTCTGCGCGATGCCCGGGCGCCACACCTCGAGCGCGATGAAGTCCGTCCCCGGGTTCTCGGCAGCCGCGTAGACGACCTGATCGCCCGCGCCGGAACCGATCTCGACGACGAGCGGCGCGGTGCGTCCGAACACCTGCTCCATGTCGACGTGGTAGCCGTCGATCGGTTCGGTCGAGGCCTCCTTGCGCGGCACGTCGATGACGTACTGCCCGGAGTGGTCGGCGAGCGCACGGTGGTGACGTTCGGGCATGCGGCCGCCGCGGCGGGTGAACGAACGGGTCCGCGCGAGCGGGCGTTCGGCCGCCTGACCCTCGTCACCGGGCGGCGTCACCGAACCCGGGACGAAGCCGGGCTTGCTCACTTCTTGTCCTTCGGCTTCTCGTCGCCCTGGCTCAGCGCTGCGATGAAGGCTTCCTGCGGCACCTCGACCGAGCCGACCATCTTCATGCGCTTCTTGCCTTCCTTCTGCTTCTCGAGCAGCTTGCGCTTACGCGAGATGTCACCGCCATAGCACTTGGCGAGCACGTCCTTGCGGATGGCGCGGATGTTCTCACGAGCGATGACGCGCGTGCCGATGGCGGCCTGGATCGGCACCTCGAACTGCTGGCGCGGAATGAGGTCCTTGAGCTTCGTCGCCATCATCGTGCCGTAGCCGTAGGCCTTGTCACGGTGGACGATCGAGCTGAACGCGTCGACCTTGTCGCCCTGGAGCAGGATGTCGACCTTGACGAGGTTGGCACTCTGCTCGCCGGCGGGTTCGTAGTCGAGCGAGGCGTACCCGCGCGTCTTCGACTTCAGCTGGTCGAAGAAGTCGAACACGATCTCCGCGAGGGGCAGCGTGTAACGCATCTCGACGCGCTCCTCGGAGAGGTAGTCCATGCCGAGCAGGTTGCCGCGCTTGTTCTGGCACAGCTCCATGACGGCACCGATGAACTCGCTCGGGATGAGGATGGTCGACTTCACGACCGGCTCGGTGATGTCGGCGATCTTGCCGTCGGGGAACTCGCTCGGGTTGGTCACCTCGGTGACACGGCCGTCGTCGGTCGTCACCTGGTAGACGACGTTCGGCAGCGTGGAGATGAGGTCGAGGTCGAATTCGCTCTCGAGGCGCTCACGCGTGATCTCGAGGTGAAGCATGCCGAGGAAGCCGACACGGAAACCGAAGCCGAGCGCGGCCGACGTCTCGGGCTCGTAGACGAGCGCGGCGTCGTTGAGCTTGAGCTTGTCGAGGGCGTCACGCAGCAGCGGGTAGTCCGAACCGTCGATCGGGTACAGCCCCGAGAACACCATGGGCTTCGGGTCCGAGTACCCGCCGATGGCCTTGTCGGCCGGCTTGGCCGCGTTCGTCACGGTGTCACCGACCTTGGACTGACGCACGTCCTTCACACCGGTGATGAGGTAACCCACCTCGCCGACGCCGAGGCCCTTCGTCGCGGTCGGCTCGGGCGAGCTGACGCCGATCTCGAGGAGTTCGTGCGTGGCACCCGTGGACATCATGGCGATCTTCTCGCGCGGGTTGAGCTTGCCGTCGACGACACGGACGTAGGTGACGACGCCGCGGTAGGTGTCGTAGACCGAGTCGAAGATCATGGCGCGCGCCGGGGCGTCTGCGTCACCGACGGGCGGGGGCAGCGTGCCGACGATCTTGTCGAGGAGCGCCTCGACGCCCTCGCCGGTCTTGCCGGAAACCTTGAGAACGTCGTCGGGGTCGGCGCCGATGAGGCCCGCAATCTCGGCGGCGTACTTCTCCGGCTGCGCTGCCGGCAGGTCGATCTTGTTGAGCACAGGGATGATCTCGAGGTCGTTCTCCATCGCGAGATAGAGGTTCGCGAGGGTCTGAGCCTCGATCCCCTGAGCGGCGTCGACGAGGAGGATCGCGCCCTCACACGCAGCGAGCGAACGCGAGACCTCGTATGTGAAGTCGACGTGACCGGGGGTGTCGATCATGTTGAGCGCGTACGTCTGACCATCGAGCTCCCACGGCATGCGCACGGCCTGGCTCTTGATCGTGATACCGCGCTCACGCTCGATGTCCATGCGGTCGAGGTACTGCGCGCGCATGGACCGCTGCTCGACGACACCCGTCAGCTGGAGCATGCGGTCGGCCAGCGTCGACTTGCCGTGGTCGATGTGGGCGATGATGCAGAAGTTGCGGATCATCTCCGGCGGGGTCGCGGCCGGCTCGAGTGCCTTGCGGGCCATGGGTGACAACTGAATACCTCGTCGATTTCGTCTGGAGCGCTACGTCGGGGACGGCACAGTACGTGACCATTCATTCTTCCATGCCTGCGCGAACCGGATCACCGCCGTCGTTCCAGTGCCCGACTTGCTCCCCAGCGTTGGCAAAATGGGTCCATGGACCTTCGTGAGCGAACGCGCCAGGCTGGTGGACGGGCAGGGTCCTCCGCCGTCGACACCGCTTTCTTCGTGGCCCTGCTGTGGGTCGTCGAGATCATCGACGTGATCACGCGTCACGCCGTCGACCGCTTCGCGTCGTTGCGCGCCTGGGAGTTCACCGACCTCCCGTCGATCTTCACGTTCTCCTTCGCGCACTACGGGTGGGCGCACCTGATCGGCAACACGGCGCTGCTGCTGCCCTTCGGCTTCCTCCTCGGCCTCAGCGGACGACGGGTGGCCGTGCAGGTGACGCTCGTCGTCATGGTCTGCTCGGGTCTCGCGGCGTGGGCCCTCACTCCCCCGCACTCTGCGACGGCCGGAGCGTCCGGCGTCGTCTTCGGCTGGCTGACCTACCTCATCGTGCGCGGCGCGTGGAGCAAGCGCTGGACCGAGGTTGCACTCGGCCTCGCGCTCCTCGCCGTGTTCGGCTACGTCCTGTGGGGCGTTCTCCCCGGGGCACAGGGCGTGTCGTGGCAGGGGCACCTCGGCGGCGCGGCCGGCGGGCTGCTGTCTGCCTGGCTCATCAACGACAAGCGCTCGCGTCGTCGATTCTGAGCAAACCCCGAAGGGTAGGTCAGGCAGCTGCCGCGTGCTGCGAGGCCGCCTCACGGCGTGAGGTGAACGCTGACGCCGCGGCCACGACGGCGCCGAACACAGCGAGAATGGCGCCCACGCGCGAGCACCACTCGTAGCCGAGCCCCGCGTCGAGGACGACGCCGCCGAGCCACGCCCCGAGGGCGTTGGCGAAGTTGAGCGTCGCGTGGTTGAGCGCGGCGGCGAGCGACTGACCCTCGTGGGCAACGTCCATGAGGCGGATCTGGATCATCGGCACCATGACCGTCGGCAGGAAGCCGAGAAGCCAGACGAACAGCACGGCCGTCGGCTTGTAGTGCGCGGCGTACCCGAACAGGTCGAGCATGACGGCGATCGCGATGAGGCAACCGAAGATGCCGCGCATGAGCCCGTGCATCGCGACGCGTCCGGAGACGAGCGCGCCACACGTCATGCCGACGCCGTACACGACGAGGATGAGCGGCACGGTGGCCTCGGAGAAGCCGGTCAACTCGGTCATCGTCGGGGCGATGTAGCTGAACGTCGAGAACATGCCGCCGAACCCGACGATGCCGATGGCGAGTGCGAACCACACCTGCGGTCGGGTGAGCGCCTTGAGTTCCTTCTTCGCCGTGACGAGTCCCGTCGTCCCCTGGTGAGGCACCCACGCCAACACGGCGAGCGCCGAGAGTAGACCGATGACGGCCACGAGCGCGTAGGGCCACTGCCATCCCATGCGCTGCCCCATCCACGTCGCGATCGGCACGCCGATGACGTTGGCGACGTTGAGGCCGCCGAGCGTCATCGAGACGGCCCAGGTGCGCCGGTGTTGGGCAACGAGCGACGCAGCGACAACCGCACCGAGGCCGAAGAAGGCACCGTGCGGCATGCCGGAGACGACACGGGCAGCGAGGAGCACGTGGTAGTTCGGAGCCAGAGCAGCCCCGACGTTGCCGACGAAGAACGCGAGCATGAGGCCGATGAGCACCGTCTTGCGCGGCACCTTGGCGAACACCATCGTGACGAGCGGCGCGCCGATGACGACACCGAGCGCGTACGCGGAGACGGCGTTGCCCGCCTGCGGGATCGAGATGCCGAGACCGCGGGAGATGTCGGGCAGCAGCCCCATCGTGACGAACTCCGTCGTGCCGATGGCGAAGCCGCCGAGCGCGAGCGCCGCGATCGCGAGACCGGCCCGCGGATGGGCGCCGTTGCCCTCGTCGACGACGGAGGGGTCGGCGATGTCGCGGAGCGCGGTCGGTTCGATCACCTATCGATTGTTCCAGCCGCCGAGGAGTGCCTCGTACCGTCCGCGGGGCTGCCGACGCGTGTGTTTCGTCACGAGGGCGGGCCCGCTCGTTAGGCTCGTGGCGTGAACCTCAAGCAGATGGCCGGTCGTGTCGCTACCTCCCTCGCGCGCGAGGGCATGAGGGCTCTTCTCGACGGGAGATCGCGCTCGGATCGCTCCGGTGCTGCGAAGCGATCGAAGGCGCCGAAGACCCCGGGCACCGTCGCGACGCCACAGCACTCACGGGGCGGCGGGCGGCGCTCGCCTGCATCGAACGCCCCCGCCGACACGGGCTATCGAGGCGACTGGCATGGCGTCCTGCCCGCCACGAGCTGGCAGGCGAAGGACGACGGCCGTCCCGACCCCGGCGAGATCGTCTGGGCGTGGGTGCCCTACGAGGAGGACCACACCCAGGGCAAGGACAGGCCGGTGCTCGTCGTCGCCCGTCACCCGCAGGAGGACGGCGTGACGCTCGCGCTCCCCCTGACGAGCAAGGACCACGACCGCGACGCCGCGCAGGAAGCACGAGCCGGTCGGCACTGGATGGACATCGGATCGGGCGCGTGGGATCGCGCCGGGCGTCCGAGCGAGGTTCGCCTCGACCGCATCCTCCAGCTCGACGAGGCGTCGGTGCGCCGCGAGGGCACGGCACTGGATCGCGAGATCTTCGAGTCGGTCATCGCCGCCGTTCCAGGACGGCGCTGACCAAGAACGACGACAGGTCTGACCGACGCCGCTGACGCTGTCATGCCGCGCCGGGTCGCGAGACGAGTCAGTCCAGGCCCATCGACATGTGTTGGAACGGCCCGACCGGGCTGAACCCGGCCTTGCGGTAGAGCGAGTGGCCACTCTCGGTGGAGAACAGGCTCACCCACCCGGCGTCCTGTTCGCGACACCAGGCGAGCGCGGCGTCGAGCAAGGTCTTGCCGTAGCCGCGACCGCGGAAGACCAGATCGGTGCTCATGTCACCGAGGTACGCCGAACGCCCCGATCCGTCCGGTCCGGGAAGGTGCTGCTCCACGGACGTCGAGACGATCGATGCGAGCGGTGTGCCGGGGCCCGCACCCTCCTCGGCGTCGATGACGAAGCACGCGTAGTTCGGCGAGTCGAGCAAGGTCGCCGCGGCTGCCGCGCATCGCTCGCCCCACGCGTCGTCGAGCTCGATGTGCCATGGCCAACCGTCCTCCATGAGCAGGCCCTTGAGTCGGACGATCTCGGGGATGTCGGAGTGTTCGGCGCGACGGACGGTGACCATGCGCCCAGGGTACGACCCGGCCCCCCCAGCGTCGTGGCGCCCCGTCCCCAACGCACAGAGCCACGCGCCGAAGAGGTTGTTACCGATACTCACAGTTTCCGATACCGCGCGTACCTACGATCAGGTAACCTCAGGGAAAGTTGGCCCGCCGGGGGGCCGCTCAACGATCCAGAGGAAAGGCCGAGATGACTTCCACGAACTCGAAGGCGTCGATCGCCGACAAGGGCCAGGCGGTCGCTCTTCGACTGTTGGCCAAGGCGGGCGGGCACGACCTGCTCAAGAACCCCGCCGTGCGCTCCAAGGTCGAGCGCGCGCTCTACAACGGCAGCAAGCAGGGCTTCAAGGTTCAGACTGCCGCGGGCCGTGCGTTCGCGAAGAAGAGCGGTTCGGGTGAGCCGGCACGTCCGGCCCCGACGAAGCCGCGTCGGGAGTTCGACCTCACGCCGACCGAGGACCAGGCGATGATCGCCGGAGTCGCCGCCGAACTGGCCGACGAGGTTCTGCGTCCCGTAGCCGCCGACGCCGACGGTGCCCGCGCCGTGCCCGACGAGATCCGCGCCCAGGCGGCCGAGATGGGCCTGACGCTCCTGTCCCTTTCCGCCGAGCTCGGCGGTGTCGCCGAGGAGCGCTCCGCCGTCATGAACGTGCTCGTGCTCGAGCAGCTCGCCCGCGGCGACATGGGTCTCGCGGTCGGCATCATGGCGCCTGCCGCCGTCGCCGGAGCGATTGCCTCCTACGGTTCGTCGGCGCAGCAGGAGACGTACCTTCCCGCGTTCACCGACGAGAAGAAGCCTGCCGTCGCCTCGCTCGCGATTGCCGAGGCCGGCCCGCTGGCCGACCCGCGCAAGCCCGCTACCAAGGGCGAGCTTCGCGGCGACAAGCTCGTTCTCACCGGCGAGAAGGCCCTCGTGCCGTGCGCCGACTCGGCCGAGCTGTTCGTCGTCACGGCCGAGGTCGACGGCGACCTGCGCCTCGTCATCGTCGAGGCCGGCACCGAGGGCCTCAAGGTGTGCGACGACCCGGCCATGGGTGTTCGCGCGTCGCACACCGGCCGCCTGCACCTAGAGAACGTCGAGGTCTCCGCGGACAACCTGCTCGGCACGAGCGAGGACGCGCTCGACGCGATCCGCCGTTCCCGCCTCGCCTGGGCCGCTCTCGCGTGTGGCACCGGCCGCGCCGTGCTCGACCAGGTTTCGCAGTACGTGACGGAGCGCAAGGCGTTCGGTGAGCCGATCGGTCACCGTCAGGCTGTCGCGTTCACCGTGGCGAACATCGCGATCGAGCTCGACGGCATGCGCCTGGCAACGCTGCGTGCGGCGGCTCGTCTCGACTCCGGCCGCAAGCCCGAAGCAGCCGCTGAGGCCATCGCGCACGCTCGCGCGCTCGTCACGAAGTACGGCGCGCAGATCGGTAGCGACGCGGTGCAGCTGCTCGGCGGCCACGGCTTCGTCAAGGAGTTCGACAACGAGCGGTGGTACCGCGACCTGCGCGGCGCAGGCGTCCTCGAGGGCGGCGTGGGCGTCTGACGCCTTGCTCCCCCACTCCCCGAAGATTTCGCGCAAAGGAAACGTCATGATCGATCTCGAAATCCCGAAGAAGTTCGTTCCCCTCGTCAAGCAGGCCGGTTCGATGGCCGACGAGGTCTTCCGCCCCGTCAGCCGCAAGTACGACCTCGCCGAGCACGAGTACCCGCGTGAGCTCGACCTCGTGTCGGCCCTCATCGACGGCATGTCCGACTCGGGCGCCGGAAACGGCGCCGGTGCCTCCGGCTCGACGCGCGCCGCCGAGGACGAGGAGAAGCCGAGCAAGTCCGCCAAGAAGGGCGGCAACAAGAACGGCGCCAACATGAGCTCGGCGCTGTCCATCATGGAGACGTGCCGCGGCGACGTGGGCCTGACGCTGTCGATCCCCCGCCAGGGCCTCGGTAACGCCGCCATCGCCGCCGTCGCGAACGACGAGCAGAAGGAGCGCTACGGCAACCGTTGGGCCGCCATGGCGATCACCGAGCCGGACACCGGTTCGGACTCCGGCAACATCCGGACGACGGCCACGAAGGACGGCGACGAGTACGTCCTCAACGGCGAGAAGATCTTCGTCACCTCCGGTGAGCGCGCCGAGCTCGTCGTCGTGTGGGCGACGCTCGACAAGTCGCTGGGCAAGAAGGCCATCAAGTCGTTCGTCGTGGAGCGCTCGAACCCGGGCCTCAAGCTCGTGCGTCTCGAGCACAAGCTCGGCATCCGCGCCTCCGACACCGCCGCGTTCGTGCTCGACGACTGCCGCGTGCCGGCCTCCGACCTGCTCGGTGACCCGGAGATCCGCACCGAGTGCGGCTTCGGTGGTGCGATGCAGACGTTCGACAACACGCGTCCGCTCGTCGCGTCGATGGCCGTGGGCCTGACGCGTGCCTGCCTCGACTTCACGCGCGCCGCGCTCGAGAAGGCCGGCCACGGTCAGGACTGGGACGCCCCGATCGCCGCGCAGTCGTACGCGAGCGCCCGACTCGTGCAGATGGAGGCCGACTACGAGGCCGCGCTCCTGCTCACGCTGCGCGCCGCGTGGATGGCCGACAACGGCAAGCCCAACTCGATGGAAGCGTCGATGGCGAAGGCCAAGGCCGGCCGCACCTGCGTCGACGTCGCACTGTCGTGCATCGAGCTCGTCGGTGTCGACGGCTACGCCGAAACCGAGCTGCTCGAGAAGTGGGCGCGCGACTCGAAGATCCTCGACATCTTCGAAGGCACGCAGCAGATCCAGCTGCTCGTCGTCGCCCGGCGCCTACTCGGCCTGACGAGCGGCCAGCTGAAGTGACGCACTGACGAGTGCCAGAAGGGGCGGGTGTCTACGGACGCCCGCCCCTTCTGCGTGTGCACCGCCAACCGGGTTCGATCCTTGGGGCAAAGCAGAAGGGCCAGGACGAAAAGCGTGTCCTGGCCGTTCTGCCATTGGTGGAGCTATGGGGACTCCGTCGGACTCGCTAGCGCTCGCCCTCCTCCTCGAATCACAAAGTTCAATAAATGCCAAAACGACCAGGACGAAAAGCGTGTCCTGGCCGTTCTGCCATTGGTGGAGCTATGGGGATTCGAACCCCAGACCTCTTCCATGCCATGGAAGCGCGCTACCAACTGCGCCATAGCCCCGCGCTCACCGGGGTGAGCAACACGGTTACTTTACCCTCCGGTCGCCTCCGCGCCAACTTGGGCCGGGCCCGGCTCCGTCCTACGCAGCAGCGCCACGCCTGCACCTCCGGCGGCCGGCTCCGGGCGGGATGACGCAACGAGGTGCGGATTCTTCCCCTCTTGTGTCCAAGGGCGCATCTTGCGCGCAAGAAGGGAAGATCTCGTCCCTTGTTGCCTTGTGGTTCGGTGGCTGGGGTCGCTGACGCGAGCTATGGGGACCCCGTCGGGCTCGCTACGCTGCGGGGCGGCTCCTCGAATCGCCATGTTCGATAAATGGCAGAACGGCCAGGACGAAAAGCGTGTCCTGGCCGTTCTGCCATTGGTGGAGCTATGGGGATTCGAACCCCAGACCTCTTCCATGCCATGGAAGCGCGCTACCAACTGCGCCATAGCCCCGCGCGAATCACTCAGCAACGCTGCGCGACTCGCATACTTTAGCGAGCCTTCACGGCCACCCGCAAATCGGGGGTCAGCCGACGTTCGACGCCTCTCAAACCGGCGCGCCGGTCGACTGCGCCTGCCCCTGGCGCGCGGCTCGATCCGAGCGCTTACGGATGTAGACCACGCGCTTCGCGTGAGCCACCACGGTGCCGTCCGCCATGTGAAGATCGCATTCGAACGTGTGCAGCACCTTGCCCTCGGCGTCAGCCTTCGCCTTCAACTCGGCGACGAGTTCCTTGGGCGCTTCGAACTCCGCGTAGACGGTGCCTGTGCCCGGCTTCTTGAACTCGATCTCGCACGCCTTGTCCCACACGAGATAGTCCGTGCCGATCTGGTGCATGACGAGCAGCGGGTAAAAGGCGTCAGTCATCGCGTTGAGCGAGCCGCCGAACGCGGTGCCGTTCTGGTTACGGTTGAAGCGGTTGAGACGAAGCTCGACGCGTGCACGCGTCCAGTCCTCGTTGAACTCGCGCACCCGGATGCCGGCGCCGAGCAACGGCGGGTAGAAGTTCATCAGTCGCGCCATGCGCTGCGGTGACATCCGCTTGCGCTCACGTCCTGCGTGCTTACTCATCTCGCTCGTCCGCTCCTCGTGTACGGGTGAGTAACTTTGGTTCCCAATCTACGTCACAGGGCGCAGCGAGACCCAGTGACTGACTCAGCGCTGGACATCGTCACCGATCAGGGCGCCGCAGCCCCGGCGCCCGCGTTCCACTGCTCCACCCGCCACGAGCCGGAGTCGTCGCCCACGAGCACGATCCACCGGCAGTTGCCGATGGCCGTGAAAGTGTGCGCCACCTGCCCGTGAGTAAGACACACGGCGTCAGCAGCCAGGGCGCGCATCGCGGCACCGTGCAGAACGAGCAGGGCACTCTCCCCCGCCGCGAGCGGCGCCGTGGCCTCGTCGAACGCGGGACGGACGCGTGCAGCTACGTCCGCCATCGACTCACCGTGCACGCCGCGCGGGATGTCCTCCCCCCGCGCGAGGGCTGCGCTCTCCTCGGGGTAGGCGTCGTGAACCTCGCTGTGCAGCATCGTCGACCACTGGCCCGTGTCGATCTCGACGAGGCGCTCGTCGCTTCGACGCCGCAGCGGACGTCCGCGAAGATCGAACGCCCCCTTGAGCACGGCCGCCGTCTGCGCAGCGCGGCGCAGCGGTGAGTACGTCAGGGACACGATGGAGGCGTCCCGCACGAGCACCTCGGCCGCCCGCTCCGCCTGGGCGAGTCCCGTGGCATCGAGGGCGATGTCCGTTCGTCCCTGCCAGCGCTTCTCGAGATTCCACGCCGTTTGACCGTGGCGCAGCAAAATGGCCCGCCGAAGCGGGCCATCGAGCGGTGCGACCATCAGGAAGCGGCTTCGTCGAGATCCAACTCGATGACGGGGCAGTCCTGCCAGAGGCGCTCGAGGTCGTAGAACTCCCGGTCCTCCTCGTGGAAGGCCTGCAGCACGATGTCGCCGAAGTCGATGAGCACCCAACGGCCCGACGCGCGGCCCTCGCGGCGCACTGGCTTGGAGCCGAGCGGCAACAAGGCCTCCTCGACGGCGTCGACGATGGCGTTGACCTGACGCTCGCTCTCCGCCGAGGCGATGACGAACGTGTCGGTGATCGCGAGCTGGTCGCTCACGTCGAGCGCGACGATGGACGTCGCAAGCTTGTCCGCAGCGGCCTGGGCGGCCGCCTGCGTCAGTTCGATGGAACGGTCTGTAGCCGTCACCTAGTCCTCCTGGAGGTGGCCCGCGTCGGGGCCGTAAAGCTGATACTTGTGGATGTACTGCACGACGCCGTCCGGCACGAGATACCAGACCGGCTTTTCGTCGCGAACGCGGTCACGGCAGTCGGTGGAACTGATCGCCATGGCCGGAATCTCGTGCAGCGTGACGCGATCACGCGGGAGCCCGTGGTCACTCAACTCGTGCCCGGGCCGGGTGACGCCGATGAAGTGGGCGAGATCCCACAGCTCCTCGACACCCTTCCACGACAGGATCTGTGCCAGGGCGTCGGCGCCCGTGATGAAGAACAGTTCCGCGTCGGGACGCTGCGCGTGCAGATCCTTCAACGTGTCGCGCGTGTACGTCGGGCCGGCACGATCGATGTCGACACGGCTGACGCTGAAGCGCGGGTTCGAGGCTGTCGCGATGACCGTCATGAGGTAGCGGTGCTCCGCAGCCGCGACGTCACGACCGGCCTTCTGCCACGGCTGCCCCGTGGGCACGAAAATGACCTCGTCGAGGTCGAGGAGGCTTTGAACCTCACTCGCCGCGACGAGGTGACCGTGGTGAATGGGGTCGAACGTACCGCCCATGACCCCGATTCGTGGTGTCAGTGCGAAGCCCCGTGCTTCTTGTGGTTGTCGGGAGCCGGGCCACCGTGGTGAGCCTGGCCGCGCGGCGCACCGAAGCGGGCAGCCGTGTTACGGAAGGCCCACAGCAGCGCGAACAGCAGCAAGAAGATGGTGAACGCCATGAGACCGAAGCCCCACGGCGGCATGAAGATGTGGTTCTCCTCGAGCTCCGGAACCTCAACGGCTGCGGCGAGCGAAACAAGCGACGTCATGAAAGCAAGGATACTGCCTCGACACAGCATCGGGACAGCAGGCCCTCCTAACGTCGCTGACGCCAGGCCGTTGCGCACCGCACGTCACGAGAGCTGCCGTCATGAATCCCCACCTTTCCGTCGTCGTCCCCATGTTCGACGAGGAGTCCGTCCTCCCCCTCTTCGTCGAGCGACTCCGCCCCGTGCTTGACGATCTGCGCGCGTCCTACGAGGTCGTGTGCGTGGATGACGGCTCCCGTGACGCGACGCCCGCTCTGCTCGAGCGCTACCGCCGCGCGTGGCCGCAGCTACGCGTCGTCCGGTTGCGCGCCAACTCGGGTCACCAGGCCGCGATCAGCGCCGGCCTCGCCCGCGCACGTGGCGACTGGGCGGTGACGATCGACGCCGACCTGCAGGATCCGCCCGAGGTGATCAGCGAGATGCTGCGCGTCGGCACGGAGCGCGGCGTCGACGTCGTCTACGGCGTGCGCACGGATCGCTCGAGCGACACGTTCTTCAAGCGGGTCACCGCCGAGGGGTTCTACGCCGTCATGGCCCGGCTCGGCGCACGCGGCGCGATGAACGCCGGCGACTTCCGGATGATGTCGCGCGCGACCGTCGACGCCGTTCTGGCCCTGCCGGAGACGAACCGCGTGCTGCGCCTCGCCGTGCCGACGCTCGGTTTCCCCTCCGCCGAGGTCGGCTACCGCCGCGAGGAACGCGCCGCCGGCCGCTCCAAGTATCCGCTGAGCAAGATGTTGCGGCTGTCGCTCGACGCCGTCACCGGCGCATCGAGCGCACCGCTGCGCCTCGCGACGTGGTGCGGGCTGCTCGGATTGCTCGTCGCCTTCGGCGTCGGCGCGTTCGCATTGTGGGCCAAGGTCATGGGCCACTCCGTGACGGGCTGGGCCTCCACGATCGTCGTCATCAGCGGCTTCGGGGCCGCGCAGTTGCTCGGCCTCGGGCTCCTGGGCGAGTACGTGGGCCGTATGTTCGCCGCGGTGCAGGCACGCCCGACGCACTACGTCGCCTACGACTCGCTCGAGGAGTCCGCGCTCGGCCGCCAGCCGTCGATCGAGCACCTCGCCCCGGAACCCGCCGTAATCGCGCACGCGTCGTAAAGGAGGGCGCGTCGGGCAGTCCGTCAAGGCATCGGCGAGGCCGCTCAGCGGATCTGACCGTCTCCGTCGACGACCCACTTGGTCGTCGTGAGCTCGGCGAGCGCCATCGGTCCGCGGGCGTGCAGCTTCTGCGTCGAGATACCGATCTCGGCGCCGAAGCCGAACTCGCCGCCGTCGGTGAAGCGCGTCGAGGCGTTGACCATGACGACGGCCGAGTCGACCTGGGCGATGAACGCGCGTGCGGCGGCACGGTTCTCGGTGACGATGCAGTCGGTGTGGTGCGTCGAGTAGCCGTCGATGTGCTCGATGGCCTCGTCGAGTGAGTCGACGACGCCGACGGACATTTCGAGGTCGTGGAACTCGGTGTTCCAGGCTTCGTCCGTGACGGGCTTCGTCTCGACGTCGCCGGCGAGGGCCGTGGCGCGCTCGTCGGCGTGAAGGGTCACGTCCTTGTCGGCGAGCGTGCGCAGCACGCGCGGGAGGAACTCGTCAGCGACGTCGCGGTGCACGAGCAACGATTCGGCGGCGTTGCAGACGCTCGGACGGTGCGTCTTGGAGTTCACGGCAATCTCGAGCGCCATGTCGAGGTCGGCGTCGGCGTCCACGTAGACGTGGACGTTGCCGGTGCCGGTCTCGATGACGGGCACGGTGGAGCCGGTGACGACGGTCTCGATGAGCTTCGCTCCCCCGCGCGGAATGACGAGGTCGACGAGGCCGCGCGCGGTGATGAGTGCCTGGACGTCCTCGTGGCCGCCGTTGAGCAGCTGCACGGCGTCGGCGGGCAGACCTTGGCGTTCGAGGCTCTCGCGGAGCGCGGCGACAATGGCGGCGTTGGTGTGTGCGGCTGCGGAGCCACCGCGCAGGATCATGGCGTTGCCGCTCTTGAGGCCGAGGCCGGCCGCGTCCACCGTGACGTTGGGGCGGGCTTCGTAGACCATGCCGACGACACCCATGGGTACGCGAACCTGCTTGATCTGCAGGCCGTTGGCAAGGGTGTTGCCGCGCACGACCTCACCCACGGGGTCGGGCAGTGCGGCGAGATCGCGGAGGGCCTGCGCGACGGCGCTGACGCGTTCGGGCGTCATGCGGAGGCGGTCGGCGAGGCTGTCGGAGATGCCGGCGTCGCGGCCGCGTTCGAGGTCGCGTTCGTTTCCGGCGACGATGCTCGCTTCGGCGGCTTCGATAGCGTCGGCGAGGACGCCGAGGGCGGCGTCCTTCTCGGCGCGTGACAGCAGGGCGAGTCGCTTCGAGACGACGCGCGCGGCCTTTCCGGCTGCGGCGACCCGTGCGGTGGACTGCTCAAGGTTGCTGTTCATGTTTTTCATCCTATGGAGGGGCCAACGGCGACCCAAACGCGAATGCGACCCGGGTCACACACCAAGCCGGAGAGGCGGGCCCGGGACGCACCACCCGCCGGGTCCCTCCACTCAAGGCGTGACGGAGCCTGGCCGAGGGGGCGCGCGTCAGCCCCTGCCCGCCAAAGCCCAGCACCGACAAAGCCGAAACACTCTTCGTAGAGCCAACCCTGCTGGAAGCGGACTCCACGAGGAGACCAGGGCGCATGAGAATCCCGAGCTTGCGAGGGGTTCTCACGCGCCCTGACCGACGAGTGGCCCGAAGCCATGTCGCACCGAGACGGGCCCCTGGGCCCGGCCGGAAGACAGGGCTACGGGAGCACGACCAAATGGTCGCGGTGCACAAGGCTCCGCTCGAAGGCGGGGCCGATGTTGTCGGAGAGTTCGCGGGTGGAGCGGCCTTTGGCGCGTTCGACGTCGGCGACGTCGTAGTTGACGAGGCCGCGGGCGAAGACGGTGCCGTTCTCGTCGGCGAGGTCGACGGCGTCGCCTGCGAGGAAGCGGCCTTCGGTGGCGACGACTCCGGCGTGCAGGAGGGAGCGTCCTCGGTCGCGCACGGCCTTGACGGCGCCTTCATCGAGGACGAGTCGGCCGGCGGGCGTGGTGGCGTGAGCGAGCCAGAGGCGGCGGGCTCCGCGGCGGCGTCCGGTGGGCGCGAAGGCGGTGCCGATGTCGTCGCCGGCGAAGGCCTCGCGGGCTTGCGGCATGGAGGTGAGCATCGTGGGCACACCTGCGGCGGTGGCGATGCGCGCTGCGTCGATCTTGGTGCGCATACCACCGGTGCCGACGCCGGAGCCGGTACCGCCGATCTCCACGTCCTTCATCTCTTCGACGTTGGGGACGAATGGGATGCGCTTGGTGCCTTCGCGGCTGGGCGGGCCGTCGTAGAGGGAGTCGACGTCGGAGAGCAGGATGAGCGCGTCGGCGTCGATGAGGTGACTGACAAGCGCGGCGAGGCGGTCGTTGTCGCCGAAGCGGATCTCCTGGGTGGCGACGGTGTCGTTCTCGTTGATGATCGGCACGGCGCCGTGGTCGAGGAGCGTCTCGAGGGTGGATCGGCCGTTGAGGTAGGTGGTGCGGCGGGTGACGTCGTCACTCGTGAGGAGTACCTGCCCGGCGGTGAGGCCGAGGCCCTGGAACAGCAGCGAGTAGGCCGACATGATCTGACCCTGGCCGACTGCGGCAGCGGCCTGCGCCTCGGGAAGCGCGGTGGGCCGCGTCTGCATCCCGAGCGGCGCCATGCCTGCGGAGATGGCGCCGGAGGAGACGAGGAGCACTTCCTTGCCCGCGTGGCGACGTTCGGCGAGGATGCCGACGAGCTCGGTGAGCGCGGAGTGGTTGATGCCCCCACTCGTGTATGTGATGGACGACGAACCGACCTTGACGACGACGCGTTTGGCATCGCGAATCTGCTCGCGAAGGCTCTCGCTCGTGTGGGCTGCAGACAACGGGGGTATTCCCTTCTCCGACTCGTCGAACGGCGAGGTGACTACTGGCGGTAGCCGTCGTGCTCGGTCCAGATACCGGCTTCCCGTTCCGCGGCGATCTCTTCGCGAGCCACACGCTGGCCGTCCTTGCGGCCGTGGAACTCGTCGCGCTTCTCGGCGCGAGTGGGGCGAGCGTTCTCCTCGAGGCGCAGGTCGGTGCCGCGTGCACCGAGCAGTTCCGCGCCCGCCTGCAGCGTGGGCTCCCAATCGAAGACGACGGCGTTGTCGCCGGGGCCGATGAGAACCGTCGAGCCGGGCACTGCGCCGGCCTTGAACAGTTCTTCTTCCACTCCGAGGCGGTTCAACCTGTCCGCAAGGTAGCCAACTGCTTCGTCGTTCGCAAAGTCGGTCTGGCGAACCCAGCGGGTGGGTCGCTCGCCGACGATGCGGAACATCGTGCCGTCCGTGCCACCCTCCTTGACGATCTTGAACCCGGCGTCGTCCATGGCCTTGGGCCGGACGATGACGCGCGCGGGCACGGCGGATTCGACTTCCTTGCGGGCTTCGGCGACGTGACGCGCAAGCGCGAACGTGAGCTCCTTGAGTCCGAGGTGGGCGACGGCGGAGACGATGAAGACTTCGAGGCCGCGGGCCTCGAGGTCCGGCTTGACCATCTCGGCGAGTTCGAGTGCGTCGGGAACGTCGGCCTTGTTGAGCACGACGATGCGGGTGCGCTCGGACAGCGGCTTGCCGCCCAGCGAGTCGTCGGCGACATACTCCGACAGCTCGTGCTCGATCTGGTCGAGGTCGCTCATGGGGTCGCGGCCCGGCTCGAGCGTGGCGCAGTCGATGACGTGCACGAGCACCGAGCAGCGCTCGACGTGTCGCAGGAACTCGAGGCCGAGGCCCTTGCCCTGGCTGGCGCCGGGGATGAGGCCGGGCACATCGGCGATGGTGAAGCGCTCACTGCCCGCGTTGACGACGCCCAGGTTCGGCACGAGCGTCGTGAACGGGTAGTCGGCGATCTTCGGCTTGGCCGCGCTCACGACGGAGACGAGCGAGCTCTTGCCTGCGCTGGGGAAGCCGATGAGGGCCACGTCGGCGAGCGTCTTGAGCTCGAGCACGACGTCAGCCGTCTCCCCCGGTTCGCCGAGGAGGGCGAAGCCGGGAGCCTTGCGGCGGCGGCTCGCGAGGGCCTTGTTGCCGAGTCCACCGCGACCGCCGGCGGCAGCGATGAACCGGCTGCCGAAGCCGACGAGGTCGGCGAGGATGTTGCCCTCACGGTCCTTGACGACCGTGCCTTCGGGCACCGGGAGGACGAGCTCGTCGCCGTCGGCGCCGTTGCGCTCGTCGCCCGCGCCGGGCTTGCCGTTCGTGGCGCTGCGGTGCGGGTTGCGGTGGTACTCGAGCAGCGTCGTCACCTGGGGGTCGACCTCGAACACGACGTCGCCGCCGTGGCCGCCGTTGCCGCCGTCAGGGCCACCGAGCGGCTTGAACTTCTCACGCTTGACGGAGGCCACGCCGTGGCCGCCGTTGCCCGCCGTCACATTGAGGACGACGCGGTCGACGAAGTTCGTTGCCATGGTGGTTCCTTTCGGTGCGGCCTCGAGCGGACGCAGCCAGTGGACGAACGGCGAAGAGCCCTCGTCCTCGATTCTAGGGACGTGCAGACATGCGTGAAGGGGTGAGCCCGATTGCTGGGCTCACCCCTTCAACAAGCGATCGCGAGGATCAGGCCGTAATCTCCGGCTCGACGACGATGTCGACGACCTTGCGGCCCTTGCGCTGGCCGAACTTGACCGCGCCGGGGGCGAGAGCGAACAGCGTGTCGTCGCCGCCACGGCCGACGTTCTCACCGGGGTGGAAGTGCGTGCCGCGCTGGCGGACGATGATCTCGCCGGTGCCGACGATCTGACCGCCGAAGCGCTTCACGCCGAGTCGCTGTGCGTTGGAGTCACGACCGTTTCGGGTCGAGGATGCACCCTTCTTGTGTGCCATGTCTAAGCCTCTTTCGAAAATCTGTGGAAGATCAGTTCTGAGCCGTGGCTCAGCCGATCTTGGTGACCTTGATCTGCGTCAGCGGCTGACGGTGGCCCTGGCGCTTGCGGTAACCCGTCTTGTTCTTGTACTTCATGATCGTGATCTTCGGGCCCTTGGCGGCCTTGATGACCTCGGCCGTGACGGTGACCTTGGCCAGCGCGTCGGCGTCGACCGTGATGTCGGAACCGTCGACAAGCATGAGCGGCTTGAGCTCGAACGACTCGCCCGGCTTCGTCGTCACCTTGTCGATCAGAAGGGTGTCGCCGACGGAGACCTTCTCCTGGCGGCCACCTGCGCGAACAATCGCGTACACGTGGGACTCTCTTTCGTCATGGCGCACTCGCTCTGTCTGACCGGCCGGTAGCTACCCTGCGAACAGGACACCGGGCGCGGTGGGCGCACCAAAGAACAAGAATACCGTGCGCGGTGGCTCGCCCCAAATCTGCGAAGGCCCCGAAATTCGCTTGCCGCACCGGCGCGCAGCCACCAGGCTGCACGCATGACGACACCCATCGTGCCCGAGCGCGACGACGAACGAGGCGATCCGCCGAAGGTGAGCGGCGAACGCGCCGTGCTCGACGGCTGGCTCGATCTCTACCGCGACACCGTTCTGCTCAAGATCGCCGGCCTCGACGCCGAGCAGCTCGCTCGCCGCAGCGTTCCTCCCTCCACCCTCAGTCTCATCGGTGTCGTGCGCCACCTCAATGAGGTCGAGGCGTACTGGCTGCGCGTCGTGCTCGACGACGAACAGGACGTGCCCGACTACTACTCCACCGCTGACGAGCCCGACGGCGACTTCGACCTCGCGAACGCCGCCGACGCGGCCGACAACCTCGCCGCCTACGAGCGCGAACTCGACGTGACGCGAGCGCGGGCCGCCGCGTGGAGCGACCTCGACTCCCCCGTGCGCGGCCTGCGTAGGGGCGAACCGGTCAACCTGCGCTGGATCCTCGTCCACCTCGTCGAGGAGTACGCCCGCCACCTCGGGCACATGGATCTTCTGCGCGAAGCCGTGGACGGCCGCACCGGCTACTGACGCATTCGTCGAAAGCGCCCCGCCACCTGCGATACGGCAGGAGGCGGGGCGCTCTCGTGGTGTTCGGCGATCAGGCCTCGTCGGCCTTCGTGCCCGGCGCACCGGCCGGGGCGACGACGCGCGTGCGCTTCTTGCGGGCCGGGGCCTTCGTCTCGGAGGTGACCGCAGCCTGCGCCGGAGCGCTCTGCGCGGAACCGGCGGCGTCGCTCGCCTCACCGGCGACCTTCGTCAGCGGCGCGCTCGACATCGGTGCGGCAGCCAGGTCGACGGCCTGCAGGCTCACGGGCGCACCCGAGCTCGACGCCGCACGACGCAGACGCTTCGCGGCGGCCGTCGCCTCCTGCGTGACGACGGGGGCCTCCGCCTGAGTCGGGGCCGAGTCAGCGGCGACATTCGGAGCATCAGCGGGCGTCTCGGGCGACGCAGCGGCAGCTGCCGGAGCGTCACTCGTGGTCGTGGAGGCCTGAACCGTCATGACGGTCGCCTCTCCGGCGGCCGTGGGCGCACCCGTCGATGTGGCGGCACGACGCGAGCCGCGACGGCGAGCCGGGGCCTTGCCATGCTCCTGCGGCGCGCTCTTCGTCGAGGTGCTCGACGACGACTCCACGTGCCCGACGTTC
The DNA here is from genome assembly GCF_015070805.1 of Dermacoccus barathri. NCBI lineage: Bacteria > Bacillati > Actinomycetota > Actinomycetes > Micrococcales > Dermacoccaceae > Dermacoccus > Dermacoccus barathri. The sequence continues at coordinate 419,527 of NZ_JADCTK010000002.1, read as the reverse complement.
TCACGCACCGTGGTGCGCTCGGGTGCGGCCGTCTTCGTCGCGGCGTCCTTCTCGCTCACGACTGCGTCCTCGGACGAGGTCGTGGAGACCGGCTCGGACGTGGCCGACTTGTCGCCCGCGGAGATGGCAGCAGCGTGCGCCGCAGCCGCGATCTGGGCGAAGCCGTTGTCGCGCTCGTCGCCCTTCTTGTCGTGGGACGAGTCGTTGGAGTTCGAGTTCGAGCCGCCGGAGGTGTTGCCGTTGTTGCCTCCGTTGTTGGAGCCACCATTGCCGTTGCCACCGCGACGCGAGCCACGACCCTTGCGGCTCGTGTCGTTGCCGTTGATGTCACGGTTCTCGACCGGGTGGTCGTGCACGATGATGCCGCGCCCATGGCACGACTCGCACTGCTCGGAGAACACCTCGACGAGGCCGGAACCGACACGCTTACGCGTCATCTGCACGAGGCCGAGCGACGTCACCTCGGCGACCTGGTGCTTCGTCCGGTCACGTCCAAGGCACTCGAGGAGACGGCGCACGACGAGCTCGCGGTTGCTCTCGAGCACCATGTCGATGAAGTCGACGACGATGATGCCGCCGATGTCGCGCAGTCGCAGCTGACGCACGATCTCCTCGGCCGCTTCGATGTTGTTCTTCGTCACCGTCTCTTCGAGGTTGCCGCCGGAGCCGACGAACTTGCCCGTGTTGACGTCGACCACCGTCATGGCCTCGGTGCGGTCGATGACGAGCGAACCACCGCTCGGCAGCCAGACCTTGCGGTCCATGGCCTTGGCGAGCTGCTCGTCGATGCGGTGCTTGGCGAAGACGTCCTTCTCGCCGGTCCACTTCTCGAGGCGCTCGGTGAGGTCGGGCGCCACCTCGGAGATGTAGGAGTGCACCTCGTTCCAGGCGCGGTCGCCGGAGACGACCATCTTGGCGAAGTCCTCATTGAAGACGTCACGGATGACGCGGACCGTGAGGTCCGGCTCGCCGTGCACGAGCACCGGGGCGTTGCCGCTCTCGGCCTTCTTCTGGATCCTCTCCCACATCTTCGTGAGGCGCTCGACGTCGGCACGCAGCTCCTCCTCGGAGGCACCCTCGGCGGCGGTGCGCACGATGACGCCTGCGTCGGCGGGCACGACCTCCTTGAGGATCTTCTTCAGGCGCGCGCGCTCCACGTCGGGCAGCTTGCGGCTGATGCCGGTCATCGAGTTGCCGGGCACGTAGACGAGGAAGCGTCCCGGCAGGGAGATCTGCGACGTCAGGCGCGCACCCTTGTGGCCGATCGGGTCCTTCGTCACCTGGACAAGGACGCTCTCGCCCGCCTTGAGGGCGTGCTCGATGCGCTTGGGCTGGTTGTCGAGACCGGCGGCGTCCCAGTTGACCTCTCCGGCGTACAGCACGGCGTTGCGGCCGCGGCCGATGTCGATGAACGCTGCCTCCATGGAGGGCAGGACGTTCTGGACGCGACCGAGGTAGACGTTGCCCGCCATCGACGAGGCCTGCTCCTGGCGCGAGACGTAGTGCTCGGCGAGCACGCCGTCCTCGAGGACACCGATCTGCGTGCGGCCCTCGCGCTCGCGCACGACCATGACGCGCTCGACGCTCTCGCGGCGTGCGAGGAACTCGGCCTCGGTGATGACGGTGCGGCGACGACCGGCCTCGCGGCCCTCGCGGCGGCGCTGCTTCTTCGCCTCGAGACGCGTCGAACCCTTGATCGAGGTGACCTCGTCCTTGGCCTTGCGGGGCTCGCGGACGCGGGTGACGGTGTTCGGGTCGTCGGAGTCCGAGCCGCCCGAACCGCTGCGGCGACGACGGCGGGTGCGCTTGCGCGAACCCGAGTCGTTGGAGTCGTCGTCGCCGTTGTCGGAGTCGTTCGAGGCGTTGTCCGAGGTGTCGTCCTCGTTCGCGTCGCCGTCGCGCTCGGCATTCTTGCCGTTGTCCGAGCCGTTCGACTCGTTCGAGTTCTTGTCGCCCGAGTTGTTCGAATCGCCGGAATCGCCCGAGTTCTTGGAGGAGTTCGAGCGGCGACCGCGGCCACCGCGCCGGCGGCGACGCGGGGTCTGGTCGTCGTCGTTGTCATCGGTGTCGTCGTCGCCGGAGGCGTTCACGTCGTCGGCGTCGCCGTCGCCTGCGGCGACGGAGTTGGCCGAACTGTCTCTGCGATCGTTGTTCCCGTCACGCGAACCGCGGCGACCGCCTCGTCCGCGGTTGCCACGCGAGGTGTCGTCCCCGTCGTCGCCGTCATCCGAGCGGGACTCGGCGTCGTCGTCCGACGCTGAGGCCCCGTCACGCTCGTCCTCGCGGGGCACGCGCTCACGCTTGGGAGCGCGCTTCTGCGGGTCCGGAGCCTGAAAGAGCAGACCGAAGGCGGCGCCGGGCGCGGGAGCCGCAGCTGCCTCGTCGGTGGTATCGGCTTCCTCGGTCTCGTCGACCTCCGGCGTTTTGGGAGCCTGCTGTGAGGCGAAAGGACTACCTGCGAAGAAGGGGCTCGCGAAGGTGGTCTCGTCGTTGTTCTCGGGGGCCATGGGCCCTCCTTCTCGTCGGCACGGCGTGTGCCACAGAAAGGCCCGTTTGGCCTTGCACGCGCCGCGGCGCGGATGAAGCAAATCGCCGTCTCGGGTCGTGACCCGCAACGACGGAAGTCGTCTTCTACGTGGATCGTCGGCTCGCGCATCGCGCGGCACCGAACGTCACGCCGCAGCCCCTCGCGGTCGGCAGCTTCGCAGTGTGTGCGTCGGCCACCCTCGCTCCGGACGGCTCGGGTGAGGTGCGGCTCGCGCCGTCGTCCCCCACGTCCCGTCGGCGCGGTCGGAAGGTTCTGCGGGTTCGCCGCGAATTCTGTGAGACTCACGCGAACCACAGGCAGTATCGCACAGGTCGTCGCCGTGCGGCCCACTCGCCACGCGAGGACATCATTGCTCGAACGGGTCTCCGACCGTGTTGCCGGGCTCCAGAGTGCCCTGCGCGAGGCGGGTCATGAGCGGCGGGCGCGGAACGACGAGTTCCGTGAGTTCACCGATGCCCTTGAGCACGTCGTTGGGTCGCACGGCGGGCGTGGTGTGCTGGATCGTCATCGTCCACCGGGCGATCTCGGCACCGGCGTCCGAACGAACCCCGACGACGTCGGAGGTGAGGACGGCCTGGCGGACGTCGAACTCGCGCACGCCCGACTTCGTCATGCGCGTGACGAGCAGTTCGGTGCGAGTCATGAACGCGTCGACGGCTTCGGTGAGGGTCTCGAGCGGGATGCCCTCGAAGTCGAGTTGCCAGACGCTGGCCTGGAGCAGATCCGCGAGCGCACCCGGTGCGGCTTCCACGACACGCAGGACGGCGAGATCCGTCGGCAGCGACTCGTCGAGTGCTTCACGAAGCTTCTCGACGTCACACACCTGCGTCAGTTGGAGCTGGAAGTACTCCGACTCGGACGCCGTTCCCGTCGGGGCAGCGTTGGCATAGGAAATGCGCGGATGAGGGTGGAAGCCGGCGGAGAAGGCCATCGGCACGCCCGCGCGACGGACCGCTCGCTCGAGCGCGCGCTGAAAGTCGCGTGTCGAGGAGAAGCGCAGGCGCCCGCGCTTGGCGTAGCGCACGGACACCTTCTGCACTGCCGGTGCGGGAGGTGGGCCTTCGGGAACTCGCTGACGTGCCACGAGTGAGAAGCCTACCCGTGCTCGCGCCGAGCGCCTCTACCATGCGTTCATGACGCAGCCGATGCGCCCGCGCGCACCGCGGCTCCACCCCGCTTGGATCGTCGCGGGCATCACTTTCATCACAGCGATCTCCGCCGCCGGTTTCCGTTCGGCACCGAGCGTCATGATGCATCCGCTCCACGAGGAGTTCGGGTGGTCGATGGGCCTCATCGGCTCCGCCGTGTCGGTCAATCTCCTCTTCTACGGCCTCACTGCTCCGTTCTCCGCCGCGGCCATGGAGCGTTTCGGCGTTCGCGCGGTCGTGGTGGCCGCGCTCGCCCTCATCGCCGCAGGCGCCGTGCTGCCGGTGTGGATGACGCAGCCGTGGCAGCTCATCGCATGCTGGGGCGTGCTCATCGGCCTCGGCGCCGGCGTCATGTCGATGTCGCTCGTCGCGACGGTGAGCAACCGGTGGTTCGAGAAGCGCCGCGCCACCGTCTCGGGTGTTCTGGCCGCCGGGGCTGCCACGGGTCAGCTCATCTTCCTGCCGATCATGGCGCAGCTCACCGATGCGTCGGGCTGGCGCTCGGCCACCGTCGCCATCGGTGCACTGGCGCTCGTCGCGATCCCGCTCGTGCTGTGGCGGATGCGCAATCACCCCTCCGACCTCGGCGTCAACGCCTACGGCGTTCCGGCCGACGAGCCCGTGCGCACTCCCCCACCGGTTTCCACGGGCGCGGCCCGACTCGCGCTCTCCTCGCTCAAGGACGCGGCCGCCCGTCCGGCGTTCTGGATCCTGGCCTTCACGTTCGCCGTGTGCGGCGCGACGACGAACGGCCTGGTCGGCACCCACTTCATTCCGGCCGCCATGGATCACGGCATGGCCGGCACGGCCGCCGCGAGCCTTCTCGCGCTCGTCGGTGTGTTCGACATCATCGGCACGATCTTCTCGGGATGGCTCACCGACCGCGTCGACCCAGCGCTGCTGCTCACGATCTACTACGCGGGCCGGGGACTGAGCCTCATCGTGCTGCCCATGCTCTTCACCGACGACGTGAAGCCGAGCATGTTCGTCTTCATCCTCTTCTACGGGCTCGACTGGGTGGCAACCGTGCCGCCCACCATTGCCCTGTGCCGCGCGTACTTCGGCCCGGAGCGAGGCGCCATCGTCTTCGGCTGGGTCTTCGCGAGCCACCAGATCGGGGCGGCGATCGCCGCGACGGCGGCGGGCATGGTGCGCGACGAACTCGGCACCTACACGTGGGCCTGGATGGTCGGGGCCGCGCTGTGCGGACTCGCTGCTGTGGCATGTCTGGGCATGAGGCGTCGAGGTCGGGTGCCGAGCGAGGTCACCGTCCCGGCCTGATCCGGGTAAGCCCCCTCGGCCGTCAGTGGAGGATGCGGGTGAGCACCGCCGTCGGACCCTCGATCGGGCCCTTCGTGAGCGGTTCGCGCGGAACGGCCGAGCGCCACAGGAGAGGAAGGACAAGTCCGAGAGCCGTGAGGATCGCGACGTTCACCCAGCTGTCGTCGGGCTGACCTGGTGCGTACGAGCGTACGTACCAGGCGAGGTATCCGATCTGCACAACGTAGACGCTGAGCGTCATGGCCCCTGCGACGGAGAGCAGCGGGATGTCAACATGGTCGGGAGCGAGCCCGAGCCAGACGCCCGCGATACCGACGACGAGCAGCGCGCAGAAGGCGACCTCGAGGTGCGTGCCGCTGTAGGGCTCGAAGTCGATGCGGCCGGCCTCCTTGGCGAGCATCAGCCCTGCAGCCAGGAGGAGCGAGAAGGCGCCTGCTGCCGCGATGTGCCAATTGAGGCGAACCGACGACATCGCTCGCCAGAGGATGATGCCGATGCACGTGAAGACGAGGAGCGTCGTCAGGCGATAGTGGGTGCCGGTGAAGACCACATTCCACAAACGCGCACCGACCTGGTCGCCCCGGACGGCAGCCTCAGCCGCTTTCGAGCCGAACGACTCCATGAAGTACGGGGCCGAAGCCCACAGCGCCGTCGCGACACCGGCAAGCGCACTCACGGGAAGTCGAGCGAGCAACGGAGCCAGAAGGGTCGGCAACGCGAGGTAGAGCAGGACGATGTCGACCTGGGCTCCCCACGTCTCCAGCCACAAACCGAGAGCGACCAGCACAGCGGCGCGAATGCCGGCGCGCACGAACGCGGCCGGGAGCCCGCGGCTTCCTCGGTCGCCCAGTTCGGCGCCGATGCCGATGAGAAGAGCGAACAGCGGCGCCGTGGCGAACTCCGTCAGGTTGAACAGGCGCAGCGGCCCGGGGCTCGGAGCGCAGTGCGCCACGAACATCGCGATGAGGACGAGTCCGCGCAGACTGTCGACGCGGGTGTCACGGCCCCTGACGCTGGCCGGAGCTCGACGTGCGCGTCCGGAGCGTCCTCGCCGGGACGCCCTGGAGCGTGTGGCCATCAGTGCGAGTGCTCGGCTGACGCCAGCTTCTTGGCTCCCGAGCCGAGAACGGTGAGTGGCAGCAACGTCTTGCCCGTGGGGCCGATCTGGATGTCGGTGTTCATCTGCGGGCACACGCCGCAGTCGAAGCACGGCGTCCAGCGGCAGTCGTCGACCTCTTCCTCGTCGAGGGCGTCCTGCCAGTCCTGCCAGAGCCATTCCTTGTCGAGGCCGGAGTCGAGGTGATCCCACGGGAGCACCTCGAGTTCGCCGCGCTCGCGCGTGGTGTACCAGTCGACGTCGATGGGGTCGTCCATCTCCGCGAAGACGCGGGCGGCCTGTTCCATCCACCGCTCGTAACTGAAGTGTTCGCTCCAGCCGTCGAACCGGCCGCCGTCACGCCAGACCGCCTCGATGACCGAACCGATGCGGCGGTCACCGCGGCTGAGCAGCCCCTCGACGATGCCGGGCTTGCCGTCGTGGTAGCGCATGCCGATGCTCGAACCGAACTTCTTGTCGGAGCGGATGGCGTCCTTGAGCTTCTTCAGGCGCTCGTCGGTCTCCTCCGCGGAGAGCTGACCGCACCACTGGAACGGCGTGTGCGGCTTCGGGACGAAGCCACCGATGGAGACGGTGCAGCGGATGTCCTTGCGACCCGAGACCTGGCGGCCCGTCTCGATGACGCGCTTGGCCATGTCGGCGATCTGCAGGACATCCTCGTCCGTCTCGGTGGGAAGCCCGCACATGAAGTACAGCTTCACCTGACGCCAGCCGGCGCCGTAGGCCGCTGCAACCGTGTTGATGAGGTCGTCCTCGGAGACCATCTTGTTGATGACCTTGCGGATGCGCTCGCTGCCGCCCTCGGGCGCGAACGTCAGGCCGGAGCGACGACCGTTGCGGGTGAGCTCGTTGGCGAGGTCGATGTTGAACGCGTCGACGCGGGTCGAGGGCAGGGACAGACCCGTCTGGGTGCCCTCATAACGGTCGGCCAGGCCCTTGGCGAGATCACCGATTTCGGTGTGGTCGGCGGAGCTGAGGGACAGCAGGCCGACCTCCTCGAAACCGGTTGCGGCCAGGCCGTTCTCGACCATCTCGCCGATACCGGTGATGGAGCGCTCGCGCACCGGGCGGGTGATCATGCCTGCCTGGCAGAAGCGACAGCCGCGGGTGCAGCCGCGGAAGATCTCGACGCTCATGCGCTCGTGCACCGACTCGGCCATCGGTACGAGCGGCTGCTTCGGGTACGGCCACTCGTCGAGGTCCATCACCGTGTGCTTCGAGACGCGCCACGGCACGCCCTGCGCCTCCTCGGTGAGGACGACGCGCTGGATGCGACCGTCGGGCAGGTAGTCGACCTGGTACATCGACGGCACGTAGACACTGCCGGTGCGTGCGAGTTCGAGCAGGAGGCCACGGCGTCCGCCGGGCTTACCGCTGCTCTTCCACTCCTTGATGATGTCGGTGATGAGGAGGACGGCCTCCTCGCCGTCACCGACGACGGCAGCATCGATGAAGTCCGCGATGGGCTCGGGGTTGAAGGCCGAGTGCCCGCCCGCGAGGACGATGGGGTCGTCGAGACCCCGCTCGTTCGCGTGCATCGGGATGCCCGCGAGATCGAGCGCCGTCAGCAGGTTCGTGTAGCCGAGCTCGGTGGAGAACGAGACACCCAGCACGTCGAAGTCGCGCACGCTGCGGTGACCGTCGACGGTGAACTGCGGAACGCCGGATTCGCGCATGAGCGTTTCCATGTCCGGCCACATCGAGTACGTGCGCTCGGCGAGAGCGTCGTCGCGCTCGTTGAGCACTTCGTAGAGGATCATGACGCCCTGGTTGGGCACGCCCACCTCATAGGCGTCGGGGTACATGAGCGCCCAGCGGGTGGTCAGCTCCTCACCCTCGGGGCCGTAGCCGCCGCAATTCCAGTCCTTGAGTTGGGCGTTGAGCTCGCCGCCGACATACTGGATCGGCTTGTTCACCTGCTCCAGCAGGGGCTCAAGGTCGTGGAAGAGGGACTCACCAGGCATGTTTCAAGAATAGGTGCGCCCACGGACAACCCCAAAAGGTTGCCGTGGGCGCGCCTGTCGCGTGAGTGCGACGGCCTGCCGGACGATCAGCCGGTGGTTGCCTCAGCGATGGCTGCGACGAACGCGTCCACGTCGGTCTCGCTCGTGTCGAACGAGCACATCCAGCGCACCTCGCGGCGCGCCGCGTCCCAGTCGTAGAACCGGAACTTCTCGCGCAGGACGTCGGCCACACCTTCGGGCAGCACCGCGAAGTTGCCGTTGACGTACGTGTCCTGGGTGAACTCCACGCCTTTGATGGAACCGTCCGCGAGGCCGGCCTCCACGCCGTCGCGCAGACGACGCGCCATCGCGTTGGCGTGACGGGCGTTCTCGAGCCACAGCTCGCCCTCGTACAGGGCGATGAGCTGCGCGGCGACGAACCGCATCTTCGACGACAGCTGCATCGTGTACTTGCGCACGTACGGCAGGCCTTCGGCTGCCTCCGGGTTGATGACGACGACCGCTTCGGCGAGCATCGCACCGTTCTTGGTGCCACCGAGGCTGAGGACGTCGACGCCGGCGTCCGTCGTCATCTCGCGCAGACTGACGCCGAGGGACGCCGCTGCGTTCGACAGCCGCGAGCCGTCGAGGTGCAGCTTGAGGCCGAGCGAGTGGGCGTGGTCGGCGAGCGCCTTGATCTCCTTGACCGTGTAGAGCGTGCCCAGCTCGGTCGACTGCGTGATCGAGACGACGCCGGGCTGCGCGCGGTGCTCGTCACCGAAACCCCATGCCTCGGTGTCGACGAGCTCCGGCGTCAGCTTCCCGTCGGGCGTCACGACGTTGAGGATCTTGAACCCGCCCACGCGCTCCGGGGCACCGCCCTCGTCGACGTTGATGTGCGCCGTCGTCGCAGCGATGACCGCGCCCCAACGCGGCAACATGGCCTGCAACCCGACGACGTTCGCGCCGGTGCCGTTGAAGACGGGGAACGCCTCGACGTCGTCACCGAAGTGACGGGCCATGACCTCCTGTAGCCGCGCCGTGTACACGTCGGCGCCGTAGGCCACCTGGTGTCCGCCGTTCGCCGCCACGAGGGCTGCCATGACGTCCGGGTGCACCCCGGCATAGTTGTCCGAGGCGAAACCGCGCTCGTTGAGGTCGTGCTCCGTCTTCACGCCTGACTCCCGGTGAGATCGATGATCTGGTCGTTCACGTCGGCCGCGTCGCCCGCGAAGGCGGTGACCACGGCGTCGGCGAGCGATTCTTCCAGACCGTCCAACCCCTTGACGCGGTAGATCACCGCGGCACCGGAGAGGTCACATCCCTCGTCACGCGCGGCCTTGGTAAAGCCGTGTGCGAGGGCCCGCGTCCAGGCCTCCGTCGCGGCCTTGACCGCGGCGTAGTTGGCGCCACCTGCGAGAGGTCGCCTGAGCGCCGTGCTGGACACGACGGCAACCCGACCGCGACTCGAGGCCTGAAGGTCGGCGTCGAACGCCCGGGAGACGAAACGCAACGCGGTGAACGAGTTCTCGAGGAACCGGTAGTCGGCCTCACTCTGACCGGCGAGGCCTCCCCCGCCGCGCCACCCACCGACGAGGTGGACGAGTCCGTCGATGGGGCCCACCTTGGCGTGCACGCGCTCGGTGAGGCTCGCGACGTCGTCCTCGCTCGCGAGGTCCGCGGTGAACGTCACGGTGCCCGGCACTGCTTCGCGCAGGGCGGCGAGCTTGTCGTCACTGCGACCGACGGCGACGACGCGCGCCCCGGCACCGGTCAGGGCGCGCGCCATCACCTCGCCGCTGGTGCTCGTGGCACCGGCGACGAGCACCGTCAGGGAATTCAGATCAGACATCCTTGCCCGTCATCCCGCTCGTGGAGAGGATCACCGGCTGCAGCTTGCGGTTGAAGGCCTCGTAGAACATCGACAGCGGGAACTCGTCGTCGAGCACTGCGTCGGTGTAACCCTTCGGCGGACCGGCGAGCACCTCGTCCGGCAGACCCTTGGCCCATGCGGACGCCGGGTGCGGCGTCAGGACGCCGCGAATGAGGTCGTACGCGGCGAGCCAGTGCGTCACCTTGGGACGGTCGATCGAACGCCAGTAGAGGTCGTCGATCGCGTCACCGAGTTCGACGACGGCGGCCGGCACGGCATCCCAGTCGAACGCGAGCGACGTGTCGGTCCAGTGAAGGACGCCCTTCTGGTGCAGCCACGCGAAGATCAGCTGCCCGCCGAGGCCGTCGTAGTTGCGCGTGCGGTCCCCCGTGATGGCGAAGCGGAAGATGCGGTCGAAGAGCACGGCGTACTGCACGAGTCCGGCGTGGTCGAGCATCTCCAGTTCGTCGTCGGAGAGGCCGAAGCCCTCGTCACGGCGAGCGGCGAGCTTCTTCTCCAGCGCGACGCACTCACGGTAGGTCGTGAGGTCGCAGCGCAGTTCCTCGAGGGAGTACAGGAAGTACGGCATGCGCTGCTTGATCATGAACGGGTCGAACGGAAGGTCACCGCGCATGTGGGTGCGGTCGTGGATGAGATCCCACATGACGAAGGTCTTCTCCGTGAGCTCCTGGTCCTGCGCCAGGCGCTCGGCGCCCTCCGGCAGTTCGAGGCGTGTCACGTCCGCGGCAGCCTTGAGCACCGTGCGGAAGCGAGCTGCCTCGCGGTCCTGGAAGATCGCCCCCCAGGTGAACGTGGGCACCTCGCGCATGGCCACCGTCTCCGGGAAGAGCACGGCCGAGTTGGTGTCGTAGCCGTCGGTGAAGTCGAGGAAGCGCAGCGAGACGAAGAGTCGGTTCGTGTACGCGCGCTCGAGGTCCTCGATGAAGCCGGGCCAGATGACCTCGGTCAGGACGGCCTCGATGTGACGGTTCGGCGAGCCGTTCTGGGTGTACATCGGGAAGACGACGAGGTGCTGCAGCCCGTCGACGCGGTTTTGCTGCGGCTGGAACTCGACGAGCGAGTCGAGGAAGTCCGGCACCCCGAAGCCGCCGTCACGCCAGCGCTCGAAGTCGACGACGAGCGCACGCAGGTACGCGTCGTCGTGAGCGAAACGCGGACGCAGCGCCTCGACGGCATCGACGAGGACGGCGACGTCCTCGCGAGCCTGCTCGTGGTGGGCCGCATCCGGAATCGAACCGTCCTTGACCTGCACGCTCGCGATGCTGCGCGCGGCCTCCTTGAGGCGCTTCCAGGCCGCACTGTTCTCCACAGCGCCGTCTTCGACGACCTCGGGCTCCCCAACGATCTCCTTGTGCTCACGGTTTCGGAAGGTCGTGTCGACGGACATGGAAAACCTCCAATCGAGGAGTTGCGGCCGCTGGACCCACCCCGGGTCGATGTAAGCGGCGAACGTAGCTGACGGCTCTAACATTACCCGAAGGTGTGCCGCCTCACACAGACGAACGACCCGGTCCGATGCGGACCGGGTCGTTCGTCTTGAGGGTGCTGATCAGTCGGTGTAGAGGCCGTCCAGATCGCCCTTGAACTTCTCGACGACGACGCGACGCTTGAGCTTGAGGCTCGGCGTGATCTCGCCCTCCTCGATGGAAAGGTCGCGCGGCAGGATGATGAAGCGCTTGATCTGCTCCCAGCGGTTGAGCTGCAGGTTCATCTCGTCGACGTAGCCCTGCACCATCTCGCGGCACGCGTCGCTCGTGACGATGTCGCGGTAGCTCTTGCCGGCCATGCCGTTCTTCTCGGCCCAGCCCGCGATGGCCTCCTCGTCGAGCGTGATGAGGGCGGAGACGAACTTGCGACCGTCACCCTCGACCACGAGGTTGGAGGCGTAGGGGCACACGCCCTTGAACATTGCCTCGATAGCACCCGGCGAGACGTACTTACCGTTCGAGGTCTTGAACAGGTCCTTCTTGCGGTCGGTGATGCGGATGTGGCCGCTCTCGTCGATCGCACCGATGTCACCGGTGTGGAACCAGCCGTCGACGAGCACGCGACTCGTCTCCTCCTCGAGGTTCCAGTACCCCTGCATGACGCCCGGGCCCTTGACGAGAAGCTCGTCGTCCTCGCCCAGCTTGAACTCGGTGCCCGGCAGCGGCCATCCGACGGTGCCGGCCTGGTTGGCGCCGAGGTAGGGGCGGTTGACCGAGGCCGCAGCAGACGACTCCGACAGGCCGTAACCCTCGAGCACCGGCATGCCGACGGCGGAGAACCACAGCGCGACGTCCTTGTTGAGGGCCGCCGAACCGGAGATGAAGTAGCGGATCTGCCCACCGAAGCGGTCGCGGATCTTCGCGAGGACGAGCTTGTCCGCGAGCTTGTACTTCGCCGCAAGGGCGCCGCTCGGCTCGTGTCCCTGGGCGCGGGCCTCGGCCACCTGCATGCCGACACCGACCGACCACTTGTAGAGCTTGAGCTTGACGCCGCCGTCGGCCTCCATCATGCCGTTGATGCGGGCGTAGACCTTCTCGAAGATGCGCGGCGCAGCGCCCATCCACGTCGGCTTCGTCTCGGGCAGGTTCTCGACGATCTTGTCGACACGACCGTCGACGACCGTCGGGAAGCCGACCTGCATCGGCAGGCACAGAAGCATCTTGCCGAACACGTGAGCCAGCGGGAGCCACAGGTACTGCACGTCGTCGGAGTTGAGCAGCCCGGTCGAGTCGACGGCGGCCGCCTCGTACGCCCATGCGGAGTGCGGCAGACGCACGCCCTTGGCCGGGCCGGTCGTTCCCGACGTGTAGATGAGGGTGGCGAGGTGCTCGGGCTGGATGCCTTCCATGCGCTCCTCGACGACGTTGGGCTCCTTGGCGAGCAGTTCCTCACCGAGCTTCTGCAGGTCGTCGAGAGTGATGACCCAGTCGCCGTCACCCTCGCCGCCGAACGTGACGACCTTGACGATCTCACCGATCTGGTCACGACCCTGGCGCAGCTTGTCGACCTGCTCGGCGTCCTCGGCGAAGACGATGCGCGAGCCCGAGTCGGTGAGGATGTGGACGACGTCCTTGAGCTGCGACGTCGGGTAGACGGTGGTGGTGGCGGCACCGGCCAGCATGGTGCCGAGGTCGGCGAGCACCCACTCGAGGCGCGTCGACGAGGCAATGGCGACGCGCTCCTGGCCTTCGATGCCCAGGGAGATGAGACCGGCGGCGATCGCGCGCACATCCTTGTCGGTCTGCGCCCACGTCATCGACTTCCAGGCGCCGTCCTTGGCGAAGCGGAAGCCTTCCTCGTGCGGCGACTTCGCGACGCGCTGCGTGAACAGGTGAGCGACGGAGCGTGCCCGGTTGTCGAGGATGCTCCGATCGAAGGTCTCGTCAGCTTTGTTCATGACCATGGTGGGCCCTCCAGAGGTGCGGCGCCGGCAGTTACCCGCGGGTTCACATCGTGTTTCCCTCACGATATGCGACGGCGCGATGCCGCATGGACGTTTCCGACGAGTCCGACCGCGATCCAACAGGAGAACATGCTCGAACCGCCGTAGGACACGAACGGCAAGGGCACACCGGTGACGGGCATGAGCCCCAGGTTCATCCCGATGTTCTCGACGCTCTGGAAGAGGAACCAGCCCGCGATCGCTCCGCACAGGATGCGGCCGAAGGCGTCCCGCGAGCGGATGCCGATGACGAGCGTCCGCACGACGACGAACATCTCGAGCGCGACGATGCCGAGCGCACCGACGAAGCCGAGCTCCTCCCCTGCGACGGAGAAGACGAAGTCGGTGTACTGGAAGGGGATGAATCCACCCTGGGTCGAGCGGCCCTCGAACAGCCCCTGACCGAACCAGCCGCCCGAACCGATGGCGAGCTTGACCTGCGCGACCTGATAACCGATGCCCGACGGGTCGGCCTCGGGCCGCCAGAACGCGAGGAGCCGGTCGCGTTGGTACTGAGCGAGCAACGGCGTCATGAAGGCGAGGCCCGCCACGGCCACGGCGGCGGCGAACAGCCAGGCGAAGACCCGCGCACGAAGCCCCGCGACTGCGAACGCGGAAACCGCCATCGCGGTGACGACGAGCGCCGAGCCGAGGTCCGGCTGCGCCATGATGAGCGCGAGCGGAACGGCCGCGAGACCGAGGCCGACACGGACGTCACGCCGGGCGAGCGCGCCCCTCACCTGATCGGTGTCGGCGAGCGCTGACGCGACGGCAAGGCCGAGAGCCACCTTGGCAATCTCGGCGGGTTGGACGGAGAAACCCGGCAGCTCGATCCACGACCGCGAGCCGTTGATCGTGCTGCCCAGTGGACTGAGGACGGCGAGGAGTCCGAGCACCCCGGCGAGGTAGGCCAGCGGAACGGCCGCCCGCAGCGTGCGAGCGTCGAGGCGCAACACGGCAAACGCCAAAGCCATACCGACGGCGACGTTGAGTGCTCCGCGGACGGCAAAAGAGCTTCCGCTCGTCGCAGCCGTCGCCGACCACGTGAGCAGGATGCCGAGGAGGCTCAGTCCCGCTGCGGCAACGAGCAGGCCGAGGTCGAGGTGCGCGAGGTCGCGCAACCCTCGACCGTGTCGTTCACGAGCAGCCAAGGACAGGGCGGGAGGCGGCGACGTCGGCGTGCATCTGTTCGATAAGTTCGTCGATGGAGTCGAACTTTACGTTGCCGCGCAGGCGGCCGACGAACTCGATGGCGACGCGTTCGCCGTACAGCTCAAGGTCGTCGCGGTCCAGAACGTAGGCCTCCACCGTTCGCTCCGGAATGTCGAAGGTCGGGTTGGTGCCCACGGAGATCGCGGCCGGCAGCCGGTACTCGGGGTGGTCCTGCGGCAGTTCACGACGCACGAGCCACCCGGCGTACACGCCGTCGGCGGGTACGACGCCGTCGGCGTCACGGGCGAGATTGGCGGTCGGGAAACCGAGCTCGCGGCCCCGTTGGAAGCCCTTGACGACCTCGCCGACGACGCAGTGGTGACGCCCGAGCACGTCGGCGGCCTCGTCGACCTTGCCCGCGGCGAGCAATTCACGCACCTGCGTCGACGACCAGCGGACGCCCGGGCCGACGTCGTCGAGCGCGACGACGTCGAAGCCGAACTCCTGGCCGAGTTCGCGCAGGGTGTCGATGTCACCGGAGTTCTTGATGCCGAAGCGGGTGTCCTTGCCGACGACGACGGCGCGGGCGCCGAGCGCGTCGACGAAGGTGCCCTCGACGAACTCGCGGGGCGTTTCGGCGGCCAGTTCGCGGGTGAACGGCATGACGACGACGGCGTCGAGGCCGCGCTGTTCGAGCAGATAGAGACGGTCTTCGAGGCCCGTGAGCAGCTCAGGCGCACGGTCGGGGTGCAGGACCGCGAGGGGGTGCGGGTCGAACGTCACCGCAACCGTCTTGGCGTCATGCTTGGCTGCCTGCTCGTGGAGCTCGGCGATCACCGCGGCGTGCCCTTGGTGGACGCCGTCGAAGTTTCCCAGGGTGACGACGGTGGGACCGAAATCGGTCGGCAGGTCGGAAGGATCACTCAGGCGCAACACTCGCCCACCTTAGCCGTTGACGCCGAGCTCGCGCTCATCGATACGTGCCAGGCGCCACACCGCCACGGCGAGCAGCCACGTCACGACGAAGAGCCCGACGATGACGTATCCGACCTCGTCGAGCGGGATCGCGCCGAGCCACGCCACCGGCCCGCTCGTGATGCCCCACTTGTCGCTGACGACAGAGGCGAGTTCGATCGTGCCGATGACGAGGGCGACGACGACCGAGAGGCCGGTGACGGTGACGTTGTAGTACAGGCGCCGCAACGGCTTGGCGAAGGCCCAGTCGTAAGCACGCGTCATGAAGACGCCGTCCGCGGCGTCGAGCAGGCTCATGCCCGCGGCGAAGATGACGGGCAGGGTGAGGATGGCGTACCAGGGCAGGGCGAAGGCCGCCGCTCCGCCAGCGAGGACGAGCAGCGAGACCTCGGTCGCCGTGTCGAACCCGAGGCCGAAGAGGAAGCCGAGCGGGTACATCTGGGCCGGCTTGGTGATCGACTTCGTCGCACCGCGGAAGAAGCGCGCGAAGAAGCCACGGCCGTTGAGGTGTTCCTCGAGGGCGACCTCGTCGAGGTGACCACGACGGGCCCGACGCCAGACGCGCACGATGCCGATGAGGCTCACGAGGTTGAGGATGCCGATGAGCCACAGGAAGCTGCCGGAGACGGTGGGCCCGAAGATGCCGAGCCACCGGTGCAGGCTCGAATCGTCGTCGGCCACCGGTCCGGCGATGGCCTTGACGCCGAGGGCGAGCAGGAGGCACATCGTGAAGACGACGCTCGAGTGGCCGAGCGAGAACCAGAAGCCCACGCTCACCGGTTTGCGATCGCGCCCGTCGTTGAGGAGCTTGCGTGTCGTGTTGTCGATGGCCGCGATGTGGTCGGCGTCGAAGGCGTGGCGCATCCCGAGCGTGTAGGCCGTGATTCCGAGCCCGATGCCGAAGACCTGGCCCCGTCCGTCGGTGCCGAGATGGAGGTTCTGGGGCGCCACGATGAGCGCGAGCACACCCCAGCCGAGCACGTGCAGGAGGGCGACGAAAGCCGTCATCCCCAGGATCGAACGCCGCTCGGCGGCATTGAAGCCTTTCCACCAGGTGGGGAGCTTGGACACGGTGGCCTCTCGGGTGACGGTGCGAAACCTGAGCATCGTACGCCCGGAGCACCGACTGTTGCGACGGCGTCGCAGAAACCGGCTGGCCGGTGGATTACTTCGGGAAGGTGACTCGCGACTTCGCCTTCGGGGTGCTCTCGTCGAGGATCGCCGCGAGGCGCCCGTCGGGGGCGATGGCGGCCACGGTCTCGGCGCGCTCCGGTGCCGAGGCGATGCGCTGGCCGAAGGTCAGCGCCCGCTCCTCGTCCTCGGTGACGTGATGAACGGCGAAGGCGTCTGCGGCGGCGTCCGCCATCGGGATGACGCTCGGGGCCCGGCCGGTGTCGACTTCGTCCGAGATGTCGTCGAGGGTGCGGGCAGCGTCGAGGGTGAAGGTGCCGACGCGGGTACGGCGCAGGGCTGTGAGGTGGCCGCCCACGCCGAGGGCGGCTCCGAGGTCACGTGCGAGGGCACGCACATACGTGCCCGAGGAGACCTCGACGACGACATCGACGTCCACGACGCGCGTGGCACCATCGGCACTCGTTTCGCGCACCTCGAGAACCTCGAAGCGGCCGACCGTGACGGGGCGGGCGGCGAGTTCGACGTCCTCTCCCCCACGCACCCGGGAGTAGGAGCGCTTGCCGTCGACCTTGATGGCGCTCACGCTGCTCGGTACCTGCTCGATGTCACCGGTGAGTTCGGCGACAGCAGCGCTGAGGGCCTGCTCGGTCACGACCTCGCGCGTGGCACCGGGCGCATCGACGACATCACCTTCGGCGTCGTCGGTGACGGTGGACTGCCCGAGCCGGATCGTGGCCGTGTACTCCTTGTCGCAGCCGACGAGGAAGGTGAGCAGCTTCGTCGCGCGATTGACGCCCACGACGAGCACGCCGGTCGCCATCGGGTCGAGGGTGCCGGCGTGCCCGACCCGGCGCGTGTTCGCGAGGCGTCGCATCCGGCCGACGACGTCGTGCGACGTCCATCCGGCCGGTTTGTCGACGACGAGGATGCCGTCGGGTGTCTGCGGTCGCGCGTCGTTCACTGCTCGTCCGCGGCCTCGGGCTTCTTGTACGGGTCGGCCTCGCCGGCGAACGCAGCCCCCTGCGAGGACCGCGCGAGTTCCTCGTCGCGGGCGCGCGCCTTGGCGAGCGCGTCCTCAAGGTGAGCGGCGCCCTCGGGCAGGGCGTCGGGGAAGAACTCGATCGTCGGCGTGAGGCGGATGCCGAGACCCTTGCCGACGTGGCTGCGGATGCGACCGCGGTTGTCGGCGAGCGCCTCGGCGGTGGCGGCGCGCTCGGCGTCCGAGCCGAAGACGGTGTAGAACACCGAGGCGTTCTGCAAGTCGCCCGTGACGCGCACGTCGGTGATCGTGAGGAAGCCCACCCGCTCGTCCTTGAGACGGAACTCGACGAACTCGGCGACGAGCGACTTGATGCGGTCAGCGACCTTACGGGCGCGAGCCTGGTCGGCCATGGGATCCTCCTTGAGCCGGGCGACGTTTTCGCCCCAACCCTATGTGATGTGTCGGGGCGTGAGCACCATGGTTTTCGCGTGTGTGGCAGCTGTCGGCTCCGGCGTTTCGCCGAGCAGTTGCCGTGAGACGACGGGGTGCTGAGCCCGCCGTGGTCCGGGTGGGTTCAGCCCTTGCGGGCGACCACGATGTCGCGGTCGATCGAGGCGTCGACACGGTGACGGAACGCGTCCTCGTCGAGGCCGGCGGCAGGTGCCCCGTGGCCGTGGACGACCGAGAACCCGTGCGCGTCGAGCACCTCGGCGAGTTCGGCGGGTTTCACGACGTGACGGTTGTAGGCGAGGCCGACCGTGCCTCCCGTGCGCAGGGTGTCGTGCCAGGACGGCAGCGCTCGCTCGAGGAGCTGCACCGGCGAGCGGTCCAGCTTGTCGCCGTGGGAGCCGTGCTGGACGCCGTAGGGCGTGTCGGCGACGACGACGTCGACGCTCGTCTTGCGCATGACACGCCCGAGCCGGGTGGTGTCGACGTTGAGGTAGGTGACCTGTTGGGTGCGTCCGGCCTTCCAGTCGTCCTTCGTCGGTGCGGTCTCGAGTTCGAGCGCCCGCCCGAGCGTGCGGCCTTCGCGACGCACCTGGCTGGCATCGATCTCGTGCTTGAGGCGGTGGGAGCGAAGCCACGTCGTGATGAACGCCTGGTAGGCCTCGAAGTCCTTCTTGTCGAGGTCGACGCCGGTGACGTCGATACCGCGCAGGAGGCAGGTGTTGAGGGTGGTGCCGCGACCGCACAAGGGGTCGAGCACGTGGAGGGAGCCGTCGAGCAGCGCCTGCGGGCGCTTTGCGAGCGCAGCGGTGACGTTGAGGAGAAGGTGGGTGAACTGCTCGTTCGTCTTGCCCTGGTACTTCTGGATCGTGACGAGGTCGTCGCTGTAGGGGCGACGACGTTCGAGGGCCGTCGGGCGCAGCAGCCCGTCGGCCGAACCGAAGAGGGCGAAGGCGCCGCTGGCCTCGCTCACGACGCGGGTGAGCAGGTCGTCGTCGCCTTCGATGTTGAGGTAATCGACTCCGGCGACGGTGACGGGTCGTACGCGGGCGTCCAGGCCCAGAGCGTCGGCCATGACGGTGATCTCCGCGGCGTTGAGCCGCGCAGCGTCTCCGGCGTAGACGCGGTTCGACGAGGGTGCGAGGAGCAGGAGGCGCCCGTCGGGCGCGGTGTCGAGCGATGAGCGAAGCTCGGGCTGGGTCTCGTCGGCGGCGTTCTCGGAATTCACGGGCTCCAGTGTGCCGCAGTGACAACCCCGACCCCGAATCCGCGGCGTTCGGCCAGGCGACGAAGGTCCAGGCTGCGGGAGCTCAGATCTCCAAGTCGAGAGTGCGGAACGCGGCCACCATCGAACGGAGATGCGACTTTAGAAGCCCACATGCGGAAAGCCCAACACTCCCCATGCCCGAACCACGCTGGAAGCGGACTCCGCAGAACAAGCGAAAGCCCCCACGAACCCCGAGCTTGCGAGGGGTCGTGAGGGCTTTCGCTTGTGATGCGGCCCGAAGGGCTGTCGCACCGAGGCTGAATCCCGAGCTTGCGAGGGATTCAGACCGGAAGACGGCCCAAGGGAACGCACTCAGACCGGAAGACGGCCCAAGGGAAGGACTAATCCCTCGGCTTCTCCCGCATTTCGTACGTCGTGATGAGGTCACCGACCTGGACGTCGTTGTGCGAGCCCAGGTTGATACCGCACTCGAAGCCTTCGCGGACCTCGGTGACGTCGTCCTTGAAGCGACGCAGACCGGCGATCTCGAGGCTTTCGGTGATGACGACGCCGTCACGCGTGATGCGTGCCTTGGAGCCGCGCTTGATCTCACCGCTGCGCACCATGGATCCGGCGATGTTGCCGAACTTGGACGAGCGGAAGATCTCGCGGATCTCGGCGGAACCGAGCTCGTGCTCCTCGTACTCCGGCTTGAGCATGCCCTTGAGGGCCTGCTCGATCTCGTCGATCGCCTGGTAGATGACCGAGTAGTAGCGGATCTCGACGCCTTCCTTCTCGGCGTATTCGGCGTTCTGGCCTTCGGCGCGAACGTTGAATCCGACGATGATGGCGTTGGAGGCGACTGCGAGGTTGATGTTGTTCATCGTGATCGCGCCGACACCACGGTCGATGATCCGCAGGTCCACGTCGTCGCCGACGTCGATCTGCAGGAGCGCGTCCTCGAGGGCTTCGACCGAACCCGACACGTCACCCTTGAGGATGAGGTTGAGGGTTTCGACCTTGCCTGCAGCGAGCTGCTCGTTGAGGTCCTCGAGGCTGATGCGCTTGCGAGCCTTGGCGAGCGAGGCCTGACGGTCTGCCGCTTCACGCTTCTCGGCGATCTGACGGGCCGTGCGGTCGTCCGGGGCCACGATGAACGTGTCACCGGCGCGCGGCACGGAGGCCAGACCCGTGACGAGCACGGGACGGCTCGGGCCGGCTTCCTGAACGTTCTCGCCGTGCTCGTCGAGCATGGCGCGAACGCGTCCGTAGGCCTGGCCGGTGACGATGGCGTCACCGACGCGCAACGTACCGGACTGCACGAGAACCGTTGCGACGGCACCGCGACCACGGTCGAGGTTGGCCTCGATCGCGACACCGCGGGCGTCCTTGTCCGGGTTGGCGCGCAGGTCGAGCGCGGCGTCGGCGGTGAGCAGGACGGCCTCGAGGAGGCTGTCGATGTTCTGCCCCTGCTTGGCCGACACGTCGACGAACATCGTCTCACCGCCGTACTCCTCGGCGATGAGGTTGTACTCGGTCAGCTGCTGACGCACCTTGGCCGGGTTCGCGCCGTCGGCGTCGATCTTGTTGACCGCCACGACGATCGGCACGTCGGCCGCCTGGGCGTGGTTGAGCGCCTCGATCGTCTGCGGCATGACGCCGTCGTCGGCCGCGACCACGAGGATGGCGATGTCCGTGACCTTCGCACCACGGGCACGCATGGCGGTGAACGCCTCGTGACCGGGGGTGTCGATGAAGGTGATGGGACGGTCGACGCCCTCGTGCTCCTTGTGGACCTGGTAGGCACCGATGTGCTGCGTGATGCCACCGGCCTCGCCCTTGCCGACGTCCGCGTTGCGGATGGCGTCGAGCAGGCGCGTCTTACCGTGGTCGACGTGACCCATGACGGTGACGACCGGGGGACGCTGCTCGAGCATCTCGTCGTCCTCGCCCTCGGCCTCGGCCTCGAGGTCGATGTTGAACTGGGAGAAGAGTTCCTTCTCCTCGTCCTCCGGCGAGACGACACGGATGTCGTAGCCGAGCTCGGCACCGAGCAGCTGGAACGTGTCCTCGTCGAGCGACTGCGTCGCCGTGGCCATCTCACCGAGGTGGAACAGCACGGTGACGAGGCTCGCCGGGTTCGCGTCGATCTTGTCGGCGAAGTCCGTCAGGGACGCACCGCGGCGCACCTGGATGACGGTCGAACCGTTGCCGCGCGGGACGCTGACACCGCCGATCGACGGAGCCTGCATCTGCTCGAACTCTTGACGCTTCGCGCGCTTCGACTTACGACCGCGGACCTTGCTGCCGCCGCGACCGAAGGCGCCCTGGGTGCCGCCGCGACTACCGGGGCCACGACCGCCACCGCCGGGACGACCGGCGAAGCCGCCGGGACGACCGCCGCCACCGGGGCGACCTGCGCCACCACCGCGGGCCGGGCGCTCGCCCGGACGCGGAACGGCAGCCTGCGACGGCATCATGCCCGGGTTCGGGCGCGGTGCGCCGGAGCCACCCGCGGGACGGGGGCCACCTGCACCGGCCGGACGCGGACCGCCCGCACCAGCGGGACGGGGACCGCCCGCACCGGCCGGACGCGGACCGCCCTGACCCTGACCACGGTTGCCGGGACGCGGCATGCCCTGGCTGGGCGCGAACGGGTTGTTGCCCGGACGCGGGGAGCCGCCTTCACGGCCGCCGCCACGACGATCGCCCTGCGGACGCTCGCTGCGGCCCATGCCCTGGCTCGAGCTGAACGGGTTGTTACCCGGACGCGGAGCGCCGGGGCGCGGTCCGGGACGTCCGGCACCGGGACGCTCGTTGCGAGCAGGCGCGGCCGGAGCCGGCTTCGGCGCTGCAGGGCCGGGCTTCGCAGCGGGAGCCTTGGGTGCCGGCGCCGGCGTTGCAGCCTCCGACTTCGGCGTCGCGGGCTTCGCCTCGGCGGGCTTGGGAGCCTGGGCCTCGCGCTTGGGCTCCGGCGACGGCGCGGGAGCCGGGGTCCCGGCCTTCGGCGCAGGCTTGGATGCCGGTGCCTTCGGGCCCGGCTTGGGGGCGCCCGGCTTCGCCGCGGACGGCGTTGCCTTCTTCGCGGGCGCGCTGGACTTGTCGTCCGCGGACTCGCCGCCTGCCTTCGTCGGCTTCGGCGGGTTCTCCTTGATCTTGCGCACCACGGGCGCCTCGATCGTGGAACTTGCGGACTTCACGAACTCGCCTTGCGCCTTGAGATGCGCAAGGAGTTCCTTGCTTTCGACTCCGAGCTCTTTGGCGAGCTCGTGGACTCGAACCTTGGCCACGTTTCTCCTGTCGGTTTTCGACGGACCGCCAAGGCTTCGAGCCCGGCAGACCGTCAGTTGAGGGTGCTCATCGCTGAGAACTCATCGGGTGCTCATAGCGTCAAACCCGCTTTCGGTCACTGTCGTGGAAGTCCCCCTGCGGGTCCTTCCGGTGTTTTCGTCGTCGTACGACGTGGAACGGATCTCCCGTTCCACCTGTTCCGCCAGCGCGTCGGTGGAAACCGCCGATCGCAGGCGAAGTGCCCTTCCCCAAGCGCGGCGGGTCGTGGCCTGGGAAAGGCACGTCTCGTCGGCGTGGAGCCACGCTCCCCTGCCCGGCATCGCCTTGAGCGAGTCGAGTACCAGGACGGCATTCTCATCGCACACGATGCGCAGCAAAACGGAACGGCCGCCCTTGCCCCGGCATCCGATGCAGGTGCGCTGCGGTTCGGACTTTCGGGAGAGCTCGACATCCGTGTCGGTCACGTTGATCACGTCACCAACCTTCTGTCTGTCACCGTTCGCCCCCTAGCCTACCTGTTCGCCCCCGGGGCAGGAAAACGCGAAATCCCCCGGGTGCACTCGCACACGGGGGATTTCCGGCCCGGATCAGCGCTCGTCGGCAGCCGCCGGAGCGCCCACGGCAGTGTCCGGACGGATGTCGATGCGCCAGCCGGTCAGCTTGGCCGCGAGGCGGGCGTTCTGGCCCTCCTTGCCGATCGCGAGGCTGAGCTGAAAGTCGGGCACGATGACGCGCGCAGCGCGCGCCTTCGGGTCCGTCACCTCCACGGACTCCACGCGCGACGGCGAGAGTGCAGCCGCGATGAACTCCTCGGGCTGGCGGGAGAAGTCGACGATGTCGATCTTCTCGCCCTGCAGCTCCGACATGACGGCGCGCACGCGCTGACCCATGGGGCCGATGCAGGAGCCCTTGGCGTTGACGCCGGGCTGCGTCGCGTGCACGGCGATCTTCGTGCGGTGTCCGGCCTCGCGGGCGAGCGCCGCGATCTCGACGGTGCCGTCGGCGATCTCGGGCACCTCCATCGCGAAGAGCTTGCGCACGAGGTTCGGGTGGGTACGCGAGAGGGAGATCTGCGGGCCCTTCGGACCGCGTCGCACGGAGACGACATAGCAGCGAATGCGCTCGCCGTGGCGGTAGACCTCACCCGGCACCTGCTCGGCGGCCGGGAGGATGCCTTCGATCGTGCCGAAGTCGACCTTGACGAACCGCGAGTCGTTGCTCTGCTGGATCGTGCCGGCGACGATGTCGCCTTCCTTGCCGACGAAGTCACCGAGGATGGCCTCGTCCTCGACGTCGCGCATGCGCTGCACGATGACCTGGCGCGCCGTGCTCGCGGCGACGCGACCGAAGTTCTTCGGGGTGTCGTCGAACTCGGGGCCCGGCTCGCTCCAGGTGCCGTCCTCTTGCTTCTGCCCGTCCTCGCGCGCCCAGACGACGACGTGTCCGCTCTTGCGGTCGAGCTCGACGCGGGAGCGGCGGTAGGCGCCCTCCTCCTTCTGGTACGCGAGCAGGAGGGCCTGCTCGATCGCCGGGACGATGACGTCCATGGGGATCTCGCGCTCCCGCTCCAGGGCGCGCAGTGCTGCCATGTCGATGTCCATCAGACGTCCTCTCCCACGCCGTCGGTGTCGCCACCGTGCGTGAATTCCACCTGCACCTTGGCACTGGTGATCGTTGGGTACTCGAGTCGGGTCGGCTCGGCCGAGGCGTGGCCGCCGGCCTTCTTGCCGCCCTGCTCGGGGGTGACGACGATCTCGGTGGTATCGGCGGACGTGAGGCGTCCGGCGATCTTCGAGCCGTCGTCGAGGGTGATCGCCACGAGTCGCCCGACGTTGCGGGCGAAGTGGCGGGGTTCGGTGAGCGGGCGGTCGGTGCCCGGGGAGCTGACCTCCAGAACGTAGGGCTGCTCGCCCATGACGTTCGTGGCGTCGAGCTCGTCGCTGACGACGCGGGTGGCGTCGGCGACCTCGTCGAGCGTGACGGGAGCAACCGGCTCCGTCGTGGCCGTGTCCATCGCCACGACGCGGTCGAGGAGGATGCGCACGAGGCGACGCTTGCCCGCGGGCACGACGGTGACGTCCTCGACGAGTATTCCCAGGGGTTCGAGCTTGGGTGCGAGGGTTTCGATGATCGTTCGTTCCGCGCCTGCCACCGGACCTCCTGGAGTTGTCGTCACGCACCCGAGCGAGGGTGCGAAATGCGCGAGCACTCGGCCCGCGCGCGTCCACCTTACCGAACCTGACCCCCACGGGACACGTGCCTTTGGGGTGGGTCGGCTCTGCCTGAGGTCACAGCCCGCCGGCAGTGAGGCCGCGACGACGCAGCAAGCTGCGCTCGATCGGGCTGAAGAGCAGCAGTTCCACGGCCAGACCGACAGCAAGGACGAGAGCGATCGCGGCGACGACCGTCGGCATGTCGGAGTTCGCCTGTCCCTGGCTGAGCATCGAGCCGAGACCGAAGCCCAGTTCGGGCGAGGAGACGATGAGTTCGGCGGCCATGAGGGAACGCCACGCGAAGGCCCACCCCTGCTTGATACCGGCGAGGTAGGTCGGCATCGCGGCGGGAAGCAGGACGTGACGTACCAGCTGCGTGCGCGACGCACCGAGCGTCCGGCCGGCCCGTTCGAGCAGCGGTGGCACTTGGTCAAGGCCGCCGATGAGGCCCATCGCGATCGACGGCACCGCGGACAGCAGGATGACGGCGTAGATCGTCGTGTCCGTGAGGTAGAACATCATGACCGCGAATGGCACCCACGCCACCGACGGCAGGGACTGGATGGCGGCCAGCAGGGGCCGGAAGGCCTTGCGCGCCAACCGGTGACGCCCCACGAGCAGGCCAAGCGCGCTGCCCAACACGACGGCGACGAGGAACCCGATCACCCCGCGGCGAAGGCTCACCCAGATCGCCGAGAGCGCGTCGCCCGAGGTGAGCGAGCGCCACAGCGCGGCAGCAATGTCGCCCAGCGGCGGCAGGGCCCACGTCGGCTTCACCTGCAACCAGACGAGGCACTGCCACCCGAGGGCGACGAGGGCCAGCGCGCCGAGCGGCGCGAGGACGGACGTGAGGTCGACGCGGCGACGCTTGGGTCGCGCCTGGCCCTCAAGACGGTCGAGGCCCGAGGTCACGTCGGCGTCGCTGATCGCCGGCGTGGCGCGCACGACGGAACGGTGTCGGTGCGCATCGACCTCGAACGGGTCCTCCGCGTAGCTACGGCTCGAATCAGGCGTGGGCATGGCGGCTGATCTCCTCTCGCAGTCGGGCGGTGATCTCACGGGAGAGGTCACCCACGCCCGAGTCCTCGATGATGCGCGGGTGTGGCAGCTCGACGTCCCACGTCCGCGCCACGCGACCGGGGCGCGAGGAGAGCAGGACGACGCGCTGGCCGAGGCGCACGGCCTCACGCACGTTGTGGGTGACGAAGACGACTGCCATCTGCTCGCGCTGCCACACCTCGGTGAGCTCGCCGTGCAGGAGGTCACGGGTCATGGCGTCTAGGGCGGCGAACGGTTCGTCCATGAGCAGCACCCGTGCGTTCTGGGCCAGCGCTCTCGCCATCGCGACGCGCTGGCGCTGACCGCCGGACAGCTCGTGCACGCGACGGCCGCCCGCACCGGCGAGGCGCACCGTCTCGAGCAGCTCTTCGGCCCGTTCGCGGCGCTCGGGAGCCGCCACTCCCCCGAAGCGCATCGGGGCCTCGACGTTCTCGCGGGCCGTGAGCCACGGGAACAGCGCGCTCTCCTGGAACATGAGCGCGGGCTGCGGTCCGTCGACCTCCACGACGCCGGATGTAGCGGGTTCAAGTCCCGCAACAATCGACAGGAGTGTCGACTTGCCACAGCCGGAGGCTCCGAGGACCGAGACGAACTCACCCGGCGCGACGTCGAGGTCGATGCCACCGATGGCTTCGACGGCATCCTCGCCGTGGCCGAAGACCTTGCGCAGCGCGCGCAGTGAGACGGCCGGGCGCACGTCGCGCTCTTCCGGGCTCCTCGGCGCGGACCGGCGAAGGTCGGGTCGGGTGTCGGTCATGTCAGGCCTTTCCTCGTGCGCCGTAACCGCCGTCGGCGGCGCGCTCAAGACCGCGTGCGGCGAGCGCTCGGTTGAGCGGCGCGAGATCCGCGATGCCGTGCAGATTCGGTTTCACCTCGATACCGCCTGTGGCCCAGGTGTGCTCGGCCACCTCGGCGATGTTGGTGAGCATCGGATCCCAGCCGAACTCGACACTCGACATGGCGCGATCGATCACGGTGGGCTTGAGCTTCTTGCCAGCGATTCGCTCGATCTCGGAGTTGAGCAGGGTGGCCGCCTCGTCGCGGTGCGCCCGGATCCACCGCACCGTGTCGACATGCGCGCCGAGCAGCGCCTCCACCTGCTCGGGGCAGCGGCGGCGGTAGTCCTCGGACACGACGACGCACGTCGTGGCGAAGCGCCCGCCCGGCCACCTGGTGCGCTCGTCGACGAGGACGTGCGCCCCCGCCTCCTCGACGAGTCGCGACACCCACGGTTCGGCCTGGTAGGACGCGTCGAGACGGTTCTGCTTGAACTGGTCGAGAGTCTGGCTGTTCGCCATCCACAGCACCTCGACCGCGTCCTTGCCGGAACCGGTCGCGATGCCCTTCTCCCGCAGCAGCGTCTTGAGCGCAACGTCCTGAGTGCCGCCGAGCTGCGGCGTCGAGACCCGACGGCCGCGCAGTTCTTCGACGCTCTCGATGCCCTTGCGTGCCACGAGTGCGGCGCCCCCGGAAGCACCACCCGCCACGAGCCGCACGCCCTGACCTTTCGTCCGCACCCACGCGGTGATCGCCGGGTTGGGTCCGAGGTACGCGACGTCCAGTGCGCCGGCGAGCATCGCCTGAACGGCCGAGGGGCCGCTCGGGAAGATCTGTGGCTCGAGACGCACACCGGGCAGACGCTCGGCGAACGTGCCCCGAGCCATGCCGGCCACAGCCACACCGTGCGTCACATTGGCGAAGTAGCCGAGGCGAAGCCTGTGCGGGGACGCCTCCGCTGCACCGCACGCGGTGAGCGCGGGCAGGGCGAAGGGCGCCCCCACCGCTGCCGCGAGAACGGCACGTCGCGAGGGACGATCGAGGGTGGTCATGTCAGCCGGCCAGCCAATCCTCTTCGGACTCTTCCTCCGGCTCCTCACCGGCGACCTGTGCCCCGAGGCCGAGGTCGGCCCCGACCATGCCGCCACCGATCGTGGCCCCGCTCGCAGGATCGATGACGAGGAAGGCACCCGTGCCGCGGTGACGGGAGTAGGCGTCGACAGCCACCGGCTCCGCGAGGTGGAGCACGACCTGGCCGATGTCGTTGAGGCCCAACGAATGCGCCCCGCCGGCCGGGTGCCACGTGCTGTCCTCGACGTCCCAGTGATGCGTGACATCGGTGAGGACGGCTCGCACCACCTTCGTTCCCGCCTTGACGAGAACACGCTGGCGCGGCGTGGTCGAACCTTCGGCGAGCCACGCCACAACACCCTTCAGCTCGCTCGTCACGTCGGGTGCATCCGCCTCGGACTCGACGACGAGGACGTCACCGCGGGCGACGTCGAGTTCGTCGGCCAGGCGGATCGTCACGGATTCGCCGGCGCCCGCCTCCTGCGCCGAGCCCGTGGGTGTGTCGATGCCGATCACCCGTGATCCCAGACCGAGGGTTGAGGCACGCACGACGTCTCCGAGACGCACGACGCCGGACGTGATGCGTCCGGCCATCCCCCGGTAGTCGGGGTGGTCACTCGTTCGCGGGCGGATGACGAGCTGCACCGGCATCCGGAAGTTCTCGACCCGCAGGTCGCGAGCCACCGGAAGGTTCTCCAGCAGCGCGAGCAGAGGCTCGCCCTCGTACCAGGCAGGGGCCGGCGCGACGACGCCCTCTCCCGTGAGTGCCGACAGCGGGACGACGGCGACGTCGCCCGCCAAGCCGACCTTCTCGACGAGGTCACGGGTGTCGCGGGCAACCTCGTCGAAGCGCTCCTCGGACCAGTCCACGGCATCCATCTTGTTGAGCGCGAACACGACGTGCGGCACGCGCAGCAACGCCATGAGAGCCGCATGCCGGCGCGTCTGCGCCGAGACGCCGTGCCGCACGTCGACGAGAATCACCGCCGCGTCCGCCGTCGACGCGCCCGTCACCATGTTGCGGGTGTACTGGACGTGGCCCGGGGTGTCAGCCAGGACGAAGGTGCGCTGCGGGGTCGAGAAGTAGCGGTACGCCACGTCGATCGTGATGCCTTGCTCCCGCTCCGCACGCAGACCGTCGGTCAGCAGTGCGAGGTCGACGGTGTCGGCTCCGCGCGACGTGCTCGCCGCGACCATGGAGTCGAACGTGTCGGCCAGGATGTTCTTCGTGTCGTGCAGCAGACGCCCGACGAGGGTGGACTTGCCGTCGTCGACGCTGCCCGCGACGACGAGGCGCAGTTGTTCCGGAGCCGCCGTGGCACCGCTGGCGTCATCCGGCTGTGATGGCACCGCAGCCTCGGGGCCCGTCACCAGTCGCCCCGTGGGCGTCATGTGGGTCGTTGTCATCAGAAGTACCCCTCTCGCTTGCGGTCTTCCATCGCGGCCTCGGAGAGGCGGTCGTCGGCGCGTGTGGCGCCCCGTTCGGTGAGGTGGCTGGCGGCCACTTCGGCGATGATCTCGGCGGTGGTTCGGGCACTGGATTCGACTGCGCCGGTGCACGATCCGTCACCCACAGTGCGGTAGCGGACGCTCTTGGTCACGACCTTCTCGTCAGGGCGCGGACCGAACCACGGGCCCGACGTGAGCCACATGCCGTCGCGTTCGAAAACCTCGCGATCGTGGGCGAAGTAGATCGGCGGGAGCGCGACGTTCTCGGCCTCGATGTAGCGCCAGATGTCGAGCTCGGTCCAGTTGCTCAGCGGGAAGACGCGCGTGTTCTCCCCCGGCGCGTGCCGCCCGTTGTAGACGTTCCACAGCTCGGGTCGCTGATTGCGCGGATCCCATCCGCCGAGCGCGTTGCGCACGGAGAAGATGCGTTCCTTGGCGCGTGCCCGATCCTCGTCACGACGTGCGCCACCGAGGAGCGCGTCGAACTTCTGCTCGGCGATCGTGTCGACGAGCGGCACCGTCTGCAGCGGGTTGCGCGTGCCGTCCGGACGCTCGGTGAGGCGTCCGTCGGCGATCCAGTCCTCCACGGCCGCGACGTGCAGCCGCAGGCCGTGGCGAGCGACGACCTCGTCACGGAAGGCGATCACCTCGGGCAGGTTGTGTCCCGTGTCGACGTGGAGCAGCGTGATGGGCAGCGGCGCCGGCGCGAGCGCCTTGAGCGCCACGTGGAGCAACACGGCCGAGTCCTTGCCACCGCTGAACAGCAGTGCAGGACGGTCGAACTCGGCGACGACTTCACGGATGATCTCGATGGCCTCCGCCTCGAGAGCGCGGAGCGTCGAGGCTTCGGCGGGGTTCGTCGGGGTGTGCTCGAGCACGGTCATGACAGGGTCCTTTCCGACTCGCCGGACAGAAGGAGGGCGAGCACTTCAGCCGCTGAATCACGCACGCTGCGGCCCTCGGTCTCGAGGCAAAGATCAGGGTCCTCGGGAATCTCGTAGGGGTCGTCGACCCCGGTCATCGCAGGGATTTCGCCAGCGCGGGCCTTGGCGTAGAGGCCCTTGACATCGCGTCGTGCGCACTCCTCGAGCGAGGTTGCGACGTGGACTTCGACATAACGGGCACCGCTCGCCTCGTGGCGTGCTCGGTTCTGCTCGCGGGCGTCCGCATACGGGGCGATGACAGGCACGACGGCCCAGACTCCGTTGCGTGCCAGCATGTCGGCGAGGAAGCCGACCCGCGTGACGTGCGTGGTGCGGTCCTCGCGCGAGAAGCCGAGTCCCTTGCTCAGGGATTCGCGCAGTTCGTCGCCGTCGAGGAGTTCGACCCGCTCGCCCCGGGCGCGCAGGGCCTCCACGAGCTCGTGGGCGATCGTCGACTTGCCGGCACCGGAGAGCCCGGTCAGCCACACCGTTGCGCCGCTCACAGGTTGATCCCGCATTCGGTCTTGTCCTGGCCCGCCCAGCGGCCGGCGCGAGCATCCTCTCCGGGTGCGACCCGGCGGGTGCACGTGGCGCACCCGATCGAGGGGTAGCCCTGGGTGAGCAGGGGGTTACTGATGACGCCGTACGCCTCGATGTACTCCTCGACGTCGGTGTCGCTCCACGCGACGATGGGAGCCACCTTGATCCGTTCGCGGCGCTCGTCGAAGCTGACCACCGGGGTGTCCCGGCGTGTCACGGCCTCGCTGCGCCGCACCCCCGTCGCCCACGCCTCGTACCCGTCGAGTGCATCGTCGAGCGGGTGCGTCTTGCGCAGAGTGCAGCACAGGTCCGGGTCACGGGAGAACAGGTCCTTGCCGTGGCTCGCGTCCTGTTCGGCCACGCTCTGGGTCGGCGTGAGGTTGCGCAGGGTGATGTCGTACTCCTGCGCGACCCGGTCACGCGTCGCGATGGTCTCGGCGAAGTGGTAGCCCGTGTCGAGGAAGAGCACGTCCACACCCGGCATGACACGTGACGCCAGGTGCGGCAGAACGGCGTCCTGCATCGAACTCGCGACGGCAAACTTGTCACCGAACTCCTCGCGCGCCCAGTCGAGCACGCGGATCGTCGGAGCTCCGTCGAGATCGCGGCGAGCAGCCTCCGCCACGGATCGCAGGGTCTCTGCGTCACGGACGGCGCTCATCGCAGAGCCTCCTCGTCCGCGCGACGAGCCCAGTCGCCGAAGGTCTCGCTCACCTCACGCTGTTCGACGAACCGGGTGACGACGCGTTCGACGTAGTCGCCCAGCTCGGTGGCGACCACCTTGTGCGCGCGCAGCTTGCGCCCGACGACGAGGTCCTCCCCGAGACCGCCTCCGAGGTGCACCTGGTAGCCGGGCACCTGTTCGCCGTTCTCGTCCGTGACGATCTGTCCCTTGAGGCCGATGTCGGCCACCTGGATGCGGGCGCACGAGTTGGGGCAACCGTTGAGGTGGATCGCGATGGGGTGTTCCAAGACCTCGTTGAGGTGTGCCAGACGCGTCTCCAGTTCCTCGACGAGGTCGGCCGCGCGCTTCTTCGTCTCGACGATGGCGAGCTTGCAGAACTCGATGCCGGTGCACGCCATCGTGGCGCGACGCCAGTGTGACGGGCGGGCCTCGAAGCCCAGCGGTCGCATCGTGTCGACGAGTGCCTCGACGTTCTCGTCGGCCACGTCGAGCACGACGAGCTTCTGATAGGGCGTGAGTCGCACCCTGGCCGATCCCGCAGCTTCCACGGCGTCTGCGACGGCCGCGAGCGCCGTACCGCTCGTGCGACCGGCGACGGAGGCGAAGCCGACGAAGTTGTCGCCGTCCTTCTGGCGGTGCACACCGATGTGATCGATCGTGTGCTTCGGCGTGGGCGCTGGCGGCCCGTCGACGAGCTTTCGACCGAGGAACTCCTCCTCGAGCACCTGCCGGGTGCGCTCGGCGCCCCATTCCTCGACGAGGTACTTGAGGCGCGCGCGGTTGCGCAGGCGTCGGAAGCCGTAGTCACGAAAGAGCTTGACGACGGCGAGCCACACCTCGGGCACCTCGTCGAGGGGCACCCAGGCACCGAGGCGCAGGGCAAAGAACGGCTTGGTCGACAGGCCACCGCCGATCTGCAGGTCGAAGCCCGGTCCGTGCTCGGGATGGATCGAGCCGACGAAGCTGATGTCGTTGATCTCGGGCGCCATGTCGGGCAGCCATGCGATCGCCGTCTTGAACTTGCGCGGAAGGTTGGCCAGCTCGGGGTCGCCGACGTAGTGCTTCTTGATGTACTCGAGCGCTGGGGTGGCATCGAGCACCTCGTCGGGGTGCACGCCGGCCACGGGCGAACCGAGGGCCGTGCGGGTGCAGTCTCCGCACGCTTCCATCGTGTCGAGGCCGACGGCTTCGAGGCGCTCCCAGATCTGCGGCACGTCCTTGACGTCGATCCAGTGGTACTGGATGTTGTGCCGGTCCGTGATGTCGGCGCTGTCGCGGGCGAAATCGGTGGAGATACCGGCGAGGACGCGCAGCTGTTCGGTGGTGAGCTGACCGCCGTCGATGCGCACGCGCATCATGAAGAACTCGTCGTCGAGTTCCTCGGGCGGCAGCGTTGCCGTCTTGCCGCCGTCGATACCCGGGCGACGCTGCGTGTACAGACCCATCCAGCGGAAGCGGCCACGCAGGTCGGTGCCCTCGATCGTGTCGAACCCACCGGCCGCGTATTCCTCGAGGATGCGGCGGCGAACGTTGAGCGGAGCGTCGGCCTGCTTGAAGACCTCGTTCGGGTTGAGGGGGTCACGTTCCCCGAGGGCCCACTGGCCTTCGGGCTTGCGTGCACGGCCCTTCGGGCGGGCCTGGGTCGTCGCCGTCATCACTACTCCTCGCATCGGCCTCATAACCTTTACTTTTGCATCACCCAACTGCAACTAATGACTACCGAGCGGTCCACACTGTGAACGCTCCCCCGTCGTCCGTGGGACGATGAGCGCATGCCGTCTGCTCGTCCCCCTCACGCGCTCGCCCGTCGCACCTTCGTCGCAGCCGCGCTCGTCGCACCGCTCGCCGGGTGCGGGCTCCGGCTCGAGAGTGACGCCCCCGTTCCCGGCCCCAAGGCGGAGCCCGCGCCTGACACGAAACCGCTCGAGCAGGTTCGCGCCTGGCTCGTCGAAGCGATGACGGCCGCGGAGCGCGAGACCGTACACCATGCCCAGGCCGGAACTGCGCAGAAGTTGCATAACGCCCAACTCGACCGTCTCGACGCGACGCTGAAGGGCCTGGGTGCCACGACGCTTCCGTCGGTGACCGCAACCGGCACACCGAGTGCTCCGCCGACGAGCTCGAGTTCGTCGACCCCCGCGAGCACGCCGAGATCCACGCCCGAGCAGGTCCCGCCGTCGGCATCCCCCTCGGCCTCGCCCACCGGCGAAACGACGTCGTGGACGAAGGCCGAGAGCGTCTGGGCCGGAGCACAGGCAGCAGTCGTCCTGCAGCGCGTCAGCAGGAACTCACGGCCGGTCGCCCTGGCGATCGCTGCCGCGAGTCTCGCGTCGTTACGACCCGCCGACATCACCGTCCGGTGGCCCTCGACCATCGCCATGCCCCGAACCGACGGCATTCTCCTCGCGTCCGTCGAAGCAGTCATCGACGCCCTCGAGTGGTCGGCGGCTCGCACCAAGCTCTCCGCGCGCGAGGAGATCACCGCGCAGCTCGAGTGGGCCTATGCTGCGCGCTCACTCACCCAAGCCGGCATGCCCGCGCAGGCCGCCGGCAAACGCGCGCCCTGGCGTACGTACTCCACCCACGCGCAGGCTCACGACGTGGCCCGGAAGGCCGCGTTGGGAGTCGTGTCGGGCGCTGCCAAGGTCTCGTCCTCCACGAAGAGCGCACACGAAGCTGCGGGGTTGCTCTCGGTCTGGTCCGGGGCGGCTGCGGTGGCCGAGCAGCTGGGCGAACCGCTACGTCCACTTCCCGGACTCTCCGCCTGATGGGTCGTTCGCCACGACCTACGATGCGTCCCATGCAGCCCCGCGCCCACGCCACCGCCGCCGTCCTCACGGCCGCGCTCGTTCTCGCCGCGGGATGCGCCTCGGGCTCGTCGGCATCGTCGCCGTCGGCCACCTCGGCGAGCAGTCACTCCTCCTCCGAGTCGAGCACCACACCGAACTCGCAGGCTCCCTCCAATTCGGGCACTTCCTCGATCCCCGCGCCGAAACCGGTCACCGGCAAACCCGCCACGATCACCATCGGTGCCTCCGGTGACCTCATCGCCCATGCGAGCACCGTCGCGCAGGCGCGAGCGGCCGCGGGCGGGCGGGGCTACGCCTTCGCCCCCTTCTTCGCAGCCCTCAAACCGACGGTCGAGGCCCCGACGATCTCCATCTGTCAGATGGAGAATCCGCTGTCGCGCACGAACACGGATCTTTCGGTCGAGTACAGCTTCAACGCGCCACGCGAGTTCGCTACAGCGACGCGATCGATGGGCTTCGACGGGTGCAGCACGGCCAACAACCACACGTGGGACCGGGGCCAGCAGGGCATGGAGGAGACGCGCGAAGTCCTCGCGGCCAACGACCTCAAAGCCTCCGGCCCCGGGACGAAGGCAGGCGAGAAGGGCCAGCCCGTGTTCTACGAGGCCAACGGTCTGAAGGTCGCGCAGCTGTCGTACAGCTACAGCCTCATCAACGCTGTCGGCGACCAGTGGAGCGTGCCGAAGGAAGCGCCGTGGTTGAAGGACGCCATGTGGTTCACACGCACGTCCAAGGGCGTCGTCAAGGATGCCGCCGCAGCGCGCGCCCAGGGCGCGGACCTCGTGCTCGTCTCCATGCACTGGGGTTATGAGTACGAAGGGGTTAACGCTCAGCAGAAGCAGGTGACGGCGGAGCTGATGCGCTCCGGCCAGGTCGACTGGATCATCGGCAACCACCCGCACGTCGTGCAACCCTGCGACAAGGTGAACGGTCGCTATGTGACCTACTCGCTCGGCAACTTCTTCAGCGGGCAGATCGCGGCGATCAAGCCAGGAACGGCCGACGGAGCGTTCGCCGCCGTGACCTTCGAGCGGACGCAGCCGGCAAGTGGAAACAGTCGATGACGTTCCAGCCGACCTACCAGAACCAGACGACGCGACACGTGGAACTGGCGAGCCCGACCTCGAACGCCGACTCCTACCGCAAGACAGTCAGGACGATGGGTCTCATGGGCTGCGACGCGAAACCGGCGAGCTGAGCCGTCAGACGAGCCCGAACTGGTGCGCTGTGTCGTAGCCGATCTTGACCACGAACGCGCCCACGACGAGCACGAAGACGACGCGGACGAACCCGGCACCCTTCGACACGGCCGTGCGCGCGCCGATGTAGCCGCCGGCGAGGTTGGCCAGCCCGAGCACGAGCCCGACCTTCCACATCACCGCTCCGGCGGGGATGAAAACGACGAGGGATGCCAGGTTGGTGGCGAAGTTCGCGAGCTTCGCCTTGGCCGACGCCTCGAGGAAGCGGTATCCGAGCAGGCTCACGAGGGCGAAGACGAAGAAGCTGCCCGTGCCGGGGCCGAGAGCGCCGTCGTAGAAACCGACGCCGAGCCCGATGGCCGCAGCCGTGCCGTAGTGACGGCGCGTTCCGGCGTGACGCAGGTTCTCGAGCTGTCCCATGGACGGCTTGAGGAGGGTGTAGGCACCCACGCAGACGAGCACGACGAGGATGATCGGGTTGAAGGCCGAGCGCGGGATATGGCTCGCGACGGCGGCGCCTGCCACCGAACCGACAAACGCGAAGCCCGCCAGCGGTAGGGCTGTGCGCAGGTCAGGTTTGACTCGGCGCAGATACGTCGCGGAACTCACCGACGTGCCGCAGATCGAGCCCAGCTTGTTCGTCGCGAGCAACTGTGCCGGGGCAGCGTGCGGAAACGCGACCATGAGAGCGGGCAACTGCACGAGCCCGCCACCGCCGACGACGGCGTCGATCCAGCCGGCGCAGGCAGCAGCCAGGCCGAGCAGGACGAGGGTCATCAGCTCCGGGTCGTTCACCACGACATCGTCGTGCAGCCACTCGGCTGCGGCAACTCGGTCTCACGCGCGACGCGGCCGGGTCTACACACGCACGAGGGCCCCGACATCGGCGCCGGGGCCCTCGTGGGCGAGAAGGAGAGCGCGGATCAGCCGCGCACGTCCGTGACGACGGCCTGCGTCAGCTCTGCAAGGGGGACGTCACGCTTGTCGCCGCTGCGGCGGTCCTTCACCTCGACGACGCCGTCGGCCAGGCCGCGGCCGAGCACGACGATCGTCGGCACGCCGATGAGCTCGGCGTCCTTGAACTTCACGCCGGGGCTCACCTTCGGGCGGTCGTCGTAGAGCACGTCGAGACCCTGTGCCTCGAGGTCGGCTACGACCTTCTCGGCCTGCTCGTAGACGGAGGCGTCCTTGCCCGTGGCGACGACGTGCACGTCGAACGGTGCGATGTGGCGCGGCCAGATGAGGCCGAGCTCGTCGAGGTTGCTCTCGGCGATGGCGGCCACCGCGCGCGAGACGCCGATGCCGTAGGAGCCCATCGTCACCGTGACGAGCTTGCCGTTCTCGTCGAGCACCTTGAGACCGAGGGCCTCGGCGTACTTCGTGCCGAGCTGGAAGATGTGCCCCATCTCGATACCGCGTGCGAGCGTGAGCGGCCCGGAACCGTCGGGCGCCGGGTCGCCTTCCTTGATCTGCGCGGCCTGGATCGTGCCGTCAGCGGTGAAGTCACGGCCGTGCACGAGGTCGATGACGTGCTTGCCGGCTTCGTCCGCGCCGGTCACCCACGCCGAGCCCTCGGCGATGCTCGGGTCGAGCAGGTAGCGGATGCCGCTGCTGTTCGACTCCCCCAGGACGCCCGGGCCGATGTAGCCCTTGGCCAGCATCGGGAAGGTGGCGAAGTCCTTCTCATCGAAGGCCTCGACGTCGGCCGGCGACACCTGCGCCTCGAGACGCTTGGCGTCGACCTCGCGGTCACCGGGCACACCGATGGCCAGGGGTTCACGCGTGCCGTCGGGGTGGACGAGCATGACGAGGACGTTCTTGAGCGTGTCGGCGGCGGCCCACTCACGGCCGTCCGTGCGCGGATGGTTCGCGTTGAGGGCCGCGACGAGCGTGTCGATCGTCGGGGTGTCAGGTGTGTCCTCGACATGCGCGGCGCCGGCGGTCACCTCGATGGGCTCGGCCTGCGGCACGACGACGGCCTCGACGTTGGCGGCGAATCCCCCGGGGCTGCGCACGAAGGTGTCCTCACCGTGCGGGCTGACGGCGAGGAACTCCTCCGAGGCGCTGCCGCCCATGGCGCCGGAGTCGGCGTGGACGGCGACGTACTCGAAGCCGAGGCGGTCGAAGATCTTGACGTACGCACCGCGGTGCTTGAGGTAGTTCTCCTCGAGGCCCTCGGGCGTGTGGTCGAACGAGTAGGAGTCCTTCATGATGAACTCGCGTCCGCGCAGCAGACCGGCGCGGGGACGCGCCTCGTCGCGGTACTTCGTCTGGATCTGGAACAGGATCGTGGGCAGTTCCTTGTAGCTCGAGAACATGTCCTTGACCGTGACCGTGAACATCTCCTCGTGCGTGGGGCCGAGCAGCATGTCGACGCCCTTGCGATCGGCGAGGCGGAACAGGTTCGGGCCGTACTCCTCCCAACGACCCGTGGTCTCGTAGGGCTCACGCGGCAGGAGGGCGGGGAAGCTCAGTTCCTGACCACCGATGGCCTCCATCTCCTCGCGGACGATGGCCTCCACCTTGCGCAGCACCTTGAGGCCCAGCGGCAGCCAGGTGTAGATGCCGGGGGCGGCGCGACGCACATAGCCCGCGCGCACGAGCAACTGGTGACCCGGCAGCTCGGCGTCCGAAGGGTTCTCGCGAAGCGTTCGCAGGAACAGGTTGGACATGCGCTGTGCCACGTTGGCTCTCCTCGATCTCGGGTGACGAGCCCACCTACGGGGCAATCGTCATACCGGCCAATGATAGTCGGCCAGAACCCCCGAAACTCACCGCCTCCGCTGCCATGATGGCGGTATGCAGATCAACCTTCGCCACAACCCCTCGTTCGCCGTGGCCCGCATGTTCCTCGCGCCCGGAGAGCCCGTCCAGGTCGAGTCCGGCGCGATGATGGCGCACTCCCCCGGCGTGCAGATCTCGAGCAAGGCAGCGGGCGGCGTCATGCAGGGCCTGAAGCGCTCCGTGCTCGCCGGTGAGTCATTCTTCACCACCACCTACACGGCGCCCCAGAACGGGGGTTGGGTCGACGTTGCCGGCGTTTTGCCCGGCGACATCCTGCCGATCGAGATGCGCCCCGACCGCCCGTTCTTCGTGGCTCGCGGTAACTGGATGGCGAACAGCTACGGCACGGATATCTCCTCGAAGTTCGGCGGCATGGGCAACCTTTTCGGTGGTGAGGGCGGCTTCGGTCTGCAGGCCAGCGGCGAGGGTCTCGTCCTGCTGTCCGTCTACGGCGCCATCGACATCGTTGACCTGCAGCCCGGCGAGCAGGTCGTCATCGACACCGGGCACGTCGTGGCGTACGACCTCAACATGCAGTTCCGCACCCGCCGCGCCGTCGAGGGCAAGTCGATCCAGTCGATGAAGTCCGGTGAGGGTCTGGTGTTCGACTTCGTCGGCCCCGGCCGCGTCTACCTGCAGTCGCGTAACCCGTCGGCATTCGCCGCGTGGGCGTCCAGCATCGCCCCGAGCGGCAACCAGTCCGGCGGCCTCGGCGGCGTCTTCAACGCCTTCAACTGACGCCGTCCCCGACGCGCGAGGAGGGCGCGCACCGCCTACTGGCGGTGCGCGCCCTTCGGTCTGAACAGCACGCTCGCCCGCATCGCCCCAGTAGAGTCGCCGCGTGCCCAACAATCCGCACGACCGACTCGCGTCCCCGGCTCCCCTCGTCCTGCGGGGTCGACGCTTCGACGCGCGACACCCGGCCGTCATGGCGATCGTCAACCGCACCCCCGACTCCTTCTACGCCGGCAACCGACACTCTGATCTCGACGACGCCCTGACGGCGCTCGAGACTGCGGTCTCCGAGGGCGCGGACATCATCGACGTCGGCGGAGTACGGGCAGGCGGCGAGGGTGCGTGGGTGAGTGCGGAGGAGGAAACGGACCGGGTTCTGCCCTTCCTCCTCGAGGCCCGGCGGCGTCATCCCGACGTGGTGCTGTCGCTCGACACGTGGCGCTCCGAGGTCGTCCTCGCCTGCGCCGACGCGCAGATCGACCTCGTCAACGACACGTGGGCCGGGCACGACGGTGAGCTCGCCACCGTCGCGGCCCGAATCGGGGCAGGCATCGTGTGCAGTCATACGGGCGGGCTGCCCCCGCGCACCGACCCCGTCGCCATCACCTACGGCGACGACGAGCTCGACGTCGTGAATGACGTCGTGCGAGGCCTCGCCGTGGAGGCGGACCGAGTGCGCGCTGCGGGTGTGCCGGACGAACGCATCCTGCTCGACCCGACGCTCGACTTCGGCAAGACGACCCGCCACTCCCTCACGGTGCTATGCCACAGCGCCGACGTCGTCGCGCTCGGCCTGCCGGTCATGCAGGCCATCTCACGCAAAGACTTCGTCGGGGAGAGCCTCGACCTCCCGGCCGACGAGCGGCTCGAGGGGTCGCTCGGGGCCACCGCCGTCGCGGCGTGGCTCGGTGTGACTGTCTTTCGTGCTCACGACGTGCGTGCGACGCGAAGGGTGCTGGACATGGTGGCCTCGATCCGCGGCGATCGACCGCCTGCCCGCGCCGTCCGTGGTGAAGCGCCCGACGGCGTGGAGGCAACGCTGCTGCGTCACCCGCGGGGCTGAACGTCGCAGCCCTAGGAGCGGCTCTCTCTAGCCGCGGCCGCCCCGAGCAATCGCGACGCTCGAGCGGATGAGCGGCCACTGCAGCGGAAGACGTGCCACGCTCAGGGCGCGCTGCACCTGACGCTGCGGCGTGCTGCCACGGCGCGTGATGCGCGAGTGCGCCTGACGCACCATCTCGACGTTGGCGGGGAACACCGCCACGAGCAGAGCAGCCGACGCGGCGCCTGCAACCTCACGGGTGCGCGGCGTGAGCATCCCTGCTGCACAGGCCAGTTCGGCGACACCACTGACATAGACGAGCTCACGACGTCGCGGCAGTTGCTTCGGCACGATGCCCTCGAACACCTGAGGCTTGACGAGGTGGATGACGCCGGAGACGACGTACGCGCCGACAAGGCCCCGCGCCACCGGCGTGAGGTGAGTGATGTTCGCTCGCAATTCCATGACGATCTCCTAGAGGATGACGGTGGCGAAAGTGCCCACGCGCTCGAAGCCCGCCGTGAGGTAGGCACGCAGCGCCGGGAGGTTGTAGTCGTTGACGTAGAGACTCACGGTATCCGCATGAGCCTGCTCGACGAGGTCGGCGACGGCGGCCATGCACGGTGCGGCGAGACCGCGCCCTCGATGGCTCGGCGCCACCCAGACGCCCTGGATCTGCGCCACGCCCGACGCGAGCGAGCCGACATCGGCCTTGAACACGATCTCGTCACCTTCGGTGACGACGTAGGTGCGCCCCTGCTCGACGAGACGCGCGATGCCGGCGCGGTACACCGCGTCGCTGCCGACGTACGGGCGATACCCGATCTCCTCGGTGAACATCGCAGCGGCAGCGGGAACGAGAGCGTCGAGGTCGTCACGCCGTGCCGGGCGGACGCGCCGGTCGGGAGTGACCCCGGTCTTCTCTCGCGCCGAGCGCGACGCCAACATGAGAGGTTGCTCGGGTCGGTAGGACATGGGCTCACCGAAGGAGCCACGCAGGTGGTTCCACAGGGCAAGCGTCTGGTCGGCCGGACCGAAGAGCGAGGCAAAGCGCCGCTTGCCGCGCCGAAGGCGACTCGCGTACCGGGCGACGTCCTCGGACGCGAGGTTCACCGGCACGACGTTGGCCGAAGCCCACACCATCGAGCGCAACGGCGAGCCGCCGAGACCGAAGGCCACTCCCCCGGCGCCGAGCAGGCCTTCGTCGAGACGTGCGGCGACGAAGACGTTGTGGACGCGGTCGAGGTCGCACAGCGCACGGGCGTCGTCGACGTCGGCCGCACTGAGCGTCCGAACGCCGGAGGTGCGCAGCATGAGGGGCGTCAGCTGACGGAGACCGAGGGCGCGCCGCCCTCGGCGTCCTCGCCCATCTCCTCGGCGATGCGCATGGCCTCTTCGATGAGGGTTTCGACGATCTGCGACTCGGGCACCGTCTTGATGACCTCACCCTTGACGAAGATCTGGCCCTTGCCGTTACCGGAGGCGACGCCGAGGTCGGCCTCACGGGCCTCGCCCGGACCGTTGACGACGCAGCCCATGACGGCGACGCGCAGCGGCACCTCCATGCCTTCGAGGCCCTTAGTCACCTGCTCCGCGAGCGTGTAGACGTCGACCTGCGCACGGCCACAGCTGGGGCAGCTCACGATCTCGAGCTTGCGCGGCTTGAGGTTGAGCGACTGCAGGATCTGGTTGCCGACCTTGACCTCTTCGACCGGCGGGGCCGACAGGCTGACGCGGATCGTGTCACCGATGCCGCGCGAGAGCAGGGCGCCGAATGCGGTGGCGGACTTGATCGTGCCCTGGAAGGCGGGGCCGGCCTCGGTGACGCCGAGGTGGAGCGGCCAGTCGCCGCGCTCAGCGAGCATCTCGTAGGCGCGCACCAT
Source organism: Dermacoccus barathri (assembly GCF_015070805.1). Taxonomy (NCBI): domain Bacteria; kingdom Bacillati; phylum Actinomycetota; class Actinomycetes; order Micrococcales; family Dermacoccaceae; genus Dermacoccus; species Dermacoccus barathri. The sequence goes on along the minus strand of NZ_JADCTK010000002.1, from coordinate 377,808 downwards.
GACGACGGGGTCGTTGTGCTTGACCGAGATCTTGAAGTCGTGGAAGTCGTGCTCCTCGAAGAGGCTCGCCTCCCAGACGGCCGACTCGACGAGCGCCTCGGCGGTCGGCTTGCCGTACTTCTCGAGCAGACGCTTGTCGAGCGAGCCGGCGTTGACGCCGATGCGGATGGAGACACCCGCGTCCTTCGCCTCCTTGGCGATCTGCTTGACCTGGTCGTCGAACTTGCGGATGTTGCCCGGGTTGACGCGCACGCCTGCACAGCCCGCCTCGATGGCGGCGTAGACGTACTTGGGCTGGAAGTGAATGTCGGCGATGACGGGGATCTGCGCCTTGCGCGCGATAGCGGGCAGCGCCTCCGCGTCGTCCTGGCTCGGGCAGGCCACGCGCACGATGTCGCAACCAGACGCCGTGAGCTCGGCGATCTGCTGGAGCGTGGCGTTGATGTCCGTCGTCGGCGTCGTCGTCATCGACTGCACGGAGATGGGTGCGTCACCACCGACGTCGACCTTGCCGACCTTGATCTTGCGGGTCTTGCGGCGGGGCGCGAGGACAGGTGCGGGGGCCGAGGGCATCCCAAGAGAAACCGGCATGCCCCAATCCTAAGCCTGCCGACAGGATGCCCGCTCCCCGCCGGCTGGGAATCGCCTCTGCCCGGCGGACGTTGGCCCGAACGTGACGACCCCTCAGCCGCTGATGCGTCTGTACCCGGCGAGTGAGCGCTCGGAGCAGCGCGTCGACGGGATGCTCGGGCGCTTCTCCTTCCCGTTCGCGGGCAACTTCGACCTCGCCAGGTACGCGCACGGCGCACTCCTCGTGCACAACGACGACATCATCGATCCGGGCGGTGGCGTCGACCCGCACCGCCACAGCGAGATGGAGATCGTCACGTGGGTCGTCGAGGGCGAGGTACGCCACACCGACACCGCCGGTCACACCGCGCACCTCACCGCAGGCACGATGCAGCGCATGAGCGCGGGCACCGGCATCCTGCACTCCGAACTCAACCCGAGTGACTCAGACCCCGCGCGCGTCGTTCAGATGTGGGTGCCACCGGACACCCCGCGCCTTCGACCTGCCTACATGCAGCGCCACCTGAGCGACGCGCTGGACGAGGCCGCACAGGAAGGCCGCGTCGTGACCGCGCTGTCCGGGCGTGAGGGCGAGGAGCCGGGGCTCGCCATCGCCAACCACTGGGTGGCACTCGACATCGCCAGGGTTCTACCCGGTCGCGAGGTGTCGTTCACGGCGGCACCGCACACGCACCTCTACGTCACGCGAGGCGCGCTCGAGGTGAGGGCCGACGACGTCGACACCTCGATCGAGGCCGGTGAGGGGGATGCCGTGCGCGGCTCGTGGACCGGCGCCCTCACGGCGCGTTCGACGAGCGACGACGTCACCGAGGTGCTCGTCTGGCGGATGCACGCCAACTTCTGAGCGGTACGTCCCGATCAGTTGAACGTGATCGGCTTGACGACGTCGGCGTAGATGAGCAGCACCGACATACCGATGAGCAGGATCGAGACGGCGTACGCGATGGGCAGAGCCTTGGTCACGTCGGCGTAGACCGGCCCGGTGATCCCACGAGCACGGGCGATGGGGCGCTTGATCGCCTCCCACAGGGCACCCGCGATGTGGCCACCGTCGAGGGGCATGAGCGGGATGAGGTTGAAGACGAAGAGCGCCAGGTTGAGCGAGGCCAGGAGATTGAGCAGCAAGAGCACCTTTTGCCCGAGCTCCACCTGCTTCGACTCCGCCACATCACCGGCGATGCGCGTGACACCGACGACGGAGATCGGGCCGTTCGGGTCGCGCGCCTCGTCACCGAACGCCGCCTTGGCGACGCCCTGCATCTTGGAGGGAATGTTGAGCACGACGCCGGCGGTCTGCTTGAGGCTCTCGCCGAGCATCGGCACTGCGGCCGCCGGGTTGTCGCGCTGAAGGGTGACCTGCCCGATCGACAGCCCGACGAATCCGGCGTCGACCATGACGTCCTTGCCGGTGGCGTCGGTGACGGGGTCGCCCTTTGCGTCGAGCTTGACGACCTTCGTCGTCTTCGGGGTGACGGTGAGCGTGACGTTCTTGCCGTCACGCTCCACGACGAACGGAATGGGCTTGTCGCCATTTTCCCGAATGACGCGCGTGGCGTCGCGATTGCTCGAGACCTTCTGACCGGCGACGGAGACGATCTCGTCACCGAGCTTGATGCCGCTCGAGGCGGCCGGTGCTTCCTGACCGGCGGGGCACTCCGCGCCGTCGGCGACCTTCGTCAGACACGTGGTGAGCGAGGTGACCTTGGTTCCGGCAAGCTTGGGCATGCCGACGCCGGAGACCATGACGACGAGCACGACGGCGGCGATGACGAGGTTCATGAACGGCCCGCCGAACATGACCGTGACCTTCTGCCATGTCTTGAGCTTGTAGAACACCCGGTTCTCGTCGCCGGGGCGCATCTCCTCGTACGACTGCTCACGCACCTCGTCGGCGAGTTGGGTGAAGCGGCCGGTCGACGAAGCCCGCACGGTGCCTTCGGGATCGCCCGCCTTCGGTGGATACATGCCGATCATGCGCACGTAGCCACCGAGCGGAATGCCCTTGATGCCGTACTCGGTCTCCTTTCCGTGGCGCGACCAGATGGTCGGGCCGAAGCCGATCATGTACTGCGGCACGCGCACGCCGAACTTCTTCGCGGGCAGCATGTGCCCGCATTCGTGCAGGGCGATCGAGAGCGCGACGCCCACAACCATGAAGAGCACACCGGCGAGGAACAACATCAGCGGGCCACCTTGTCGATTGCATCGTGGGCTGCGGCTCGTGCCCACGTCTCGGCGGCGAGGACGCCGTCGACGTCGAGTTCACCACTCGTTGCTGTGTGTTGCCCGACGACCTTCTCCACGGTGTCGACGATGTCGAGGAACCCGATGCGCCGATCGTGGAAGGCCTCGACGCACTCCTCGTTCGCGGCGTTGTAGACCGCCGGATAGGTGGCCCCGGCGGCGCCGACCTCACGAGCGAGGCGCACGGCGGGGAACGCCTCGTCGTCGAGGGGTTCGAAGGTCCAGTTCATGGCCTTGGTCCAGTCGATCGGCGTTTCGACGTCAGGGATGCGGTGCGGCCAGTCGAGCCCCATGGCGATGGGCACGAGCATCGTCGGCAGACCGAGTTGAGCGACAACCGCGCCGTCGTGGAACTCGACCATCGAGTGGATGTACTGCTGGGCGTGCACGACCGTCTCGACCCGCTCGATGGGGATGTCGAAGAGCAGGTGCGCCTCGATGACCTCGAGGCCCTTGTTGACGAGGGTGGCCGAGTTGGTCGTGATGACCCTGCCCATGGCGAAGTTGGGGTGCTTGAGCGCCTGCTCGGGCGTGACGTCGCCGAGTTGCTCGCGCGACAGGCCGCGGAAGGGGCCGCCGCTGGCGGTGACGACGAGCTTGCGCACCTCGTGCGCGGCGCCGGAGGTGAGCGACTGTGCGATGGCCGAGTGCTCGGAGTCGACCGGAACGATCTGTCCGGGCTTCCCGAGCTTCTTGACGATCGGGCCGCCAACGATGAGCGACTCCTTGTTCGCGAGCGCCAACGTGCTGCCCGCTTCGAGGGCGGCGACGGTGGGGCGCAGGCCGATGGAACCGGTGATGCCGTTGAGGACGACGTCGGCTCCGACACCGGCCGCGTGGACGGAGGCGTCGTCACCGACGACGACACGGCTGACCGCGCGCTTGCCCGTCGCCTGGGCGGCATCGGCGATGAGGCTCTCGAGCTTCGCCCGGTCACCCGCTGCGATGCCGACGAGTTCGACGTCGAACTCGACGGCCTGCTGTGCGACGAGCTCGAGGTCGCGTCCGCCCGCGCTGAGCGCGACGATGCGGAAGCGCTCGGGGTTGGCCCGGACGATCTGGCACGCCTGAGTGCCGATCGAGCCGGTGGAACCGAGGAGGGAGACGGTGCGCTGCGTTGTCACGTCGTCCATTGTGACGGACGGCTCCGACAATCCCCCACCGACGATGCCGACGCCTGCCGTCCGCGCACCACCGATTTCGAGGCACACACTTTCCATATCGGAAAGTCAGGGGTAAACTTTCCACCATGGAAAATCACATGGAAGCTCAGGAAGCCCTTCGGGACGTGCAGCTGACGCGTGAGCGCACGGCCGATCGTCTCGTCACGCCGCGCTGGTACCACCCCACGCTGGGCCTTGCCGTTGCCGCCGTGTGCCTCGCCGTGGGTCTCGGCACGTCGCCCACCGGCGTGGCGGTCATGCTCGTGGTGTGCCTTCTCGCCGCAGCGACCATGGGCGCTCTGGTGCGGGCCTACCGCGATCGAACGAACGTGTGGGTCGGTCCCGCCCAGGCACGCGGCTCGGCGCGACACTGGTGGATCGGCTACGTCGTCGTCCTCGTCGCGTGCATGGCTGTAGCCGTTCTGCGCGGCGCGTTCGACTGGAGTTACGGCGTGAACGTCGTCGCAGCGGCGGTCGCGTTCGTTGCCACGGTCGTCATGGGACGACGAGTCGACGAGGCTCTGCGTGACGGCATCCGTTCGGGCGGCGTGCAGGCGGCGTCGCGTTGAGCGCTGTGACGCCGGCGTTCGACGAGGTGATTCACGCGCCGATCCGGTTGCGCATCTGCGTCATGTTGGCGCCGGTCGCCAGCGCGGGGTTCCAGGGTCTGCGCGAGGATCTGGACGTGGCGGACAGCGTGTTGAGCAAGCACCTGAAGACGCTGTCGGAGGCGGGCTACGTTTCGCTGCGCCGCGAGGGTGCGAAGGGCAAGCGGCCGACGACGTGGGTGACGCTGACGAAGGCGGGCCGCCAAGCCCTGAACGGCCACCTCGCGGCCTTGGAGCAGCTGGCAGCCCAAGCTTCGTCCGTAACCGCGGACAACGTGACCGCGGACAAATAGCCAGCCAAAGAACGGAAGCCGCAACACTCTTCGGAAACAGCACCACGCTGGAAGCGGACCCGTCGAGCGACTGAGTGAGCGAACCGACCGCCGAGCTTGCGAGGCGGAAGGTCGCTCACTCAGTCGCGAAGACGCCCGAAGCGCCGTCGCACCGAGACAGGCCCCCTAGGGCCTGGCCGGAAGACGGCGCAAGGGAGGACTCAGCACTCGATGACGTTCACCGCGAGCCCGCCGCGGGCCGTCTCCTTGTACTTGATGCTCATGTCGCGGCCGGTTTCGCGCATCGTCTTCATGGCCTGGTCGAGGCTGACGGTGTGTTTGCCGTCGCCGCGCTTGGACAGGCGCGCGGCGTTGATGGCTTTGACCGCTGCGATGGCGTTGCGCTCGATGCAGGGGATCTGCACGAGGCCGCCGACGGGGTCGCACGTGAGGCCGAGGTTGTGTTCGATGCCGATCTCGGCGGCGTTCTCGACCTGTTCCGGGTTTCCGCCGAGAACTTCGCAGAGCGCTCCGGAGGCCATGGCGCAGGCGGAGCCGACCTCGCCCTGGCAGCCGACCTCGGCGCCGGAGATGGAGGCGTTCTCCTTGAAGAGGATGCCGATGGCGGCGGCGGTGAGCATGAAGCGCACGATGCCGTCGTCGTCAGCGCCACGCACGAAGGTCGTGTAGTACTTCAGCACCGCGGGGATGACGCCCGCGGCGCCGTTCGTCGGTGCGGTGACGACGCGGCCGCCGGCGGCGTTCTCCTCGTTGACGGCCATGGCGAACAGGTTGACCCAGTCCATGATGTCGAGCGGGTCGACGTGGTCGCCGGGGCCGACCTGGGCGTTGAGGGCGCGACGGATCGCGGGGGCGCGGCGTGGGACCTTGAGGCCGCCGGGCAGCGTGCCCTCGGTGGAGAAGCCGTTCTCGATGCACTGGTCCATGACGGACCACAGGTGCAGCATGCCGGTGCGCACCTCGTCGGCGGAGCGCCACGCGAGTTCGTTGCGCAGCATGACGTCGCTGATCGACAGACCCGTGCGCTCACACACGGCGAGCAGTTCCTTGCCGGTGGAGAAGGGGAACTCGACCTGCGTCGTGTCCTGGACGACGCGGTCGGCGCCGAGGGCGTCCTCGTCGACGACGAAGCCGCCGCCGACGGAGTAGTAGACGCGCTCGACGAGGGTGTTCCCGGCGTCGTCGAGGGCGCGGGCGATCATGCCGTTGGGGTGACCGGGCAGCGTCTTGCGACGGTGCAGCACGAGGTCTTCGTCGTCGAGCGGAAGCTCGCGCGTGCCGCCCAACATGATGAGGTGCGACTCCTTGACCTCACGGAAGCGGTCGTCCGCAGTGTCGGTGTCGACCGTCTCCGGGTCCTCCCCCATGAGTCCGAGGACGACGGCCTTGTCGGAACCGTGGCCGTGGCCCGTCTGCCCGAGCGAGCCGCAGAGTTCGACCTGCACTCGGGCCGCGTCGTCGAAGTGGCCTTCGCTTCGCAGGACGTCGAGGAAGCGTGCGGCTGCCCTCATCGGGCCGACGGTGTGTGAGGAGGAGGGCCCGATTCCGATCGAATAGAGCTCGAATGCGCTCAGTGCCATGCGTCACCATCCATCATGCGGACAGATTGGCACACATCTCGGGCGGATTCCCAGTTGAGACGAATCACGAGGTGATCGGCCTCGCCGCAGGCGAGCCGGTAGGCTCGACGACATGACCTCAACAGATCGTGAATTCGACGTAATTCTTTTCGGCGCAACAGGATTCGTCGGGGAGCTCGTAGCCGCAGACCTGGCCGCCCACGCACCCGCCGGCACCCGAATCGCCCTCGCCGGGCGCACCCGCTCTAAAGTTGAGACGGTTCGTCAGAATCTCGGCGCGAACGCCGCGGGATGGGGCATCGTCGCGGCCGATTCGAACGACGAGGCGTCGCTGCGAGCTCTCGCCGAGAGCACACGCGTCGTCATCTCGACGGTCGGTCCGTACGCCCGCCACGGCCTGCCGCTCGTCGGTGCCTGCGCGAACTCGGGCACGCACTACGTCGACCTCACGGGCGAGGTGCTCTTCGCCCGCGACTGCATCGACCACTACGACGAGGCGGCTCGCGCCTCGGGCGCGCGCATCGTCAACTCGTGCGGCTACGACTCGGTGCCCTCCGACCTGTCGGTCTTCCTCGCCGCCGAGGCCGCCCGCGAAGCCGGCGACGGAGAACTTGAGGACACGACGGTCTACGCCTCGATGAAGGGTGGCATGAGCGGTGGCACCGTTGCCTCCGCCATGCAGCAGGCCGACGACATCGCCTCGCAGCCGGAGCGCCGCAAGATCGCGGGCGACAAGTTCTCCCTCTCCCCCGAACGCAGCAGCGAGCCGAAGGGCGAGTACAAGGACTCGCTCAAGATCGCCTACTCCGACGACATCAAGGCGTGGACGGCGCCGTTCCTCATGGCCTCGTACAACACGCGCATCGTGCGCCGCAGCAACGCGCTGTTCGGCCACGGTTACGGCAAGACGTTCCGCTACCGCGAGGTGATGAAGGCGGGTGCCGGCCTCAAGGGCCGCGTGCGCGCGTTCGCCATCGCAGGCGCTCTCGCGGGCGGTTTCACCGCGCTCGCGAGCCAGAAGGCACGCCCCGTCGTCGAGCGTTTCGTGCCGAAGCCGGGCACCGGCCCGGACGAGAAGTCGCGCATCAACGGGTTCTTCCGGATGGACCTTCGCACCACGACGACGACGGGCGCGCACTACCGCAGCATCGTGGCCGCCCAGGGCGACCCGGGCTACAACGCCACCGTCGTCATGCTCGCCGAGGCCGCGCTCACGCTGGCCGAAGGCGACCTGCCGCAGCTGCCGACCGGCGCGGACGGCGGAGTGCTCACCCCCGCCGTCGCGCTCGGCATGCCCTACGTCGAGCGCCTGCGGGCGCGCGACTTCACGCTCACGGCGACGAAGCTGGCCTGAGCCTCAGGCGTCGCGGGGGCCGAGCACTCCGGACAGGGCGTCCAGCACGCCCGCGTCCTCGATCGTGCCCGGCACCTGCGGCGTCTCGCCGTCGGCCATCTGGCGCATCGTCTTGCGCAGGATCTTGCCCGAACGGGTCTTGGGCAGCGCCTGGACGACGTCGACCGCGCTCAGCGATGCGAGTGCACCCACCTCGTCACGCACCCGCGTCCGCAGTTCGTCGACGAGCGTCTCGATCTCGGCGTCGCTGAACTCGCGTCCCGACTTGAGCACGACGAGGGCCCGCGGCACCTGCCCCTTGAGCGGGTCGGCCACACCGATGACGGCGCACTCGGCCACGGCCGGGTGCCCCGCGAGCGCCGCCTCGAGCGAACCCGTCGAGAGGCGGTGACCGGCGACGTTGAGCACGTCATCGGTGCGGCCCATGATCCACACGTACCCGTCCTCGTCGATGTACCCGCCGTCACCGGTGAGGTAGTAGCCGTCGAAGGCGGACAGGTAGGAACTGACGTAGCGCTCGTCGTCCTGCCACAGCGTCGGCAGCGTGCCCGGGGGAAGCGGCAGCTTGATGCAGACGGCGCCCTCGGTGTTCGGCTCGAGCACCGCTCCGTCCGGGGAGAGCACCTGGACGTCGTATCCCGGGCTGGGCTTCGTCGCCGAACCGGGCTTGGCCTCGAAGGTCTCGATGCCCGTGGGGTTCGCCACGATCGGCCAGCCGGTCTCGGTCTGCCACCAGTTGTCGACGACGGGAACGCCGAGCTTCTCGCGCGCCCACGTGTAGGTGTCGGGGTCGAGGCGTTCGCCCGCGAGGAACAGCGTCCGAAGCGTCGAGATGTCTCGTTCGGCAAGGAGCTCCGCGTTCGGGTCTTCCTTCTTGATGGCCCGAATGGCGGTGGGGGCGGTGAACAGGCCCGCCACCTTGTGTTGCTCGATGACGCGCCAGAAAGCTCCGGCGTCGGGCGTGCCCACCGGCTTGCCCTCGTAGAGCACTGTGGCGAGGCCCGCGAAGAGCGGCGCGTAGACGATGTAGGAGTGCCCCACGACCCAGCCGACGTCGCTTGCCGTGAACCAGACGTCGCCGGTGCGCATGCCGTAGATGTTCGCCATCGACCACGTGAGCGCCACGGCGTGACCGCCGTTGTCGCGCACGATGCCCTTGGGGCGACCGGTGGTTCCGGAGGTGTAGAGCACGTAGAGCGGATCGGTGGCCTCGACGGCGACGCACCCGGCGGGCTGCACCGCGCCCGGCGCCATGACCTTCTCCCAGTCGAAGTCGCGCTCGCCCATCTCGGCCTCGTACTGCGGGCGCTGGACGATGACGCAGTGGGACACCTCGTGCGTCGCCTTCTCGAGGGCGGCGTCCAGCATCGGCTTGTACTCGACGATGCGTGTGCGCTCGACGCCGCAGCTGGCCGACAGGACGACCTTCGGCTGCGCGTCGTCGATGCGGGCAGCGAGCTCGGATGCCGCGAAGCCACCGAACACCACGGAGTGCACGGCGCCGACGCGGGCGCACGCGAGCATCGAGATGACCGCCTCGGGGATCATCGGCATGTAGATGACGACGGGGTCGCCCTTCTCCACGCCGAGGGCCTGGAGCACACCGGCCGCACGGGCCACCTCATCGAGGAGCTGCGCGTACGTGAAGGTGCGCACCTCGCCGGTCACGGCGCTGTCGTGGATGAGCGCGAGCTCGTCGGCATTGCCTGCGATGACGTGACGGTCGAGCGCGTTGTAACAGGTGTTGAGCCGGGCCCCGGGGAACCAGCGGTAGAGCGGGGCGCTGCTCGAATCGAGCGCCTGCTTCGGCGGCGAGATCCAGTCGACGCCCCGGGCAGCCTCGAGCCAGAAGCCCTCGGGGTCGTCGATGCTGCGCTGGTACGTCTCGGCGTAGGTCACATCGTTGTCGGCCATGAACACATCCTGCCCGCCGCCAACGGGTTACGCGTGAGTTCATTCCGACGTTTGTGCCAAGGTTGGCGCATGCTTCGCGAAATCCATTCGGCGGCCGAGCTCGACGAGGCCCTCGACGGTTCCGTCAGCCTCGACGGCTTCCGACTTCAGAACGTCGACCTGAGCGGTTCGGCCGGCACCCGCCTGCGCGAGGCGGCGGACCGCTTCGACGGCCTCGTCGTGCTGGGCGGTCAGGTACCGGGCGATCTCGCCATGGATCTCACGCGCCGGGGCGCCATCATCTTTCCGGCGGACCCCGGCGCGCCGGTGGACGCCTATCGTCACGCGCTCTACTCCCCCACCGAGCTGTACGACGGCCTGGAGCCGTCCGGGTACGAGGCGACTCCCGACGCCCGCGCCTACGCGTGGTTCGGTGACTGCGCGGCCCGTCACGACGCCTACGCGACGGCGCTGCGAGCGCTCCACGACGACTCGATGCGCGACGCGCTCCAGGAGGCCCTCGACGGTCGGCGCACGGTCGGCATCATGGGTGGGCACGCGATGTCACGTGACGAGGCTGCCTTCCTGGAGATCGCGCACCTTGCGCGGCGTCTCGCGGACGCAGGCCTCGTCGTTCTGACCGGCGGCGGGCCGGGCGCGATGGAGGCGGCCAACCTCGGCGCCGCGGATCGCACGGGGCGACTCGACGAGGCCCTCGATGTCGTGGCGCAGGTGCCCTCGTTCCGCCCCGACATCGGCGCGTGGGCGAGCGCAGGATTCCGCGCGAAGGAGCTGCTCGGCTCGGGCGACGACCTGCGCAGCGTCGGCATCCCGACGTGGTTCTACGGCCACGAGCCGCCCAACGTGTTCGGTGATGCCATCGCCAAGTACTTCTCCAACGCGCTGCGCGAGGACGACCTCCTCGCGGGTTCGAACGACGCGGTCGTCGTCCTCGAGGGCGCAGCCGGCACGGTGCAGGAGATCTTCCAGAGCGTCACGCCGCTCTACTACGCCCCCGACGACGCGCCGCTGCCCGACCTCGTCCTGGTCGGGCAGCGGCAGTGGACCGAGAAGGTTCCGGTGTGGCCGGCGCTCACAGCGCTGAGCGAAGGCAAGCGATTCGCCGAACACCTGCGCCTCGTCGAGACGCCGGGTGAGGCGCTCGACATCGTGCTCGCGCGGGCCTGACGTGACGAGCGATCAGGCGAAGACGACGGTACGGCGTCCGCGCAGTACCACGCGGTGTTCGACGTGCCACATGAGAGCACGCGCCAGCGCCATCGCCTCGAGTTCCTGACCCGCGGTCGACAGCTGGGCGGGCGTCATGCGGTGGTCGACGCGGCGGAAGTCCTGCTCGATGATCGGCCCCTCGTCGAGGTCCGCCGTCACGTAGTGCGCCGTCGCACCGATCACCTTGACGCCGCGCTCGTGCGCCTGCGTGTACGGCTTGGCGCCCTTGAAGCTCGGCAGGAGCGAGTGGTGGATGTTGATGACGCGCCCTGACAGGCGCGCGCACAGGTCCTCCGAGAGCACCTGCATGTACCGCGCGAGCACGACCGTGTCGGCCTTCGTCTCCTCGATGATGCGCAAGAGCTCCGCCTCGGCCTGCGGCTTGGTCTCCTTCGTCACCGGCACGTGGTGGAACGGCAGCCCGTACCACTCGGCGACGCCCCGGAAGTCCTCGTGGTTGCTCACGATGGCGACGACGTCGATGGGCAGCTGCCCCGTGGAGACACGGAACAACAGGTCGTTGAGGCAGTGCCCCTGCCTGCTCACCATGAGCACGACCCGCTGACGTTCGCTGGCGTCGTGCAAACCGAGCGTCATGTCGAACTCCTCGACGACGCGCGCGAACGACTCCCGCACCGTCTCGACATCCGTGGGCTCCCCCTGGCGCGTGAGGTGCATACGCAGGTGGAACTCCCCCGACGTCGGGTCGGCGAACTGCTGGCTGTCGGCGATCGACAGGTCGTTCTCAAGCGCCACCCCGGAGACGGCATGCGTGATGCCGGTGCGGTCGGGGCAGCTGACGGTGAGGACGAACTCGCGTCCGGCTTCGCTCATGGGGTCTTCTTCGATCGATCTGACGAGGTTGCGGGTCAGCGTAACCTCGGCCCGGCTATGGCCGGGAAGGCGTCTCGCGAGCCTTCCTCAGCGCGGCTCGCGGGATGATCCGCGTGACTCAGGCCGTGCTCGCGGCCAGCTGACCGCACGCGCCGTCGATGTCGGAACCGCGGGTGTCACGCACCGTCGTCGGGATACCCCCGGCGCGCAGGCGCTCGACGAAGTTCTGCTCGACGCCCTTGCGCGACGCCGTCCACTTCGACCCCGGCGTCGGGTTGAGCGGAATCGGGTTGACGTGCACCCAGCCCTTGCCGCGCGCGTTGAGCTTCTTGGCGAGCAGGTCAGCGCGCCAGCCCTGGTCGTTGATGTCCTTGATGAGGGCGTACTCGATGCTGACGCGCCGACCGGTGGTCTTGAAGTAGCGGTAGGCCGCATCCAGCGCCTCGTCGACGCTCCAGCGCGTGTTGATGGGCACGAGTTCGTTGCGCAGTTCGTCGTCGGGCGCATGGAGCGAGAGCGCCAACGTCACCGGGATGCCTTCCGCGGCGAGCTTGTCGATGGCCGGCGCCAGCCCGACGGTCGACATCGTGATGCCGCGCGCCGACATGCCGAGGCCCTCGGGGGCCGGGGCCGTGAGGCGCTTGATGGCGTCGATGGCGCGGCGGTAGTTGGCGAGCGCCTCCCCCATGCCCATGAACACGACGTTGCTCACGCGCAGCGGGTGCTCGCGGTCCTCCTCCTCGAGGCCGGGCAGTTCGCCGGAACGAAGGAGGCGGGCCCCGGCGACGACCTGCTCGACGATCTCGGCCGTCGAGAGGTTGCGGGTGAGGCCCTCCTGGCCCGTGGCGCAGAAGGGGCAGTTCATGCCGCAGCCGGCCTGGCTCGAGATGCACATGGTGACGCGGCCCGGGTAACGCATGATGACGCTCTCGACGAGCGCACCGTCGTGGAGGCGGTGGACCTGCTTGAGCGTGTTGCCGCCGTCGGCGACGAGCGTCTTGACGCTCGTGAGCAGCGGCGGCATGAGACCCGAGACGATCTCCTCGCGGCCGGCCTTCGGCAGATCCGTCATCTCGGCCGGGTCGGCGACGAACCGCTCGAAGTAGTGCGTCGAGACCTGCTTGGCGCGGAAGGCCGGAAGCCCCAGCTCCTTCGCGAACGCCTGACGACCGGCGAGGTCGAAGTCGGCGAGGTGCTGCGGCGGCTTGCCCCGGCGGGGTGCGGTGAACGTCAGCTGCCCCGGCGCCGGCCGGGTTGTGGGGGTGGGAAGGTCAGTGGTCATCGAAGGTCTCCTTCGCTGGGATCACGCGGCGAACGCGGTGAGCACGGCCCACGTCACGGGCGCGGCGAGCACGAGCGAGTCGAGGCGGTCCATGAGGCCGCCGTGGCCGGGGATGAGGTTGCTCATGTCCTTGATGCCGAGGTCGCGCTTGATCATCGACTCGCACAGGTCGCCGGCCGTCGCGGCCACGACGACAGCCGAGCCGAGCAGGATGCCCACCCAGAAGGGAGCGTGGAGCACGAGCGTCACCGAGAGCACGCCCACGACGACGCAGCTCGCCCATGACCCGGCGAAGCCCTCCCAGGACTTCTTCGGGCTGACGGTAGGTGCCATCGGGTGCTTGCCGAACATGACGCCGGCGGCGTACCCGCCGATGTCGCTGCTGATCGTCACGAGGATGAAGACGATGATGCGGCTCACGCCGTCCGGAGCATGGAGGAGCATCATCGCGAACGACACGAGTGCCGGGACGTAGAGGGCGATGAACGCGGCCGCCGCCGTGTCGGCGGCGTCCTTGTTGGCGAGCGCCCCCCACAGGATGAACACGAGCACGCTGCCGACGAGCGCGGCCAGCATGGCCGACGGACCCATGACGTAGGCCGCCACGGGAATGACGGCCGCCGCGACGAGCGTCGGCGCCCAGGAGGGGCGGAAGTGGCCCGACGGCATGACCCGTAGCAGCTCGTGCGTGCCGATCACCGACGCCGTCGTCGCGAGGACGACGAACAGCTCCTTGCGGACGAACAGCGACACGAGCACGAGCCCGCCGAGAACGAGCGCAGCCAACACTGCGGCCCGCAGGTCACGGCCGGCCTTGTTCTTCTTCGGAGCCGATGCGGGCGCAGCAACCGACCCCGCGCCGGGTGGCGGCGGGTTCGGTGGTGTTGCTGATGCAGGCATCGGGCTTTCGAGCACGAACTCGGGGTCAGACCTCGAGAAGCTCGGATTCCTTGCCCTTGAGGAGCGCGTCGATCGTGTCGACACGCTTCTTCGTCAGAGCGTCGAGGTCCTTCTCGGCGCGTGCGCCCTCGTCCTCGCCGATCTCCTTGTCCTTGACCAGCTTGTCGATGTCCTGGTTCGCCTTGCGGCGCACGTTGCGGACGCTGACGCGGCCGTTCTCGGCCTTGTCCTTGGCCATCTTGATGTAGTCCTTGCGGCGCTCCTCGGTGAGGGCGGGCAGGATGCAGCGGATCTGGTTGCCGTCGTTGCTCGGGTTCACGCCGAGGTCGGAGTCGCGCAGCGTCTTCTCGATCTCGGAGATGGCCGACTTGTCGAACGGAATGATGAGGATCGTGCGCGCCTCGGGCGTCTGGAACGACGCGAGCTGCTGCAGCGGCGTCGGAGCGCCGTAGTAGTCGACCGTCAGTCGGTTGAACATGGCGGCGTTCGCACGGCCGGTACGGATGGACGCGAAGTCCTCCTTGGCGGCGTCGATCGCCTTGTCCATCTTCTCCTCGGCCTCGAGGAGGATCTCGTCAATGTCCATGGCTTCGCTTCCGTTCGTCGTTTCTCTCGATCGCACGCCCGAATCAGGACGCGGCGACCAACGTTCCGATCTTCTCACCCTGCAGAGCGCGGGTGATGTTGCCTTCGCCTTCCATGCCGAACACGACCATGGGCAGCTTGTTCTCCATGCACAGGCTGAACGCGGCGGCGTCGACGATCTTGAGACCGCGCGCCAGGGCGTCCGCGTGCGTGACGGTGTCGAGCTTGACCGCTTCGGGGTTCTTGCGCGGGTCATCGGAGTAGACGCCGTCGACGCCGTTCTTCGCGACGAGCACGGCGTCACAGTGCGTCTCGAGCGCACGCTGGGCCGAGACGGTGTCGGTGGAGAAGAACGGCATGCCTGCACCCGCGCCGAAGATGACGACGCGGCCCTTCTCCATGTGACGGATCGCGCGGCGCGGGATATACGGCTCCGCGACCTGCGTCATCTCGATGGCGGACTGCACGCGCGTCTCGATGTTCTCCTTCTCCAGGAAGTCCTGAAGAGCGAGGCAGTTCATCACGGTGCCGAGCATGCCGATGTAGTCGGCGCGGCTGCGGTCCATGCCCTTCTGCTGCAGTTCGGCGCCGCGGAAGAAGTTGCCTCCACCGACGACGACCGCGACCTGGACGCCGGAGCGGACGGCCGGAGCGATCTGACGGGCGATCGCACGCACGACCTCCGGGTCGACGCCGACACTTCCGCCGCCGAAGACCTCGCCCGAGAGCTTGAGCAGCACTCGCGTGTAGGGGGTGCGCGTCTCGCCGGTGACCGGCTGACCGCTCGGAATGTCGCTCATTTCGCCTCCTGGCAGGCTCTCGGACATGCGTCGAGCAATACTTTCACACGCGTCACGGCCAGCGGAAACGAGCGTCACTCCCCCGGCGCATAGGTGGCCCGCATGGTGCGGGAGGTTCCGGGCGCCAAGGTGACGGCGTTGTCGCGCACGTTCGCCGTTTCGAGGCAGACGAAGCCTGGCCACGCGTCGTCGGGGACGTCGCCCATGGCCGAGGCCTTCTCGATGTGCGGATTCCAGACGACGACGTCACCGCTGCCCTCGCGGGTCAACGTCAGCAGGCTGCGTGCGGCGTCGTCACGCGACACCAGGCGCAACGGGGCGTCCTCGAGGTGGACGATCGAGTCGACCTCACCGTCGAACACGACGGCACCGTCCTGGGTGTGGGTGCGCCCTGTGAGCTGGTCGAGCACCGAGGCACCCTCGGCGCCCTCGACGGCGACCTGCCGCACGTCGGCGACCCTGAGGTAGGTGTGCAGGGCCGCCTCGACCGTGACGTCCACGGAGCCCTCGTTGACGGCGCCCAGCTCGAGGGCCAAGGCTTCCCCGAAGGTGACCACGTAGCGTGTCACGAGCCCCTCCGGCCAGTGGTCACCGCCCGGGGCACCCGCGACATCGGCATGCGACAACTCGAAGTGCAACCGCACGGTCTCCGCATCGTCGTCCGCCTCCACGAGACGCCACGGCACCACACGCGCCGGACCGTGCGACGGCTTCATCTCACCCGAAACACCCGACCCGAACCAGGGGAAACAGACCGGCACGCCACCACGGATCGCCGACGCGCCCGCCTTCGCGAGAGGGCTCATCCACAACATCTCGTCCCCACCGACCGGGACGAAACTCGTGACGTGCGCTCCGTGCAGCTGAACCACACCCGACGAGCGGAGGCCGTCGACCCGCAGAGCATCGCCGCCGCCGAGGCCGTCGATGCGGGTGACAGAAGCGGGGAGCTCAGCCGTGAGGTTGGTCATGGGGTCACGGTAGCGGGTGGGGTTGAGCACTGGGCACGACAAAGCCCGCTCCCTGCCGCGTGGGCTGGGAGCGGGCTGAGTCTGTACGGTCACCAGTCAGACGCTATTTTTTCTGGCGTCTGACTGCGCACTCGGCTTCGGCCGCCGACAAAGCTCGCTAGCGCTCGCCACGTCGACAACCTTCGCCTCCTGCTTGTCAGACGCCGACCTTAAAGCGAAGGAAGCCCTTCACCTCTGCACCGGCCTCCTCGGCCACCTTGGCGACCGACTTCTTGGCGTCCTTGGCGAACGGCTGCTCGAGCAGCACGTTCTCCTTGAAGTAACCGTTGACACGGCCTTCGATGATCTTCGGCAGAGCAGCCTCCGGCTTTCCCTCCTCCTTGGCCGTGGCCTCCGCGACGCGACGCTCGTTCTCGACGACGTCAGCGTCGATCTCGTCACGCGTGAGAACCGAGGGGGAGAACGCGGCCGTGTGCATCGCGATGTCACGCAGCGTCGTCTCGTCGCCGGAACCGGCCACCAGAACACCGATCTGAGCCGGGAGGTCCGGGCTCGTCTTGTGCAGGTAGGAGACGACGACGTCGCCCTCGAGGCGACCGACGCGGTTGACGACGATCTTCTCGCCGATCGTGGCGTTGGCTTCGTTGAGGACGTCCTCGACGCTCTGGCCGTTCATGTCCGACTTGAGCAGTTCCTCGGCGTTCGTCGCCTTGACGGCAACGGCCTGCGCGAGGACCTGGTCGGCGAGGGTGATGAACTTGTCGCCCTTGGCGACGAAGTCCGTCTCGCAGTTGATCTCGACGAGGGTGCCGACGCCACCCTCGACCTTGGCCGTCACGAGGCCGTTGGAGGCCGAGCGGCCCTCACGCTTCGTGACGCCCTTGAGGCCCTTCACGCGAAGGATCTCGGTGGCCTTGGCCTTGTCGCCCTCGGCCTCGTCGAGAGCCTTCTTGACGTCCATCATTCCGGCGCCGGTTGCTTCGCGCAGCGCCTTGATGTCAGCGGCGGTGTAGTTCGCCATGTTTTTCGCTCCTCGGTGAGTCGAAAGAATGCTGTGGTGGTGCTCGGTCACCCGCCCGCCGTCACTCTGGTCGAGAGCGACGGCGGGCGGATGACGAAGCGGTGAAGGTCTGGAAAATCAGGCCTGCGAGTCGGCGATGGCCTGAGCCTGCTTCTCCTCGGCCTTGGCCAGAGCAGCGGCCTCGGCCGGGTCCTTCGTCGCGGCGGCGGCCGTCGAGTCAGCAGCTTCCTTGACGGACGTGGCGCCCGTCTCGGTGTCGGTCTTCGCAGCGGCGTCCTCGGAGGCGAGAAGCTCGCGCTCCCACTCGGCCATCGGCTCGTTGGTCGTGGCGGCGTCGCCCGCCTTGCCCTGCGAGCGAGCCATGAGACCGTCGGCAACGGCGTCGGCGATGACACGCGTCAGCAGCGTCACGGAGCGGATCGCGTCGTCGTTGCCCGGGATCTTGTAGTCGACCTCGTCGGGGTCACAGTTGGTGTCGAGGATCGCGATGACGGGGAGGCCGAGCTTGCGGGCCTCGTCAACCGCGAGGTGCTCCTTCTTCGTGTCGACGATCCACACGGCGGAGGGAACCTTGCTCATCTCACGGATACCGCCGAGGACGAGCTCGAGCTTGGCCTTCTCACGCGAGAGGAGCAGGAGCTCCTTCTTCGTGTAGCCGGAGCCGGCAACGTTGTCGAAGTCGAGGGTCTCGAGCTCCTTCAGACGCGTCAGGCGCTTGCTGATCGTCTGGAAGTTGGTGAGCATACCGCCGAGCCAACGGTGGTTGATGTACGGCATGCCGACGCGGGTGGCCTGCTCGGCAATGGACTCCTGAGCCTGCTTCTTGGTGCCGACGAACAGGATCGTGCCGCCGTGGGCGACCGTCTGCTTGACGAACTCGTAGGCGTCGTTGATGTAGGTCAGCGACTGCTGCAGGTCGATGATGTAGATGCCGTTGCGCTCCGTCATGATGAAGCGCTTCATCTTCGGGTTCCAACGACGGGTCTGGTGTCCGAAGTGGACGCCGCTCTCGAGGAGCTGGCGCATGGTGACGACGGCCATGCCGAAGTCCCCTTTCATTAGAGGTTTCAGTTCTTGCAGCCGGATTGCTGCCCTGGTGACCCGATCGACGGCCGCCGGCCCCATTCCCCTCGCAGAGGTTCACGGTGTCGGACTGCTGGACGTCGACCTCGCTTCACGCGCGGCCCGTTACCGGGTCGCGCCGTCGCAAAGAAGGTCACGCGAATTCGTCTCGTGAGCCTCGCTCCTCTTCGTCAACCCACCGGGGCGAGTGAACGCATCCGAACGTGGACACACAAGACGTGCCTCCAGCCTACCGGTTGGGTTGCCCCGCCAAGAAATCGGCCCGAATGCCGGTCGGCTACGGTGAGGCGATGACCGGAAAGCGCTCTTCCATCACTGCTCCCGCGGGCGGAACGATCTTCGCCCGGATGACTCAGTTGGCCACCGAGACCGGCGCGGTCAACCTCGGCCAGGGCTTCCCCGACTCCGACGGCCCCGCCACGGTGCGCGACACCGCGATCGAGGCGATCAACGGTGGCCACAACCAGTATCCGCCGGCGCGGGGCACCGGCGAACTGCTCGCCGCCATCGCCCGGCACCAGCAGCGGTGGTACGGGATCGAGCTCGACCCGGCGTCCGAGATCCTCGTGACGACCGGCGCCACCGAGGCCATTGCGGCGTCGGTGCTTAGCCTCGTCTCCCCCGGCGACGAGGTCGTCATGTTCGAGCCGTACTACGACTCGTACGCCGCCATGGTGGAGCGCGCCGGCGGTGTGCGCCGAACGGTGCCGCTGCGTTTCCCCGACTTCGCCGTCGACGAGGCCGCCCTCGAAGCGGCCTTCAGCGAGCGCACGGCCGTCGTGCTGCTCAACACGCCGCACAACCCGACGGGCAAGGTGTTCACCCGCGAGGAGCTCGCGTTCATCGGCGAACTCGCGACGCGTCACGACGCGATCGTCATGTGCGACGAGGTGTACGAGCACCTGGCCTTCGCGCCCCACGAGCACGTGCCGATGGCGACGCTGCCGGGCATGGCCGAGCGAACCCTCACCTTCGGCTCGGGCGGCAAGACGTTCAACACGACGGGCTGGAAGATCGGCTGGGTCACCGGCCCGGCCGACCTCGTCGCCGTCGTCAACGGGGCGAAGCAGTACGTCACCTTCGGTACCGGCACTCCCCTGCAGCTCGGCATCGCGTCGGGTCTTGAGATGTCCGACCATTTCTTCACCGGCTTGCGCGAGGACATGGCGCTTCGACGTGACGTGCTCGCCGACGGCCTGCGCGCTGCCGGCTTCGACATCGTCCTCCCGCAGGGTGGCTACTTCGTCCTCGCTGATGCCGCTCCGCACGGCGTCACGGACGCTGAGCAATACGCGCTGGAGCTGCCGGAGGCGGCGGGCGTGGTTGCTGTTCCGGCGTCCGTGTTCTGTGACGACGCCGAGGCGAGCGGCATGGCGAGTGTCATGCGTTTCGCGTTCTGCAAGAAGCGTTCCACGATCGACGAAGCCGTGAGGCGGCTTGTGGACACGTACGGCCAGCGGGCCTGAGGGGCCTCTCGAACAGACATTTCCACAGGGCACCAGTTGCTCAGCTGC
The DNA here is from genome assembly GCF_015070805.1 of Dermacoccus barathri. Classification (NCBI taxonomy): domain Bacteria; kingdom Bacillati; phylum Actinomycetota; class Actinomycetes; order Micrococcales; family Dermacoccaceae; genus Dermacoccus; species Dermacoccus barathri. Next base: position 357,862 of record NZ_JADCTK010000002.1, on the reverse strand, counting down.
CGGTGAGCAGGGCAGGCAATCGAAGCTGAGGGCATGTCACCTGCCCGCCTTCGTCCTGCGCTCGTCGGCGGCGTCGTCGTGCTCCTCGCGAGCAACGCAGCAGCGTCACCGCCCACTCGGGCGCCTGTGCCCGCGGCTCAGAGCAGCTCCCCGACGCGCGACGCCGTTGCTCCGTCCGAGCGGTTTGCCTGGCCTGTCGACCCGCACGTCGTGACGCGGCGGTTCGACCCTCCCGAGGTGAAGTGGGGTGCGGGCCACCGCGGTGTCGACCTTGCGACGACGCCAGGCACGTCGGTCAAGGCGCCCTCGGACGCCACTGTGACGTTCGTCGGCACGATCGCGGGACGTCCGGTCATCACGCTGCGCCATCCGGAGGGGTTCGACACGACGTACGAGCCGGTGGCGGCGGACGTCGAGCGTGGCGACCACGTGAGCAGAGGCCAGGTGATCGGCGAGATCACTTCCGGCGGTCACTGCGAGAAACGCTGCCTGCACTGGGGGTACAAGGTGGCCAAGGACGCCTACCGCGACCCACTGACGCTGGTCTCGGGCATTCGGCCCGTACTGCTGCCGCCGCTGTGAGCGGTGATCAGGCCCGTGGGTGCGCCTGGACGTAGCCCGCGCGCAGACGCTCAGCCGACACGTGGGTGTAGATCTGCGTCGTCGACAATGAGGCGTGCCCGAGATACTCCTGCACCGTTCGCAGGTCGGCGCCGCCCTCGACGAGGTGCGTCGCGGCACTGTGGCGCAGACCGTGGGGCGCGAGATCGGGTGCTCCCTCGACGGCGGACGTGGCGGCGTGGACGATGCTGCGCACCTGGCGCTGGTCGATGCGCCCGCCGCGCACGCCGAGAAACAGAGCCTTGCCGGAGGCGGCTTGCGCGAGCGTGGGACGCCCCGTCGATCGCCAGAGGCGCAACGCCGTTTCGGCCGGCGCGCCGTAGGGCACCATGCGTTCCTTGCGACCCTTGCCCATGACACGGACGAGTCGATTCGTCTCGTCGAGGCTTGCTTCGTCGAGAGCCACGAGTTCACCGACGCGCATCCCCGTGGCGTAGAGGAGCTCGAGGACGGCGGCGTCACGGAGCGCCACGGCGCGCGTCGTCGGATCGCTCTCGCCGCCCGCCCTCTCGGCTGCATCGCTGGAGCGCGTCTCCCCGGTACCTCCAGCACTCGTTCTGTCGCGCGCGGCGTCGAGGATCTGCGCGGCTTGCGACGCCTGCAGCACGTCCGGCAGCGACGCGTGCCGCTTCGGCGCCGTGAGCCGAAGCGACGGATCCGTCGCCATGACGCCCTGCTTCTTCGCCCACCGACAGAAGGTGCGCGCGCTCGAGACCCGGCGGGCCACCGTCGTGCGTGATGCGCCGCTCTCACTGACGCCCGCGAGCCATCCGCGCAGGTGGGTGAGTGTGAGATCGCCCCAGAAGCCGACGCCCACCTCGTCGAGGTGATGGCGCAGGCTTTCCAAGTCGCCCGCGTACGCACGCACTGTGTGGGGCGAACGCTCACGTTCTGCGCTGAGGTGATCGAGGAAGCGTTCGATCACGCTGGCGGCCGGTCCGGACATGGTTCGAGGGTAGTGCGCGACCTCCACGTCCTCGCTGCACCGACACTGTCACGCCTTGCGCCACGCACCGTCCACCTTCTCGGCCAGCCCCGCAGCGAGAAGCTCGCCGAGTGCCGTCAGCACCTCCCTGGGAGTCCTGCCACAACTCGTCGCGACGTGGTCGACGCTCGCAGCGCGGCGCACCGGCAAGGCATCCCAGACGGCGCGAGCCGTGGCGCCCACCGCATCCTCCGGTTTGACGAGCGCAGGGAGGGTGTCGCGCGTCGTCTGCTGTGCCCCGTACCCGGCCATCAACTCGATGACGTCGTCGGCCCCGGTGACGAGCACCGCCGCGCCGTCGCGCACTAGCTCGTGGCAGCCGGCGCTGGCGGCCGAGGTGACCGGCCCTGGCACGGCCCCGACGACGCGTTGGATCTCCTCGGCGCGCCTGGCCGTGCTGAGCGACCCCGAACGCAACCCCGCCTCGACGACCACCGTGCCCGGCGTCAGCGCGGCGATGAGTCGGTTGCGGTGCAGGAAGCGTTGCCTCATCGGAGCGAATCCGAGCGGCATCTCACTCACGATGGCTCCCCGCTCTCGGATGGCGCTGAAGAGTGCGTCATGAGCGCTCGGATAGAGGCGGTCGACCCCACCGGGCAGAACGCAGACAGTGCCGGCGTCGCCGGCGAGGGCCCCACGATGCGCCGCGGCATCGATGCCGAAGGCCCCGCCTGACACCACGGCCACGCCATGGCTGCCAACCCCGAGAGCGATCTCGGCGGCAACGCGCTGGCCGTAGTGGGTGGCCGCCCTCGCCCCGACGAGGGCGACGGAGCGCTCGCACAACGACCGCACGTCGGCCTCGCCGACGACGAAGAGGGCGTGCGGCGGCTGAGGGAGATCGTCGAGTCGCTCGGGCCAGCCGTCGTACGAGGGCAGGAGAATGCGAGCGCCGAACGTCTCGATGCGCCGCAGTTGCTCGGGAAGGTCGAGCTGTTCCAGGCGGGCGGCGAAATTGGTGAGTTTCTCCGGGTGCGTACGCACCGCGGCGAGCGCCTCGGGGTACCCCACGCCGTCGATGAGCAGCTGGGCCTTGGCATCGCGCGGTTCTGCGATGTGCGCCCACACGAGGCGGGCGAGCTGTTCGTCCTGCTCGGCTGCGTCACGCCAGGCGTGCCCCGTTCCTGACAGAAGGTCGTTGCGGGAGGTCGTCGTGGTCATGCTGCTTGCTGCCCTTCTCTCAGAGTGAGGGCGGCGTAGACGTCGTCCTTCGTGGGTTTGTCTGCGCCTCGTAGGTCGCACAGGGTCCAGGCCAGGCGCAGTGTGCGGTCGTAGCCGCGCAGGGTGAGGTTTCCGGTGTCGAGGGCGGCGTCCAGCGTTGCCGTGTCTGCCGGGGTAAGCGACCACGGCGAGGAGCGCAGGATCGAACCGGGCACCTCCGCGTTGAGCGCCAGCCCCAGTGGCGCCCAACGGCGCGCTGAGCGCTCGCGCACCTCACGCACCCGCGCGGCCACCTCCTCGCTGCTCTCCCCCGGCCCGCTCGCGAGATCGGCTCGCGTCACAGCAGGCACCTGGAGGTGGACGTCAATGCGGTCGAGTAGCGGCCCGGAGAGGCGTTTGAGGTATTCGCGTCGGGCTCGAGTTGCGCACGAACATCCCGCACCTGAGCCGGTGTAGCGCCCGCACGGGCACGGATTGCTGGCGACGACGAGCTGGAAGCGTGAGGGAAACCGCACCGATTGCTGGGCCCGGGTGATCGTGACGAAGCCACGCTCGAGGGGCTGACGCAGCGCGTCGAGCACCGGCCGCTTGAACTCCGGCGCCTCGTCGAGGAACAGCACGCCAGCGTGCGCTTCGGTAATGGCTCCGGGGCGGGGCCGCCCCGTCCCACCGCCGACCAACGCCGGCATCGTGATGCTGTGGTGGGGCGCGACGAAGGGCGCACGCTCCTTGAGCGCCTGCCCGTCGACCTTGCCGAGCACCGACTGGACGCTCGTGACGACGAGAGCTTCCTCCCGTGAAAGCGGCGGCAGGATGCTCGGCAGGCGGCTGGCGAGCAAGGTCTTTCCCGCACCGGGCGGACCGATCATCGACACGTTGTGACCACCGGCGGCAGCCACCTCGATGGCAGCCCGTGCCTCGTACTGTCCGACGACATCACGCAGGTCGCCGGTCTCCTCCGGCTCGGCCTCCTCGCCGGGTTCCGGCCACGGCAGGTCGAGCGTCTTGCCCTGGGCGCGCACGCGGTGGAAGGCGACGACATCCGACAGCGAACGCACGGGGTGCACCCGAATACCGCTGACGAGCGATGCCTCGGCTGCGTTCGCGGCGGGCACGAGCAACTCACGCACGTTGCCCGCAAGCGCGGCGACACACGCCGGGAGGACGCCGCGCACCTCCCTGACGCTGCCGTCCATGCCGAGTTCGCCGATGTGCCCCACGCGGGCGACGTCAGCCGGGTCGAGGGAACGGGTTGCCGCGAGAATCGCGACAGCCATGGCGAGATCGAGGCCGGCCCCGGACTTCTGTTCCGAGGCAGGAGCGAGGTTGATCGTGAGACGGGTGTCGGGGAACGTCAGCTCCGACTGCGTCATCGCCGAACGCAGACGGTTCGGCGCTTGTGACACCGCCGTGTCCGGCAGCCCGGAGATGACGACCTTGGGCAGCCCTTGCCCGACGCTCACCTCGACATCGACGACGAGACCGTCGATGCCGGTGACGACGACGGCCTTCGTCTTGCCGAAGCTCACAGGATCACCCGCTTGCGGTGATCGATGCGGGCCCTCTCCCCCGCCCATTCGACGCCGATGACGTCAACACGTACACCGCGTGCCCGCACCTCGTGTTCGGCGGCCCAGAGCCCGGCCAACCGCCTCAGGCGCCGATGCTTCTCCTCGGTGACGGCCTCGACCGCGCGTCCGAAGCGCAGCGAACGACGCGTCTTGACCTCGACGACGACGAGTTCGCCACCGTCGATCGCGACGAGGTCAATCTCCCCCTCACGGCAGCGCCAATTGGTGTCGACGACCTCGTAGCCGCGGTTCTCCAGGTACGCGCGAACGAGCTCTTCGCCGTCCCGCCCCAGGGTTCGGCGCGCCTCGGTCGCCGCAGACCGCGACGCCGCGGCCCTCGTGTCGTGGTCCATGTCCACCACCTCCGGGACCAGCAAAGGTCTCGGAGGTTCTACTGGTCACCTTCGGAAGCAGCGGACCTGTGGAGAAGGCCGCTCGGGTGCTGACGAGCACCCCGTGAGCGTCACATCTGTGGGCGAATCAGGTGCAGTCGGGGCCGTCGGGGATCTCGAGGTCGTTCTTCGACAGTTCCTCGACGTTGACGTCCTTGAACGTCACGACGCGCACGGTCTTGACGAAGCGCGCGGGGCGGTAGATGTCCCACACCCACGCGTCCTGCATCGTGACGTCGAAGAAGACGTCGGCGCCCTCACCACGCACCTTCATGTCGACGGCGTTGCACAGGTAGAAGCGACGCTCGGTCTCCACGACGTAGCGGAAGAGCCCGACGACGTCGCGGTATTCGCGGTAGAGGGCCAGTTCTTGCTCGTTCTCGTACCGCTCGAGGTCCTCGGCGCTCATGCCTGCGTGCTCCTCACGTCATGGTGTGCTTCGGGCACCTGCTGGTCTTCTGCCTCGGCCGCGCGGAAGGTCTTCCACGAGCGACGGTGCAACTCACACGGCCCGTGCTCGGCGATCGCCGCCAGGTGTCCGGGCGCCGAATACCCCTTGTTGATCTCCCACCCGTAGACTGGGTGGCCGGGGGCAGCCTCGGCCATCATGGCATCACGCTCCACCTTCGCGAGCAAACTTGCCCCGGCCACCGACGAGCACCGCATGTCGGCCTTGATCTGGGTGACTACCTCGGGTGCACCCCCGACGACGTCCACTGCGTCGAGAAGTCCGAGCAGGCCGACGCTCTCGGGTTCGGTGAGCCAGTCGTGCTTACCGTCGAGGATGACGACGTCCGGCGTCACCTCGAGGGCCGCGAGCGCCCGGGTGCCGGCGAGACGGAGTGCCCGTGTCATGCCCATCTCGTCGATCTCGGCGGGGCTGGCGTGCCCGACGGCGCCTGCGACGGCCCATCGGCGCACCTTCGCAGCCAGCGCCGGACGCTTGGGTTCGGGCACGAGCTTGGAATCCTTGACGCCCTGCGGCACGGTGCCCGTCGTCGCGGAGACGACGCAGACGCCCACGCTCACCGGCCCCGCGAGGGCGCCGCGGCCCACCTCGTCCATGCCGGCGATCAGTGTTCGCCCGTCGCGCAGCAGTTGCCGCTCGAGGCGCAGGGTGGGCGTCTTCGACGGGGTACGAACCGCCACGTCGGGCCTCCTCTCGGCGTCCGGGCTCACGAGCCCGACCAATACTTCCACGCCACGCGACCGACCACCTTGTCCACGGGCACGTACCCCCCGCCGGGGTCACCGAGATGGTTGCGGGAGTCGTCGGAGTCATCTCGGTTGTCGCCCATGACGAACAGCTTTCCCTCGGGCACGCGCACAGAGAACGGCTGCGCCGAGGCTCGCTTCGAGCCCCACCCGAGGTACGGCTCGGCCACACGTCGACCGTTCACCGTGAGCACGCCCTTGTGGTCGACGACGACGTGATCGCCGCCGACACCGATGATCCGTTTGAGGTAGTCCTGCTCGTCCGGGCGGAACCCGAGCCATCCGGCTGCGGTGTCGATGACGGCGAGCACGCCGGAGCGCTCGGCCGGCTGATAGAGAGAACCCTCACCGGAGAACACGATGACGTCACCGCGACGCACGTCGGCACGCTTGTCGACGAGGATGCGATCGCCGACCCCGTAGTTCGGTTCCATCGAACGCGAGGGCACTGTGAACGTCTCGAACCAGAGGGCGTGGACGAGCAGCATCACGGCGACGACGAGACTGAGGCCGCCGACGACCCATCGCCGCCGGGGAACGCCGAAGGCGTGACCTCGTCGTGAGGTCACGCCTTCGGGCGAGCGACCGGACGCAGCGTGACGCTTCATCGCAGGGTCGCTTCGGGTCGACGCGAGGTTCAGGCCTTCTTGGCCGGAACGGCGTCGCGCTTCTCCTTGATCTTGGCAGCCTTGCCGCGCAGGTCGCGCAGGTAGTACAGCTTGGCGCGACGCACGTCACCGCGCGTCAGGACCTCGATCTTGTCGATGACCGGGGTGTGCACCGGGAAGGTACGCTCCACGCCGACGCCGAAGGAAACCTTGCGGACGGTGAAGGTCTCGCCGACGCCGCCGCCGTGGCGGCGGATGACGACGCCCTTGAAGACCTGGACACGCGAGCGCGTGCCTTCGATGACCTTGACGTGGACGTTCAGCGTGTCACCGGCGCGGAAGTCGGGGACGTCGGAACGCAGGCTCGCCGCGTCGATCGCGTCGAACTTCTTCATGTTCTACTCAAATCTGTGGCACGCGCAGGTTGCCACGGTCAGGCTCGGCCGGGGGCCGAGTTGCTGTCGGTTGCGCGTCCCGTCGAGTCTCATGGTCCGGCATGTTCGGTGCGGTGATGCCCGAGATGATCTGGATCAAAACCCCGGGGGTACCGACCGGCCGTGCCACTCCCCCTGCGGCGGGGACTCGTCGTGACAAGACGCAAGAACTCATCTTGCCAGAGCCGGAGTGATCGCAGGAAATCGCGCGACCCAATCCCCCGAGAACCTCAGACCCGACGTCGCTTCTCCAACGCCAGGAGTCCACGCTCGTCGGCGCCATCCCCCACGACGCGGTACTTCGCCTTCTTGTAGATGGCCATGTTGCGTTCTCGGTCCGCCCCTGTCGTGAGCCGGAATCTCCGCACAGCAGGCGGCGCCTGGTCCTCGGCAAACTCCAGAAGGGCACGGCCGAGTCCGCGTCCTTCGAGATCAGGCGCCACCATCAGCCGTCCGATCTCCCAGGTCGTGTGGTCGTCTCCCGTGACCTTGGCACGAACGGACGCGACCAGACGACCTCCCGCTCGCACCACCCAGGTGTTCCACTCGTCCATGGACGCTGCGAGCTGCTCGACGGTCTCGGCAGGCGCACCCCACCAGGATTCCTCGGGCGAAGCTGCGGCGACTTCGGGAGCCCAGCACGCGCGCTGGAGGGTCATCAGTTCGCCGAGATCCGCGGGGGCGATGGGTACTGCTTCGATGAGCGATGGGGTCAAGGCTGCGGAGGCGTGCAACAGGTCCGGACGCCGCGCCGCCGTTCGTTCGAGCCGCTGCTGGTGACGCCAGGCGGCGACCTTGGCGTGGTCACCCGAGAGGAGCACGGCCGGCACCTCGCGATCGCGCCACGTTGCAGGCTTCGTGTACACCGGGTACTCGAGCAGCCCGTCCTCGTGAGACTCCTCGACGAGCGACTCGGCGTTGCCCATGAACCCCGGCAGCAGTCGCGCCGCAGCTTCGATCATCGCGAGGACGGCGACCTCACCACCGTTGAGGACGTAGTCGCCCAGCGAGATGACGCGCACTGGCATGACCTCTGCGGCGGCCTCGTAGACGCGCTCGTCGATGCCTTCGTAGCGGCCGCACGCGAAGACCAGCCAGTCCTCGTCGGCGAGCTCGCGCGCCACCTTCTGGGTGAGCACCTCTCCCCCGGGCCCCGGCACGACGAGCGTCGGGGTGCCGTCGCGGAGACCACGCACGCGCTCCAGCGCCTCCCACCAGGGCTGGGGTTTCATGACCATGCCGGCTCCGCCGCCGTACGGCGTGTCGTCGACCGTGCGGTGACGGTCGTGGGCGAAGTCGCGCAGATCGTGCACAGCGATGTCGAGGAGCCCCTTGCGCTGCGCCTGCCCCGGCAGGCTGAGATTCAGCGGTTCAAGGTACTCCGGAAAGATCGAGATGATGTCGCAGCGCACGAATCAGGCTTCTTCGACGTCGTCGGAGTGAGCATCGGTGGGGCGTCCCAGTTCCAGCAGGCCGGGCGGCGGTGTGACGACGATGCGGCGCTCGTCCTCGTCGACCTCCGGCACGATCTCCTCGACGAACGGCAGGAGAACGTCGTAGCCGTCCACCCCGTCGACGACGAGCAGGTCCTGCACCTCCCGCGATTCGAGACCCTTGACAGTTCCGACGGCCGTGCCGTCCTCGAGGACGACGCCGAAGCCGAGCAGGTCTTCCTCGTACCAGGCGTCGTCCTCGACGAGTTCGTCCGCGGCCGCAAGCAGGTTGATGCCGCGTAGCCCCTCGGCAGCGGTGCGGTCGGGAGCCTCCTCGAACGCCAGGAGGTAGATGCCGTTGTGGACGCGCGTCGACCGCAGCGTCAGCGGTCCGCGGTGAGCGGGGTCGGTGACGAAGGCTGCCCCGGCGACGAAGCGTTCCTCGGGCGAATCGGTGTGCACCTGCACCGTCACTTCACCTTTGAGCCCGTGGGCCTTTCCGATTCGTGCGACGACAACTTCATCCATGCCTCCATTCTGTCAGGACATGCCCACCGCTTCGTCGTCCCCGCGGGCAGGGGCGATTCCTACTACGGTTGGGGCAGGACTCACACGGAGGAGAGAACATGAGCAACCCCATTGACCCCCAGAACAACCCGCAGCAGAACTACGGCAACCAGCCGAACTACGACGCGAACGGCCAGTCGCAGGCTCCCTACGGCCAGGGCAGCCAGGCTCCCTACGGTCAGCCCGGTCAGGATGTCTACGGTCAGCAGGCGCAGGGCGGCTTCGGCCAGCCCGGTGGCGCGCCGTACCAGGGCATGACGATGGAGAACAAGAAGGCCCTGCCGGCCCTCATCTGCTCCTTCCTCGGCCTCCTGTGCGGCATCCTCTCGATCGTCGGAATCGTCCTCGGCGTCATCGCCCAGAAGGAAATCCGCGAGAGCAACGGCATGCAGACGGGCGCTGAGAAGGCCAAGCTGGCCATCATCGTCGGCGCCGTCGTCACCATCCTCAACCTGGGTATCGGTATCTGGGTGGCCACTCAGGGCTGACCCCGGCACGAGCGACGAAGGGCTGCATCCCCACCGGATGCAGCCCTTCGTCATGTTCACATCAGGGATAGAAGGCCGCGCCGATCGGCAGGTTCCGATACAGCGAGAAGGCGACGCACACCGCGATCAGCACCGGCGCCACGACACCCCGCTGCACCGGGAACATCCACGGACGCGTGCTGCCGGTCCATCGATCCCGAACAACGCTGATCCACCACGCGAGCACCAAGGGCACGGCACTCACGAGGAGCGGATTGCTGAAGAAGGCATCGACGATACGCAGGTTGGTGAGGTCGTTCACGGCACGCAGGCCGCCGCAGAAGGGGCAAGCAAGACCGAACAGCGCGATGGACGGGCAGCGTCCCCACGACGCATCGACGTGAGGATCACGCAGGTACAGGAGGCCGGAGGCCAGCGCCAAGGAACCGGCGACGACGAACGGCCCCAAGAGACGGCGCTCCCGAGGGCGCTGGTCTCGGGCCACCATCGTTTCGGTCACCCTTCAAGGCTACCTTTTCGCCTGCCGGCGGCCCGGCATCCCCTCCAGACCCGAAGAACACGAAGCAGCCCTCCCACCTCATCGAGGTGGGAGGGCTGCTTCGTCGGTGCACCGGCTCAGCGCGAACGGTCGGTGTCGACGATGTCGACGCGAACCGAACGGCCACCGGCCAGCGCGGAGACCACGGTGCGAAGGGCGGACGCCGTTCGACCGGAACGGCCGATCACGCGACCGAGGTCGTCCGGGTGGACGCGAACCTCGAGGAGTTCACCCCGTCGTCCGTCCTTGTGACGCACGACGACGTCGCCGTCATGGTCGACGATGCCCTTGACGAGGTGCTCCAGTGCTTCTTCGAGCACGAGGATCAGGCCTCTTCGGTCTTCTCGGCCTCAGCTGCGGGAGCCTCTTCGGCCTTCTCCTCAGCCTTGGCCTCGTCAGCCTTGGGCTCCTCGGCCTTGTCGGCCTTCTTCTTGGCCGTCGTGGCGCCGCCCTTGGAGGTGTCGGCGTTCTGAGCGGCCTTGAGAGCGGCTTCGTAGAGGGCCTTCTTGTCGGCCTTCGGCTCGGCCGTCTTCAGCGTGCCCTCGGCACCCGGCTCGCCCTTGAACTTCTGCCAGTCACCCGTGATCTTGAGGAGCGCGGCGACCTGCTCGGTCGGCTGCGCGCCGACGGAGAGCCAGTACTGCGCGCGCTCGCCGTCGATCTCGATGAGGCTCGGCTCTTCCTTGGGGTGGTACTTGCCGATCTCCTCGATGGCACGGCCGTCGCGCTTCGTACGGCTGTCCATGACGACAACGCGGTACTGGGGCTGACGGATCTTGCCGAGGCGCTTGAGGCGGATCTTGACTGCCATGGTGGCGGTCTCACTTTCTGTGTAGGTGAACCACGGCGAGACCGCTCGAGCGAACGGGCACGAGCGCAGCCTGACGCGAAGGAAATTTCGCGGATGACCGACGTCGACCGGCGTCCGAACGGGGAACCGTGATTCGGGGTAGGCGTGCATCCGGCCGATTGCCGGGCGCACGGGTACAGCTTCATTCTGCCAGAAGCGAGCCCACCCGCCGAATCCCCTCCCCTCCGTCAGCCGTCCTCGCGCGCGTGCCGCTCGAGGAACTGGTAGACCTCGGTGTCGTCGACGCCGGGGAACGTGCCGGGCGGCATGGCGGCGAGCAGGTGCGAGTGCACGCGAGCGCTCGGCCAGGAGCGACCGTCCCATCGGCTCGCAAGTTCCTGTGGAGGGCGCGTGCAGCACGACGGGTCGGGGCAGCGCGAGAGCGAACGCTCGGTCGTCTCCCGGCCGCGGAACCACTTGACGTGCTGGTAGGGCGTACCGACGTTGACGGAGAACAAGCCACTCGGCGTGCGGTCCACGAACGCCGAGCACCAGTACGTGCCCGAGCGCGTGTCCGTGTACTGCTGGTAGGAGCGCGACAGGTCGGGCTGATCGAAGACGGCGCGCGCCGTCCAGTGCTTGCACACGCGCTGGCCCTCGATCGCGCCCGTGGCGTCGGTCGGGAACTGGATGCCGTCGTTCTCGTACGCCTTGTAGATGACGCCGTCGGAGCTGATGCGCATGAAGTGCACGGGGATGTCGAGCACCTTCGTCGCGAGGTTCGTGAAGCGGTGCGCCGCCGTCTCGTAGGAGACGCCGTAGGCATCGCGCAGATCCTCGATGGAGATGTCCTTGGCCTCCTTCGCGTCGAGAAGGCGGCGCCCCACCTCCTTCTCCGGCATGAGCACGGCGGCGGCGAAGTAGTTGATCTCGACGCGCTGGGAGAGGAACTCCGCGTAGTCGGCCGGCACCTCGTGGTCGAGCACGAGATGACCGAGGGCCTGCAGGGCGAGAGACCGTGCGTCGTGCTGGCCGGCCTCCGGCTGCGGCAGATAGATGCGCCGGTTCGCGAGGTCGCTCACCGTCCGGGTTGAGCCGGGAAGATCCGAGGTGTGCACGAGCTGGTAGCCGAGGTGTTCGGCGATGCGGTCCACAGAGGCTCGCGAGACGGGCCCACCACGGTGCCCGACGTCGGAGAGCAACTGCGCAGCCGCGCCCTCGATGTCGGCGAAGTAGTTGTCGGCCTGCCTCATCCGGGTGCGCAGCTCGGCGTTCGCGCGCCGTGCGTGCTCGGGCGTCGCCGCCTGCTCGCTGCGCATCGCCGCCATCGCCTCGTGCATTCCGACGAGTGCCTCGAGCGCCTCGGTGGGCAGCCGCGGTCCGATGCGGACGCTCGGCAGCCCGAGCGAGGCGTACGTCGACGCCCGCTGCGCACGCTCCAGACGGATCTCGAGGGCCGCTCGCCGTGACGGCGGCGCTGTCGCGAGAAGGTCGGCGAGCGGCACGTCGAGCGCCTCGGCCAGCGACGTGAGGACCGAGAGCCTCGGCTCCCTCTTGCCGTTCTCGATGAGCGAGAGCGCCGACGGGCTCATGCCGATCGCCCCCGCCACGTCACCGAGGGTGCGCTCCGCCTGCTGACGCACGTGACGCAGGCGCCGGCCGATCGTCAGGGCGTCGGGGGCTGCCCGCTCCACGGGCGCCGCCTCCTCGGCCGCAGCACGGGCCGAGGCGAGCCGCCCTTCGCGCATCTTCTCGTTCATGACTCCACTTTCCGGCCTGCGTGACGGCCGTCACGCCAGCTTCGCGACGAAAGACGGCTCAAAATTGCTCAACACGTAAATATTCGTCGATCTTTACTCGAAAAGTCTACCTACTTGTGCGTTCTTCTCGGTCAGAGTTGAGTCATCGATCCCCACCGGGCACCTACCAGGGCCCATAGAGGAAGGACTGGAGCCAATGACCTCCGAGCAGATCATCAAGACGATCGACGACCGCGCAGCCGCGATCCAGAAGGACTGGGACACGAACGAGCGCTGGAAGAACGTCGAGCGCGAGTACACCGCCCAGGACGTCGCTCGCCTCCAGGGCAACGTGCAGGAGGAGTTCACCCTCGCCAAGCGCGGTGCCGAGCAGCTGTGGGACAAGCTCCACACGGAGGACTTCGTCAACGCCCTCGGTGCGCTGACGGGTAACCAGGCCGTCCAGCAGGTCAAGGCCGGCCTCAAGGCCATCTACCTGTCCGGTTGGCAGGTCGCCGGTGACGCGAACCTCGCCGGTCAGACCTACCCGGACCAGTCGCTCTACCCGGCCAACTCCGTGCCGCAGGTCGTGCGCCGCATCAACAACGCGCTCATGCGCGCCGACGAGATCGAGTTCTCCGAGGGCACCAAGTCCGTCGACGAGTGGATCGTCCCGATCGTCGCCGACGCCGAGGCCGGCTTTGGTGGCCCGCTCAACGCCTACGAGCTCATGAAGTCCATGATCAACGCCGGTGCCGCGGGTGTGCACTGGGAGGACCAGCTCGCGTCGGAGAAGAAGTGCGGTCACCTCGGTGGCAAGGTGCTCATCCCGACGAAGCAGCACGTTCGCACGCTGAACGCCGCCCGCCTCGCCGCCGACGTCTCGAACGTCCCGTCGGTCGTCATCGCCCGTACGGACGCCGAGGCCGCGACGCTCATCACCTCCGACGTCGACGAGCGCGACCAGCAGTTCCTCACCGGTGAGCGCACCAACGAGGGCTTCTACAAGGTTCGCAACGGCATCGAGCCCTGCATCGAGCGCGCCAAGGCCTACGCGCCCTACGCCGACCTCATCTGGATGGAGACGGGCACGCCGGACCTCGAACTGGCCAAGAAGTTCGCCGAGGCCGTCAAGGCCGAGTACCCGGACCAGATGCTGGCCTACAACTGCTCGCCGTCGTTCAACTGGCGCAAGCACCTCGACGACGAGACGATCGCGAAGTTCCAGAAGGAGCTCGGCGCGATGGGCTTCAAGTTCCAGTTCATCACCCTCGCCGGCTTCCACGCCCTCAACTACTCGATGTTCGACCTGGCTCACGGCTACGCCCGCGAGCAGATGACGGCGTACGTCGACCTGCAGGAGCGCGAGTTCGCCTCGGAGAGCCGCGGCTACACGGCCACGAAGCACCAGCGCGAGGTCGGCACGGGTTACTTCGACCTGGTCTCCACGACGCTCAACCCCGAGTCGTCGACGACCGCCCTCAAGGACTCGACGGAGAGCGCTCAGTTCTGATCGCCACCGTCTGAGTAAGACCAACCCCCGCCTGTGCGGCCACCTGGCTCCGACCGCACGGGCGGGGGTTCACTTTCCACCCCGTCCAGCACCCGAACCTGCTCCACGAGGGCCTGCGTATCGGGGATGATGGGTTTCACCGTTCCACCCGCGACGCCCGACGGCGTTGCCCCCGCGCTTCTTCGAAGGAGGGCCCCATGAGCTCTTCACCCACCGTCCGCGGCCGGATGCACCCGGGCTTCGACGAGATCCTCACCCCCGACGCCCTCGCGTTCCTGGCACGCCTCGACGGCGAGTTCGCCGGACGTCGCGCCGACCTGCTCGCGCAGCGTCGCGCGCAGTCGCGTCGCATCAACCGGGGAGCCGACCTCGACTTCTCCCCCGAGGAGATCGCCGCGCGTGAGGACGACTCGTGGAGCGTCGCACCGATCGCTCCGGGCCTCGCGGACCGCCGCGTCGAACTCGTCGCGCCGGTGACGCGCAGCCACGTCGAGCACGCCATGGCCTCGAACGCGTCCACCTGGCTGGCCGACCTCGAAGACGCCACGGCGCCCACCTGGTTCAACCTCATCGACGGTCAGATCGTCCTGCGTGACGCGGTGCGCGCCTACGCGGCCCGCCCGCAGATCAAGCGCCCGACGCTCATCATGCGCCCGCGTGCCTGGCACCTGTGCGAGAAGCACATCACGATCGACGGTCGCCCGATCTCGGCCACGCTCGTCGACTTCGGCCTGTACTTCTTCCACAACGCGAAGGCGCTCATCGAAGCCCGCTACGGCCCGTACTTCTACCTGCCGAAGATCGAGTCCGGTGCCGAAGCGCGCCTGTGGAACGACATCTTCAACGCGGCCCAGGACGCCCTCGACATCCCGCGCGGCACGGTGCGCGCCACCGTCCTCATCGAGACGCTGCCCGCAGCGTTCGCGATGGAGGAGATCCTCTTCGAGCTGCGCGAGCACGCCTCGGGCCTCAACGCGGGCCGCTGGGACTACATCTTCAGCTACGTGCGCACCTTCGCCCACCGCGGTGACGAGTACGTGCTGCCCGACCGCGAGCGCATCACGATGACGACACCGTTCATGCGCACGTTCACCGACCTGCTCGTCGCCACCGCCCACAAGCGCGGCACGCACGCCATCGCGGCGCCGGCGGCGAACAACCCGACGGTTCAGGACGAGGAGCGCCGTCACCGCGCGCTCAACGTCGTGCGCGCCGAGAAGGAGCGTGAGGCCGAGGAGGGATTCGACGGCTCCTGGGTGGCGCACCCGGCCATGGTCGACACCGTGATGTCGGCGTTCACGCACGTGCTCGGCGACAAGCTCGACCAGATCGAGGTCAAGCGCACGCCGCGTCACGACGCGCACGCGCTCGTCAGCCTCGAAGGCACGATGCAGACCACGAGCTTGCACGGTGTGCGCAGCAACGTCAGCGTCGCCCTGCAGTACCTCGCCGCGTGGATCGACGGCCAGGGCGCCGTCGCCATCGGCAACTACATGGAGGACGCCGCGACGACCGAGATCTGCCGTGCGCAGCTGTGGCAGTGGATGCACCACTCGACGCAGCTGGCCGAAGGTCCGCAGGTCTCGCGTGCCCTGCTCGAGCGCCTCATCGACGAGGAGATGATCAAGCTCAAGCGCGGCGCCGACGCCGACATTCAGTTGCGTCTCGACGAGGCCCGTGAGGTGCTCGAGCGTTCGGCCCTGACCGACGAACTTCCCGGGTTCTTCACGAACTACGCCTACGTGCGGTTCCTCCTCGACGAGGGCCTGCGCATGCCGCGCGGCATCGACGCCGAGGACCTGCGTCAGTCGGAGAAGGTTGCCGGCGACGCGGCCTGATCGACAGGTGGTAGACAAGGGGATGTGCCGAGAAGTCGGCACATCCCCTTGTCTATGCCCCGAGTGAAAGGCACCTTCCGATGATCTTCATCGTCGTCAAGTTCGACGTCCGCCCCGAGCACGCCGAGACGTGGATGGACCACGTCGCAGCGTTCACCGAGGCCACCCGCGCCGAGAGCGGCAACCTGTGGTTCGACTGGAGCCGCAGCGTCGAGAACCCGAACGAGTACGTGCTCGTGGAAGCGTTCAAGGACGACGCCGCAGAGGCACACGTGAACTCCGAGCACTTCAAGACGTTCACCGCCGAGACGCCTGACAAGCTCGCCTCCACGCCGCGAATCATCAGCCGCCAGATCGACGGCGAGGGCTGGGACGAGATGGGCGAGATCAGCGTCGACTGACGGCCCTCTACAGCCCCTCAGACGAGGCGCGGGCGCAGTCGGAGAGCCGCCCGCGTCACGTCTGAGGGATTGCCGCTGATGCTCGCGACGATGTCGTCACCGCGGGCGACGGTGGCGCCGGCACGCAACAGCGCGTCGTGAGCGGCCTCCGCGTCGTCACCGGCCAACCACACGACGGGCGCCGCTGCGTACCGGGCCGTCGTGAGGGCGGCGTCGAACGGCACGTCGACGAGGGCCACTCCCCCGAGTTCACGTGCGACCGCGAAGGCCGCAGCGGCCGGCGTGCCCGACCCGCACACGATGACACCCGTGGGCAGATCGTTCGCGGCGTGCGGCGCCGCGGGCCATTCCTCGCGCGTCACGGCGAACGAGTCGTGATCGAACCACGCGCTCCGACCCCCGAGACCGTCGGCCAGCCACAACATCCGGCGCATCGTGCGCTCGCGGCGGAACCCCAGGGAGCGCAGGAGGCCGGCCGACGTGTCGTTGCCGATGCGCACGTTCGCCTCGAGGCGATGAAGCCCCATACCTTGGGGCGCCTGACGTAGCACGATGCCGACGACGAGGGCCATCCCCTCGCGGAACAGACCGGTACCGACGTAGGGATCGAACGCGTTGTAGCCCATGGTGGCGCTCATGAAACGGCCGTGGACGACATTCGTCACGTTGACGCAGCCCACGAGCCCCGCCTCGTCACCTGTCACCCGGGCAGCGTCCTTGGCGCGGATGAGAAACGTGCGGTGCGTGGCCGACTGCGCCGCGAGGTGGTGGACGAGGTCGTCCGGGTTGACCGGGTTCCAGCGGCCGATCCGAGACGCTGACCGTGTCATCGCCTCCCGGTACGGCGCGATGTCACCACCCGTCGCCACACTGACGTGGACACGCTCACCGCCGGCGACGAGGAGGCGCCCGTCGTCCTCACTCAACGACGCGTCCGCGCAGGATGACATGCGTGGGCGCGGCGAGCACGCGAACGTCGTCGCGCGGGTCGCTCTCGTACTGCACGAGGTCAGCCGGGGCACCCTCGACGAGCGCTTCGTGGCCCAGCCATTCGCGAGCGCCCCACGTCGCCGTCGCGATGGCCTCGGTCGCGCTCATCCCGACGTTGAGCATCTCCTCCACCTCACGGGCGACGAGGCCGTGGGGCAACTGCCCGCCGGCGTCGGTGCCCGCGAAGATGCGCAAGCCTGCGTCCCGGGCCGCGCCGATGGTCTCGTACCGGCGGGCGTGTAGGTCACGCATGTGAGCGGCGTAGCCGGGGAACTTCTTCTCCCCCGCCTGCGCGAAGCTCGGGAAGTTGTCGAGGTTGATGAGCGTGGGCACGATCGCGATGTCGCGCTCGGCGAACATCGCGATGGTCTCCTCGGTGAGGCCGCTCGCGTGTTCGATGCAGTCGATGCCGGCTTCGGCGAAGTCGACGAGCGACTGCTCACCGAAGCAGTGGGCCGTGACGCGAGCGCCCTCCTCGTGGGCTGCGTCGATCGCCGGTTTGAGGGCCTCCTTGGGCCAGCAGGGCGCGAGGTCGCCGGCGTCGCGGTCGATCCAGTCGCCGACGAGCTTCACCCAGCCGTCGCCCCGGCGGGCTTCCTGACGCACGTAGGCGACGAGATCCTCCGGCTCGATCTCATGGGCGAAGTTCTTGATGTAGCGCTTCGTGCGCGCGATGTGACGTCCGGCGCGCACGATGCGCGGCAGGTCCTCGCGATTGTCGATCCAGTGGGTGTCGACCGGTGAACCGCAGTCGCGCAGGAGGAGCGCGCCGGCCGCTCGGTCCGCGAGAGCATGCGCCTCGGCGTTCTCCGGTGCCCCACCGTGCGCCTCGAGGCCCACGTGGCAGTGGGCGTCGACGAGACCGGGAAGGAAGGTGCCTTCCAACCGCGCCGCGTCGGCGGTGGCTGCCTTTTCAGGGGTTTCGAACGTGATGCGTCCGGCCATCACCCACGCTTCGGCCACTTCGTCATCGGGGCCACGCAGCACGCGACCGGTCAGGTGCAGGACGGTGTCGCTCATGCTCGTGACCCTAACGGGAGCCACCGACCCAACGGGCGAGTAGGTGCGAGGTTCCTCACGTTGTCCGCCCATTTTCGCCGAGTGGCGGCGACGTGTGGAGGGCCTTCCCAGGCGTGAGCCGTATTCTGAAGAGATGTCCGGTTCTGTGGTGCTCGTGCACGGTGTGCGGTCTTCGCGCACCATGTGGCGACCCCAGATCAAGCGCCTGACGAAGCGAGGCTTCCACGTCGTCGCGCCCGATCTTCCCGGTCACGGCGAGCGTCAGGACGAGGAGTTCTCGCTCGCTGCGGCGTTGGCCACCATCGACGAGGCCGTCGCGTCGTGCCCCGAGCCGCCGATGCTCGTCGGGTTGTCACTCGGCGGCTACCTGTCGCTGCAGTACGCCGCCACCACGCAGCGTCCCCTGCGCGCTGTGACGGTGGCAGGGTGCACCGCCGTGCCGAATCGCTTCCTCGCAGTGGCGTTTGGCGCCTACCTCTCCTGGCGGGACCGGCTGCCCGGCAACGCGGACGACAGCGTTCTCGCCGCGTTCGCGAAGGCCAACTCGCCCAAGGCCGCGCGCCACTACTACGGCGGCGGTCGCGCGAAGGCTCACGTCGTGGCCCCCGTCATGCGCGCACTGGGCCGCCTCGACGTGCTCGAGGCGATCGGTTCGATCGACGTGCCCGTGACGATCATCAACGGCCGCGGTGACGAGTTCCGCATCCACGAGCGCCGCTTCCTCGCAGCCAACGACGCGGCCCGTCTCATCGTGCTCGACGATGCCGGCCACATCTCGAACCTCAACCGGCCCAAGCGCTTCACGAAGGAGCTGCGGGCCGCGTTCGAGCGCGCAGAGCGCCAGCGTCTCGTCGTCGCGTAGCCGACAATTCCTTCACCGGCTGTCCCCGAGCTGGGACGGCGAAGGGCCGACCACTTCGTGTGTGGTCGGCCCTTCGCGCTCATGCAGCGCTCTTCGCGCGATCAGTCCTTGTCAGCGCCCGGGCCGAGGAACTTCTCGAAGCCCTTGGGCAGCTTCATATTGGAGTAGTCGGGCTCTTCCTTCATCTGCCCGAACGCGTTCTCCATGGCCTGGTTACGGGCGGCATCGGCCTTCTTCGCCGCCTCCGCTTCCTGCTGCGCGCGCTTGGCCGGGTTACCGCTCTTGCCCTTCTTCTTGGGCTGGCTCTTGCCGCGCTTGCCGCCACCGGCACCCATGCCCGGCATACCCGGCATCCCGGGCATTCCCGGCATGCCGCCGCCGTTCTTCAGCTGACGCATCATCTTCTGCGCCTGGCCGAAGCGCTCGAGCAGCTGGTTGACCTCGGAGACACTCACGCCCGAACCGCGCGCGATACGCGCACGGCGCGAACCGTTGATCTGCTTGGGGTTGTTGCGCTCGAACGGCGTCATCGAGTGGACGATGGCCTCGACCCGGTCGAACTCGCGCTCGTCGAGCGCGTTGAGCTGGTCACGCATCTGGCCCATGCCCGGCATCATGCCGAGCAGGCCCTTGATGTTGCCCATCTTCTTGATGGCCGACATCTGCTGGAGGAAGTCGTCGAACGTGAAGTCCTCGCCGCCGGAGAACTTGCGCGCCATCTCGGCGGCTTGGCGCTTGTCGAACGCGCGCTCGGCCTGCTCGATGAGCGTGAGGACGTCACCCATGTCGAGGATGCGCGACGCCATGCGGTCGGGGTGGAAGACCTCGATGTCCTTGACGCCTTCACCCGTGGAGGCGTACATGATCGGGCGACCCGTGATCGAGGCGACCGACAGCGCGGCACCACCACGGGCGTCACCGTCGAGCTTCGACAGGACGACACCGGTGAAGTCGACGCCGTCCTGGAACGCCGTCGCCGTCTCGATGGCGGCCTGACCGATCATCGCGTCGATGACGAACAGCACCTCGTGCGGGTTGATCGCCTCACGGATGTCGGCGGCCTGCTGCATGAGGTTCTCGTCGACGGCCAGACGGCCGGCCGTGTCGACGATGACGACGTCGTACTGACGCAGCTTGGCCTGGTTGACGCCGGCCTGCGCGACCCACACCGGGTCGCCGTACGAGCGCGTGCCCTCGGCGTTCTCCGAAACGGCGTCGTGGCCGCCCTCGTTGCCGCGCTCCGGCGAGAACACCGGTACACCGGCACGCTCACCGACGACCTCCAGCTGACGCACGGCGTTCGGACGCTGGAGGTCGGCGGCCACGAGCACCGGGAAGTGGCCCTCGTCGCGCAGACGGCGGGCCAGCTTGCCGGCGAACGTCGTCTTACCCGAACCCTGCAGACCAGCGAGCATGATGACCGTCGGGCCCGACTTGGCCATGTTAAGGCGCCGCGTCTGGCCACCGAGGATCTCGACGAGTTCCTCGTTGACGATCTTGACGACCTGCTGACCCGGGTTGAGCGCCTGGCTCACCTCGGCGCCCAGCGCGCGCTCGCGCACGCCACGGGTGAACTGCTTGACGACCGGCAGGGCCACGTCCGCATCGAGCAGCGCCATCCGGATGTCGCGGATGGTCGAGTTGATGTCGGACTCGGTCAGGCGCCCCTTGCCACGAAGATTCGTGAAGGTGGCTGTCAGACGGTCGGAAAGGCTGTTGAACACCGGTTTAGGTTACCCGCTCGCCCCGGGCGCCGTCAGATCGACACCGTGGGACCGCACCTGCGGCGCACCGTGAGCGTTCTCCTCGTTCACCGAGAGCGCAGGGCGCCTCGAACGGCATCGAGCGCACAATCGAGCGCCTGAGGATCCAGCGTCCCAGCGTCAGCTGCCCTCACCGTGAAGACGTCGACCGCCCGGCCCGCGCTGGTCATGACGCTCGCACCGACGAGCGCCACGCCGCAGGCCGCGAGGGCGCGTCCCACGTCGAAGAGGAGCCCGACGCGGTCGGGCGCGCGCACTTCGATCCGCTGCGCGTCCTCTGCGGACGACATACGTCGCACGAGAACGTCGCTCGGCCGCTCTGACCCGGCGTGAACCCGGCGCGCGGGAACGTCCAGGGCACGAAGAGGCGTGCGTTCTCCACACCGGAGCGCGCGCAGGGCTCTTTCGAGCTCCGTGACGTCTGGCAACTCCCCGTGCGGCGCCTCGACCGACCACCGATCCAGGGCCAGCCCCTCTCGCGTCGTGATCGCAGCAGCGACGACCCTCAGTCGTCTCAGGGCCAGGAGCCCGGCCGTGTCGGCGAAGAGTCCGGGCCGGTCGATGTCGACGACCGTGAGAACAGCTGAGCGCACGTCCGTGCGCTCGACCTGAAGCACGACATCCCCGTCACGAACCCTCTGCGCGTCCTGTGCCGTCGGCTCCCAGCCGACCCACGGATTCGAGGTGGCGACCTCGTGTGTCAGCTGTGCCTCCACGCGCCGCACGAGATCTGCCACGAGACCCGCACGCCACGAGGTCCACGCTCCGGTACCGGTGGCCACGGCGTCGGCTTCGGTGAGCGCGGCAAGAAGCTGGAGCACCTGCTCCTGACCGGAGACGGCCTCGATGACGACATCAGCCGTGCGCGGATCGTCAGGGTCGCGTCGAGTGGCGCACTCGTCCAACGTGAGGTGGTGGCGCACGAGCCGTTCGACGACCGCGGCGTCGTTCGCATCGAATCCCATCCGCTCGCAGATGGCCCGGGCGACGGGGGCACCCTCGACACTGTGGTCCCGCTGACCAGACACCTTGCCGATGTCGTGAAGGAACGCCGCGACGACGAGGAGATCCGGACGAGCCGCCCTCACGAGCAGTGGCTCGCAGGCCGCGCACGCCTCGATGAGGTGGCGGTCGACGGTGAAACGGTGAAGCGCGTTTCGCTGGGGGCGTGATCGGATCGACGCCCACTCCGGAAACCACGCGTCGATCACGCCGATGCGGTCGAGGTCCTCCCACACGTCGACGAGGCCCGCACCGGAGGCGAGCAGCTCGACGAAGGCCTCCCGCACCGGCGCCGGCCAGGGCGTGGGAAGGCGGGGAAGGTCAGAGGCGAGCTTCGCGGCCGTCGCCGGAGCGATACGCATTCCTCGACGCGCTGCCTGCGTGGCCGCGCGAAGGAGCTGCACGACGCCCGGCTCACGCGGTGAGCCACCGAGCACGACTTCCCCGTCGTGGAGGAAGAGGCCGTACCCCAGCGGCGTCAGGCGCGGGCGACGCGGCCCCACCCGAAGACCCCGCGCACGCTGTGCCTGCGAGGCAGAACGAACCGCGGTATCGCGCACGTGCGCCACGGCGCGCCCCGCGTCAACGACCCGGGTGAGCAGTTCGTCGGCATCCTGCAGACCGAGGAGCTGGGCCACGGCATCCTGGTGCTGCAGTCCCAGAGTCGCGCGCCCCCGCTCGGTCACCACCTGCAGCGCGTCGCGAACGTCCAGCAGAGTCGTTCGAGCCGGATCAAGAGCCCCCCGCTGCGGATCTGCGAGCCAGGCCGTCGTCAAGGCATCGATGAGCAGGAGGTCGCGCAGACCACCACCGGACTCCTTGAGATCAGGCTCCAAAGTCCCCGAAACAGCCGCGAAGCTCGCGTGCCTCGCCTCGAGGGATTCGAGCACCTCCGGAAGTCGCTTGCGGGCTGCGGCGCGCCAGTCCACGCCAACACTCTGGCGCACCCCTGCCACAAGGGTCGCGTCGCCCGCCACGGGCGCGAGATCGAGCATCCCCACCGCAGCGGCAAGATCACCTGAGGCGGCCTTTCGGCATTCGGCGAGCGTGCGAACCGAATGGTCGAAACGCACACCGGCGTCCCACAGCGGGTACCAGAGGCCGTCGGCCAGCTGGCTGAGACGCTCGGCTCCCACTCGACCGGTGTGCACCAGGACGAGGTCCACGTCACTGAGCGGGCCGGCCTCCCCCCTGGCCTGCGAGCCGACCACGGCAAGCGCAACGTCTGTCGTGCCGGAGGAGAAACCCGCAACCGAGATCGCCTCCTGCCATACCTGCTCGAGGTAGCCCTGGGCGTGCTCGGCGAGACGGAGCCGGCGAGCACGCCCGGCGCCCGGACTGCTGAATCCCAGTGCCGTGGCGAGTTCGAGGCGCTCGGTGTAGTGGGCGGAGGCCAGGACCATCAGTTCTCCGCCCACGACGTGCAGCCGGCCGGGGTCACAGCGCCGCCGGACCCGTCTCACCTGTGCGCACGCGCACGATGTCGTCGACGGGAACGGTCCACACCTTGCCGTCGCCGATGCGTCCCGTCTGCGCGGCACGCACGACGGCGTCGACGACGGCGGGCGCGTCGGCGCCGTCGATGACGACCTCGATGCGCAGCTTCGGCACGAAGTCGACGCTGTACTCGGCGCCGCGGTAAACCTCGCTGTGGCCGCGCTGGCGGCCGTAGCCGCTGACCTCGCTCACCGTCATCCCGGCGATGCCATAGGCCTCGAGGGCTTCCTTGACGTCGTCGAGCTTGAACGGCTTGATGATGGCGGTGACGAGTTTCATGCCTGCACTCCTCGCGGGTCGTTGTGTTCTGCGCCGGTGGTGCTGCCACCGAGGGGGCCGTGGCCGGACGGCAGCAGGCCGTGGCCGACGCGGGTACCGGAGGCGAACCCACCGAAATCGTAGGCGGATTCGGCGTGCTCGGCGGAGTCGATGCCCGCGAGCTCGTCGTCGTGGTCGATGCGCCAGCCCATCGTCGCCTTGAGGGCGAGACCGATGACGGCGGTGAGCACGCCCGTGAACGCGAGGCAACCGAGCGCGATGACGATCTGCACGACCGTCTGCTCGTAGCCCTTGCCGTAGAGCAGGCCGTTCGTCGTCGACAGCAGGCCGGCGCCGATCGTGCCCCACAGGCCGGAGACGAGGTGGACGCCGACGACGTCGAGCGAGTCGTCCAGGTTGAACTTGAACTTCAGGCTGACGGCCAGGGCGCTGAGGATGCCGGCGACCGCGCCGAGGATGAGCGAGCCGACGGGGCTGAGCGCACCACAGGCGGGGGTGATCGCGACGAGACCGGCGACGACGCCGGAGGCGGCACCGATGGACGTCGCCTCACCGTCCTTGATCTTCTCGACGGCGAGCCAACCGATCATCGCCGCACACGTCGCGGCGGTCGTGTTGACCCACACGAGGGCGGCCGAACCATCTGCGGCGAGCTCGGAACCCGCGTTGAACCCGAACCAGCCGAACCAGAGCAGACCGGCGCCGAGCATGGTCAGCGGCACGTTGTGGGGGCGCATGGGCACGCGGCCGAAACCGGCGCGGCGCCCGACGATGAGGGCGAGGACGAGGCCCGCCATGCCTGCGTTGATGTGGACGACGGTGCCGCCCGCGAAGTCGATCGGTGCGAACGTGGCCTTGCCGTCGGTCGAACCGAACATCGTCGCGGCGACGCCCTGGTCGGTGCCGCCGAGTAACCCGCCGCCCCACACCATGTGCGCGATCGGGAAGTACACGATCGTCGCCCAGATCGCGGAGAAGACGAGCCACGTCGAGAACTTCACACGGTCGGCGATGGCGCCGGAGATGAGCGCGACCGTCAGGCCCGCGAAGGTGAGCTGGAAGCCCACGAACGCGAGCTCGGGGATGTTTCCGTAGCCCTCGTACCCGAACGAGTTGAACACGTCGGCGACGTTGTGCAGACCGAACTTGTCACCCGGGTTCGCGATCAGCCCGGCGATGTCGTGGGTGCCGAACGACATCGAGTAGCCGTAGAGCACATAGATGATGCCGACGACGCCGAGGGCGCCGAACGACATCATCATCATGTTGAGCACCGACTTGGAGCGCGTCATCCCGCCGTAGAACAACGCCAGCGCGGGCGTCATCATGAGCACGAGCGATGCGCACAAGAGGACGAATGCGGTGGCCGCATAGTCGAGTTTGGGGGCGGCCTCTGCCGCCAGAAGGTGTGCGTTCATGCTCAGTGATCCTGCCCTCGCCACGTTTCAGCATGCGGCTCGCGATGTTTCGCCCATGTTTCGGATGCGGCGCTGACGTGAAATCGCGGTCACATCCTCAGGGTATGCACGCCATGCGAGACGTTTCGTGTCGAAGCGTGGACGCACGAGCGCCCACCGGCCGTGACTGCGGGTGGGCGCTGCGGGGCTCGAGACCGGCCTGCTCAGTCGAGCACCGCGTTGACGTACGCCTCCGGGTCGAAGGGCGCCAGGTCGTCAGGGCCCTCACCGAGACCGACGAGCTTGACCGGCACGCCCAGCGCCCGCTGGACGTTGACGACGATGCCACCCTTGGCCGTGCCGTCCAGCTTCGTCAGCACGACACCGGTGACGTCGACGGCCCGACCGAAGACCTCCGCCTGACGCATGCCGTTCTGACCCGTCGTCGCGTCGAGGACGAGGAGCACCTCATCGATGGGGCTGCGCTTCTCGACGACGCGCTTGACCTTCGTCAGCTCGTCCATGAGGCCGACCTTGTTGTGCAGGCGGCCGGCGGTGTCGATGAGCACGACGTCGCACTCCCCCTCCTGGCCGGCCTTGACGGCGTCGAACGCGACGGCGGCCGGGTCGGCGCCTTCCTTGTCCGAACGGACCGTGGGAACGCCCACGCGCCCACCCCAGGTCTCGAGCTGGTCGGCAGCGGCGGCGCGGAAGGTGTCAGCGGCACCGAGGATGACGTCCTTGTCCTCGGCGACGAGAACACGCGCGAGCTTGCCGACCGTGGTCGTCTTGCCTGTGCCGTTGACGCCGACGACGAGCACGACCGCGGGGCGGTCTCCGACGCGGCTGGCCGCGATACGACGGTCCATGTCGGGGCCCACCTGCGCGAGCAGTTCCTCGTGGAGCCACTGCGAGACGGTCTCCTCGTCGGTGGCACCGTGCACGGAGATGCGCTTCTTGAGGTTGTCGACGATCTCCGTCGTCGCCTCGACACCCAGGTCGGCACGAAGCAGCGTGTCCTCGACGTCCTCCCAGGCCTCGTCGTCCAGCGTCCCGCCGGAGAGCAGGCCGAGGAGGCCCTTGCCGAGGGCCGTGTTCGAACTGGAGAGGCGCTCACGCAGGCGCACCATGCGACCACGGGCGGATTCGGGCTTCTCGAGTTCACGGGTCTCGGCCGCCGTCGAGCTCGCGGCTTCCTCGCCGGCCTCGACGTCGAACGGGTTGGTCTGCGTGGCCTCCGCCTCGGTGAGCGGGCGGTCCTCGTCGACCGTCTCACCCGTGGCGGGTGCGGCTTCCGCCGGCTCCGTCGGCTCTGCGACGTCGGCCGTGTCGGTTGCGGTAGGAGCCTGCGTTGCGTTTTCGGGCTTCGGCGCCTGCTTCTTCGCCGGTGCGGGTTCGGCCGTCTTCGACGTGTCGATCCGCATGCCGCTGCTCGGCTTGTACTGCGTTTTCTTGGCGACCGGCCGCTCGATCGGCGTCTGCTCGGTCTTCGGCGGCACCTTCGGCGCCTTGCGCGAACGACCGCGGACGAGACCGACGACGCCCGCCACCCCTGCGAGCAGGGCAACGACTACGACAGCAAGAATTTCCCAGAGCTGATCCACGGCCCCATCATTGCAAACCCCACCGACAACCGGCCATCAGGAGGCAGCGGCTCACTCAGCGTTCGGGTCGGCGTGCACGCTCGGAACGTGCCACCCCGGCCGAAGCACTCTCGCCGGACTTCGCGGGCTTCTTGGTCGCGCCGGCCTCGCCGGCCGCACGCTTCACGGGGCCTCGACTCCGGCCGACCGGCGCGTCGTCGGAGAGCCGGAAGAGACGTTCACCGCGCGGCGTGAACATGCTCCGCCCCGCACGGCGGGCCGGCAGCGCCACGATGCCCACGACGAAGAGAGCGAGCGCGACGGCAAGCGTCATACCAAGAACGAGCCAGAACACCGTGTCTCCTCATGTGTGCGGGGTGCCTCACGATTGTGACCGGCGGACTCACCGATTGCCAGTTGCCACGCGGACGGCTCAGGCGCTGTCACGCGTTCTCCTGCGGAACACGGACGTCGCCCAGCCGCTGGGAGACCACGGTCGTCACGCCGTCGCCACGCATCGTCACACCGTAGAGCGCGTCCGCGACCTCCATCGTCCGCTTCTGGTGCGTGATGACGATGAGTTGGCTCGAGTCGCGAAGCTCTTCGAACAGGGTGATGAGTCGCCCGAGGTTCGCGTCGTCGAGCGCGGCCTCGACCTCGTCCATGATGTAGAAGGGGCTCGGTCGCGCCTTGAAGATCGACACGAGCAACGCCACCGCCACGAGCGAACGCTCGCCACCAGACAGCAGCGACAGGCGCTTGATCTTCTTGCCCGGCGGACGGGCCTCGACGTCGAGGCCGGTGGTCAGCATGTCGTCCGGGTCGGTGAGGACGAGTCTCCCCTCGCCGCCCGGGAACAGCCGCGAGAAGACGCCTTCGAACTCGCGTGCCACGTCGTGGAAGGCTTCGGTGAACACCTGCTCGACGCGTGCATCGACCTCGTCCACGATGGACATCAGGTCCTTCTTCGAACCGCGCAGGTCGGCGAGCTGCTCGGTGAGAAAGGTGTGGCGCTCCTCGAGCGCGGCGTACTCCTCGAGCGCGAGCGGATTGACCTTCCCCAACTGCTTGAGGTCGCGCTCGGCCCGCTTGAGTCGCTTCTCCTGCACGTTTCGCTCGAAGGGCACCGGCTCCGGCGTCTCCTCCCCCTCGGCGACTGGTTCGAGGTGCGGGACAAGCTGATGCGGCCCGCACTCCTCGACGAGCACGTCCGGGTCGATGCCGAGTTCGTCGACAGCTCTCGTTTCGAGCGCCTCGATGCGCAGTCTCTGCTGCGCACGGGCCACCTCGTCGCGGTGCACCGAGTCGGTGACCTCCCGCAGGGCGTCCGCCTGCTCCTGAGCCCGCTGGCGGGCGGCCTTGAGTTGCGCCTCGCGTTCTCCCTTGGCCTGCGCCTCGGCGTCACGCAAGTGCACGAGCCGTTCGAGGGCGCGACGGACGTCGGCCGAGGCCGACTCGGCGTGCGAGCTCACCGTCCGTGCCACGCGCGCAGATTCCTCGCGCCTGCGTCGCCTCACCTCGGCTCGCTCGCGCGCCGCGAGCTCAGATCGTGCAGCCGCTTCGAGCGACTCCGCACGCCCCGAGAGTGCCCGCGCCCGTTCCTGGCGGGTGCGCAGCGTCAACCGGTGTTCGGTCTCCGCCGTTCGGGCGGATGCTGCGAGCGCCGCCAGGCGGTCTCGTTCGGCCACCGACGGTTCCTCGTCGCTCGGCTCTTCCTGGGCGTGAGCAAGCCGTAGCTCGAGTTCTTCGAGTTCACCGCGGTTCGCTTCGAGCGCCACGCGTGCCTGCTCGATAGAACTACGGATGCGCTCTCGCTCGTGATCGGCTGCGGCGATCGTCTGGTGATGACGCGCCAGCTGCTCCGCGGTCGAGTCGATCTCGGCGTCGCTCTCGGAGAGCCGGTCCGCCGTCGCGTCGGCGGCCGCTTGTGCCTCACGAAGCGGCCCGGCGATCTCGTCCAGTTCCGTGGCGAGGTCACGTTCGCGCTCTGCTTGTGCCTGGCTGTCACCCCGCGCGTCGTCCAATGCAGCGCGCATTTCGAGCGCTGAACGACCCGGACGCCCCCCTCCGCGCACGAAGGTCGGTGCATAGACGTCGCCGTCCGCAGTGACCGCACGCGCGCCGCTCGCCACGACGGCAAGTGCCGCCTCAGTGTCGGGGACGAGCGCGAGCCTGTCGACGAGGACGGCGACGGCGGCCGCGAGGTGGTCCGGCACGTTCACCACGTCACGTACCCAGACCGCGCCGTCGGGCAGTTCCGGCCAGGCGCCGGAGTCGGGGGCGCTCGCTCCGGCGACGACGAGGCCGACCCGACCCCCCTCGTGGTCACGCAGATGCCCGAGGAGACGCGCGGCGTCCTCGTGCGACGCGATGACGAACGACTCAGCCGCCCACCCGAGCGCGACGGAGACGGCCGCCTCGTGGCCCGGTTCGGCCTGAAGAGCTTCGACGAGTTCACCGCCGAGGCCTGCGGCGTCGTCGGGGAGGTTCTCACGGGACGCCCCGGCCGAACCCAGGGACATCTCGAGCGCCTCGGCACGGGCTGAGGCGGCGCCACTTCGTTGCGACGCGGTGTTACGCGCGTCGCGCAGTTCGCGGCGTCGCTCGTCGAGCTCCGCCAGTCGCGACGTGGCTTCCTCGGCCGCCGCGTTGAGGGCCTCCTCGCCCGACTCGAGCTCCGCCAGGCGTGCCTGCAGAGTTTCGACCTCACGTCGAGCTTCGTCGACGCGATCCGACGATCCGCCCAGAGTGGCGCGCAATCGACCGATCTCGGCCTCACCCGCCTCGACGCGAGAACGTCGAGCCTCCACTTGACCGTGAAGCTTGGCGAGGCCCTCTCGGCGGTCGGCGGCGGCGCGCGCGAGGCGCACGATCCGCTGCTGCTCCCCCTGGTGAGCCTGCTCGGCTTCCTCGCGGGAGCGGACTGCCTCGTCGACGGCCTTCTGCGCTTCGTCGGCCTGAGCCTGGAGTTCGAGCTCCTCCCCTCGCACACGCTCGGCCTGCCGTCGCAGCTGCTCGGGGTCGCGACCCGAGTGCGACGGTTCGTCGTCGGCCGCCATGAGGCGTACGCGCTCGCTCGCCAAACGGGCGGTCGCATCGAGCTTCTCCGCAAGGGAGGTGAGGGAGTACCCCTGCTGCTGGAGCGCGTCGAGTGCGGGAGCCTTGCGGGCAGCGTCGTCCTCGAGTTCGGAGACAGCGCGTTTCGCCTCGGCCACGGAAGCCTCGAGCCGCGTGCGACGTTCGACGAGTGCCTTCTCGTCGGCGAGGTCGGCCTCGAGACCCGCACGCTGCTGGACGAGATCGTCCGCCAGGAGACGAAGGCGGGCGTCGCGCACCGTCATCTGGATAGACCGTGCCCGACGCGCCGTCTCCGCTTGTCGTCCGAGCGGCCCGAGTTGACGACGCACCTCGGCCGTCAGATCGGCGACGCGGGTGAGGTTTCCCTCCATCCCCTCGAGCTTGCGCAGCGCCTTCTCCTTGCGGCGGCGGTGCTTGAGGACGCCGGCAGCCTCCTCGATGAAGCCGCGGCGCTCCTCCGGTGTGGCTCGCAGGACGGCGTCGAGCTGGCCCTGGCCGACGATGACGTGCATCTCGCGGCCGATACCCGAATCCGAGAGGAGCTCCTGGATGTCGAGGAGCCGGCAAGGCGTGCGGTTGATCGCGTACTCCGAGCCGCCGCCACGGAACATCGTGCGGCTGATCGTCACCTCGGTGTAGTCGATGGGCAACGCGCCGTCGGAGTTGTCGATCGTCATCGTCACCTGGGCACGCCCGAGCGGCTGACGCCCCGAGGTTCCCGCGAAGATGACGTCGTCCATCTTGCCGCCGCGCAAGCTGCGCGCACTTCCCTCGCCCATGACCCAGGCGAGAGCGTCGACGACGTTGCTCTTGCCCGATCCGTTCGGGCCGACGATGCAGGTGATGCCCGGCTCGAGGACGAGGTCGGTTGCCGAGGCGAACGACTTGAACCCGCGCAGGGTCAACGACTTGACGTACAAGCGGCTACCTCACGAACGAGCCGTGAGCACGAGCGGGCCATCGCCCGTCACGGCGACGGTGTGCTCGCTGTGAGCGCCGCGGGAGCCGTCGACGCTGCGCAACGTCCAGCCGTCGGCATCCTGAACGAGTTGATCGGTGCCGGCCATGAGCCACGGCTCAATGGCGATGACGAGACCCTCTCGCAGCTTGAGCCCACGCCCCGCCCGCCCGTCGTTGGGCACGTGCGGCTCGCCGTGCATGGTGCGGCCGACGCCGTGGCCACCGAACTGCGTGTTGACGCGGTATCCCGCACCGTGACACACGTCCGCAATGGCAGCCGAGATGTCACCGAGCTTGCCGCCGGGGCGGGCCTGTTCGATGCCGGCGGCAAGGGCGCGCTCAGTCGTCTCGATGAGACGCAGATCTTCGTCGCGCGGCGTGCCCACAACGACCGAGAGCGCGGAATCACTCACCCAGCCGTCCAACGAGGCTGCGAAGTCGACCGAAAGGAGGTCGCCGTCGGCGAGGGTGTAGTCGTGCGGCAGTCCGTGAAGAACCGCGTCGTTGACGCTCGTGCACAACACCTTGCCGAAGGGGCTCGCGCCGAAACTCGGGTGATAGTCGATGTAGCACGACTCGGCTCCGGCATCCTTGATCATGCGGTGAGCGAGCGCGTCGAGCTCGAGCAGATTGACGCCCACGTCCGCGGCCTCACGCAGAGCGGTGAGGACGGAGGCGACGAGCCGACCGGCAGGCTTCATCTCGTCGAGTTCACGGGGCGTTCGCAGTTCGATCACGATCCAACGGTAGTGGAGAGCGACGACAGCCTCCGCCACCGGCAGACGTTGTCAGGACGAGAACGCGACCAAGTCGACGGAAAAGGACTCCTCCTCCGGTCAAATCCAAGGTGCTGGCCATAATGAGGTGGCTTGCGCCACAATCCAATCCGTGATTGGACGCATGCCCAATAATGACTCGTTGCGGCCCCGCCTGCTGCTCAGCGGCGCGCTGCGGCAAGTTTCGTGTGGGCTCCACTGCATCGGATCGACGATGCTCGCGCTCACACTCGTTCTCGCCGGCCCATCCTCGTGATTGTCGGCATTCACCGTGCCCTCGAGGCCGCATTCGGGCGCTCGGTCATCCCCGGCTGGCACCCCAAGCATGCAGAATCGCTCCTCGTCACATTCCTCGCTCTCGAAGCATTGACGTCGGTGGCCGCCGCGTTGCTCGCCACGAGTTGGGGCCTTCACGCGGCGAGGCGCCGTCTGTGTCCTTCCCCGAGCGGCCCGAACTTTCCACGTCCCCCGCAACGACGCTCGGGCGGGACGTTTCCGGCGCAAGCACGCGTGCTGCTGGTTCCGTTCACGAGCGGCTCAGTGACCCCTGCCCCTCCGTCGAGGCAGACCGCTTCACCTCGCGTCCGCGGGGGATCAGCGGGGCGGCTTCTGACAGGTCGGGCAGAAGTGTGACGAGCGGTTCATGAACTGCTCGCGCACGATGAGCGTTCCGCACCGCCGGCACGGCTTGCCCTGCTGGCCGTAGGCGTCGAGGGAGCGGTCGAAGTAGCCGCTCGCGCCGTTCACATTGACGTACAGCGCATCGAAGCTCGTGCCCCCTTGGGCGAGCGCTTCGCGCATGACGTCCTGCGTTGCCGTCAACAGGTCGACCAACTGACGCTTCGTCACCCTCGAGCCCAGCCGCCTGCCGTGAACGCCCGAGCGCCACAGCGCTTCGTCGGCATAGATGTTGCCGATACCGCTCACCACACCCTGGTCGAGAAGCATGCGCTTGACGGCGACGTCCTTGCGTCGCATGAGACGCGCGACCGCTTCGGCGTCGAAGGCGTCCTCGAGCGGATCTGGTGCGATGTGCGCGATTGTGCTCGGCACCTCACGTCCGTGCGCCACCGTCAGCTCGTCGAGATAGAGCCCACCGAAGGTTCGCTGGTCGACGAAGCGCATCTGCATCGGCGCAGCGTCAGATGCGTCGCCGTCGAGGTCGAACACGGCGTGCGCGTGCTTCTCCATCGGCGCATCCGCCGCCTCGACGAGAATCTGACCACTCATGCCGAGGTGGACGACGAGGGCGTCGCCCTCCCCCGCGAACGTCAGCCACAGGTACTTGCCGCGCCGCTTGGCCGACTCCACACGGCGTCCGCGCAGGACGTCGGCCAAGTGATCTGGGCCCGGCACGTGCCGGCGCGCGACCCGTGCTCCGGTGACCCGAGACGTGACGAAGGCCTGGCCGACCACGTGGTCGGCCAGGCCTCGACGTACGACTTCGACTTCGGGGAGCTCAGGCATCGGAACGCGGCGAGACGTCCGATTCGGCGTCGGCTACCGCCTCTGCCGTCGTGACGCCGGAGTTCTTCGCCGCCTCCTCGCGCAGGCTCACCCACGCGTTCTCGGCGGCGAGCATCTCTGCGCTCTTCTTGTTCCGCCCGGTGCCGATGCCGAGCACCCGCTCGTCGACGACGACCTTCGCGGTGAACACCTTGTCGTGATCGGGGCCTTCGCCCTCGACGACGTACGCGGGCGCGCCGAGGCCGGCGGCCGCAGTAGCCTCCTGCAACGACGTCTTCCAGTCGAGCGCCGCGCCGAGGCTGGCCGTCCGTGACATCAACGGGTCGATGAGGTGATGCACGATCCGCCGTCCGGCCTCGATGCCGCCACACAGGAACACAGTGCCGATGACGGCCTCTGTCGTGTCAGCGAGGATCGAGTCCTTCGTCCGGCCGCCCGTGGCGAGTTCACCGCGTCCGAGCAGCAGATAATCGCCGAGGTCGAGCTCACGCGCCACCTCGGCGAGGGCCCGCGAATTGACGACGGCGGCCCGCTGCTTGGCCAACTGCCCCTCGGGAGCGTCGGGGTGGTCGCCGAAGAGCGTCTCGGTGACGACGAGACCCAGCACGGCGTCGCCGAGGAACTCCTGGCGTTCGTTGTGCGGGATTCCGCCGTTCTCGTACGCGAACGAGCGATGGGTCAGGGCACGACGAAGCAGCGGCTCATCGACGTCCGTACCCGAGATCTCACTGAGTTCTCGGGCCAGATCGCCGACGGGCCGCTGCGTAGCGTCAGCCGCCGACCGCTTCGAGCTTTTCTTGCCCACGGTCTGGCGAGTGAGGCCGGTCAGGCCTGGTGCTCGGTGCGCTCCGCGGCGCCGTAGTGACGGCCGTTGTACGTGCCGCACGACGGGCACGCCATGTGCGCCTGCTTGTTCGCGCCACACGACGGGCACGCCTGCAGAGCGACCGGCGTCGCCTTCCAGTTGGCTCGGCGCGAGCGGGTGTTGGCGCGCGACATCTTCCGCTTGGGGACAGCCACGTCAGTTCCTCTTCTCGTCGTGTGCCGGATCGGCGTCGGCCAGGTTGGCCAGTGCCGACCAGCGGGGGTCGATAGCTTCGTGGTGGTGGTCAGGATCGTCCGCGAGCCGGGCGCCGCATTCGGCACACAACCCGGGGCAGTCCTCGCGACACACCGGTTGGAACGGCAGTGAAGGCACTACCGCATCCCTCAGCACGGGCTCGATATCGGCGTCGTCGCCGTCGAGCTCGGGCAGTTCGTCCTCGTCATCGCCGCCGGCCACCTCACGGTGGTGCGCGGCACGCTCGGCGTAAGCGAACAGTTCCTGAAAGTGAACGTCAACAGGAATGCTGACGTCGTCCAGGCACCGCACGCAGGCGCCGGTCGCCGTCGCTTCGACCTCACCGGTGATGAGGACGCCCTCCATCACGGCTTCGAGACGCAGGTCGAGCCCCATGGGCTGACCTTCCTCGATGCCGATGACGTCGGTGCCGAAGTCGGCCGGAGTCGCGACATCACGATGCAGACGCAGAGAATTACCGGGTCGGCGACCGAGTTCCCTGGTGTCAATCACCAGAGGTCGGCGCGAATCAACCTGGTTCATTACCCTGCCGTCTTCGTGAGTCGTGTCTTCGATCGCTTCGGCCACAGCGATGGCGTGGGCCGACGTGCAAGTCTACGCCAGCGCGTGACGCCCACCCAAATCGTCCGGCCGACCTCAGCCGGCGACGCCGAGTCGCTCGAGAAGCGGGCCGTGAACGGCCTCGGGAACCATGCCGGAGATGTCTCCCCCGAGCGTGGCCACCTGCTTGATGAGCGAGCTCGACAGGTGATCCATGCCGGGGTTTCCCGGCAGGAACAGCGTCTCGAGCCCCGAGAGCGAACGGTTCATCGTGGCCATCGGCAACTCGTAGCTGAAGTCGGTCTCACCCCGCAGGCCCTTGACGACGATCGGCGCCTCGAGGCGCGCACAGACCTCGACGAGCAGTTCATCGGCGAAAGCCTCGGCGCGCACGTTGGCTAGGTGCGCGACCGACTTCTCGATGAGGCCGACGCGTTCGTCGGCCGTGAACGTGCCCTGCTTGTCCGGGTTGTAGAGGACGGCAACCACGACCTCGTCGAACAGGCGCGCGCTGCGCTCGACAACGTCGAGGTGACCGAGGGTCAAGGGATCGAACGACCCGGGGCAGACACAGCGGGTCATCACTTCTCCTCGGTCGCGGCCGCGGGAACGACTTCGTCCAGCGTGGCGACGACGGCGTCGACGTCGTCAGGGTCAGGGCCTTCGCTGAGCTCGGCGAACCACATCGTCGTCTCGCCGTAGACGCGCGGCTCCCACGGTGCGAGCCGCTCGTGCCACGTGGGTTCGGGCGAGCGCGACGAACGCTCGATGACGACCAGGGCGCGCGGTGCGAGCCAGCCGCCCTCGACGAGCGAGTTGATGGCCTGACGCAGCTGCTCCTCACTGACCGAGTACGGCGGGTCCATGAGGACCAGGGCGGCCTGCACAGTGGCGGGCTGGTCGAGGAATCGCTCGACGGCCTGCGTCACGACGCGTACCGGCGAAAAACCGAGGTTGCGCACGTTGGTGCGGATGACGGTGGCGACGCTGCGGTTGGCCTCGACGAAGGTGACGGACGCGGCACCACGACTGAAGGCCTCGAGTCCGAGGGCGCCCGATCCTGCGTAGAGGTCGAGGACGTCGGCTCCGAGCATGGCGCCGAGGTGCTCAAGTCGTGAGAAGAGTGCTTCACGCACACGATCCGCGGTGGGCCTCGTGCCCACGCCCGCTGGCGTGTCGAGCCGCCTGCCGCCTGCTTTTCCGGCGATGATGCGCGTCATTAGCCTCTCTCCAGGAACTCAGCCTGTTGGTCGTCGACACGCTCGCGCGCAGCCTGGGCCAGCAGGGGGTGATCGGCCATCGTCGGGTCTTGTTCGACGAGCGCTACGGCTTCGTCGCGGGCCTTGGCGATGACCTCGAGATCTGACGCCTTTGTCAGTTCCAACCAGTCGAGGGACGTACGGCGACCACTCTGCGCGGCGCCGAGCACGTCACCCTCTCGTCGTAATTCTAGATCCAGGTCGGCGATGGCGAATCCGTCGGTCGTCCCCGCGACGCGGCCGAGGCGTTCGAGGGCCTCCGGGGACTCGGAGCGTGTGACGAGCAGGCACAGACCGCCGTGCTCCCCTCGGCCCACGCGGCCGCGAAGCTGGTGCAGCTGGGACAGGCCGAAGCGATCGGCGTCGACGATGACGATCATCGAGGCGTTGGGCACGTCGACCCCCACCTCGATGACGGTGGTGGCCACGAGAACGTCGACCTCTCCCCCGGCGAATCGCCGCATGACGGTGTCCTTCTCGTCGGCCGGCAACCGGCCGTGCATGAGATCGATCGAGACGCCTCCGAGTGCCGGCAGGTGACGCATCTGCTCGATGAGCTCCACGACACCGACCGGACGTAGCGCCTCACCGTCATCGGCAGGCGTGCCCGGGTCGACGAGCATTGCCCCGGAGCCGTCCTGCGCGTCACCGATCCGACCGGCGACGACGTAGACCTGTCGGCCTGCGCGGCACTCCTCGGCGACGCGCTCCCACACGCGGTTCATCCACGCCGGGTTCTGCGCCTGCACGACGTGGCTGACGATGGGTGCCCTCCCCCGCGGCAGTTGCCGCAGGGTAGAGACGTCGAGGTCGCCGAACGCCGTCATCGCCACGGTGCGGGGTATCGGCGTCGCCGTCATGACGAGCACGTGCGGCGGCGTGGCTGCCTTCGAGTTCAGCGCGGAACGCTGCTCGACTCCGAAACGATGCTGCTCGTCCACCACCACGAGCCCGAGATCGGCAAAATCTACGTGCTTCTGCAGCAGGGCATGGGTTCCGATGACGATGCCGGCCTCGCCGGAGACGATGTCGAGCAGTGCCTGCGAGCGCGCCGAGGTCGACATCGATCCCGTGAGGAGCGTGACGCGCGTGCCGTCGGCGTCCCCGCCGAGTTGCCCGCTTTGCGCGAGGTCGCCCAGCATGGCGCGCATCGACGTGGCGTGTTGCGCCGCGAGCACCTCCGTGGGCGCCAGGAGGGCTGCCTGTGCGCCGGAGTCGACGACGGCGAGCATCGCCCGCAGCGCCACGATCGTCTTACCCGAGCCGACCTCACCCTGGAGCAGTCGGTGCATGGGCACCTCACGCGCGAGGTCGTCGGCGATGGCGGCACCGACCTCGACCTGCCCCGACGTCAGCTCGAACGGGAGAGCGCGGTCGAAGCGCGCGAGCAGACCGTCCGGGCGCGGGACGCGAGGCGTCGCGGGTACCGAGCGAGCCTTGGCCCGGCGCTGCGCGAGCACGAGTTGAGTGATGAACGCCTCGTCAAAGCGGAAACGCTTCTTCGCCGCGCCCACGTCCGCCATGGTGCGCGGCAGGTGCGCGGCGCGCATGGCACGCGTGAGATCGGGCACGCCCATGCGCTCACGCAGGTCGTCGTCGAGCGGGTCGGGCAAGGTGCCGACCGCGTCGAGCACCTGCTTGATCGACAGCGTCAGACTGAGGTTCGTGATCTTCTCGACCTGTTTGTAGACCGGCACGAGGCCGTTCTCGTAGATGCTCATGTCAGCGTCGTCCATGAGCGAGTACTGCGGGTGGGTGAGCTGCAATTGCTTTCCGTAGAGCCCCAGCTGACCGCTGAAGAGGGCTCTCTTACCCGGCCGAAGAATGCCGTAGTGCGGGTGCGCACTGAAGAACGTGACGAGCGCGCGCTGGCCCGCGTCGTCGACGATGACGGCGTTGGCCATGGAACCGCGCCGGTTCTTCATGCGCCGCTGCGTCATCTCCGCCACCTCGGCGGTGAGAACGACGTGCTCGCCGAGTTCGAACTCCGAGAAGCTGCTGCCGGCGTGGGCGTCGATGTAGCGGCGCGGGAAGTAGTGAAGGAGGTCGCCGACCGTCTCGAGGTTGCGCGCCTTCGCGAGTTTCTTCGCGCTCGTGCCGAGCACCTTGACGAGCGGTGTCTCGAGCGTTACCTCACTCATGGATCACTCCGAGTTGGACGAGGAAGCCCGATCGCAGACGCAGGAGGTCGAGCTCCGCTCCGACGCGTTCGGCCTCGGCTTCCAGGAAGGTGACGAACTGCTCTGCCGCGGCCGGTTCGGCGTCCGGCGCGATGCAGGCGGTGACGACCTCGGCTCCCTCGAAATGGCTGCGCACCAGATCTCGCGCGGCACGCCACGTGCCCGCCTGCAGTACCTCGATCTCCTCATCGGCATCGAAGCCCGTGGCAACGGCGTCAAGGCCCGCGAGCAGTGTGACGAGACTGTGACTGCGGGCTCCGTCACCGGGAGTTCCCCGGTCGGCGAGGACGAGAGTCGACCCGTTGTCCGCTTCGGCGATGCGCTCGCTGACGGCGGCCCCGAGGCTGCGCGCATAGCGCTGCACGGCCTCGTCTTGGGCGACGACGACGACGTCACTGACTGTGTCGAGCCCGCCGGCGAAGCGCGTGACCGCGATGTTGTTCACGGACCCCGCGTCACGGGCATGGGAGACCGCGACGAGCGGAAGGTCGGTGTGCACGTGGAGGCGGTGGATACCGTCTCCACCGGCGACGACGACGCTGTCACCGACCTCGGCGAGCCGCGAGCGCAACGAGGCAGCCATCTCGTCGGTGAGCCCCTCGATCACGCCCATGACTTCGAAGGCTGGACCGTCGCTCGTCACCTGACAGCCGCCCTCCGAACGGACGCTTCGCGCCTCGGCGCGGGGCAGCCAGGAGCGCTCGCTGGCACGAGGAAGCCCGTGGCGTCCGCTCGCGACACGGCTGAGGCACTCGAGCACGATGGCGAGGCCGGCTCCGCCGGCGTCGACGACCCCCGCCTCGGCGAGGACGGCGAGTTGTTGCGGAGATCGGGACAGGGCGAGCTTCGCGCCGTCGAACGCCGCCTGCGCCACGTCGTCGACCTGGGGCGTCTCGCCGGAGTGCACGGCCTCGGAACGAGCGTGGCTCGCCGCGACAGCCGCCGCCTCGGCGACGCTGAGCATGGTTCCCTCGACGGGGTTGTCGACGGCTCCTCTCGCCGAGGATGCGCCGGAGTGCAGGGCTCGCGCGAGAGCGTCGCCGTCCAGCCCGAGGGCAACGGCCTCGTCCACGCCGTCGGGGGGCAACGCTCCGAGCGCTCCGACGAACCCCCGCACGTACTCCGAGAGGATGACCCCCGAGTTGCCCTGAGCCTCACGCGTGATGGCACCGAGCACCTGGCGCAGGGCGGAGCGAGCGGTGCGCGCACCCGGATCGAGTTCTTCGACTGCGCGAAGGCCGGCCTCGAGGGTGGCGCGCATGTTCGTGCCCGTGTCGCCGTCGGGCACCGGGTAGACGTTGAGGGAGTTGAGGATCGTCTCCGACGCGGCAAGCTCTGCCCGGGCCGCGACGAGGACGCGGGCGAGGGAGGCCAACGTGAGCGTCGTCGTCATGGCGCTCCTCCGTCCTCGCTCATCCGTGACTCACGGGCGACGCGTGGGCCGAGGCACCCACGAACCGCTCGTGCGCCCCTACTCTGGCACAAGGCACCGACAATGGAATCGTGGGCGAATCCCCACCTGCCTGACGGCTGACACCCCGCGCGTGCGCCCGAAGCGAGCCACTCGCCTCGTTTTGCTCCGCCAGGTAGGGCTCGGCTATGCTTCCCAGGTTGCCTCCGTGTCGCCCGTCGTCCTGACGTGCCTGCCGGGGCGAAACCCAAGAACGTTCATCGACTTCAGGAGAAACCGTGGCTGCCACCTGCGACGTCTGCGGCAAGGGACCGGGCTTCGGTCACAACATCTCGCACTCCAACCGCCGCACCAAGCGTCGTTGGAACCCGAACATCCAGCGCGTTCGCGCGATGGTCGGCGAGGCTGGCGTGACCCCGAAGCGTCTCAACGTCTGCACCTCCTGCCTCAAGGCAGGTAAGGTCAAGCGCTGATCTCAGCACTTGCGTCAAGAAACCCGGCTCCGGCCGGGTTTTTTGTTGCCCGCCTTCACGATCTTGCCGTGAAAACGAGGCATCCCTCCCGCGGTAACCGCTCACCATCGGTGAGTACGCGTGAGCCGGGCGCCCCCTTCAGGGGGACGCCCGGCTCAGTCGTTCGCAGTCAGTACCTCAGTGGGCGCTGGGCTGCTCGTGCTCCGCGGCGGCCTTGTCCTCGGCGAGCTCACGCTCATCGACGACAATCGGGCGAGTGACTGCCCAGCCGATGAGCGCTGCCGCCAGGACGAGCAGACCGACGCCGGTCCACAGGTTGAGGTTCGCGCCGTCGGCCTTGGCCCGGTCGGCCTCGCTCGTCGTGAAGCTCATCCCGACGAGGATGACGCCGTAGATGCCCATGAGGGCACCGATGATGTTGCGGATGTCGAACAGGCCCGCGCCGTGACGCGCGGAGTTGGCCGCCTTCGCGGTGCCTGCTCCGGCCTTGTCGTTCGTGGGAGTACTCATGATTCAACCCCTCAGTGGAAGACGATGTTGAGCAGGATGACGAGGGCCAGCGAGATTCCGGCGAGCTTCGTCGGCGACTGCCACCAGCTCGTGGTGGTGTCCTCCTCGAAGTCCTCCTTCGGCGTCTCGCTGTAGACGAGGCCGCGCAGCGACTCCGCCGGCTTCGGCTGCGTCGCGAGGCTCACGACGTAGCTGACGAGGACGTCGACGACGAACGCCGTACCGGCAGCTACGAACGAGGCGCCCTGGCCACCGATCGGGATGACGCCGACGGACAGCCCGCCGAGAGCGTCCTCGGAGAGCACCGCGACGATGACCGCGCCGACGGTACCGGAGACGAGACCGGCCCAACCGGCCGTCGCCGTCATGCGCTTCCAGAACATACCGAGGATGAACGTGGCGAACAGCGGCGCGTTGAAGAAGCCGAAGAGCGTCTGCAGGTAGCTCATCGCGTTCTCGTAGCTGGCGGCGAGGAACGAGGTGAAGATCGCGACCACCGTGGCGACGACCGTCATGATGCGGCCGATGCGGATGTAGTACGCGTCGTCACGCTCCTTGACGACGTACTCCTGCCAGATGTCGTAGCTGAAGACCGTGTTGAACGCCGAGATGTTGGCGGCCATACCTGCCATGAAGGCGGCGAGCATACCGGCGATGGCCACGCCCAACAGACCGTTCGGCAGCAGGTCACTCATGAGGTACAGCAGCGCGTTGTTGTAGTCGGCGCTGCCACCCGAGGCCTTGGCCTTGGCGATCTCCGGCACGAGCACACCGGCGATGATGCCGGGGATGATGATGATGAACGGGATGAACATCTTCGGGAAGGTGCCGATGATCGGAGCACGGCGAGCCGAGTTCATGTCCTTGGAGGCCATGACGCGCTGAACCTCGACGAAGTTCGTCGTCCAGTAACCGAAGGAGAGCACGAAGCCGAGACCGAACACGATGCCGATGACGGACCAGACCGAGCTCGTGAAGCCGGTCAGGGAGTTACCCGGCCACGAGGCGAGTTCACCGTCGGTACCTGCGGCCTGCATCTTGTCCTGCAGGCCGCCCCAGCCGCCGACCTTGTGCAGGGCGGCGAGCGTCAGCGGCAGCAGTGCGGCGACGATGACGAAGAACTGCAGCACCTCGTTGTAGATGGCAGCGGAGAGGCCACCGAGGGTGATGTAGCTGAGGACGATGACGGCGGCGACGATCGTCGAGACGGTCATGTCCCAGCCGAGCAGCATGTTGACGATCTTCGCCAGCAGGTAGAGGTTCACACCGGCGATGAGCACCTGCGCGAGCGCGAACGAGATCGCGTTGACGAGGTGGGCGCCGGTACCGAAGCGGCGCTTCATGAACTCCGGCACCGAGCGCACGCCCGAGCCGTAGTAGAACGGCATCATCACGATGGCCAGGAACAGCATGGCCGGGATCGCGCCGATCCAGTAGTAGTGGAACGTCGGCATACCCATCTGGGCACCGGACGCGGACATACCCATGATCTCGACGGCACCGAGGTTGGCCGAGATGAAGGCGAGGCCGGTGACCCAGGCGGGCAACGATCGGCCGGACATGAAGAAGTCGATGCTCGAACTCACCTGACGGCGGGCCAACAGGCCGATGCCGAGAACGAAGACGAAGTACAACGCGATGAGCACGTAGTCGACCGGCCCTGCGTCGAGACGCAGTGCGGAGGTATCCATAGGCAGCAAGGCTGGCTCCCGGTCTGAAGATTCTGTTTGACCGCCTGACGGTAGCCCACGGCCCCCTTCAGAGCCATGCAGACGGGCTCATCACAGAGGATTGCAATACGTTCGCAACAATCGGAGCAGTTCGCTCGTCAGCGAGCGCCGAAGTGCGTCCAGCCCTCCGTCTGCGCCGGCTCGCCGTCGAGCGTCACGCCCTGGCCGTCCTCGACACGGCCGACGACGTGCCATCCTGCCGGAACGCGCCCCTCCGGGCTTGTCGCGAGCAGGGCGTGTTCCTCACCGCCGGAGAGCGCACACTCGAGTGCCCGATCCCCCACCACCGGTTCGAGGGGGCGCGCCATCGCACGGAGCGCGTCACCGTCGAAGGCGAGGCGCACGCTCGACGCCCGCGCGATCCGTGCGGCGTCGAGCATCAGACCGTCGGAAACGTCCATCGCGCAGCGCACCCCCGCAGCAGCAGCTTCGTCACCCGCGTATCGCGGGCGCGGGGCACGATGCCACCCCACGCATTCCTGAGTCGCTGTCCCGGCTCTTTCCGAGGGCGCGACTTCACCGAGCAATACGAGCAGACCGGCGTGACTTCGCCCGAGGACGTCGGAGACGATGATCGACTCCCCCACTCGCGCGTTGGCACGCAGCAGCGGCTCGCGCCCCGCGGGCAGATCACCGAGGCCCGTGACCGCGACGGCGACCGTGCCGTCGGGCGCTCCCGAGAGGTCGCCGCCGAACGAACCGACCCCGGCACGCCGCAGTTCGTCGGCCATACCGCGCGTGAGGTCGACGAGCCAGTCGACTCGAGTGGCCCCCTCGGCAGCGAGGGCGACAACGACGCCGGTCGGACGCGCGCCCATCGCAACG
The DNA here is from genome assembly GCF_015070805.1 of Dermacoccus barathri. NCBI lineage: Bacteria > Bacillati > Actinomycetota > Actinomycetes > Micrococcales > Dermacoccaceae > Dermacoccus > Dermacoccus barathri. The sequence goes on along the minus strand of NZ_JADCTK010000002.1, from coordinate 314,885 downwards.
ACGTCGGCGAGGTTCTGCGCGATGACCTTGACCCCGACGTCCTGGGGCGACGACCAGTCGTCACGCCAGTCGAGGCCGAGCACCATGGAATCGGTCGTCACGACGGTGCGGCCAGTGCTCGTTGTGAGGACGGCGGCGTCGTCACCGGGCCCGACATCGGCCGCCGCGGGTTCGACCACGGCGAGGACGGACCTCAGCACGCCCAATTCACCGACGTCGTCGACGGTCGGGGCGTCGCCGCCCACTCTCGGCGTCCACACGTTCGTCACGGCCCCATTCAAGCAGGCCGGAACAGACCGCATCCGCGCCGCACCAGGCAGCGCGCAGCCACCGCCGGTAGCGTTGTCCACCATGACGACGCTCCGTTCCCTCAGCCTCTTCGTCGCCGGTTCGTCAGCCGTGTGGGCGCTCGCCGCGTGCTCGCTACCTCCGGTGGAGGCCAAGCCCGCGGATCGCGCGAACACCCCGCAGTGCAAGGCGGCCTCGAGCGCCTGGCCGGCGAAGGTGGCCGGTTTCGAGCCGTACCCCGTCACCACGCCGTCCGACGCGGTGCGCGCCTGGGGCGAACGGCCCGAGTCGTCCGTCATCGCGCGCTGTGGCCTCACACCTCCCGGACCCACCACGGAGACGTGCTTCGAGGCGAACGGCGTCGACTGGGTGCAGTCCGACCTGTCGGACGGGCGTCGCTACACCACCTACGGCCGAGAACCGGCCATCGAGGTGCTCGTGCCGAAGGAGTCGAAAGCCGATGCCTCCACGCTCGCGGCTTTCGCCCCCGCAGCGAAGAAGATCGTCCAGGGCGAGCGGCGCTGCTCCTAGGCGATCTTCTGCGGGTTTCGAGGCTCAGCCGACGTCAGCGCAGCCCCGTGCGGCGCTCGCGCGCCAACTCGATGAGGTCGGTGATGAGCTCGGTGTAGCCGAGACCACTGGCGTTCCACACCTGCGGGAACATCGAGACCGGCGTGAAGCCCGGCAGCGTGTTGATCTCGTTGAGGTACAGCGTGCCCTCGGGCGTGTAGAACCAGTCGACGCGCGCGAGACCCTCGCAACCGGCGGCGTCGAACGCTGTGATCGACAGTTCCTTGATGCGGGCGGCGTCGTCGGCCGGGACGTCGGCCGGGCACGACAGGCGCAGCCCGTCGTCGTTGAGGTACTTGGCCTCGAAGTCGTAGAAGTCGTGCGCGCCGATCTCCTCGATCTCACCGAGTTCAGACGCTCGCGGCAGGTCGCTGCCGTGGCCTTCGAGCACGCCGCACTCGACCTCGCGGCCGACGATGCCCGCCTCGACGACGACCTTCGGGTCGCTCTGGCGTGCCATCTCGATGGCCGCCTCAAGCTCGTCCGGGCCGTTCACCTTCGAGATTCCGACCGACGAGCCCGCACGCGCGGGCTTGACGAAGACCGGCCAACCCAGCGACGCGACGGCGTCCATGGCTGCGGCCTTGTCGCGGCGCCACTCCTTGTCGGTGATGACGGTGTACGGCCCGACCGGCAGACCGGCGGCCGCGAACACGACCTTCATCATGTGCTTGTCCATCATGACGGCCGACGCCGTCACGCCGGAGCCGACGTAGTGCAGGTCGGCCAGTTCGAGCAGCCCCTGCAGGGTGCCGTCCTCACCGAACGGGCCGTGCAGCAACGGCAGGACGACGTCGACCGAGGTGAGCGCCTCGGGGGTCTCGCCCGGCTCGAGCACGAGGATGTCGTGCTGCTCCGGCGACGGCGCGACGAGCACCTCCTTGCCGGAGCCGCTCTTCACCTCCGGAAGCTGCTTGTCCTTGATGGCGAGCGCCTCGACGTCGTCGGGCATGAGGACCCACTGACCGGTCTTCGTGATGCCGATCGGCACGACCTCGTAGCGGTCGCGATCGATCGCCGCGAGGACACCTGCGGCCGTGGCACACGAGATGGCGTGTTCGGAGGAGCGTCCACCGAAGACGACGGCGACGCGGGTACGGGTCTGGGAAGTGCTCATCGTCTGTCACTCTAGCCGTCCACATGCCGCAACCTGCGAACCTCGCACCGACGAGCCGTGCAAGGCTCGACGCCATGACAGGTGACCCTTCTCGACCCCTCGCACCTGCGACCCGCCTCGTCGGCTCGGGCCGTCCCCCACGCTCCCCCGGCGCCTCGGTGAGTCCCGAACTGGCGATGACGTCAACGTACGTCGCGGGCGGCGACGTCAACTACGCGCGCGTCGGCAACCCGACCTGGAGCGCCTTCGAGACGACGCTCGCAGCGCTCGAGGGTGACGACTCCACTCGCGCGCTCGCGTTCGCCAGCGGGATGGGCGCCATCAGCGCCACACTGTCCCTCCTGCCGCACGGCGGAACGGTGCTCGCGCCGCGCCACTTCTACAACGGCACCTCAGGGCTGCTCGAGACGTGGGTCGCAAGCGGTCGCGCTCGCCTCGTCCGCATCGATCTGTCCGACACCTCGGCCGTCGAACGAGCCCTGACGGACGGCGTCGACGTCGTGTGGATCGAGTCCCCCGCGAACCCGACGCTCGAGACCTGCGACGTCGCCGCCGTGACGAGGTGCGCGCACGCCGCGGGCGCTCTCGTCGTCGAGGACAACACGTTCAACACCCCGCTCGGCCGCCGTCCGCTCGACGACGGGGTCGACGTCGTCGTCCACTCGGTGACGAAGTACCTCGCCGGACACAGCGATGTCCTCCTCGGCGCGGCGGTGACGAACAATTCCTCACTCGCCGAACGACTGCTCACGGCGCGCACCCTCGGTGGCGCGATCCCCGGGCCGTCCGAGACGTGGCTCGCGCTGCGGGGCATGCGCACGCTCCATCTGCGCTGGGAGCGGGCCTGCGCGAACGCGGCCGAACTGGCCGCGCGCCTGGAGCAGCACCCGAACGTCGTCCGCGTCCGCTACCCCGGCACCGGAGCCATGATCGCCGTCGAGGTGGACGGCGGCCAGTCGGCAGCGAGCGCCGTCGAGGACGCCGTCGACGTGTGGCTGCCCGCAACGAGCCTGGGCGGCGTCGAGTCGATGCTGGAGCGCCGCCGTCGCCACGCCCTCGAGCCCGAGAGCGTGCCGGAGAACCTCCTGCGGCTCTCCGTCGGTGTCGAGGACGTCGACGACCTGTGGCGTGACCTCGACGCCGCCCTCACGGGATCCAGCGCCTGAGTCCGACCAACCTCGAGCCTCAGACGCGCTCGCTCTTGCGCGAACGCGACATGAGGGCGCGGACCATCTCGTCGGGCGTCCAACCCTCGTGGAGGATGGCGTGGACGCCTTCGACGATCGGCATGTCGACGTGGACGCTACGCGCCAGCTCGAGGATCGAGCGGCACGACTTGACGCCTTCGGCAGTCTGGTTGGTCGCGGCAGTGATCTCCTCAACCGTCTTGCCCTCCGACAGCGCGAGCCCGAACTGGTGGTTTCGCGACAGACGTGAGCTGCAGGTGGCCATCATGTCGCCCACGCCGGCGAGACCGAGGAACGTGTGCGGGTCGGCTCCCAGCGCGACACCGAGACGCGCCGTCTCGGCAAGTCCGCGGGTCAGCAGAGTGGCCGTCGAGTTCTCCCCCATACCCAGGCCGTGCGCCATGCCCACGCTCAGGGCGATGACGTTCTTCACCGCGCCGGCGATCTCGGTACCCACGACGTCGGCGTTGGTGTACGGCCGGAAGTACGGCGCCGCGCAGGCTTCCGCCACCTTCGAACGCACTCCGTGACGTGACGCGGCGACGACGGCCGCCGCGGGCTGCTTGTCGGCGACCTCCTTGGCCAGGTTCGGCCCCGAGACGACGACCACCCGGTCGGCGGGCACCTCCGCAACCTCTTCCATGACCTCGGTCATCCGCTTGAGGGTTCCGAGCTCGATGCCCTTCATCAGCGACACGAGCGGCGCGCCGTCCGGGAGGTGTTCGCGCCAACCCTCGAGGTTCTCGCGCAACGTCTGCGACGGCACCGCGAGAACGAGGATGTCGGAGCCGTCCATCGCCTCTGCGACATCACTCGTGACATGCACACGGTCGGGCAGGCGCAGGCTCGGCAGGTAGTCGTCATTGACGCGGGTCGTCTCGATGGCTTCGGCGAGTTCGGGGCGTCTGCTCCACATCGTGACGTCAGTGCCCGCGTCCGCCATCACCGCGGCGAACGCCGTTCCCCAACTTCCCGATCCCATGACCGTGGCCTTGGTCATCGTGCGCCTTCCGTTCGACTCGAGCGCGATCGCACGCGCGGGTTGTCCAGTGGTGTCGTCGTCGGGGACTCGCCCCGGATCTCGACGAGAAGCTCCGTGATGGCCGCCATGACCCGAGCTGTTGCCTCGGTGAGAACCTCGGCGTCGAGTGGCCGCGCTCGCAGGTCGTCGAGGTCGACGGGCGGCCCGGCACTCACCGTGACGTCGTGGCGGCGAACCACCGCGCTCGGCAGCGACTTCAGGGCGTTACGCGTTGGGGGCAGGATCCGCTCGGGACCCCACATGGCGACGGGCACCAGCGGACACCCGGTCGTCAGCGCAATGCGAGCGGCCCCTGACTTTCCGGCCATGGGCCACAGGTCGGGGTCGCGCGTGAGCGTTCCCTCGGGCAGGAGGCAGACGATCTTGCCCGACTCCACGGCGTCGACGGCAGCGGAGAAGCTGTCAGCGGCCCGCGCTGTGCCTCGGTGGACGGGGATCTGGCCGGCACGCTTGAGAAGCGGCCCCAGGACGGGCGTCGCGAAGACCTCGGCCTTGCCGAGAAAGTGCGGCAGACGCCCTGCGTGCAGGAGGAAACGACCCAGGACGAAGGGGTCGGAGTAGCTCAGGTGATTGCCCGCGATGACAGCCGGGCCGTGGTCGGGCACGTGCTCGGCACCGCGCCAGGTCTCCCGCAACCACGGCGAGATCCCGGGCGCGACGACACCCGTGATTAATCGCACGACACCGTTGCGTTCACTCTCGTCGAGCGAAACGTCGGACATGGGCACCTCCTGGCTCGTGCGCAACTCTAGCCGCGGGCCGGTCCGAGGGCGGGCCGGAGCTCCGAGTCGTCGGCCACCGACCGCAGAAACACACCGGACGGTCCTCCTGGGCATTCGTCCGCGAAATCTGCGAGCATTCAAACCGTGCAGAACCGATCGTCCACCTGGAGCATCGTCCTCGCGTTCAGCGACGGTCGAAGCCTCGCCGCGCCCCGCACCGTCGACCCCGTCGCGTGGGCTCGAGCGAGCGCCCTCGACACGATCGACGCCGTGAGCGCTGCCGTCGAACCTGCCAACATTCTCGTCCTCAGCGATGACGAGGCCGTGCGAACCGGCGCGACGGAAGCAGGGGCTCACGCACGCGAACAGGGCCGCGATCTCAACGCCGCACTGACTGCGGCGCTCGCCGACTGGGTCAGGTCCCATCCCGAACGCTCCGGCGCCGTGTTGCTCGGCCCGCTCCCTTACGCCGACGGCGACACGATCAGCGCTCTGCTGCGTGCTTGTGCCGCTACCGAGTCCGCAGTCGTGGTCTCCGACGACGGCGGCTCCGTCGCCATCAGCCACCACGACCCCGCACGGCTGGCTCCCCGTTTCGGTGGCTCGAGCGCCGGACGTCACCAACGCGTCGCCGTGAGTGTCGGATCGCACTTGACGGACGATCTCGCGCGCCACGTCGTCGAGGGTCGTGAACCCGTCGGCTCACGCACCGCAGCCCTCGAACGCTCGACGACGAAGGGAGCATGAGCATCGTGCAGGAACAGGCGAGCGTCCACCGCTTCGATCCCGAAACACTCACCGGCGAGGTCATCACCGACAACGGCCGGGTGCTGGCCTTCTCCACCGAGGCGTTCATGCGCAGCAGCCTGCGCACGCTCCGTGTCGGTCAACGCCTCAACGTCGACATGGGCCCCGACGGTATTCGCCGACTGTGGATCGATGGAATCGGCGCCGGACAAACCATCCGCTGACCTCGACCGGAGTACTGGGAGAACGAAAGAAGGACCCCGAGACCAAGCCGGTCTCGGGGTCCTTCTTCGCTGTCAACGCTCAGCGCGAGGCGCTGGCACGTCCACCCGCATTACCGGTACGCGGAAGCTTGTCCGGGTGCGCAGTGACGACCTTGAAATTGGTGCCGGGGGTGAACTTCGGCACGGCGGTGGCGTCGATGTGGACAGCCTCGCCCGTACGCGGATTGCGACCGGTGCGCGCGGCGCGATCGACGCGCTCGAACGTTCCGAACCCCGTGATGCCGACCTTGTTCCCCGCTGCGACCTCACGGATGATGACGTCGACGACTGCCTCGACAGCCTCCAGTGCCGCCCTCTTGCTCCCGAGTCGCTCCTCGAGACGGTCGACAAGATCTGCCTTGTTCATTCCTCCACCCTTCACTGGCGTGCATTGCCCCGCGAAACCTCGCAATGCGCAGATATAGATCAAATTACCCACAAGGGTGGAGCATCGTCCATCCGACGCGTGCTAATCGAACGCCGCTTCACGCGAGCGCGAAAGACCCGGACTGCCGCACCATCCGCGGTAGAAGGTGAAGAATCGCCGACATCGTTGAGTGTGAACGTGATTCGCGAACTGTGCAAGACCTCACACTCGATTTGCCGCGCAACTTCCTTGTCGTAGACCGCTACTACCGGGATTCTTCGATCTCACCTATCGGACGCTCGTCGTCGGCTTCCAGGCCGGACGCTGAGCTTCGAACCGCTCGATGTCGCCCTCGTGACGCAGGGTCAGCGAGATGTCGTCGAGGCCCTCCATGAGGCGCCAGCGGATGTAGTCGTCCACCTCGAACGGCACGACGAGTTCGCCTGCTGTGATGGTTCGCGACTCCAGATCGACCGAGATCTGAGCGCCCGGCTCGTTCTCGAGGTACTTCCAGAGCAGTTCGACATCCCCTTGCTCGACCTGGGCCGTGAGCAAGCCCGCCTTGCCCGAGTTGCCTCGGAAAATGTCGGCAAAGCGCGAACTGATGACGACCCGGAAGCCGTAGTCCATGAGTGCCCACACGGCGTGCTCACGCGAAGAGCCCGTACCGAAGTCGGGGCCCGCCACGAGAACGGACGCGTCGCGGAAAGCGTCCTGGTTGAGGACGAACGACTCGTCCTTGCGCCAGGCCGAGAACAGGCCGTCCTCGAAGCCCGTGCGCGTCACGCGCTTCAGGTACACGGCGGGGATGATCTGGTCGGTGTCGACGTTGCTCCGGCGCAGCGGGGCGCCGACGCCCGTGTGGTGGATGAATCGCTCCATGGCAGTTTCCTCCTCGGTGCTCACAGATCGCCGGGCTCGGCGAGGGTGCCCGCGACGGCGGTGGCGGCGGCGACCTGGGGGCTGACCAGGTGCGTACGACCGCCCTTCCCCTGACGCCCTTCGAAGTTGCGGTTCGAGGTCGACGCGCTGCGCTCCCCCGGCTGCAGTTGGTCGGGGTTCATCCCCAGACACATCGAGCAACCGGCCAGACGCCACTCGGCACCGGCCTCGGTGAAGACCTTGTCGAGCCCCTCGGCCTCGGCGTCGAGGCGCACTCGCGCGGAGCCGGGCACCACGAGCATCGTCACGGAGTCCGCCACCTTGCGGCCCTTGATGACCTCCGCGGCGGCGCGCAGATCCTCGATGCGGCCGTTCGTGCACGACCCGAGGAACACCGTGTCGACACTGATCTCCTTGAGCGGCTGCCCCGGCGTCAGGCCCATGTACTCGAGGGCGCTGGAGGCGGCGGCCTTCGCCGAGTCGTCACCGAACGACTCCGGGTCGGGAACGTTAGCCGAGAGCGGGAGGCCCTGACCGGGGTTGGTGCCCCACGTGACGTACGGCGACAGCGAGGCCGCGTCGATCGTCACCTCGGCGTCGAACTGCGCGTCGTCATCGGTGCGAAGCTTCTTCCACTCCTCGACGGCGGCGTCCCACTCCTCACCGGCCGGCGCGTACTCGCGGCCCTCGAGGTAGGCGAACGTCGTCTCGTCGGGAGCGATCATGCCTGCGCGGGCGCCGGCCTCGATCGACATGTTGCAGATCGTCATCCGCGCTTCCATCGACAGGCCCTCGATGGCCTCGCCGCGGTACTCGAGCACATAACCCTGGCCTCCCCCCGTGCCGATCTCGGCGATGACGGCGAGGATGATGTCCTTCGCGCTCACACCCTCGGGCAGCGCACCGTCGACGTTGATCGCCATCGTGCGGAACGGCTTGAGCGGAAGCGTCTGCGTGGCGAGCACGTGCTCGACCTCGCTCGTGCCGATGCCGAAGGCCAGGGCGCCGAACGCGCCGTGAGTGGAGGTGTGGCTGTCGCCGCACACGATCGTCGCGCCGGGCTGCGTCAGGCCGAGCTGCGGGCCGATGATGTGCACGATGCCCTGCTGGGCGTCACCCATCGGGAACAGGCGGACGCCGAACTCCTCACAGTTCTTGCGCAGCGTTTCGACCTGCGTGCGACTCACCGGGTCGGAGATGGGGCCCGGCGTCGTGGGGACGTTGTGGTCCTCCGTCGCGAGCGTCAGATCGGTGCGCCGCACGGCGCGTCCCGCGAGACGAAGGCCGTCGAACGCCTGCGGACTCGTCACCTCGTGAAGCAGGTGAAGATCGATGAAAAGCAGATCGGGTTCGCCTTCGGCGCTGCGCACGACGTGCTGCTGCCACACCTTCTCGGCCAGCGTTTTCCCCACGCGTCCTCCTTCGAATCACCGGGCCGTCCGACCCGCGAGACAAATGCCGTGGCTCAAGCGTTACGCTTTCTGCAGGCCTTTGAACTTGCGTCTCGCGTCATGAGACTGCAATATCAGAACATGGACAACTCTAGTGGAGTCGGCGTTCTCGACAAGGCTGCGATCGTGCTTTCGGCGCTCGAAGCCGGTCCGTCCACCCTGGCTCAGCTCGTGGCGGCCACCGGCCTGGCCCGCCCCACCGCTCACCGCCTGGCCGTGGCTCTCGAACACCACCGCCTCGTCGCACGCGACATGCAGGGTCGCTTCGTGCTCGGCCCGCGCCTCGTCGAACTCGCTTCCGCGGCGGGTGAGGATCGCCTCCTCGCCGCCGCCGGCCCGGTTCTCGGGGCTCTGCGTGACCACACGAACGAGAGTGCGCAGCTCTTCCGCCGTCAGGGCGACCAGCGCATCTGCGTCGCCGCCGCGGACCGCCCCATGGGTTTGCGCGACTCGATTCCCGTCGGCGCGACCCTGTCCATGCAGGCCGGTTCGGCAGCCCAGGTGCTTCTCGCGTGGGAGGAGCCCGACCGCCTGCACCGCGGCCTCCAGGGCTCGAAGTTCACCGCCACGATGCTCTCCGGCGTCCGCCGTCGCGGCTGGGCCCAGTCGGTGAGCGAGCGTGAGCAGGGCGTCGCGTCGGTCTCCGCGCCCGTTCGCTCCCCCAGCGGCCACGTCATCGCGGCCGTGTCGATCTCGGGCCCCGTGGAGCGCGTCTCCCGCCAGCCCGGCCGCCTGCACGCCGCCACGGTCGTCGCCGGCGCCAACAAGCTCACGGAGGTCTTGGCTCGCGCCGCCGCTCAGCAGACGAGCCAAGTCACGCCACCTGCTCCGCGCTCCTGAACCCAAGCCTGCAATAGGGCACGACAAAGGGCACCTTTCTCACGACAAATCATGAGAAAGGCGCCCTTTGTTAGCGCGAAGAAAGAATTGCACCTACAGACAAAGAATCCCCGTCACTTGCGTGACGAGGATTCTTTGTCTCAATGTAGCCCCGACGGGATTCGAACCCGCGCTACCGCCTTGAGAGGGCGGCGTGCTAGGCCACTACACAACGGGGCCATGACCTGCCTGCTGCCTTGCGGCTTTCAGCAGCGAGGAAAACTCTAACCGAAGTTGTCGATTTCCCGAAATCACTCGACGAGCGCGCGATCAAGATCGCCATTCTGCGCCAGTGATTTGCGCTGGGGTACCAGGACTCGAACCTAGAACAAATGAACCAGAATCATCCGTGTTGCCAATTACACCATACCCCAAGGGGGTTTCAGCGAACGCGCGCCCCGGCCTTGTGGGCCTCGGCCTTCGTTCCCCGAACCGAGTGATAACTTTACCGAACGTTGGCCCAGGCGCCAAATCGGCGCCCGGTGCCGCTCCCCCGCTCCGGCCCGACCCATCGAGGGGCGGGGCCGGAGCGGGCTACGGCAACGTCAGAGCGTGGCGCGCAGAGCCTTGAGGCGCTCCATCGTCGAGTGCTTGCCCAGGATCTCCATGGACTCGAACAGCGGCGGCGAGATGCGCTGACCGGAGACCGCCGTGCGCAACGGACCGAACGCGAACTTCGGCTTGATACCGAGCCCCTCGACGATCGCTTCACGCAGCGCCGCCTCGATGCGCTCGTGCATCCACTCGACGTCGCTTCCGTCGGGCTTGCCGAGCGAGCCGGAGATCGGCTCGAGCGCCTCGATGGCGGCGTCGATGACCTGCGGAGCCGTCTCCTTGAGCTGCGCGCGGGCGTCGTCCGCGATGGGAAGCTCGTCGTCCTTGCAGAAGAACGGCGCCACGAGGGCCGTGGCCTCCGACAGCAGGTTGATGCGTGTCTGGATCTGCTCGGCGACGAGGTTGAGACGCCCGAGCTCCGGCAGCGACGGCTGCTCCGACAGCACGCCGTCCTTGACGAGGAACGGCAACAGACGCGTCGCGAACTCGCGCGTCGGCAACTCGCGGATGTAGTGGCCGTTGAGCCAGTTGAGCTTGTCGAGGTTGAAGATCGGCCCGACGGTGTTGACCTTGCTCCACTCGAAGTTCTTGCTGAACTCCTCGAACGTGAAGACCTCGCGCTCCGAACCGTCCGTCTCTATGACGGGTGGGTAGCCCAGCAGGGCGAGGAAGTTGAGCAGAGCTTCGGGGAGGTAGCCCTGCTCCTTGAACCACGTCAGGCGTGCCCAGGGGCTCTTGCGCTTGGAGATCTTCGCCTTCTTCTCGTCGCGCAGCAGCGGCATGTGCGCGAACTTCGGCGGCTCCAGGCCGAGGCCCTGGTAGAGCAGGATGTGCTTCGGCGTGGAACTGATCCACTCCTCGCCGCGCACGACGTGGGTGATGGCCATCTCGTGGTCGTCGACGACGACGGCGAGGTGGTAGGTCGGGAAGCCGTCTGCCTTGAGGATGACCTGGTCGTCCGGGCGGGGAGCCTTGACCTCCCCGCGGATGAGGTCGGTGAAGGTGAGCGGGGCGTCGTCCGGCACGAACATGCGCACGACGGGGTTGTCGCTGAATCCCGGCTCCTTGGAACGCTCTTCGCGCGTCTTGCCGTAGCAAATGCGGTCGTATCCGGTGGGCAGCTTCTGCTTCTGCTGGAACTCGCGCATCTCCGCCAGGCGCTCGCTCGTGCAGTAGCAGTAGTACGCCTTACCCTCGTCGAGAAGCTTCTGGACGTACGGCTTGTACGTGTCGAGGCGCTCACTCTGACGGTAGGGCGCATACGGGCCGCCCTTGTCCGGGCCCTCGTCCCACGTCAGGCCGAGCCATTCGAGTGTGTCGAAGATCTGCTGCTCGGAGTCGGCCTGGAAACGGGCGCGGTCGGTATCCTCGATGCGCAGGACGAACTTGCCGCCCTGCTGGCGCGCGAACGCCAGGTCGAACATCGCCATGTAGGCGGTGCCGACGTGCGGATCTCCGGTCGGGGACGGGGCGACGCGGAGGCGGACCTCGTCGGGCGTCGCGGGCTCGATGGTTGCAGCAGTCTTCTCGCTCATGATGCTCCCATCGTAGTGGTCGCCCCGGAGTCAGGCCCTGCGCATGACCGCCAGGGTCAGCGATTCCGACATCCACGTGAGGAAGTCGTAGTACGCGGCGAGGAGATCCTCGGGCGAGTTCGGTGCGTCCTCACGCTCCACCTGGCGCGACAGCGCCTCGGCGTCCTCATCGGTACGCAGGCCGAGGCGTTCGGCGAGTACCAGCCGGACGTCGGTCAGAGCCATCATCATGGCGCGCGCCGACGCTTCGTCGAGGACGACCTCACGGGAACCGTCACTCAACCCGTCCTGCAGGTTGTCGTCGCTCCCCTCTCGTTTCCCGGCATCGTCCCGCTCATCCCGGGCGGCCGGGTCGTTCGCGCGCTCGTAGACGTCGTCGGCGATAGCTGCGGCCTGCTCCTCGTCGACGAAACCCTCCTCGAGGGCGCGCATCGCGATGTCGAGGTTGCGCAGCTTCCCGTCGCGCAGTGTCGATTCGGTGAGACGGCGAAACTCCGATGCCGCAGCGTCGTCGTCCTTGACGCCGTCGGGCAGCAGTCGACGTAGGGCCGGGTCCTGCGGCGCCTCCCGCTCGGCCATCGAACGGCTGAGGGCTGCGAAGAGGTCGTCGTGGGTGTCGCCGTCACTCGGCGCGCCCTTCTCGTCCGTCTCCCCCGCGTCCTCGCTGCCATCCGACAGGAGCACACTCGTCTGGTACATGAGCTCGATGACGAGCGATCGCTCCACGTCCTCGAGGAAACCGATGATGCGAGCGCCGTCGTCCGGGTCGCGGGTGAACGCCTGAGCCATCAGCCCTCCTGCTGGTAGGTCGCCCACAGGCTGTAGCCGTGCATGGCGATCGTGTCGGCCTCCATCCGCTCGCGCGAACCCTTGCTCACGACGGCGCGGCCCTCGGTGTGAACCTGCATCATGAGCCGCTCGGCCTCGGCCTCGGAGTAGCCGAAGTAATCCTGGAAGACGAAGCTGACGTAACTCATGAGGTTGACGGGGTCGTTCCACACGAGCGTGACCCAGGCGCGTTCACCGCTCTCGTGCGGCGCACTACGGGTCAGCTGCTCGGTCAGCTCGTCGAAATCGATGTCAGGGGGCGCGATCGACACGCCCTCCACTCTAGAGTTCTTCACGTGACTTCCAACATCTCGCCCTCGACGGCCCTGTTGACCGACCACTACGAGCTCACTATGCTCCAGGCGGCGCTGCGTTCCGGCGCGGCCGAGCGCCGCAGCGTCTTCGAGGTCTTCGCTCGCAGGCTGCCCGACGGCCGCCGGTACGGTGTCGTGGCCGGAACAGGGCGCTTCCTCGAGGCCCTCAAGAACTTCCGATTCAGCGACGCGGAGATCGACGACCTGCGCGAGCGGGACGTCGTCGACGAGGCCACGCTCGAATGGCTCGCCGACTACCGCTTCTCGGGTGACATCTACGGCTACCTCGAAGGCGAGTGCTACTTCCCCGGGTCGCCCCTTCTCGTCGTGGAGTCGACGTTCGCCGAGGGTGTCCTGCTCGAGACCCTCGCCCTGTCGATCCTCAACCACGACTCAGCCGTTGCCGCAGCGGCCTCCCGCATGACGTCGGCCGCTGCGGGCCGTCCCTGCATCGAGATGGGCTCGCGCCGCACCCACGAGGAGGCCGCCGTTGCCGCAGCACGTGCGGCCTACGTGGCGGGCTTCTCGACGTCGTCGAACCTCGAGGCGGGCCGCCGCTTCGGTGTGCCGACGGCGGGCACCTCCGCCCACGCCTTCACCCTGCTGCACGACGACGAGCGTGAGGCGTTCACCGCGCAGGTCGAGGCGCTCGGCAAGGGCACCACGCTGCTCGTCGACACCTATGACGTGACGAACGCCGTGAACATCGCCGTCGAGGTTGCCGGGACGGAGCTCGGTGGCGTCCGCCTCGACTCGGGCGACCTGCTCGTCCAGGCGCGCGAGGTGCGGGCCCAGCTCGACTCACTCGGCGCGAAGAACACGAAGATCGTCGTGACGAGCGACCTCGACGAGTACGCGATCGCCGCCCTGGCAGCCGGCCCGGTCGACGCTTACGGCGTGGGCACCTCGCTGGTCACCGGCTCCGGCGCCCCGACGGCCGGCATGGTCTACAAACTGGTCCAGCACTCGGACGACAACGGCGAGATGATCGACGTCGCGAAGAAGAGCAAGGACAAGATCTCCGTCGGCGGGCGCAAGTGGGCACTTCGTCGCCGCAACACCGAAGGGGTGGCCGAGGCCGAGATCATCGGCATCGGCACGAAGCCTCAGGACGACGGCGACGACCGCGAGATGCTCGTGCAGCTCGTCCAGGGCGGCGAGGTCATCGTTGCCACCGACGCGAAGACAGCCCGCGAGACCCACGAGCGCTCCCGCGCGGAACTGCCCGCCGCGGCGCACCAGATGTCGCGTGGCGAAGCCGTCATCCCGACGCGTTACGAGGGGCGAGGCGTATGAGCGACACCGGCCGCGCCCTCGTCGTCGTCGACGTGCAGAACGACTTCTGCGAAGGCGGCTCTCTGGCCGTGGCCGGCGGCGCCGGTGTGGCGGAGGCGATCGCGGATTACGTGGCGCTCTCGTCCTACGACACGCTCGTCGCCACGCAGGACTGGCACGTCGACCCGGGCTCTCACTGGAGCGAGACACCCGACTACCGCGACACCTGGCCCGTGCACTGCGAGGTCGGCACGCCCGGCGCCGAACTGCACCCCGCGCTCGAACCGGTCGAGGATCGCTTCGACGCTCGCTTCCGCAAGGGCCAGTTCGAGGCTGCCTACTCCGGTTTCGAGGGCCACGACGACCTCGACGGCAAGGGCCAGGGCCTGACCACGTGGTTGCGGGGCGCAGGCGTGGGTGAGGTCGACATCGTCGGCATCGCCACGGATCACTGCGTGCGCGCAACCGCGCTCGACGCCGCGCGCGAAGGTTTTCGCACCCGCGTCCTGCTCGGGATGACGGCGGGCGTCGCGCAGGAGACCACCCACGCCGCGCTCGAGGAGTTGCGCACGGCCGGCGTCGAACTGGTCGGCACACCCGTGGTCAACGGCTGACCGTCGGAACATTGACGAAGGGCGGCTTCCCTGTGGGGAGCCGCCCTTCGTCGATGAGGTGTGTACGTCGTCAGCGAGTGCGACGAACCTCGCTCTTGACCGCGAGGTCGTGAAGCCCCTGGCGCTTGGCGTTGCTCAGAGCCCAGAGGATGATGAGCGCCTGGAGGAATCCAGCGACGCCGGAGAAGATCGCGACGAGAGCGAGCGCGTCCGGGCCCCACTTCATGAGCGCGCGCAAAGCCGCCCGTCCGAGCGGCAGACGCTCCTTGTCCCCCTGGGCCGTCCCCGCGGGGACCACGGTGATGCCGAGCGCGCGCTTTCCGACGGTGGCGCCGCCGGCGAAGTGCGTCATGAGCACCTCGTACACGAACAGTGCCGCGACGAGCGCACCCGCGAGCGCGAGCGGCGGCGTCATGAGGTCGGCCGGGATGGTCGGCATCTGCTCGCCCGCGGACGCCGCGGACATGAACCTGTCGACGTACTCCTGCATCTGCGTCATCCAGTCGCCGAGAAACGGCAGGACGACGAGCGACACCGGCAGCGAGACGATCAGCCTGTCGAGGAAGGTCGCGAGGATGCGGCGGATGAGCCCCGAGGGCTGTCCGACGGTGTTACCGAACGGCGCCGTGCCCGGCTGGGAGCCCTGGAACTGCGGGCCGTGGAACTCGTCGCGGCGCCCCGACTGCTCGGGGCCCCAGTGCGCGGGGTAGGTGCGCGGTTCACCGTCACGGCGTGGCGGCTCCACGACGTGCTGAACGGGCCGGGCCTCACCGACGTGGTCGAGACCGGGGCGCAGCTTCGGCATGGTGCGGTCGCTCCACAGAATGCCGTCCCAGTAGCGAAGCTGGGTGTCGTCGTCGGGGTCGTCGTACCAGCCGGAGGGGCGCTCGTTCATGCCCCTAGCCTAGGTGTCGCAGGAGCCTGCGCCGGACGCACCGTCTAGCGACGCCCGACGAACCACCGTCGGATGAGCTCGATCCGAGCGCTCACCTGCTCCGACGAGGCGCGGTCGAGCGTCGGCCCGCCGCACTGCTGACGCAGGTCGTTGTGGATGACGGCGTGGGGCTGACCGCTCTTGCGCGCGTACTGCGCGACGAGCCCGTTGAGCTCCTTGCGCTGGTTGGCGAGGGCTCGGTGGGCGGCCACCGGCTCGTCGTCGTCCCGGCGCTTGCGGCCGGACTTCACGAGCTTGTCCTGACGCTGTCGCAGCAGTTTGGAGACCTGATCGGGCTCGAGAAGACCCGGCAGCCCGAGGTACTCCTGTTCGTCCTCGGTGCTGACCTCGAAGCCCATGCCGAACTGCTCGGCGTCGAAGAGGACGTGATCGAACTCCGCTTCGGATTCGAGGGCTTCGAACGAGCCGTCGTCGAGCAGGTCGCCGGAGGCCTTCTCCTCGCGGTTGGCCGCGGCGAGCAGGCCCTCCTCCTCGGACCACATGGCGTCCTCGGGGCTCTCCCCCTGCCTGCTCGGCCGGTCGAGAGCGTGATCGCGCTGTTCCTCGAGACGTGCTGCGTGTTCGAGGATGATCGGCACGGTAGGCAGGAAGACCGACGCCGTCTCGCCCCGCTTACGAGCGCGCACGAAGCGGCCGACGGCCTGCGCAAAGAACAGCGGCGTCGAGGTGGAGGTGGCGTAGACCCCTACGCACAGACGCGGAACGTCGACACCCTCGGAGACCATGCGCACCGCGACCATCCACCGCTCGTCGCTCTTCGCAAAGTCCTCGATGCGGGAGCTGGCCCCGAGATCGTCGGACAGGACGACGGTGGGCTTGGAGCCCGTGATCGCCTCGAGGGTTCGCGCGTACGCCCGTGCCGCGGTCTGATTGGAGGCGATGACCAGCCCACCGGCATCGGGCACGTGGCGGCGCACCTCTGACAGGCGTTTGTCGGCAGCCTGGAGAACTGACGGGATCCAGGCGCCGTTGGGGTCAAGGGCCGTGCGCCACGCACCGGCGACGGCGTCCTTCGTCATGGGGGTGCCGAGACGCGCGGCGATCTCGTCGCCCGCTCGGGTGCGCCACCGCATGTTGCCGCCGTAGGCGAGGAAGAGCACCGGCCGCACCACGCCGTCCGCGAGTGCCTCCGCGTAGCCGTAAGCGTAGTCGCTCGCGCTGCGCCGAATGCCTGCAGCGTCGTGTTCGTAGCGCACGAACGGGATGGGGCTGGTGTCGCTGCGGAACGGTGTTCCGGTGAGGCAGACGCGTCGAGTGGCGCCCTCGAACGCGACGCGCAGAGCATCACCCCAGCTCTTGTTGTCACCGCCGTGGTGCACCTCGTCGAGGATGACGAGCGTGCGCGTGCGCAGCGTGCGGATGCGGTGCACCTCGGGGTTGCTCGCCACGCCCTGGTAGGTGAGCGCGACACCGTGGTAGTCGGAGGCCTCGTCGACCTGGCGGTTGGTGAACTTGGGGTCGATCTGAATGCCGACGCGGGCAGCGGCGTCCGCCCACTGCGTCTTGAGGTGCTCGGTGGGCGCGACGATGGTGACGCTGTCGACGATGCCACGCCCGAGCAGCTCCGTGGCGAGGCGCAGAGCGAAGGTGGTCTTACCGGCGCCCGGCGTTGCGACGGCGAGGAAATCGCGCGGGTTGGTCTCGAGGTAGCGCTGGAGCGCGCCGGCCTGCCAGGCACGCAGTTTCCCGGCCGTACCCCAGGCTGCCCGCTCCGGAAAGGCGGGTGACAGATGCTCTGCAGCCGAAGTACTCATAGGCCGCCAAGTCTACCGGCGACCACCGACAGCCCGGACGCCTCCGAGGGTGGCTCCGACCACGCCGCCGAGCCCGAACGAGCCCTCAGCGAAAGGACCGCGCCAGCGGTGCCAGGAAGAGGACGAGCACCATGGGGATGGCGAATCCGTAGCGCAGCGAGTCGTTGCCGACGGCACCGGTCATCACGGCGCCGAGGATGCCACCGAGGTAGTTGAACTGGTTGAACCGGGCGATGATCGCGTCCACCTTGGCGCGCACGGCCTCGGGCTCGGACAAGGTCTGCTCACGCGCGATCTTGGCCGCTGCGGAGAAGGCGAGAGGTGCCACCGCCGAGAGGCCCAGGCCGGCCACGGTGAAGCCGAGCACAGCGATGAGCGGGTGGGGCGCGAAGACCACCACGCCCAACCCGGCGGCACCGACGAAGGCCGCGGAGCGCACGAGATTGGCGGCGCCGAAGTGTTCTGCGAGGCGGTCACCGGAGGCGCGCCCCAGGAGAGACGCGACGAGGTACGGCAACGTCGCCACGGCCACGAGCGCCGCGCCCGAACCGAAGACGTGGTGGAGGTAGCTCGGGCCCCAGGTCGTGGCGGCGGTGTCGACCATGTAGAAGAGCACCATCGCGATCCCGACGGGCAGGATGCGACGCCACGGCACCTTGGAGCCGTCGTCACCGATCGGGGTCACGGGGCCGGCACCGCGCACGTACGGCGCAGCGACCAGAGCGAGCGGCACGAGAACTCCGGCAACCGCGACGGCCTCGAAACTCCAGTTCTTCGTGAGGAGCGCGAGCACCGTGGCTGCCACGCCACCGCACGTCCACGCGGCGTGGAACGTGGGCATGATCGTGCGCCCGTAGGAGTGCTCGAGACCGACACCCTGCATGTTGGTGCCCGCGTCGGCGAGGCCGAGGGCGATGCCGTAGGTGCTCATCCCGACAGCCAGGAGCGCCACGGACGGCGCCGCCGCCATCGCGGGGACACTGAGCACGACGAGCGCGAAGCCCAGACGCAGCGCCAGAGCACTTCCCCGTCGCGGTGCAATGCGCTCACCGAGGAGGGAACCCACGCCTGCGCAGAGGACGAGCGCCAACATGAGGAGCGAGAAGTCCCCCGGGCTGAGGTCGAACCGCTCCTGAAGCCGCGGCAGCTTCGTCGTGAGCAGGATGAAGACGAACCCCTGACCGGCGAAGGCAGCCGCGACCGCGGCGCGACGTCGACCGAGATCGGCTCGGGTGACGGAACTCATACGCGGATGGTGCCACGCCGCCACCGCACTCGCGCGCAGTTGGTCGCATGTTCGAGACTCTGCCCACGCCTCGGACGGCGCTCACTCGTCAGGTCAGTGTCGACGAGAAAACACCAGCGGCCACCGCGTGGGTGTCCGCTGGTGGAAGCGTTGTCTACTCGCCGCCGTCCTGCGGGGCACGTAGACCTTGGTAGATCTCCTTGCACGTGGGGCAGACCGGGAACTTCTCGGGGTCGCGTCCCGGTACCCAGACCTTGCCGCACAAGGCGACAACCGGCTCACCCGAAAGCGCCGACTCCATGATCTTCTCCTTGCGCACGTAGTGCGCGAAGCGTTCGTGGTCGCCGGGCTCGGAGAGCTGGTGCTGCGTCTCTTCGCGTTCGAGCACGGCCGTCGACGTGCCCGGTCCGCCGAGTCCGCCCGGGTTTCCGGGGTCGCTCTGCGGCGCGTTCGGGTCGTCGATCGAGGAGTTCGTGACTGGGGCGCTCATGGCCGCCAGTCTAGACCTGGCATGCAGGCACCACGGCGAAGTGCGTCCCGGCTCCCGGGGGCTCCAACTCAGTTGAGCGAGGGATCGTCCGGGAAGGTGGCCATGAGATTGAGCGGGAACGGCTGGCGCCTCACGACTCGCTGCCACAGCGTGTCCGGATCGTCGTCGAACAGGTCGCCGATCTCGTAGTCGGCCACGAACCACCAGTCATCGGCGAGTTCGGTGTCGAGCTGCCCGGCCTCCCAGCCGGCCGAACCGGCGAAGACGCGCATGCCAGCTAGCTGAGCTGCCACGAGGGCCGGTGGAGCGTCGAGGTCGACGAGCGAGAGGGATCCGAACAGACGGGTCGTGCCGAGCACCTCGTCGCGGCCCGGAACGTTGGCCAGGGCGATGGCCCGGTCGAGACCGACAGGACCACCTTGGAAGAGACGGTCCGGTGAAGACACGACGTCCTGCCATCCGGGAAGCACCGAATCCACGCCGGCTTCCAACGGATAGTCGAGGACGAGTCCCTGCGCGCCCTCATCGTCGTGGTGAAGGACGAAGACGACGCTGCGCGTGAACAGGTCGCCCTCGTCACCATCGTGCGGACGCGGCACGGCGACGAGCAGACGCCCCGTCAATGAACTCACGCGGCCATTGTGGGCCACGCACGTGGGCGGGGGCGAGCCGCCCCGCATCTCGTAGAACGGGCTCGACCCCGCCCGCACGAAGCGGACGGGGTCGAGCAACAGCACTGACGACTGCGATCAGTCGCGGCCTCCGCGGAAACCACCACGGTCGCCGCCGAAGTTCTGACGACGGTTCTGGCGCTCGAAGCCACCATCGATGTCGTCACGGTAGCTGCCACGACGGTCGTCGCGCTCGCCTCGGTAGCCACCGCGGCCACCACGATCGTCACGGTCACCGAAGCGTCCACGACCACCACGGTCATATCCGCCGCGACCACCGCGGTCGTAACCGCCCCGGCCACCGCGGTCGTATCCGCCGCGTCCACCGCGGTCGTAGCCACCACGGCCACCGCGTCCACCGCGGTCGTTGCGTGGCGAGAGCACGCGACGCAGGTCGTCCTCGGAGATCGAGCGACCCTCGGGCGTCGAACCACCGGCGGCGACGATGACGTCGTCACCCGGGCGGGCCTTCACGAGGCTGGTGTCGACACCGGCCTCGTCGAGCAGACGCTGCATCGAGCGACGCTGGTGCGGCAAGGCGAGGGTCACGACGGTGCCCTTCTTGCCCGCACGCGCCGTGCGACCGGCACGGTGCAGGTAGTCCTTGTGGTCGGCCGGCGGGTCGACCTGGAGGACGACGCCCACCTCGTCGACGTGGATGCCGCGAGCTGCGACGTCCGTGGCGACGAGCACCGGCACGCGGCCGTCCTTGAAGGCGGACAGGACGCGGTTGCGCTGGCCCTGGTTGAGGCCACCGTGCAGCGCAGCCGCCATGACGCCCTGCTCACGCAGTTCGTCGGCGACGCGGTCGGCGCCCATCTTGGTGCGGACGAAGACGACGGTGCGTCCCTCGCGGTTGGCCACCTCGGCCGTGACGACCTTCTTGTCGCGCGGCTCGATGATGAGCGCGTGGTGCGCCATCGTCGTGACGGTGGCGGTGCCGTCGTCGGTCGAGTGCGTCACCGGGTCGACGAGGTACTTGTCGACGATCTTGTCGATGCCGCGGTCGAGCGTCGCGGAGAACAGCAGACGCTGACCGCCCTCGGGCACGAGGTCGAGGATCTCGGTGATGGCCTCGAGGAAGCCCATCTCGGCCATGTGGTCGGCCTCGTCGAGCACTGCGATCTCGACGCGGGAGAGGTCGGCCGCACCGCGCTCGATGAGGTCGGAGAGACGCCCCGGGGTGGCGATGAGAACGTCGACACCGCGCTCGAGGGCCGACAGCTGCGGCTCGTACGGCATACCGCCGGCAACGAGCTTGTGCCTGAGGCCCACGACGTGAACGAGCGGCTGCAACGCGTCGCTCACCTGCATGGCGAGTTCACGCGTCGGCACGAGAACGATGGCGCGCGGCATGTGGGCGCGGGCCGGGCCGCCCTCGGCGAGGCGCGTCAGCATCGGCAGACCGAAGCCGAGCGTCTTGCCCGAACCGGTACGGCCGCGGCCGAGCACGTCCTTGCCGGCGAGGGCGTCCGGAATCGTGGCGGCCTGGATCGGGAACGGCTTCGTGATGCCGTCGCGCGCCATGCGCTCCACGAGAGCATTCGGCAGACCGAGGTCGGCGAAGGTGCGCTCGTCGACGGGCTCCGCGTCGGCTGCAGCGGCGTCGATGTCTGCCTCAGCGGTCGGCTCGGCATCCTCGCCCGGCACGACGATCGGCGCCTCGTCGGTGGGCTCGCCGCCGACGGGGTTCATCTCGTCCGTGGCGTCGATGTTGTCGACGGCCTCAGCCTTGTTCTGCTCGCCCTCGGCGCCGGGCACCTCGGAGTCGACGACACCGGCGTCGCGCACCGGGGTCTCGAACTGCGCCGACGCAGCCTGCTCGTCGATGTTGGCCGTCGCGAGCTCGTCGCCGGTCGCCACGTTCTCGATCACGGCGTCGTCGCGAAGGGTCTCGTCACGGAAGGGACGGTCGGGGCGCCCGTGGCGCTCACCCTGGCGGTTGAAGCCGCGGTCGCCGCGGTCATCGCGGCGGGCGAAGCCGCCGTTACGACGGCCACCGAAGTCACGGCCACCGCGGTCGTCGCGGTTGAAACCACGGTCGTCACGACGCGCGAAACCGCCATCGCGACCGCCACGGTCGTCACGGTTGAAACCACCACGACGCTCGTCGCGACCCTGGAAACCGCCCTCTCGGCGACCACCGAAGTCACGACCACCACGGTCGTCACGGTTGAAACCACCGCGTCGCTCGTCACGCTCGTCGCGGCGCTGGAAGCCACCGTCACGACGGCCACCGAAGTCACGACCACCACGGTCGTCACGGTTGAAACCACCACGACGCTCGTCGCGACCCTGGAAACCACCGTCACGGCGACCACCGAAGTCACGACCACCACGGTCATCACGGTTGAAACCACCGGAACGACCACCACGGTCATCACGACGCGCGAAGCCACCATCGCGACCGCCCCGCTCGTCACGGTTGAAACCACCGCGTCGCTCGTCACGCTCGTCGCGGCGCTGGAAACCACCGTCACGACGGCCACCGAAGTCACGACCACCACGGTCATCACGGTTGAAACCACCACGACGCTCGTCGCGACCCTGGAAACCACCGTCACGGCGGCCACCGAAGTCACGGCCGCCACGATCGTCGCGGTTGAAGCCGCCCTCACGGCGGCCGTTGGACTCGTTGCGCGCGCTCGTGCGGCGCGCTCCCTGCTTGTCGGCGTGCGACCAGCGGGGCTTCTTGTTACCTGAATTGTTGGGCTTGGGAGCCATGAGTTCACTCACTCTCGGTTGCAAAGCACCGAAGATGAACACGCGGGCGCACCCCGTCTAAGAATGGGGGTGTCGCGATCTGTTGCGTGCCAGGTGGGTCGGCGCTGTTTCGTGGGATCTCGGCGCTCACACACACGTCGTCACCCGAAGTGCGACGCTCGTAAAACGGGCCTACTCTCACCACCACGCGCCGTCACAGGGAGTAGCTGTGCAACGCGCTCAAACCGAAAGCAAACCAACTGAACGCAAGATCAATGGTGGAGTAAGTCTACCGGACGCCGCGGCCGCGCCAGACCGCGAAGAGGCCCACAGCGGCCACGATTCCCGTGATGTCCGCCACGATGTCGCGCCAATCCGGGTCGCGATCGACCACGGGAAGCCCCTGGAGCAGTTCGCTGATCGGGGCGTAGGCGGCGAGGAGCACCGGGAGCCACGGCAGGCCTGCGACAAGGGCGAGGATCGCCACTCCCCCGAACATCCCCGCATGTGCCACCTTGTCCACGCCGACGGGCAACGATCCCTCACCCGAAGCCGGCAGATAGAGCAACAGACTCTGAAGAGCGACGGCTGCGGGCAACAGCACCCTTGCCGTTGCGCGGACGACTCTCGTGGGCGCTCGCATCGGACCAGTATGGGTGACGCGGGATCCGACCCGTGCGTCCGGTGTCGCCCAGGAGCGGCACCGGACGCACGGGTCACGACGTACACCGCCGCGTCATCCGGGGTCACTGCCCCCTGGCGCTGCCGAACGTGCGAAGGCTGCCGTGCCTGTGATCCGCGAAATCAATACCGGACGGACGACGCCGAGATCCTCCAACTCTCATCCTTGCGGTGCGGAAACTTCCTCCGGTCAGGAAGGTTGCACGCAGGGACGGACGTGAACGGCCATAGAGCAGAAGAGAAGCCGACGCGCACATGAAAGACGCCGCAGTCCGGACGAACCGGACTGCGGCGTAGCCACAGCGGAACAGCTGATGGGGTGGTGGAGATGGGGGGAATTGAACCCCCGTCCATCGACGGCGATCCAGGGCTTCTCCGGGCGCAGTGCGTATGAGGATTTTCTCGGCCCCACGGCTGGTACGCACACATTCCGTGACAGGCCCAGTCGAGTAAGAGTCCCGCAGCGCCCCTCGACATGACGCTGCAGCAAGTTCTCTAGCTGATGCCAGACACTGAGTCGAGAACTAGCTCAGGCTGACAGACTTCGGGCTCGCTCAGGCGGCGAGGGCGAAGTCGGTGCGCTTGGAATCGGCACCTATTGGTTTGCAGAGGGCGTTAACGAGATAACTCTGCATCCTCGGCCCGCTTCCCCTGGGACGGCGACCGATGTCGAAACCGATCATCCCCATGAGTAGCTGTTCGCACTGTGGAGTTGTGTGCGGCGTCTCGCACCGCGAAACACACTGTAGCCATCAACGAGCGACGTCGCGACTTCATTCCGCAGCGCCGGCTCCGGCTCGCAAATGACGCACACGCCTGGGTTCACAGCTCGAGGGTGAACAGCAGCGCAGCGTCGTTGTCCGCGATTGGGGACCCGCGCTCCGCCCGCGGCGGGAGTGCACCTCTGCGGCAGACCGCGAGCGCCCTTCGCATGGGCGTGAGGCGCTGTGCGCATGTGTTCAGTATTGGTCGGTATTGCGCGCAGATTCGGGGCAGACGCGATGTGCCCGGCCGGTAGGGTTGATCCGTCCGACATCCCCGTGAACGGAGACTACTGATGTTCCGCAAGGTCCTGGTGGCCAACCGAGGCGAGATCGCCGTCCGTGCGTTCCGCGCCGCCACCGAACTCGGTGCGAGCACCGTCGCTGTGTTCCCGCACGAGGACCGTGGCAGCGAGCACCGCCTCAAGGCCGACGAGGCCTACCAGATCGGCGAGGTCGGCCACCCCGTGCGCGCTTACCTCGATGTCGACGAGATCGTCCGCGTCGCGCGCGAATCGGGCGCCGATGCTGTCTACCCGGGGTACGGATTCCTCTCCGAGAACCCACTGCTCGCCGAGGCGTGCGCCGACGCCGGCATCACGTTCATCGGCCCGCACCCGGACGTGCTGCACATGACCGGCAACAAGGCCACCGCCATCGCGGCCGCCAAGCGCGCCGGCCTGCCGACGCTGCGCAGCGTGCCACCGTCGTCCGACATCGACGAACTCGTGCGCGGAGCCGACGAACTCGGGTACCCGGTCTTCGTCAAGGCCGTCGCCGGCGGCGGCGGACGAGGTATGCGCCGCGTCGAGAAGCCCGAAGCACTGCGCGAGAACCTCGAGGCCGCGATGCGCGAGGCCGAGTCCGCCTTCGGCGACGCAACGTGTTTCATCGAGGAAGCCGTTGTCGACCCACGTCACATCGAAGTGCAGGTGCTCGCCGATCAGTCCGGCGAGGTCGTCCACCTCTTCGAGCGCGACTGCTCGGTGCAGCGACGCCACCAGAAGGTCGTCGAGATGGCACCGGCACCCAACCTCTCCCCCGAACTGCGCGAACGCATGTGCGCCGACGCCGTCGCGTTCGCGAAGGAAATCGACTACGCGTGCGCGGGCACGGTGGAGTTCCTCCTCGACCCGAGCGGGCGTTACGTCTTCATCGAGATGAACCCGCGCATCCAGGTCGAGCACACGGTCACCGAGGAGGTCACGGACGTCGACCTCGTTGCCGCCCAGATGCGGATTGCCTCCGGCGACACCCTCGACGACCTGGGCCTGCGCCAGGAGGACATTCACCTGCGTGGAGCAGCCCTCCAGTGCCGCATCACGACCGAGGACCCGGCCAACGGCTTCCGCCCCGACACCGGCACCATCACCGCCTACCGTTCGGCGGGTGGCTCCGGCGTCCGACTCGACGGCGGCACGATCCACATGGGCGCCGAGGTGAGCGCCCACTTCGACTCGATGCTCGTCAAACTCACCTGCCGCGGCCGCGACTTCGCAACCGCTGTGCGTCGAGCCCGTCGCGCCCTCGCCGAATTCCGCGTCCGCGGCGTGAGTACGAACATTCCGTTCCTCCAGGCCCTTCTCGACGACCCCGCCTTCATCACGGGGCACGTCACGACGTCGTTCATCGAGCAGCGTCCCGACCTGCTCAACGCGCGCACGCCGGGTGACCGCGGCACGAAGCTGCTCACCTACCTCGCCGAGACCACGGTGAACAAGCCGTACGGCGAGCGTTCGGCCCTCACCGTCACGGCCCGCGAGAAGCTGCCGAGTTTCGACGTCAGCACCCCGGTGCCACCGGGCACGCGCGACCGCCTTCTCACAGCCGGCCCCGAGGAGTTCGCCCGCCAACTGCGTGAGCAGACGGCGGTCGCCGTCACCGAGACGACGATGCGTGACGCGCACCAGTCACTCCTGGCCACACGCATCCGCACCCGCGACCTCGTCCACGTCGCCCCCTACGTCGCTCGTATGACGCCGGAACTGCTCTCCATGGAGGCCTGGGGCGGCGCCACGTACGACGTTGCCCTGCGCTTCCTGTCGGAGGACCCGTGGGAGCGCCTCGCCAAGCTGCGCGAGACGATGCCGAACGTTCCGCTGCAGATGCTGCTTCGCGGACGCAACACCGTCGGCTACACGCCCTACCCGACGAAGGTGACGGACGCCTTCGTCCAGGAAGCCGCGCGCACCGGCGTCGACATTTTCCGCATCTTCGACGCACTCAACGACGTCGAGCAGATGCGTCCCGCCATTGAGGCCGTGCGCGCCACCGGAACGTCGGTCGCGGAGGTCGCGCTCTGCTACACGGGTGACCTCACCTCACCGAGCGAGAAGCTCTACACGCTCGATTACTACCTCGAGCTCGCCGAGCGCATCGTCGCCGCGGGCGCGCACGTTCTCGCAATCAAGGACATGGCCGGGCTGCTGCGCGCGCCTGCCGCTCGCACGCTCGTCACGGCACTGCGTGAGCGCTTCGACCTGCCGGTGCACCTGCACACGCACGACACGCCAGGAGGTCAGCTCGCCACACTGCTCGCGGCCGTTGACGCCGGCGTCGACGCCGTCGATGTCGCAAGTGCCTCGATGTCAGGCACGACGAGCCAGCCCTCGATGTCCGCATTCGTCGCGGCCACGGACGGCACCGAGCGTGCCACCGGCCTCGATCTGCAGAACGTGTGCGATCTGGAGCCGTACTGGGAGGCCGTGCGCACGCTCTACAAGCCGTTCGAGTCCAGCCTGCCCGCTCCGACAGGCCGCGTCTACAAGCACGAGATCCCCGGCGGTCAGCTGTCCAACCTGCGTCAGCAGGCCATCGCGCTCGGTCTGGGCGACCGGTTCGAGGCCATCGAGGACATGTACGCCGCGGCGAACGACATCCTCGGCAACGTCGTCAAGGTCACCCCGAGTTCGAAGGTCGTCGGTGACCTCGCGCTCGCGCTCGTGAGCGCCGACGCGGACCCCAAGGACTTCGAGGAGAACCCGCGCAACTACGACATCCCTGACTCGGTCATCGGCTTCCTCGGCGGCGAGTTGGGCGACCCGCCCGGCGGCTGGCCGGAGCCGTTCCGCACCAAGGCGCTCGAGGGCCGCACGGTGCGCCCGAGCATCGAAGAGCTGTCAGAGGAGGACGAGCAGCAGCTTGCTCGCGATCCGCGCTCGACGCTCAACCGTCTTCTCTTCCCCGGCCCGACGAGCGACTTCGAGCGCGCCCGCGAGCTCTACAGCGACCTGTCGGTGCTTTCGACGAAGGAGTTCCTCCACGGCCTCGCGCCGGGCCAGGAGCACGAGGTCGACCTCGAGCCCGGCAAGCGCATCCTGCTGTCCGTGGTGTCCGTCTCCGAACCTGACGAACGGGGCATGCGCACGGTGCTCGCCACCGTCAACGGCCAGCTCCGTCCCGTTCAGGTGCGCGACGAGTCGGTCAAGGTCGACGTCGACGCGGTGGAGAAGGCCGACCCGAAGAACTCGGGCCACGTGCCGGCGCCGTTCGCGGGCATGGTGTCGGTCACGGTCTCCGAGGGCGACGAGGTGGAGGCGGGCGACACCGTCGCGACGATCGAGGCCATGAAGATGGAGGCGTCCATCACAGCGCCCGTCGCCGGAACGGTGAAGCGCGTGGCGCTCAAGCACGAGACGCAGGTCGAAGGCGGTGACCTCGTCCTCGTCCTGGAGTGACGACCGAACAGTGCATGACGAAGGGGTGACCATCGGATTCGATGGTCACCCCTTCGTCATGCCTGGGGCGGGTCGGTCGGCTACGTCACCAGCCGCCGCCACCGCCGCCGCTCACACCACCGCCGGAGAAGCCTCCGCCGCCGGAGAAGCCGCTGCCCCCACTGGAGCCGGGCGTCGAACTGAGAGCCGCCGAGGCGGCCTCGCCGAAGGCGTCGAGGCCCGAACCGAGATCGTCGAAACCGCTGAAACCCCCGTAGCCGCCGTACGGGATGTACCAGTACGGCATCGCCAACGGATAGCCCTGAGCTGCAGCGGCCTCGGCCACTTCACCGAAGACCTTGGCCCAGCGCTCCGCGAGCCCGAGCACGACGGCGTACGGCATGTAGCGGCTGAAGATCTGCTCGGCTTCCTCGAACTTGAACTGCTTCGCCTCGGCGGTCTTGAGGTACAGCTCGAACCCGCGTGACTGGTCGTAGACGGCAGAACCCACGGGAGTTCGCGCACCCGCACTGCGCGAGAGGAACAGCGCGAAAACGCCCGCAGCGGCGAAGCCCGCACCGAAGAGAAAACCGTTGAGGTTGAGCGCACTGGCCACGAAGAACGAGACGAGTGCTAGTGCGAAGAAACCGACGACAAGTCCCATCGCCTTCGCGCGTGAGGTGGCCGGCGACTCGTCGAACCACCCGCGTTCGAGCGTCTCGCGGTACATCCCCTCCTTGGCCTCGGCGAGGTGGCCAGAGAACTCGTTGCGCAGATCCGAGAGCTTCACCTCCGTGCCGCCGGCGAAGACGGCGTTGAGCAACGTGGCCTCGTACGGCAGGAGCGAATCACCGCCGGGCGGGTTCTGGGCGGTGAGAAGCCAGTCCTTGTCGCCGAGATCGGTCATCGTGAGGTAGCCACGCACGGACAGATCCACGATCGTGCCGGCGACGTCACGGTTGTCCGCGCTGCGGTCGATGATGGTGCCCATGAGCCCGGGCGTCGTGTCCCGCGGCGGGTCGAAACGGACGGCGACCTCCGGCTCCGGGCCACGCACGACGTCGTAGCGCTGTCCGTCGGCGGGCAGTTCACCGGGCGTCACCCCACCGAAGCGCTGATCGCCGGTCTTGCGCCGCCGTGCGAGCATCCAGGCGCCGGCAAGGCCCGCCACGCCCACGGTGCCTGCGCCGCCGACGAGGTTGAGGTTCTTGCGCGTGCTCTGGGAGAACGGACCACCCGAACCGTAGGCCTCCACCGCAGAGCCGTCCTCGAGAATCGGCGCGGTGTTCGTGAAGGCGCTCGTCGGCATGGCGGACACGATGGACATGCCCTCGCCGTTGCCCACGGAGCGCGCCGAGAAGGTGGCCTGCTCGCCGCTCGTGGCCTGGCACGTCTGCTTGGAGCCCTTCGCGCCGTAGAAGCACTTCGCGTCGTTCACGGCGGCGGGGCCCTTGAGGGTGACGTTCGCCTTGTCGATCGGAATGCCCCATTGCTGGCCGATGGCGTTGATGTAGAACTCGGTGGAGCCGTTCGGCTGCTTGTTGACGACGCCGCCGAGGCGGTAGGTGATCGTGTACTTCTGCACCCCGCTGACAGTGCGGTCGGCGTCGCCGATGCGCAGTCGCGTCGCCCCCCCGTCGGCCGACTTCTCGACGTCCGAGGGCGCACCCGTGCTGGAGGTGACCTTGACGTTCGTCAGCGGGTACACACGGTGCTTCTCGTCGTTGTAGCCCTGCGCCGTGATGATGAACCGGTCGAGCCCGTGGTGGGAGTTGTCGTCGAAGCGGACCGTGATGTTCTCCGTGACGTCGACGGCGCCGTCACGCTTGAGGTCGTAGTCGATGTCGTACGCGCTGATGCGCATGTTCTCGTTGCCGGCGGCCACTGCCGCCTGCGCCCCCGGCAGGACGCTCACCCCGACCAGCGTCGAGGCGGCGGCCAACGTCGTCAACATCCCCGAGAAACGGCTCATGCCCCTACCTTGCCATGAGCGAGGAAGGGGCATGAGCGAAGGGGCGAACGGGTCACCCGCCGCGCTTGAGGCGGATCTGCATCTCGCGCTGGGCCTCGAGGTTGTCCTGACGCTCACGCAGTGTCTGACGCTTGTCGTGCAGCTGCTTGCCCTTGGCCAGTGCGATCTCGACCTTGGCGCGCCCGTCCTTGAAGTACAGCGACAAGGGCACGATCGTGTAGCCCTTCGACTGCGCCTTGTCCGCCAACTTGATGATCTCGGCCTTGTGCAGGAGCAGCTTGCGCCGCCGACGCGCCGAGTGGTTGGTCCACGTGCCCTGCATGTACTCGGGGATGTGGACGTTCTCGAGCCACATCTCACCGTCACGTTCGAGGACGTAGCCGTCGACGAGCGAGGCCCGACCCATGCGCAGGCTCTTCACCTCGGTGCCCATGAGGGAGAGGCCAGCCTCGACCGTGTCCTCGATGTGGAAGTCGTGGCGCGCCTTCTTGTTGTTCGCGATGACCTTCGTGCCCTTCTCCTTGGGCATGCGGCTCACCTCCTCGTCTCGTGTTCGTCCCGTACTGCGCCCGTCAGCGCTTCACCCTACCCACTTGCGCGGGCTGACTGCGACACCATTTTCTCGGGTCTCGAAGTGGAGGTGGCATCCGGTGACGCGCCCGGTCATGCCGGAGACACCGATCTGCTGGCCCTTCTTGACCTTCTGCCCGGCACTGACGCGAAGGCTCGTGAAGTGCATGTACGCCGTGGTGAGCTGTACGCCGTTGACGGTTCCGTGGCTGATGTAGACGTGGTTGCCCGAGATCCCGTTGTAGTTCGCTTCGATGACGGTGCCGTCACCCGACGCGTACACGGGGGTGCCACAGGCGAAGGGGTAGTCGTCGCCCTCGTGCAGCTTCTGGATCCGCAGCACCGGGTGGAACCGATAGCCGTACGGCGACACGATCGAGGACGCCGGTCCGGGTGCGGCGAGGAAGCCGCCTTCGTTCGTCAGCTTCGTGACGCTCGGGTCGAGGTTGTCGCTCGTCGAGGTGATGTTCTTGAGTCGGTTGCTCTCCGCCTCGAGGGCCGCGAGCTTCGCCTCTTCCTTCTTCTTCTCCTTGGCCAGTGACGCTCGGTCGCTCTGTTGCGTCGCCTGGACCGTCTTGAGGTCAGATTCGGCGGTGTCGGCCTGCTTCTTGGCCGCGGACGCGGCAGCCACGGCGGCGTCCTGCTTCGTCTTCGCCAGGCTCGCCTTGCGGCGGACCTCGGCAAGACGCGCGGCTTCGCTCTGCCCGGCGGCCGCGGAACTCTTGAGGTTCGTGATGACGCCCTGCTGGCGTCGCATGACGATGTCGGCGAGCGCCATGGAGCCCGTGACGTCGGTCTTCGAGGTGAGCACCTGGACGGTGAAGGTGAGGTCACCCAAGCCACCGGACTCGAAGGCGTTGCGCGCGAGACCACCGACCTGCGTCCGAGCGGCCGCCTGATCGGTGCGGTTGCGGGCGAGCGCCTTGCGTGACGCGTCCTCGTCGGCCTTAGCAAGGTCGTAATCGGATTTGGCGTCGGTCTGCTTCTGCTGCGCGCTCGTCAGTTTGGACCGTGCCGTCGTGACCTTCTTGTGAGCGGCGGCGACCGCGGCGTCGGTCTTCTTGAGCTTCGCATCCGCGGCCGTCAGTTCCTTCGACAGGTCGTCGATCTCGGACTTGCTCGCCTTGATCTTGTCGTCGACATCGTCGCCGAATGCCGCCGAGCCGGCGCCCAGCGTCAGGGCCGCGACGACGGCCATCGAGGCAGCCGCGCGAGAGCGTCGCGAGGAGAGTGCACCCACGTTCATCAGACCTTGAGATAACGACGCAGCGTCACCCATGACGTCGAGACAGCGAGGACGAAGGCTCCCAGGAAGAGCCAGGGAACGACGACGAGGACGTCGCTGTCACCGATGAGATTGACGAAGCCGCCGCCCGAACTCGCGAGCCCACTCACGCCGAAGTGCACCATCGCCCACAACAGGCCGGACGCGAGCACCGCACCGGCGAGGGAGGCGATGAGGACCTCCGCGACGAACGGCAGATAGATGGTGGCGCTCGAGGCACCGACGAGTCGCATGATGCCGACCTGGCGGCGGCGGGTGAACGCGACCTGCCGGATGGTCGTGACCATGAGCAGGATGGAACAGACCACCATGAGACCGGCGATGATGGCCGAACCCACACCGAGCATGTTGAGGAAGGAGAAGAACGGCGCGAGCACCTGATGCAGGTTGCTCACGTGCGCGACGCCGGGCATGCCCTGGAATCCACTCGCGATCTCGTCGAAGCGCTGCGGATCCGACAGGCGAACCTCGTAGAACGCCGGCATCGACTTCGCGTCGACGCTGCTGACGTACGGCGAGTCCTTGTACTGCTCGCGGAACATCGCGACGGCTTGTTCGCTCGTCTTGTAGTCGACCTTCGTCACGAGTGGGCGCAGGTTGTCGAGGTTGCTCTTGACCGCCTCGGTCTGGGCTGTACTCGCCTCTCCCCCGGCACACGACGCGACGTTCGTGTCCGAGTCGGTACACAGGAAGACGAAGGCGTGGACCTTCTCGTACCAGTCGCCCTTGGCCTGGTCCACCTGACGCTGGGCGAGCAGGCCGGAACCGACGAAGAACAGCGAGACCATCGAGACGAGCACGACGGACGCGATCATCGAGGTATTGCGTCGAACGCCCTGCCACACCTCGGAGGTGAGGAAACGAAGTCTCACGGCGTCTCCTCCAGACGATGGGATCCGTGCGCCGCGCGGTAGGCGCTGCGCGTACCGAGTTCACCCAGGTCCGGTTCGAGGGCTTCGGCTCGGTAACCACCGGTGGAGTCGCGCACGAGGCGGCCGTCCTTCATCTCGAGCACGCGACGCTGCAGGCGGTCGACGAGGCTGTTGTCGTGCGTGGCCATGACGAGCGTGGTCGACGTGCGGTTGATGCGATCGAGCACTCCGACGACGTCGTCCGAGTTCGCGGGGTCGAGGTTTCCGGTGGGCTCGTCGGCGAGCAGGATGGCGGGCTGCTTGACGACGGCGCGGGCGATCGCCACGCGCTGCTGCTCACCGCCGGAGAGCTCGTGCGGGAAGCGCTTGGCCTTCTCCGCCAGCCCGACGAGTTCGAGCGACTCGGGCACGGCCCGGCGGATGGCGCCGCGTCGACGTCCGAGGATCTCGAGGACGAAGGCCACGTTCTCCTCGACCGTCTTGTTCTCGAGGAGACGGAAATCCTGGAAGACGACACCGATGTCGCGTCGCAGGCTCGGGACCTTGCGTCGCGGCATGTTGCGCAGTTCGCGCCCGGCGACGTGGATCTCGCCGTCGGTGGGCGCGACCTCGTGCGTCATGAGGCGCATGAGCGAACTCTTGCCGGAACCGGACGCGCCGACGAGGAAGACGAACTCACCGCGCGCGATGTTGAAGCTGACGTGCTCCAGCGCCGGGGCGTGGTTCTTGTCGTACGTCAGGGAGACGTCGTCGAATCGGATCATCGTGGTGTGGAGTGCTCTCGGTCCCGTCGGTGAGGTCAGTCGTCGTCGCGATCCGCAGCACGCTTCCAGCGGATGCCTGCTTCGACGAAGCCGTCGATGTCGCCGTCGAAGACGCCGCTGGTGTTGCCGACCTCGTGCTCGGTGCGCAAGTCCTTGACCATCTGGTAGGGGTGCAGGACGTAGGAGCGCATCTGGTCGCCCCAGCTGGCCTTGACATCACCGGCCAGTTCCTTCTTCTGCGCGGCTTCCTCCTGCTTCTTGATGAGCAGCAGGCGCGACTGCATGACGCGCAGTGCGGCCGCACGGTTCTGGATCTGGCTCTTCTCGTTCTGCATCGAGACGACCGTGCCGGTGGGGATGTGAGTCATGCGCACGGCCGAGTCGGTCGTGTTGACGCTCTGACCGCCGGGGCCCGACGAGCGGAAGACGTCGACCTTGAGCTCGTTCTCCGGGATCTCGATCGTGTCGGTGGTCTCGATGAGCGGCACGACCTCGACGGCGGCGAACGACGTCTGGCGGCGGCCCTGGTTGTCGAACGGCGAGATGCGCACGAGGCGGTGGGTGCCGGCCTCGACGGAGAGGTTGCCGAAGGCGTAGGGCACGTTCACTTCGAACGTGGCCGACTTGAGACCGGCCTCTTCGGCGTAGGACGTGTCCATGACCTTCGTCGGGTAGCCGTGACGCTCGGCCCAGCGCAGGTACATGCGCATGAGCATCTCGGCGAAGTCGGCGGCGTCGACGCCACCGGCGCCGGCGCGGATGGTGACGACGGCTTCGCGCTCGTCGAACTCACCGTTGAGCAGGGTGCGAACCTCGAGTTCGCCGACGGCCTTCGTCAGCTTCGTGAGCTCGCGCTCGGCTTCGGCCATCGTGTCATCGTCGTTCTCCTCGGTACCCATCTCGACGAGGGTCTCGAGGTCGTCGATCGCGGCGTCCATGTTCTCGACGCGGTCCTTCTCGGCGTTCGCGCGAGACAGGGCGGAGGTGATCTTCTGGGCCGATTCGACGTCGTCCCACAGGTCGGGGGCGGCAGACTGCTCCTCGAGGTCGGCGATCTGCTTCTTCAGCTTCTCAAGGTCTAGCACCTCGCGCACGGACGCCATCGTCGAGCGCAGGTTCTTGATTTCGGTAGGAAAGTCGACAGCCACGCCTTCCAGGGTATCCGTTATGACGCCCGACTCCCCAACCAACCGATTGTTCACCGCTCCAGATGGGCGTCAGCACGTGAGACGACGTCCACGGTCATGGGTTCACCGAGAGCCGCCATGGCCGATCCGACGACCGGCGGACGCACGACGGCGCGTACTCGAACAGTGACCTGCTCGCCGACGACCTCGACGCCGCTGACGCGCCACGACGTGATGTGCTTGGGCAAGGGTGTGGAAGCGACGATGCGTGCCGCCTCCGCCGAGGCCCCGTCGGCATCGAGCGTGGCGTTGTCGACTCCCTCGGTATAGGCGCCGGCCAGGGAGATGCGGTCAGCGGCCGCTGCGCTTGCGTGGTCGGCTGCATCGAGCACGTCGAGGCGAGCCATCTGCGCCGATGCCACGCTCACTCCCCCGACGAGCAGCATGCACACGCACACGCTGAGACCGAGACCGAGCAAGCCGATACCTCCGGTCTCGTCGGCCACAGCAGCCTTGGCGCGGCGACTCAACAACGCTCGCAAGCACATCCATGGCGCGCGGAAACGGGTCACCGCTGGCCTCCGTACTGTTCGACCTTCTGTTCGTGGGACGACGACACCGTGACCTGAAGGTTCGCGGCCCCGGCGAGCCATTTCGGCACGAACGGCAACGTCACCGTCGCTCGCGAGGAAGCCCGCACCGAGGCGCCCGGCGTCAGGCACGGGCTGGCGGTGCATGTCACGGCCGTCGATCCGACCGGCACGTCTTGGTCGGCGTACGCGATTCGAGCTGCTGTGTTCGCGCGGGCAGCGCCTGCCGCGCTGGAGGATGACGTGACGTAGGTGCGCGCCGCTTCGCGAGCGGCCTGCCGTGCCGCGTACGAGGCTGCTTCCACACGCAGGAGCGCGGTGGCGACCCACACGAGCGGCAGGAGCAAGACTGCGATGACCACGATGGTTTCGATGAGAGCAGAACCTTCTTCACTGTGGCGGTCGACGACGTCGTGACCGACGGCCCTTTCGGCACTCACGAGGAACGCTCCTCGACGATCGCGCGCCCGCTGGTGTGCAGCGTGAGCCCGACACCGAACGGCCCGAGCACGGGAACGGGCGCGTCGATGTCCACCTGAATGACGTCGAGCCCCTCCGCACTGCTGCGATGCGCTGAGATCGATCCTGCGTAACGCGGACTGAGGGAGTCGGACACGAGGTCGCTGGCGCGCTCCTGCGCCACGCCGGGACCGGCATCGACGCGAGCGCCGTACCGGGCACTCTCCGCGGCTGCCATGGTGAGGGTCGAACGGACGTGGGTGGCGTAGGCGAACTGGCAGACGACGAGGAACACGCCCACGATGAGCGCCATCGTCATCGTGTACTCAGCCACGGCCGAGCCTTCGTCCCCGGAGAGCGCGGCGACGCGACGCTCCGGGCGTCGACTCATCCTCCGGAGACCTTGTTCATCGCGGCCGTGAACATGTTCTTGAGCAGGGGCCCCGCCGTCTGCCACAGGAGTGTGACGAGGCCCGCGGTCATGAGGGTGACCAGCACCCAACCGGGCACGTCGCCGCGCTCCGGTTGACCGGTCAGCCGTGTCATGACGTTGCCGACGGCTCGACGGACTCGGCGCTGAGCTGAGGAGAGATGAGACATGGTGTGTTCCTTCCGGTGGGGTGTCGGTGAGGAGTTCCGACAGGGTGGGGTCAGAGGTTGAGGTCCAGGGCGGCGATGCCCGGATAGACGGCGAAGAGGATGGTGATCGGCAGGACGAGGAAGACGACGGGCGCCATCATGAGGACCTCCTTGCGCCCAGCTGATTCGATGAGTTCCCCGCGGGCGGCTTCACGGGCGTCCTGAGCCTGGGCCCGAAGAACGTCGGCAAGCGGGGTCCCCCTCTCGAGAGCGACGATGACGCCCTCGATGAAGCGGTTGACCGCCATGACGTTGGTTCGCCGAGCGACCCCCGTGAGCGACCGCGCCAGTGGCGTTCCTGCCCGCGTCTCGTCGAGAGCGCGACGCAGTTCGTCCGACAGCGGGCCGCTGCACAGGCGGGTCACGTGCTCGAGGGCGCCCAGGGGCCCCTGCCCTGCCGCTACCGCGAGCGCCAGCATGTCGGCCACGGACGGGAACTCGGTGAGCATGCGCGCCTCGCGACGGGTCGCCTGCTGCGTCAACACCTGGTCGCGAAGCACGACACCGAGCCCCGTCGCAAGCAGAATGAGAGCCGTAGCGCCCACCGGCCCGGACTGTGAAGACGACCCACCCATCAGCAACACGAAGCATGCGGCGGCGAAGCCGGTCATGCCCCATACCGCTTGGCTCGTGCGGAACATCTGAACGTCCGGGGCGAGCCCGGCTCGCTCGAGTCGGGAGCGCACGTGGTCAGCGCCTCCGAGAACCCTCCCGAGCCCCGAAGCTACGGAGTCGAGCAGAGCTCGTGCGTTACGGCGTGATCCTGGACCTCGGTCACCGGTGAGAATGCCGGTGAGGCGCTGCTCGAGAAGTGACGTTCGCGGGCGCACGAGCCATGTACCGACGAGCAGTAGCCCGGCACCGATGCACAGTGCCGGCCACCACGCTGCGTAGGTGCTCATCGCATGACTCGTTCCTCTGTCGGCAGCCGACCGATGGCGCGCATGGCGAGGTAGGCAATCCACGAGACGATGCCGCCCACCACGAGAACGGCCACTCCCGTGCTGGAGCGGTAGGCGTCGAGTCCGCCACTGCGGAAACCGACCACGACGAGAGCGAGCCAAGGCGCCGCGAGCGCCAGGCGAGCGGCACTCACCGTCCAGCTCTGTTTGGCGGCCAACTCAGTGCGTGTCGCGGCGTCCTCGCGCAGGAACGAGCTGAGTGTGCGAAGCAGACGTCCGACGTCGGATCCTCCGACGTTGCGGGCGAGTCGCAAGGACTCGATGAGCCGGTCGGCGGCCGGATCCGCGAGGGAGCTCTTGAGTACGTCGAGCGACACGTCGAAGCGGCCGTGCGCGGCATCGTGCCGGGCGAAGGCGGCAAAGTCCTCCCGCAACACCTCGGGACCGTGGTGGGCGAGTTGCCGCAGAGCTTCCGGAATGGAGAGGCCAGCGCGTACCGCGGAGGCGACGTGGTCGACAGCGTCCGGCCACGCTTCGCGCCGAGCCCGAAGGTGGACGACGGCGCGGTGACGCACGAACATCCACGGCGCGTAGAGACCTACGGCGCCACCGAGCAACGTCAGAGCCGGAACTGCGGTGGCGACGAAAACGACGCCACCCACGACGAGGGCACTGAGCATCGAGGCCGCGACGACGGCTCGGACCCCCTGCTCTCGAAATCCCGCGAGCGTCAATTGCTCACGCACGCGCTCGTACTGACGTGAGCGGCGTAGAGACGCCACCGGGGCCACGGGCTGGGGCGCGCTCCAGGCACTCCACATGAGCAGTAGTCCCGTGCCGACCGCCGCGGCGCACAACAACGCCGTCATGACGACAGCTCCCGCGCCAGTGCAGCCAGGTCAATACCCGCCCGTGCGAAGCGGGGTTCGCCGTCAAAGGCCGCGAGCAGCCGTGGGTAGGTGTCCTGCCCCTCTTCGTAAAGGCTGATCGTCTCCACGGTGTCTCCTTCGACGCGGCCGGTCACGCGCAGCACCTCGCGGGTGGAGCGGCGCCCGTGCCGATCGAGGCCGAGGTGGACGACGAGGTCCACCGCGCTGGCGACCGTCGGGACAACGAACGACGAAGAAATATTGGGGCCCGCCAACAGCGGAAGTGTGCACAGCTTCGTCAGGGCTTCACGGGCAGAGTTGGCGTGCAGAGTGGCGAGGCCCGGCAGACCGCTGTTGAGCGCCAACAACAGATCGAGCGACTCGGCCTGCCTCACCTCCCCCACGACGACACGCGAGGGGCGCATGCGCAGTGCTTCCTTGACGAGCATGCGCAGCGTGACCTCGCCGTTGCCCTCGAGGTTGGGTTGGCGACACTGCATCGCCACCCAGTCACGCGCCGCGAGTTGGACCTCGAAGACCTCCTCGCAGGTGATGACCCGCTCGGTCGGCGGAATGGCACTCGCCAGGCAGTTGAGCATGGTGGTCTTGCCGGCCTGGGTCTGCCCCGAAACGAGCACGTTGAGACCCGCGCGGACACATGCGCTCAGGATCTTCGCGAGCCCCGACGGTAACGAGCCGCGACGCACGAGATCGTCGAGCGAATGACTCGTGGCGACGAACTTGCGAATGTTCACCGCCCAGAACTCGCGGGTGACATCGGGGATGACGACGTGCAGGCGTGATCCGTCCGGAAGAGCTGCGTCGACGAACGGAGCGCTGAGGTCCAAGCGACGACCGGACGAGCGCAGCATTCGTTCGACCAGCGTGCGCACCTGTTCGGGCGTGAGAATCGTGTTCGTCAGCTCGGGGATTCCCGAGCGTGCCACGAACACGCGGGCCGGTTCGTTGAGCCAGATCTCCTCGATGGACGGGTCGTCGAGATAGGGCTGCAAAGGCCCGAAACCCGCCACCGCGTCGAACACGGCCTTGGCCTCGTCCTTCGCACTCGGAAGCGCCGGGAGCCCGGCTCGTGCGCGAGCGAGCTCGGTGGCTGACACGATCTCCGCAATGATCGAGCGGACCTTCTCCGGTTCGGTGCTCGGATCGACGGCACGCGAGCGTAATTGCTCACGGACCTCGTCCTCGATGAGACCGACAGCCATGGATGGTCACCTCCCGCCGACTCGCTCGTCGAGTCGATTCGTTCCTGGCGGCCATCAAAGGCTCCGGCGGAACCGAGCGGGGGTTTAGCCGAAATTCTTACCAAATTCTTACCATTCGCTTTCTCGGAGTTATCCACAGGAAGAAATTGGCTCTGTTGCCGGCCCCAGGGTTCGGCACACGCTGGTCACCATGAAGGTGAAACTGCGTCTGGCGCTCGCGAACCCCGACCAAGCCCACACCCGCGTCTTCGACATCGAGGCCCCCGCGGGCACACAGTTCACGACGCTGCGCGAACACCTCGGCCCGGCTCTCGTCGGCAAGAGACTTCGAGTGGACGACATCGACATCGACGACGAATTCCGCCTCGGCGAGGCTCCGCTCGTCGACGGCGCGTTCCTCGAGCCGCAGCGCACGACCATCACGAACTCGGTTCCCACTCCGCTTCGACTGGTGGTGTCCGCCGGGCCGGGTCAGGGACGCTCGTGCCCGCTTCCTTCGGGTGAGCACATCTTGGGCCGCGCCCACCCGCTTCTCACCGACGACCCGCTCGTGTCCCGAACACACGCTCGCGTCATCGTGCGGCGCGGCTCGGTCGAGGTCTGCGACGAAGGCAGCTCCAACGGCACCTCACTCGATGCCCGGGCATTGGATCCGGGTGAGCCCTGCGTGTGGCGGATCGGTCAACATCTACGCCTCGGAGCAACGCGCATCCGACTCGACACCACGCTCGAGCCCCTAGCGGTGGAAGCCCGAGGGGACGGCACACTGCGCGTCCCCGCTCCAGTGACGAACCGCCTCGAACTGGCGCCCACCCGGCTGGAGTGGCCCTCACGTCCCACGGCCCCGCCCCGCAGCCCGCTCCGGTGGGTGGCAGCACTCGCTTCTGTGCCGGTAGCGCTCGTCATGGCCGTCGTTCTGCACTCCACCCTCATGCTGGCGTTCATGCTCATCGGGCCCCTGACCATCGGTCTCACGTATCTCGACGACCGACGACGAGGTCGCCTCGGGGGGCGAGCGGCCGCTCGTGAGTACGCGCGATCCAAGGCGGATACCGGGCGACGAATCGACGACCTCCTGAGCCGGGAGCGCCTCGATCGCACTGCCCGACTCCCGCCACCGGACGTTCTCACCGACGTCGCGGCGGGGCATCGGCCGGGCATCGCGGCGGGTGAGCGCAGTTGGCCCCTGGTTATGCGTCTCGGACACGGAGCGTCTCCGTCGATCCATTCCGTCACCCATGACGGCGTCACACGTCACCTCACCCTCGACGACGCGCCCGTTGCGGTGGCCCTCACTTCTGGCGACCTGCTCCATCTCGACTGTGACGCCGCCTCGGTGGGTGCCTGCATGGAACACGTCGTCGCCCGGCTTCTCGTCGAAGGCGTACCCGGCGCCTGCGGCCTCCACGTCGTCACGGACATGGCTGAGGGTGCGCGGTGGACTTGGTGCCGCGGCACAGCTCGCCTCGAGGTGGGAGCAGCCCTACCCGAGGACACGGAACAGGACCTGGCAGAGCGGGTCGCCCAACCCGGTCACACCGGCGACGAGCTTCCGGTTTTCGTCCTCGACGCGCGCAGCGAGGGCGCACGCGAGGCGTTGAGACGCTGGCTCCCCGTGGCCTCGGGGGTTCTCGTCTGGGTCGGACCGTCGGCGCCCGGAATGCAACGCGAGAGGCGCGGCTCAAGCGGGCCGACCGATCTCGTCGTCACGGTCCGCCACGGCCACAACGCCTCCTTGCTGCCGACCGGGCACCGATTCACCTACGACGAGCCGATCAGTTCGTGGTTCGTCACGACGACCAGGCTCGCGCGGCGGTGGGCGACCACCTCACGCCGAGGCACGAGTTCGTCCATCCCGACGACGGTGCCCGCCGACAGTCTCCTGCCTGCAGACGTCGCCCGGGCATGGGCGGCCGGACCGTCCACCGCCGTCCCGGTCGGGTTCGGGGCAACCGGCCCCGTCCACCTCGACCTCGTCCGTTCGGGGCCACACGCCCTCGTGGCTGGCACCACGGGTGCAGGCAAGTCCGAGTTCCTCCTCGCCTACCTGCGTGGCCTGTTCACACTCAACGGGCCTGGCGACGTCACCGCACTGCTCATCGACTACAAGGGCGGAGCCACCTTCGGCCCGCTCATCGACGCTCCCCAGGTCGTCGGTCTCGTGACGGACCTCGACAACTCACTCGCGGAACGGGCTCTGTCCGCGCTCCAGGCCGAGATCAAACGACGCGAGCACACGTTGGCTGCCGCCGGGTACAACTCCTACACGGCATATCGAGCCACCTCACCGAACAGTGCCACGGCGCTGCCGCGTCTCTTCGTCATCGTCGACGAGTTCCGCGTCCTCGCAGAGGAACTGCCCGAATTCGTTGCAGGCCTTGTGCGGCTGGCGGCTGTCGGTCGGTCGCTGGGCATGCACCTCGTCCTCGCCACCCAGCGCCCCGGTGGCGCCGTCACCGCAGACATGCGCGCCAACCTGGACGTACGGGTCGCACTGCGTGTCCGCGAACGCTCCGACAGCATCGACGTCATCGACTCCCCCGCCGCCGCAGCGATTTCGCCTCGGCATCCCGGGCGAGCGTTCCTCGCCCATGGCGGGTCGACCCCTGTCGAGCTGCAGACGGCCTTCACCGGCGCGCCACGCATGCTCCACACCGACGAACCCCCACTCCACGTTCACGAGGTCGATCTCCGCGCACCGGGCCCCCTTGCTGCCGAGCCCGAGTGCCCCGGATGCCGGCCGGCGGGCCATTCCACGACGAACGACCTGGAAAGGTTCGTCGCC
Source organism: Dermacoccus barathri (assembly GCF_015070805.1). NCBI lineage: Bacteria > Bacillati > Actinomycetota > Actinomycetes > Micrococcales > Dermacoccaceae > Dermacoccus > Dermacoccus barathri. The sequence continues at coordinate 273,275 of NZ_JADCTK010000002.1, read as the reverse complement.
GAAGCCAAGGGTGCCGCCACGCACCTACCTGCTCCGCGCCGCCCGGTGCTCCCGCCCCTGTGCGACAACACCAGGCCGGTTGCCCACCTCGCCATGGGCGAAGTGCGCTGGCCCGACCTCCTGCTCGCGCGCCCCCAAGCAGGCGAGCGCCCGCGAAACAGCGTGCCGATCGCCGTCGTCGACCTCCCGCACGACCAATCGCAACCGGTCCTCTCAGGAGCCGGCACCGAACACATCGGCATCGCTGGGGCTCCTCGCAGCGGGCGCACACACGCTGCCATGACGATTGCGAGCGCCAGACGGTCGACGGGCGAACGCATCTGGTGGGTCGGCGACGTCCCGAGCTTCCCCGTCGACGACCACTTCGCCGCTGACGATCCGGACGACGCCGTGCGCCTGCTCACCGCCCTCAACGAGCCGAGCCCGGTCGCAGAGCGCGTCGCGATCGTCGTCGACGGCTGGGAAGCCCTCAACGACAGCCTCATGCGCATCAACCACGGGCTCGCGGCGGACGAGATGTTGCGGCACGTGCAGCGCGCGCACCAGTTCCGCAGGGTGTTCGTCATCACGGGAGCGCGATTGGTTCTCGCGTCCAAGCTCGCGGCGCTCCTCGAGGTGAAGATCGTCCTGCGTCAGAACGACCAAACGGAGTACTCCCTCGCGGGTCTCCGCCCGGCACAGGTGCCCGCAGCCATGCCGCCCGGACGCGGACTCGTTCTTCCGCACGCGCACGTCCTGCACTTCGCGTCCCCGGGCGAGCCGGGTGAATGTGACACCCTGTCACCATGACGAGTACGCGCAAGATCACCGCCGCCGTCGCGCTCACGGGCGCCCTCATCGCCGCGCCGGCCATCGCCGCCGAGACGAGCACGCCCGGCACGTCGACGCCGAGCAGTACCTCGAGCACATCCTCCAGCTCGACCTCGAGCAGCTCGTCCTCGTCGAGCAGTACCTCGTCCTCCCCGAAGTCCCCCAAGGGGAGCGCCATCACGTTGCGCCTCGACGGCAAGGGCAAGATCGACAAGTCCGCGCTCCCCAAGGAGTCGACCCTTCTGGCCCCCGAGGAACTGCGCTCGATCGTGCCGGGTCTTCGGTCGGCCGACTTCTCGGACGGCGCGCTCACTCTCACCGTCAAGGGAGAGGAGAGCGACAACCGCAGCCGCATCGTCATCGAGTTCGATCGCTTCGGCACGAAGGCCGACGTCACGAAGGGTTGGGACGCGGACAAGAAGGCTCACCAGGCTCGTGCCGCCAAGAACCCCGGTATCTACACCTTCGCCGGCCCTGGCAAGAACGGTGTGGCCGACTCCTTCAGCGATGGCACGACCACACACGTCCTGCTCACCAACGGTGATGCCGCGGGCCAGATCTCGTTCTCCGGCATCGGGTTCTCCTCACTCGGAGACGACCACGCGAGCGCCCGCAAGGCTTACCGCGACACGGTTGTGCCCAAGATCGTTCAACTGCTCGCCAACAAGGTGAAGGCCGGCGGGCCGGCCAAGACGCCGACCAAGTCGTCGAGCGCGAGCCCCTCCGCGATCAGTTCGTCGTCATCACCGAGCAGCGCCTCTGACTGACACGCTGCACGGCCGACCGGGCGTCAGAGAACGGCGTCCGCCTCGTCGTCCTCGTCCGGGTCGAAGCGCGGCAGCGTGAGCGCCGCAACGAACGAGACGACAGCAACAACGAGCGTCGCCACGCCGAACAGCTTGGCTCCCCCGCTGATGAGGCTGAACGAGACCGGCACGAGCATGCCGTTCCACAGCAACGTCGGGGTCTTCGCCAGGCTCTTGTGACGCAGCAGGTTGATCGCGAGCAACGCCACGCCCGCCGCCAGGACGACCAGAACAGCGGCCTCCGTGAGGGCGCGGGTCGTGGTACTGGCCTCCCCGTTGATCACGCCGTACGCCGACATCGCCGCCATGACGAGCATCGCGAGCGCGGCAAGGCCGGTGCCGGCGGCACTGACGAGCCAGGCTGCACCACTCGATCGCGCCGGCGTGCGGGATGGCGTCCGGTCGGGCAGTTCTGAGGCATTACGGGGTTTTCGCGTCACGCCGTAAACTGTACGTGGCACCCTCCGCGAGCCGACATGTGATCAGAAACTCACACAATCGAACAGAAAATTTCGTCGAAACCCCTTGTGCGTACGCCGGGCCAGGTGTGAACCTATAGGGGAACGCCCACCCGCGCCCCGAACGATCATCGAATCGATGCATCGCACAGCGCATCGGACCGTCGGCACCCCGACATCGTTCGCACCGACCCCGCCGGTTTCAGCGGAGACTCAAGGAGCAATGCCACATGGATTGGCGCAATCGCGCTGCGTGCCTGGACGAGGACCCGGAGCTTTTCTTCCCGATCGGCAACACCGGCCCGGCCCTGCAGCAGATCGAAGACGCCAAGGCCGTCTGCCGTCGTTGTGAAGTCATCGACACGTGCCTGAAGTGGGCACTGGAGTCCGGTCAGGACGCCGGTGTCTGGGGCGGCCTTTCGGAGGATGAGCGACGCGCTCTCAAGCGTCGCAACGCTCGCGCGCGCCGCGCCAGCTGATCGTTCTCATCGCGGCTCAGCGGGCGGCCCATCATCACGATGGCCGCCCGTTTTCGCGTCCCCTCCCACCGATGACGCATCGAGCGGACGCAGCCGTGCACTGAACCGTGCCCTCGTGCCGCCTCCCGGTTCGGCAGCCCATTCGATCGTTCCGTGCAGGTCCTGGACGAAGGTGCGCACGATCTGAGTACCGAGACCCGACGCTCCCCCGGCCACGCCTTCCCCGGCGACGAGGCCGGACCCGTCGTCCACCACGCTGACCTCGAGGCCGTCGCCGTCACGACGCGCCTCCACCGTCACCCGTCCGCCGCGCTCCGCGAGGCCGTGCTCCACCGCGTTCTGTACGAGCTCGCCGAGCACCATGGCCAACGAGGTAGCGTCCTCGCTCGAGAGCACCCCGAAGGAACCGACGAGCCGCGCCTCGACGGGAGCGTCCGGCAACCGTGCCACGTCGACACCGGTCGTGAGTCCTCGCTCGGCTACCTCGTCGAAGTCGACCGCTCCGCCGAATCCCGCGCTCAACGTCTCGTGGACCGCCGCAATGACCGCGACGCGACGGCCGGCATCCGCGAGCGCCCGCTGTGCCTCGATGTCCGGCAGGCGCCGCGCCTGTAGCCGCAGGACGGCCGCCACCGTCTGAAGGTTGTTCTTCACCCGATGGTGAATCTCACGGATCGTCGCGTCCTTCGTGATGAGCTCGCGATCGCGACGACGCAGCTCGGTGATGTCGCGCAGCAGCAGCGCCGCCCCGAAACGGCGCCCCTCGGCGATGAGTGGCACGGCGCGCACCATGAGCGCAGCCGACCCCTTGCGGAACTCGGCGTGCCACGGCGCCCGACCGGCGAGCACGACGCCGCCCTCCACAGGGGCTTCCGCCGACGTCACGCCTCGCTCCTCGAACGCCGTACCGAGCCGAAGGCCGAGGGCGTTCGTCTCGATGCCGAGGCGCCGCAGCGCCGAGACGGCGTTCGGGCTCGCGTAGGTGATGTGACCGCCCTCGTCGAGCGCGATGACACCGTCACCGACTCGGGGTGCACCGCCACGGCCGCTGGAGGCGCCCCCTCCGTCGGGGAAGGTTCCGTCAGCGACCATCGTCAGCAGCGCGTCCGACAGCCCGAGGTAGCGGCTCTCCAACCGCCCGCGGCGTCCGACGTTGCCACGGATCATGTGTCGACTGAGCACGGCCACCGTGGTGATCGTCCGTCGCACCGGGATGGTCTCGACCGTGACAGGCTCCCCGTCGTCGTCCTCATCGGCCGACGTCCGTTGCCCGGAGACAGAACTGCGGGTCAGCCGCGCGGCGAGCTCCTGAGAGGGCGCCACGCCGACGAGGTCCTCGGCGAAGATGCTGACACCGGTCGTGGGCCGCACGTGAGCGGCGGCACGCCACCCCTCGTCCGTGCTGACCCACAGCACGAGGTCGGAGAACGACAGATCCGCGAGCAGCTGCCAGTCGCCGACGAGCTGGTGCAGCCACTCGTGGTCGGCCTCGTCACTCCACGAGGCCGACCTGAGAATGTCGGTCGTCGTCACGCTCACGCGGTCGGCTCGGCCTGCCCTGCGTCGCCCGAGGTGCCACGCGTCAGCGTGCGCAGCGTGCGCAGCGCGACCGACATCGGCGCGAGACGCGATTCGGCCCGCTCGACGCCGGCGATCGCCGCACGGCCGCGCTCGACCGCGAGCGCGTGCCGCTCGGCCCAGGCGTTCCAGCGCTCCTCGGTGGACCCGGCCTCCGGCGCCTCGAGCATGACGTCGCGTGTGAGGTCGGTGAGCACCGCGTAGGCGTCGTCACGCACCGCACCGCGGGCCAGTGCGTCCCACCGGTCGTCACGCGGCAGCTCGGCGATGGCGTCGAGCATGCGTCCCAGACCGATCTGCGCCGCACCGTGGAAGTACGTGCTCGCCACGGCTTCGACGTCGGCGTCGATCTCGTGCGCCAGATCCGTGATGTCGAGCAGGACGAACAGATCGAGCAGGGCGGCGGCCCGTCGGGCCAACTGCTCGGGAACGCCCTGTTCCACGAGACCCACCGCCGTGTCCTCGTACTGTTTCCGGCCCACGCCGATGACGAGCTCCGGAACCTTCGGCGCGAGACGGCTGACGGACGGCTCGTAACGCTCGCTGAGCGCCGACACCGACGTGTGCTCCACCTCGTGATGGACGAACCAGCGGGTGGCTCGGTCGAGCAGACGACGCAGACGCAGAAGCAGAGAGGACTGGACGTCGGTGCTCACAACGTTGTCGAGTGCCTCGACCTCGTCGATGAAGCTCTGCGCGTCGAAGACCTCACGGGCCACGACGAACGCCTTCACGATCTCCTCCGGGCGGGCCCCCGTCTCCTCGCTCGCGCGGTGGACGAACGTGATGCCGCCGCGGTTGACGAGGCCGTTGACGACCGAGTTCGTGATGATCTCGCGACGCAGTGCGTGCGCCTCGATCGCCTCGGGGTACCTGGTGCGCAAAGCGTCCGGGAAGTAGGCGGCCAGTTCACGGACGAACCACTCGTCGTCGACGACGTCGCTCGCGAGGACCTGATCCTTCAGGCGCAGCTTCGCGTAGGCGAGCAGCACGCTGAACTCCGGCGAGGTCAGGCCCTCACCGGCCTCGATCCGCTCGTCGATCTCGACGTCGTTCGGCAGGAACTCGAGCTCGCGGTCGAGGAAGCCGTCCGCTTCGAGGGCGTCGATGAGACGACGGTGCACGTGCAGCATCGCCGGCGCCTGGACGCGCGCATTGCCGAGCAGCGTGTTCTGGTCGGTGTTGTGACGCAGCACCTTGTGGGCAACCTCGTCGGTCATCGACGCGAGAAGCTCGTTGCGTTCGTCCATCGTCAGCCCGCCGTCGCGTACGACATCGGCGAGGAGGATCTTGATGTTGACCTCGTGGTCGCTCGAGTCGACGCCCGCCGAGTTGTCGATGGCGTCGGTGTTGACACTGACGCCGTTCTGCGCTGCCTCGATACGCCCCAGTTGGCTGACGCCGAGGTTGCCGCCCTCACCGATGACGCGGACGCGCAGGTCACGCCCGTCGACACGGATGGCGTCGTTGGCGCGGTCGCCGATCTGCTCGCTGGTCTCGCTCGATGCCTTGATGTACGTGCCGATGCCACCGTTCCAGAAGAGGTCGGCCGGAGCGAGCAGCACGGCGTGCATGAGCTCGTTCGGCGTCATCGTCTTCACGTCGCCCTCGATACCCAGGGCCTCGCGGATCTGCGGGGTGAGGCGCACCTGCTTGGCCGAGCGCGAGAACACTCCACCGCCCTCGGAGATGAGGTCACGTGAGTAGTCCGACCACGACGAACGCGGCAGCTCGAACAGGCGCTTGCGCTCCGCGTGGGAGGTGGCCGCGTCCGGGTTCGGGTCGATGAAGATGTCGCGGTGGTCGAACGCCGCGACGAGGCGGATGTGCTCCGACAGGAGCATTCCGTTGCCGAACACGTCGCCGCTCATGTCGCCGACGCCGACCACCGTGAAGTCCTCGCTCTGGGTGTCGTGCCCGAGCTCGCGGAAGTGACGCTTGACCGACTCCCACGCACCGCGGGCGGTGATGCCCATGGCCTTGTGGTCGTACCCGTTCGAGCCTCCGGACGCGAACGCGTCGTCCAGCCAGAAGCCTGCGCGACGAGCCACAGCGTTGGCCTTGTCGGAGAAGGCCGCGGTGCCCTTGTCGGCCGCGACGACGAGGTAGGGGTCGTCGCTGTCGTAACGCACCACGTCCTTCGGGGGGATGACCTCGTCACCGTCACGGTTGTCGGTGACCGACAGCATGCCGCTGATGAAGGCCTCGTACGCCTCGACGCCCGCGGCGAGCCACGCTTCGCGGTCGCTCGGGTCCGGGAGCTGCTTCGCGACGAAACCGCCCTTCGATCCTGTCGGCACGATGACGGCGTTCTTGACCATCTGCGCCTTGACGAGGCCGAGCACCTCGGTGCGGAAGTCCTCGAACCGGTCGCTCCACCGCAGGCCGCCGCGCGCCACCTGACCGAAGCGCAGGTGGACACCCTCGACCTTCGGGCCGTAGACCCACAGTTCGAACATCGGAACCGGTGCGGGGATGCCGGGCACGTCGGCGCACCGGATCTTGAAGACGAGTTCGGCGACCTCGCCGGAAAGGACCCGCGGGGTGTACGCGTTGGTGCGCACGATCGCCATGATGACACCCTCGAGAGTGCGCAGGATGCGGTCGTGGTCGAGACTCGCCACGTCGGCCAGTCCGTCGGAGAAACGCTGACGCACCGCCTTCGTCTGGGCCTCACGCTCGGCGTCGTCGAGGGTCGGGTCGAAGCGCGCCTCGAACAGACGCACGAGCAGCGACGTGAGGTCGGTGTTGGCCAGCAGCGCCGCGACGACGTACTCGTAGCTCAACGAGAAGCCGATCTGGCGCATGTAACGGGCGAGGGCCCGCAGGTGACTGATCTGGCGCCACGTGAGCCCGGCAGCGAGAACGAGCTGGTTGAGGGCGTCGTTCTCGGCCTGCCCACGCCACGCCGCGAGAACGGTGTCCTGCACGTTCGTGCGGCGGCGCGAACTCTCCTGCGGGGTGTTGCCCCACATGGCCGTGCGGTCCGCGATCAGACCGAAGTCGTACACGTACGAGGTGCGACCGTCCGAGCGTCGAACCGTGTACGGGCGCTCGTCGGAAACCTGCACGCCGAGGTGGGTGAAGATCGGGAAGACCTCGGTGAGCATGAGGGGTTCGTTGCGGAAGATCTTGAGCCGACGTTCGCGGGTGTCGAGGTTCTTGGTGCCGTAGAGCGTGAGCGCGGATTCGTCGTCACCCAGCCTCTCCAGGCGTTGCATGTCCGCCACCGCCTGACGTGGCGAGAACGCCTCGGAGTAGGCCGTCGAGAAGCCCGTGCCGTACTGCGTGACGAGAGCGCGGGCCGTCGAACCGTCGAGCTCACCCTCCGCCTGCGCGGCATGCGTGACGCGCTCGGTCCACGTCCGGGTCGTCTCCAGGACGTGAGCGCGAATCTGCTCGGGCGTGACGTCGGGAATGGCGGCGCCGCGCGGCATGCGAACCGTGTAGAAGATACGGGCGAGCGCATCGGAGCTCACCCGAGCCGTGTAGTCGACGTTCTGCGCGCCGTAGGTTTCGCGAAGGAACTCGGCAATGGATTCGCGCACCCGGGTGTTGTACCGGTCACGCGGCAGGTACACCAGGACGGCGACGAAGCGCCCGTAGTCGTCATTGCGTGTGAAGACGCCGACGTGGCGGCGCTCCTGGAGGCGCACGACCTCCGTGGCGATGTCGTAGAGGCGCGCGGACGACGTCTGGAACAGTTCGTCGCGCGGGTAGTTCTCGAGGACGTTGAGCAAGTCACGTCCGGAGTGGGAGTCGGGCGAGTGCCCGGCTCGACGCACGACCTTCGCAACCCGCTCGGCAACGACCGGAACGGTCGACGTCGGTGCCGCGTAGGTGCGGGCCGTGTGCAGACCGAGGAAGCGGCGTTCCCCGGTGACGTTGCCTTCCGCGTCGAAGGTCTTCACGCCGACGTAATCGAGGTAGGCATCACGGTGAACACGTGAGCGCGAGTTGGCCTTGGTCAGCATGAGCAGCTGCGGGGAGCGTGCCATGGCGCGGCTCTCCGGCGTCATGCGCTCGAACCCGGTGGCCGAACCCGATGCGCTGCGCAGGATGCCGAGGGCGGTGCCCTCCACGGGCCGCAGGACATCCTCCTCGTCCATGGTGGCCAACTCGTACTCCCGGTAGCCGAGGAAGGTGAAGTTGTCGTCGGCCAGCCAGTGCAGGAAGCGGCGCACGTCAGCCGTGGCGAACTCGGGAACACTCACGGGCGGGTCGTTCTCGAGGTCGTCGGCCGTCTGGAGGGCCATGTCACGCATGCTCTGCCAGTCCTCGGAAGCCAGGCGCACGTCGCGAAGGACCTTGTGCACGGTCTCCACCATGTCTTGGCTGCCGTCGAACTCGCCCTCAGGCGAGAGGTGGAGATAGACCCACGACTCCGCGACCTCATGCGCGCCCGCGGGAAGCTCATCGCTGTGACCGGGCAGACGGACCGCACCCTGACGCTTGCGATTTCGCGTCGCCGTGATGAGGCGACCGGCATCGTCACGCACGGCACGCATCTGCGGGTGGACGAGATCCCCGATGCCCGCACCTCGAGCCGTGAACGCTGCCACGAGTGAATCCACGACGAAAGCGGTGTCGTCCGTGACGACGCGGACCACGACACCCGAGGTCAGGCTGGAGACACCCGCGTGCTCCACCGCGTCCGCGACGAGCGAGCGCGGCAGTTCCTCCTCGACGACGACGACCGGCTCCCCCTGGCGTCGCTCGGCCGCGGCCCTGCACTGCCCTCGCACGATCCACGCGAGGTGCTCGAGGGATTTGCCCTCCAGCTCCGCGGCCGGAATGTCGCCCAACACCCCCTGAGCGACCTCGAGCGTGACACCGACACGTTCGGCGACTTCGGACAGGACGGGCGTGGAAGCCTCGACAGACATGACCTCTCCTGGCAGGACGAAGAAGCGGCACGACGCTGTGCCACCTAGGCGACTCTAACGCGCGCGGACACCCGAGTCCGAGTCGAGGGCGAGCGGTGTTGCCGGGCCCTCGCCCCACCGGGGTTATCCCCAGGCGCGGCCAGTACGCCGACGCCGAGATTCCGCCCTGCTCATACGCTGGGGGTATGCCTGCTGCCAGCCTTACGAGTCGTGACGTCGCCACCCACCTGACGCGTTGTGCGCTGCGCCTGCTCGACATCCCGTTCGACCCTGCGACGGCACTGAACGGTGAGGCGTTCGACCGCGTCGTCGAGTCCCTGAGCGAACAACTGAGTGACGCCGCGGGCGCCGAACTCGCCGGGCAGCCCGCACCGTCGTTCACCGCTCCTCGCACGGGGCCTTTCCCTCCCCTCGTGACGCGACGGGCCCAGGCCGGGCTACGGCGTCAGATCGAATCAGGCCGCCTGCCGGGCAACGCGGTTTCGGTTCGTCGGGCCGGTGAAGCAATCGACGACGTCCGTGACGAACTGCGGGCTCTGCGCATCGGTGAAACCGGGCCCCAACATTGCGGCGCGCTCGTCACGTCGGTGGCCGACGCCCTCGACCGTCTCAGCCGCGTTCTCGCCGCGTACCGTCACGGTTACCTTCGTCTCGGCCCGCTCGTGGCCGGCCAGGAGGTGTCGTTCGACGCCCTGGGCGACTCGGCAACACGTCTCGAGCGCTTCCTCACCCGATGTCTCGACCGTGTCGGTGACGACCGGATGCTGCGCTGACCGACCACATGGGTGGGCGCGTCGCCCCGAGCGGTCAGCTGCTCAGGAGTGCACGCACGCTGTCACGCTCCCCTGCGTCGTACCAGCTCAGTTCGAGCTCGGCGTCCTCCTGCACACGCGCGCCCGGGTCCGCGACGAGGAAGCACGCGACATCCCGCAGACCGACGTCGCCCAGGAGCGAGATCGCACCCACGTGGCCCTCCGCGTCCTCCACGCGCTCGGGCCGCACATCGAACGCGAGAACCGCCACGGGGTCACTGGTGGCTGCGGCTGCGGCGAGCTGGCAGGCGAGGTACTCGTGCAGTTCCTCGTCGCCGTCCGGTGCGAGTGCTCGCACTCCGGGCGTCACGCTCACGACATGGGTGGCCGGAACCGATCCCTCCCGGGACAAGGTGTCGAGTGCGTCGGCGTCGACAGGCATGTAGGCACGGATCATGGGCGGGCGCTCCTCGCTGGTTTGCGTACGTGCCACACCCTAGCGACGGGCCCGCAACCGGCGCAGACCGCGGCGGGTCGCAGGTGGCCCGGCGGTCGCCCCGAGGCTCGCCGCGACCCGTGCAACCGCCGCCACGTACGCGCTGTCAGGTCGTGTGGTCGACAACAGCTTCCCGAGCAGAAGGGCGCCGTCCAATTCGTCGCGCGCATCGGGCAGCACCGCCACCGGATCGACGTCGGCGAACCGCGCAAGCGCCTTCGCCACCACCTTCTCGGGTGCGCCGCCGACAGCCTGCTCGCGGGCCTTCGAGATGACGACGCGCGTGGCCGGATGCGAACTCCCCATCTGTTCCCACTCGACGACGAAACGCTGCAACCCGATCGGGTCGCAGGCCGCGAGGGCCAGCAACACGTCACTGCGCTCCACCGCTTCGATGCCGGCCGCGGCGCGCACCGGAGCCACGGTGTCGTACAGCAGTGACTCGTCGACGCTGAGGTCGCTCGCGATGTCGAGGACGATCCACCGGTACCCCGTGACGGCCTGGTCGAGTACCGCGCCGAGATGAAACCGACTGAGCTCGTGCCAGCGTGACGCGCGGCCGATGCCCGTCAGGACGTCGAAGCCCTCGTCGAGGGTGACCGTGAGTCCACGCAGCTGCGACAGGTTCAGCGTCCCTGCATCCACGAGCCTCGCTGCGGCGAGCAGACCGGGCGCTTCGTCGAGGAGACCGAGGACCGGAGCACAGGCCGGCGCCACGGTGTCCGCGTCGATGAGAAGGGTGGGGCCGTCCTGCGAGAGTGCGTGTGCGAGGTGTGTTGCGCACGTCGTGCGACCGGGAGACCCGGCCGGTCCCCACACGGTCACGACGGTCGCGCGGTGCCCGGCATCGGGCGAGGTCGAGGCGGGTCCGACAGTGGCTCGCTGCGAGGAGGTGGACGGGGTGTCCGCCTCCTCACCCACCTCTTCGGTGGTGACCGAGAGCCCCGCGCCGCCCACCGTCACGGGCGAACGCTCCAGTGACCGGACGAGCTGCTCCAGCTCGCCCGAACCGACCAGATGAACGTGACTCAGAGCCCAGGCCTCACACTGACGGGCGTCGGTCGGGGACGTGGGAGCGACGACGCCGAGGACGGAGGTTCCGCGCAGTGCGAGTTCGGCGACGACACTGCCGTTCATTCCCGGGAAATCAGGGCTGATCGCGGCGACGGTGACGTTCCCGGCCTCGGCCACGGTGAGGAGTTCCTCCACGTCGGCACAACGACGCACCAGTTCCGCGTCCTCGACATCCTCGAGTTCAGCGGCGAACCGCGCTTCGAGCCGGGCGGAGATGGCTGTGGCGACGCTCGTCATGAGCGTCGACTCCCGGCCAGAGGCACGAGGGTGATCCGCGAGCCCGAGTTCACCGCGTCGATGATCTCGGCGAGCGATGCTCGCGGCACGACGAGCTCGACAGGCTGACCGTCGGCAACGGCGACCACCCCGCCCGAGCCGGAGCCGATGCGCGAGACGAGAGCTCGGTCGATGACCTGTCTCGGCCGTTCGAAGCTGTTCGACGTCGTCTCGCTCGACTTGTCGGCAACCCAGACCTCGACGTCCGTGCCCGCGCGCACGACGTCGGCCTGCCCGCGGTCCAACGTCACGGAGACGGCGCGCACGTCGACACTGCTCGCGTCGGCCACCGCCGATCGCGGAACGAGCTCACCCCGCGCAACGGGCCTCTGAACGACGCCCGAGGGCGCCGGACCGCTGAGGTAGACCGACTGGACCTCGTCGAGACGCACGGCAGTGCGCACGACATCGCTCGCCTGAAGGCGCTGCCCCGGCACGAGATTGGTACGCGCCGTCCAGACCTGGACCGAGTCGTCGAGCCCGGAGATGACACGGAGAGTGCCGATGACACCGACAGCGAGCAGGAGGATCCCGACGATCCAGCGAGCGTCCTTGATGCTCGCAGGAACGAACCGCGCACCGGATCCGCCGGCCCGTCGTGACGAATCGTTGCTCGTGCCCGACGCGTCCTCACCGTTCGAACCACGCGCCGTCGTTCTCACGACCTTCTTGCCCCACGGTGTCTGCACCGTCGCTCTCCCTTCACCGGTTGTCCACAGCCACTGACATCGTCAGCGATGAGGGTCTCGGCGCAGGCCTAGAATGATGGTCAGATTTTGGTAAGAATTCCGCAGGCTCGACTCCGAGGAGGCCCCGTGGCTCAGCGCTTCGTTCAGATCGCCGATGTCGCCGAGACGCTCAACGTCTCGGCCCGCCAGGTGTACGGCCTCGTGAAGTCCGGCGAGCTGCCCGCCATCAAGATCAACAACCAATGGCGCGTCGAAGCCGACGAGGTCGAGCGCTACATCGAGCGGCAGTACGAGGCAACGCGCAACGCGGTGGCCTCGGGCCACATCGACGACCTGTGACGCTCGTTCAGCGGTAGTCCTCGCCCCGACGGGCTCCCACCTCGATGCACGCCACAGCCTGTGTCGTCAGGACGACCGGTGTTCCTGCGGAGCGTCTCACCACGGCGTGATCGACGCCGACCGCATCGACGAGACCTGTGAACTCGTTGCCACTCGTCGTCCGCCACACGACGGTGACTCGTGAGCGGGCGAGCGCCCGGAGCAGCGAGCCCCAGGTTCGTCCCACACTCGGCGCATCGTCCTTGTGGTGCGAGGCACGCAGACCGGTAGCGCTCTCGAGCGCGGCGGTGGCCACCACGACGGAGCCCGGGCGCGCGAGGTCGTCGACTCCGAGCACCACGTCCTTCCTGGTACTGCGATCCAGCGCGATCCACCCCCTGGCCACCTCGACGAGTCGCCCCCGCACCGGATGCGCCGCAGCAACGACCTCGACGTCGGAACCGAGCGAGCCGCGCAGCCGGTCCTCCAGTGTGACGGCGGCCCGTTCGGCGCGGACGCCCTCAGCGATCTCGACACGTCTCTGTGCTGCGCGTCGGGCAGCCTCCGCTGCCTCGAGATCGGCGAGCAACCTGTCCATGCGCATGGCTGAACGCTAGCCCGGACTCGCGGGCGAGCGGGGATTCTCCGGTGCCGCATCGAGGGCTGACCGCGCACGTCGCTCAGGCATCGCTAAACATTGCTCGTCATTAATCGACATCATTTGTCACTGTTCGCCATAGAGTGACCTTCATCAGCAGCGAAGAAGATCGGTCGGAACACCTCGAACGACTCCGGCGCGATTCACGAGAGAGGCGACATGATGACCACTCACACCACTGCCGGCGAGCGACGGCTCGCGGCGACGTTCGCATGCGGCGCCTCCGCAGTGTGCTTCGGCGGCGCCGTGTGGGCGGCCGTACACCTGCTCGGAACTCGGGCACAACAGACGACGGACGAGGCCGTGGCTTCGGTGTTCGTCGCGCTGGCCGGCGCCTGTCTCCTCCGACTGGCCTGGGTGTGTGGCGCAGCCGCCCTGGACATCCTCGCGACTCCGCGTTCACGCCCCGAACCGGGTGCACACGGCTCGACGGAGCGAGCTCACCGCAACCCGGCGAGGGCACGAGCCGCTTCGCTCTTCCTCGCCTTGGCTGCATTCGTCGGGTCCGGTGCAGCGGCGGCGAGCGCCACACCCGTCGCGGGCGTCTCGGTCACAGCGACGACGCAGGCTCCCTCCCCCGACTTCGCGCCACAGGTGCCCGACGGGTCGCCCTCGGCCACACCTGACTTTGCGATACCACCCACGTCGGATTCCCCCACGGTGCCGCAGGAGTGTCGGCCTGCGCCCGAGCCTGGCTGGGTGCCGTCGTCACGAGCCGTGGACGCTCACAGCTGTCGCCTCGTCGTACCTGCAGGACGCGCCGCCGAGACCGGTACCCACGTGGTCCTTCGAGGACAGAACCTGTGGTCCATCGCGGCGGCGCACCTCCCGGAAGGAGCCCCGGCCGAACTCGTGGCCGACGCCGTGGGCACCTGGATCGAGGCCAATCCGGACCTCCGGGCAAACCCGGACGTCATCCAGGTCGGCGACGTGCTTCGCGTGCCCGGCGCCAGCGTGGGAGCGCTCCGATGACCACCACGTTGCAACGGGTCGGCGAGCGACGTCCCAACCAGATGCCACCGGTGCTCAGTTCGGAGGAGGTGAGTGCAGTGCTGCGCGGTGAACTCGCCGCACCCACAGCCGGCGAGCTCCGTGCACGCCTGGCCACGGACTACGCGCGACGTTGCGGCGTCGACGAGGACGTCGACCCCATGTTCGGACCACAGCACACGCCGTCGGCCGCGCTCCCCGATGCACGCGTGTGGGTCCAACGATTCGCCTTGGCACTCGTCGAATGCCTCGACGGACGAAGGCCGCCCACGCAACTGGCGCGGCACGTCGACGGCGACGTGCTCGGCCGTCTGACGCGCCGCTACCGCACCGCCCTACGGCGCGGCCCGCGTGCCGGCCTGACGCGGGTGCGCCGAGTACGGGTCTGCGAACCGTGCGACGGGGTGGTCGAGGCAGCGGTCGTCGCACGCATCGGCGGTCGTCCGACGCCCATCGCTCTACGCCTCAACGGCACCGACGGCCGATGGGTCGTCACGGTGCTCGAAATGCTCTGAGGTGGCCGCGATCGCGATCAGCGCTTGCGCTTCTTCGAGCCCTTGGTGTTCTTGCCGCCCTTGGAGCCCTTCTGCTTACGGGAGCGATCGGCGGCGCGACGCTGCTCACGCGACTTCTCCTCGTCCTCGTCCATAACGTGGCCGTCGGCCGCAACGCGGTGCTCCTCGGCGAGCCCCTCCTCGTTCGGGGCGGTGAAGTGCATCTCCTGCTGCTTCGGCCCCGGCGTGGAAGCCTCGATCTCGTCGGGATCCACCTGCACGTTGAAGAACAGCTGAACCGACTCCTCCTTGACCGCCTCGGTCATGGCGTCGAACATCTGGTAGCCCTCACGCTGGTACTCGACGAGAGGGTCGCGCTGCGCCATCTGACGCAGGTGGATACCTTCCTTGAGGTAGTCCATCTCGTAGAGGTGCTCACGCCACTGTCGGTCGAGAACCGTGAGGACGACGCGACGTTCCACCTCACGCGCCACCGTCGTGCCGAGGTAGGCGGTGCGGTCGTCGAAGGCGTGCTGCGCGTCGGAGCGAAGTTCCTCACCGAGGATCTCCGGGGTGATACCCGCGCGGCCACCGAATTCCGACTCGAGCTCGTCGAGGGAGATCGAGACCGGGTACAACTCCTGGAGCGCTCCCCAGAGCTTCTCGAGATCCCAGTCCTCGGAGAAACCGGAGGCCGTGGCGACGTCGATGTAGGCGTCGATCGTGTTGTTGATGAAGTGACGCATCTGGCCTTCGATGTCGCCCTCGACGACGCGCTTGCGCTCGGCATAGATCGTCTCGCGCTGGCGGTTGAGGACGTCGTCGTACTTGAGAACGTTCTTGCGGATCTCGAAGTTCTGGCTCTCGACCTGGCCCTGAGCGGACTGGATCGAACGCGAGACGATCTTGTTCTCGATCGGCTGGTCGTCGTCCATGCCCGACGTCGACATGAAGCGGTCGACGAGGCCGGCGTTGAACAGACGCATGAGGTCGTCCTGCAACGACAGGTAGAAGCGCGACTCCCCCGGGTCACCCTGACGACCGGATCGTCCCCGCAGCTGGTTGTCGATACGTCGCGATTCGTGACGCTCGGTGCCCAGCACGTAGAGGCCGCCGAGTTCCGTCACGGCGTCGTGCTCGGCCTTGACGGCCTTCTCGGCCTTCTCAAGTGCCTCGTCCCAGCTCGCCTCGTACTCCTCCGGAGTCTCCTCCGGGTCGAGTCCGCGCTGCTTGAGCGCCGCCACGGCCATGAACTCGGGGTTACCACCGAGCATGATGTCGGTGCCTCGACCGGCCATGTTCGTGGCGACGGTGACGCCGCCCTTGCGGCCCGCCTGCGCGACGATGGCGGCCTCACGCTCGTGGTGCTTGGCGTTGAGAACCTCGTGCGCCACGCCCTTGCGGCGCAGGAGCTCCGACAGCTTCTCGGACTTCTCGACGCTCGTCGTACCGACGAGAACGGGCTGGCCCTTGCGGTGACGCTCGCTGATGTCGTCGACGACGGCGCGGAACTTCGCGTCCTCGGTGCGGTAGATGCGGTCGGCCTGGTCGACACGCTGGGGCGGGTTGTTCGTCGGGATCGTGATGACGCCCAACTTGTAGATCTGGTACAGCTCCGCGGCCTCGGTCTGCGCTGTACCCGTCATGCCCGAGAGCTTGTCGTACATGCGGAAGTAGTTCTGCAGGGTCACCGTCGCGAGAGTCTGGTTCTCGTTCTGGATCTCCACGCCCTCCTTGGCCTCGATGGCCTGGTGGACGCCCTCGTTGTAGCGACGGCCCGCGAGCATACGCCCGGTGTGCTCGTCGACGATCATGATCTCGCCGTTCATCGCGACGTAGTCCTTGTCGCGCTTGAACAGCTCCTTCGCCTTGATGGCGTTGTTGAGGTAGCCGATGAGCGGCGTGTTCTCCGCCTCGTAGAGGTTCTCGATGCCGAGCAGGTCCTCGACCTTCTCGATGCCGGACTCGAGCAGACCGACCGTCTTCTTCTTCTCGTCGACCTCGTAGTCGCCGGCCTTGACGATCTTGCCTTCCTTCGACTTCTCGGCGCGCGTCAGGTGCTCGACGATGCCGGCGAACTCGACGTACCACTTCGTGGCCGCGTCGGCCGGGCCGGAGATGATGAGCGGCGTGCGAGCCTCGTCGATGAGGATCGAGTCGACCTCGTCGACGATGGCGAAGTTGTGTCCGCGCTGCACGAGCTCCTCGGGCGACCACGCCATGTTGTCACGCAGGTAGTCGAAGCCGAACTCGTTGTTCGTGCCGTAGGTGATGTCCTTGGCGTACTGCTCGCGTCGCTGCGCCGGCGTCATCGAGGAAAGGATGCAGCCGGTCTCGAGGCCGAGGGCGCGGTGCACCCGGCCCATGAGCTCCGACTGGTACTCGGCGAGGTAGTCGTTGACCGTGACGACGTGGACGCCCTTGCCCTCGAGTGCGTTGAGGTAGCTCGGCAGCGTCGCGACGAGGGTCTTGCCCTCACCGGTGCGCATCTCGGCCACGTTGCCCATGTGGAGGGCTGCGCCACCCATGAGCTGGACGTCGAAGTGACGCTTGCCGATGGTGCGACGGCTCGCCTCACGGACGGCTGCGAAGGCCTCCGGCATGATGTCGTCGAGCGTGGCACCGTCCTTGAGACGGGCGCGGAAGCGGTCGGTCTCTTCGCGCAGTTCGGCGTCGGTGAGCTTCTCGAAGTCCTCCTCGACGACGTTCACCTGAGCGGCGATCGCTTCGAGCTTCTTCAGCGTTCGGCCTTCGCCGGCACGCAGAACACGTTCGACAACCTTGGGCACTCGACAACTCCGTAGATCGATGGTCGGTGAGGGCAGCGGCCCGCGGCCTCACACTGACGTAGTACGCCCGAGACGGACGCACAGTTCCCTAAGCCTAGTCGCTCCAGCGGCGCCCCTCGCGCTCCTCCCGCGGCGAGGCGTCCGACAACGCCTCGCGGGTCAGGTCGACCGCTTCCCGACGCGTCGTGACGTCGAGCTTGCGGTAGATGCGCGCGAGGTGATTGCGCACGGTGTGCTCCGAGATGAACAGGCGCGCCGCGATGGCGCGGTTGGCCTGTCCACCGGCGAGCAGGCGGAGGACCTCGACTTCACGCGCGGTCAGGACGTCGAGCACGCTGTCCGGCCGCAGAGCCCGTCGCGCCAGACGCAGCAACGCCTGAGTGAGGTCAGGGTGGGCATAACTGCCCGCGACCGCGAGCGCCCCGGCGGCCTCGGTCAGTTCGTCGTGCGAGGGCACGTAGGGGAAGAAGGCTGCAACACCGGCGCCGACCAGTCGTTCCAGGACTGCTTCGTCGGCCGGATCGACGACCGCCGCGACGTCCTCCGTACGGGCGAGTGCGACAAGGCGTCGAAGGGAAGCGATGGACGAGGGCTCGTGCACCGCGATCTGCCGGTCTTCGACCACGATGGTCGCGACGACATCACCTGACATGCGCTCCATTGTCACCGATCCTCACGGGAGCGACCCTGGGGGCGAACGGCCGCGGGACCGCCCGCACGGTGTGCGAACGGCCCCGCGGTCGAGTCCGCCGGTCTCAGGCGGTGGCCTCGTCGTCCTCCGCGACCTCCTCGGTCACGTCGAGGTGGATGACGCCGTAGGACCAACCGCGACGGCGGTAGACGAGGCTGGGACGCCCCGTCTCCTTGTCCTGGTAGAGGTAGAAGTCGTGGCCGACGAGCTCCATTTCGCGCAGAGCTTCATCGACGTTCATGGGCGCACTCTGGTGAACCTTCTCACGCAGCTGGACCGGGCAGTCCGGGTCCTGTCCGAGCGCAGCGGGTGCTTCGTCCGCGTTGTCGCTGAGGTCGGGCATGACCTCGAGCAGTCCGAGGTCGGCCGTTGCCTCGGCGACGGAGGTGGGGCGCGCGTGGCCGCGGTGCACACGCCTGCGGTCGTGCTGGCGACGCAGACGCTCACCCAGCTTGGCCATGACGAGATCGAGTGCCGCGTACTCCTCGTCCGCCGCTGCCTCAGCTCGGATGACCGAGCGCTTGGCGCGGCAGGTCACCTCGATGCGGTACGCCTCTTTCGCACGTCGCGGGTTCGGTTCGTGTGTGACGACGACGTCACAGCGCACGACGCGCGGGTCGAGCTGCGGAACCTTTGCCAGCTTTTCCTCCGCGTGGCGGTGGAAGCGGGCGGGAACCTCGACGTGGCGACCGGTAACGGTGATCTCCATGGGAATGACCTCCTCAGGCCAAGAACTGATGCTGCGTGAGTCGGCGGGGCCGGGCACATTCACGGCGCCGCCCAGGGAACTGAGTGCATCACCTCCTGCCAGGAGTGGATCGTGACTCCACGCTAGACCTGTGAGGGGACCCACACCAGGGTTTCGTGACGATCCGATGAACAGCGCGTGACGTGCCCAGGACCACGGACGTCTCACGCGTCGCCCCGGACACCCGCGTCGGGCGTCGCGGCGACCGCTGCGAGGAGGACAGGGTCGTACCCACCGCGCACGAGGACACCGTGAGCCGAGGCGAGAGTGGCGCCACTGGTGACGACGTCATCGACGAGGACGACGCCGCACTCCTCCGGCGCATGGCCCTCGCGGGCGCCGGCCAAAGCGAAGGCTCCGGCAACGTTGGCGCTGCGCTGGGCTCGGGTGAGGTGGGACTGGTCGACCGTGCGTCGCGAAGCGCGCAGCAGAGAAGCTTCGACGAGCGTCCGCTGCTCGGCACCTGCTCGATCGCTGTGCAGCGATGCACGCACCACCTCCCCGAGAGGGAAGCGGCCGCGTACGCGCGTCGCGGCGGGCGACGACGGGACGGGGGTGAGCAACCACCTCCTCGGGATCGGCCGCTCACCGTCGACGTACTCCGCGAGTGCCGCCGCGACAGCGGCGCGCAGCAGGACGCCGAGGACGGGCGCGAGGTCACTGCGGCCCTCGTCCTTGAACACGGTCACCCCACGACGCACCGCACCTTCGAACGGCGTGGCCGCATGGACGACGAAGTGTGGCGCGAGGCTGGGACGGACTCGCAGGAGTTCGAGCCGCGTTGCCCGAGCGCATGCCTCACACCACGGCGTGGACCAGCGTTCGCAGCCGGCGCAGGTGACCGGCCACGCGAGATCGAGCAGCTCCGCGAGCGCTCGACGAAGCGGAGATCGGGAATCGTTGTGCACGAACGGGCTGGGGCGCATGCCTCACGGTCGCGCCTCGAGGACCCCACGCGCAGCCGAGAACAGCGACGGGTTGTGGAAGAGCCGGTCCCACGGCGTGGTGGGACGTATCTCCCGTCACGGGTTGGGGACGATGACGTCCCCACGCGAGAGAAAGCTGCTCCACGACGAGCCCAGCCGTGTGAAAACTGTCTGGTTCGACGTCCGGACGAACAGCCCGTCGGAGCCACGCAGCGTGCTCGCGAGCCCGTCGCCGTGACGCACGACGGCGAGCGGCTCGACGACGTCGTCGATCGTCTGCAGCGCCGGTCGCTTCGTCCCGTCGATCGTGCCGAGAACCGCGAGGCTCGTCGCGTCTGCCCACACGATGCTCGTCGGGTTCTTCACACCCCGGGCCGCGACATGGGCCGGACCCAGGCGGACGGGGCGGCCCTTCGCGTCACGTTCCACCGCTGCCAGAACGGCGCGGCGCCCCTTCGGGTCCTTGACGATCATGGCGAGACGTTGGCCCTCGGGGGACATGCTCAGCGACTCAACCTCGCCTTCGCCGAGCCACGGCACCTGCAGCCGCACCGGGGCCGCGCCGGCCTCACTCGCGGACGTGTCGACGGCCCACACCGACGCGTCGCGCACCTTCGAGTCGGACCTTCCCGACTCCGCGTTGGAGAACGCGTGCCCGGCGGTCCACAGCCAGCCGCTGGCATCGAACGCGGGGCGTACCAGATCGGTACCGAGCGAGTCGAGCGTGACGGCGCTGCCGTTGACCCATCGTCTGATCGAGGTGCGGTCCTTCGAGACTGCAGCGATCTGACGTCCTCCTTGGCCCGCTGCCAGGAACGTCCAGTTCGCCTCGACGGCGGGAAGCGACGGTCGCCCGCGCGCCGCTGCTTTCGTCGTGCCCGAGACGGCGTCGTTCGCCGACGCCTGCGTCCAAGCGAGGTAGGTGCCGCTGCGGGAGATGACGGTGTCGACGCCCCCGGTCGGGAGGCGATACCCCACGTCCGAGACCTCGTCGACCGTGCTGGGAAGGTTCTCGGCCTCCAAGCGGGTGGCGCCCACCGTGAGGTTCAGCGTGCCCACCTCGGGTGCCTGAAGAAGGGTGGCGGTCATGGCGGCCCACAACGCCGTGCGCTGGGCGTTGTCAGCGCCGCTGGCCTGCTTGGACAGGTCGACCTGGGCGGTGCCCTCGCGAACGGGCACGGCGTCCACGGCGAGACGTGTGCCGTCGGGAGCGCTCTGTTCGACGGCCGGTTCGAGCCATGCGGGCGGCGCGGACAAGGACGCTCGGGCGAGCGCCGTCGCAAGGCCCTGACGTGGCAGGACGCGGGGGTCGGCGATGAGGACCCGTCCGTGGCGGGCCGGATAGTAGACGTTCGCCTTCGTGAAGAGACGGGTGACATCCGAGTCGCTCATCCACACGCCGAGGTTCGGCGGCAGGTCGGTGAGGCGCCATCCTGCGGAGGTCTCGCGGACGGAGAACTCGAGGGTCCGCTCGTACTGATCGGAGCGCTCGAGGTGTCCGTCCGGAGAGATCGTCGCGACGACGGGAATCCGCAGCCGAACCTTGCCCGTCTCCGGTCGGGTGGCGACGATGTCGCTCTCTCCGCTGAAAACGGTCACGGCGGAACCCGGCTTCCACGCGGTGGAGGCTTCGGCCGTCAGGAAGGTGCGAGCCGCTGCGTGGTTGTCCTGCGACGACATCTGTGCCCGCACGAACCCCGTGGCGATGGAGCGCGGATCGTCGAAGGAGGACGCCGTGAGCGGCTCCACGGCGAGCGGCTCGTCGACGGCTCCGGCGTCGACGGCCTGACCGGCGCGCACCCCCGTCGTCGAGGGCAGGCCAATGCACCCGCTGAGAGTGATGACTGCGGCGAGGGTGAGCGCGGACAGACGCGCTGGACGGCTGAGGCGGCTCATTCGTCCCTCCTCGGCCGGGCGACGGCTTCGCCCTCGAGGGTCGGGGGCAACGCATTCGTGGCCTTCTTGGTGCCGATCGTGCTCGGGTAACCCGAGACGAGGCGCGCACCGCCGTCGGAGGTGCGCATCGTGCCGCTGGCGATCTGCTTGGGCGCGGTGACGCTGGAAGGCTGCAACGGCCCGGGGCTCGAGGCGATGGGGATGCCGGGGTGGCGCGGCAGGGTGAGGCGGAAACAGGAGCCCTCCCCCGGCGCACCCCAGGCTTCGAGGAAACCGTCGTGCAGGCGTGCGTCCTCGAGGGAGATGGAAAGGCCCAGGCCGGTGCCCCCGGTCGTGCGCGCGCGAGCCGGGTCGGCCCGCCAGAATCGGTCGAAGACCTTGTCCGCCTCGCCCTCCTTGAGACCGATGCCGTAGTCGCGGACGCTGACGGAGACCGCCGTCACGTTCGAGCGGACGATGACGACGACAGGCGCGTTCTGCCCGTGCTCTATGGCGTTCGACACGAGATTGCGCAGGATGCGCTCGACACGGCGGCGATCGATGGGCACCTCGACGTCGGTGGGCGCGTCGAGCACCAGTTTGACGCCCAGCTTCTGCGCCAGTTGCTCGTGCATGTCGATGACATCGGCGGCGAGGGCGGTGAACGACACGGGAGTGCGGCTGAGGACGGCGCCACCGGCGTCGAAGCGGCTTATCTCGAGCAGGTCGGCCAGCAGCGCTTCGAACCGGTCCAGTTCCTTCGACAGGAGCTCCGAGGAGCGGGCCACGTGCGCGGCGAAGTCACCGCGGGAGTCGTGGATCATGTCGGCGGCCATGCGGATCGTCGTCAGCGGTGTACGCAGTTCGTGCGACACGTCGGAGGTGAAGCGCTGTTGCAGGTGCGACAGGTCTTCGAGCTGGCCGATCTGACGCTGCAGGCTGGAGGCCATGGCGTTGAAGCTCGTCGCGAGACGGGCGATGTCGTCCTCGCCGCGCACGCGCATGCGCTCGTCGAGATTGCCGGCGGCGAGGCGTTCGGAGACGTGGGCCGCAGACCGAACGGGCGTGACGACGAGCCTCGTCGCGAGATAGGCACAGGCACCGATGAGGAGCACGAGGCCCAAGCCGCCGGCGGCGAACGAGTTGCGCACGATGCCGAGCGACTGGGCTTCCTTGTCCATCGGGAAGACGAGGTAGAGGTCGTACGCGCCCGCGTTCGGGATGTTGACGCGGGAGCCGACCATGACTGCGGGCACGTCACCGCCGTCGGCGTGGTGGAGGGTGATGATCTTCGTCTGCTGGTGCGCAGGGTCGCGGGCGAGCGCGCCTCGCACGTCGGCGGGGGGCGTGATCTCGCCGGCACCGGCGGTGCTGACGCGCGGGATACCGGGGCGTGCGTTGTCACCGGCCCGCATGAGGACGACGAGTCGCGAGGTGTCGTCGAGGGGGCTGGAGATGCGTCGCACGGAGTCGCGCGACAGGTTGTACAAGGTGGTGAGGTCGGTCTTGTCCGTGGCGTCGAAGGCGTTCTGGACGTCGGCCGTCTCGCGCAGCGCGACCTGCTGGGCGGAGCTGGTCTTGCTCCGCACGAGACCGTCGGCAATGCCTTGGTACATGAGGGCACCGACGGCGAGCACCACCGTCAGCCCCATGAGCATCGTGAGGCTGATGACGCGGAAGTGCAGCGACCGCCGCCACGTGCGACCGAGGAACGCGGCGAAGCGTCGGGCGCCGGCGACGACGGCGGAGAGCGCGCGTCGGGCGGGTCCGCGGCGCTCAGGAATGCTGGGCGGCACCGGCCTTGTATCCGACTCCGCGGACGGTCAGGACGATCTCGGGGTTCTCGGGGTCCTTCTCGACCTTGGAGCGCAGGCGCTGGACGTGAACGTTGACGAGGCGCGTGTCGGCCGCGTGGCGGTAGCCCCAGACCTGCTCGAGGAGCACCTCGCGACTGAAGACCTGCCAGGGCTTGCGGGCGAGGGCGAGAAGGAGGTCGAACTCGAGCGGCGTGAGGGAGATGGCTTCGCCGTCGCGGGTGACGGAGTGGGCGGCGAGGTCGATGACGAGGTCACCGATGGCGACGATCTCGGGCTCGTTGTCTCCACGGCGCAGGCGGGCGCGGACTCGGGCGACGAGTTCGGCGGGCTTGAAGGGCTTGCTGACGTAGTCGTCGGCGCCCGCTTCGAGGCCGCCCACGACGTCGAGGGTGTCGGTACGCGCCGTCAGCATGATGATGGGCACGACGGATTCGGCGCGGATCTTGCGGCAGACCTCGACTCCGTTCATGCCGGGCAGCATGACGTCGAGCAGGACGAGGTCGGGCTTGAAGTCGCGGAAGGACCCGAGCGCTGCGGAGCCGTCGGCGACGTGGGAGACGTCGTAGCCTTCGCCGCGCAGGACGATGCCGAGCATCTCGGCGAGTGCCGGGTCGTCGTCAACAATCAGCACACGGTTGGTCACTGTCTGCCCCTTTCAAGATGCTCGGGCGGTGTGCCCGGGCGTCGCCCGGCTCATTGTCACACACAGGTAACGGTGGGCGGCTGCACGCGAGCACGGCGCGCCCACCCTCCGGAGTCCAGTGGGGACGCTCGGCCGACCCGGGCCAGTCGGGACACAACGCGTCGAATCGCCAATTCGGCACCCAAGCGCTGTCCGTCAAGACAAAACCAGCCACGACGCCCCAACGGCACCTGAAGCGCCATCCGTCAGGACCGAAGGTGCCACAAGGAACCGTGGGCACCTCGAGACCACGAAAGGTGACAGCCACACGAAAGCCGCCCACCTCGAGAAGTGGACGGCCGCGTGTCGCACCGAGCGGGACGAGTGAGCTTGCGAACTCGTCCCGCCGGAAGACGCGCCATGATGCGTGTCGCACCGAGACAGGCCCGCTAGGGCCTGGCCGGAAGACGCGCCAAACAACACCTGACCCGAAGATCGTGCGGGCGCCGAGCGAGCTTGCTCGCCGGGCGCCCGCACGATCGAAGTGGTCAGTACCGGTAGTGCTCGGGCTTGTACGGGCCGGCCACGTCCACGCCGATGTATTCGGCCTGGTCCTTGCGCAGTTCGGTGAGTTCGACGCCGAGGGCGTCGAGGTGGGCGCGGGCGACCTTTTCGTCGAGGTGCTTGGGGAGCGTCTTGACGAGGGGCTTGCCGTTGGCGCGGTAGGCATCACCGTTGGTGAACAGTTCGATCTGGGCGATCGTCTGGTTGGCGAACGAGTTGGACATGACGAAGCTCGGGTGGCCGGTGGCGTTGCCGAGGTTCATGAGGCGGCCTTCGGACAGGACGATGATGGAGCGGGCTTCTTGGTCACCGTCGGCGGGGAACGTCCACTCGTGCACCTGGGGCTTGATCTCGACCTTGGCGATGCCGGGGATCTTGGCGAGGCCGGCCATGTCGATCTCGTTGTCGAAGTGGCCGATGTTGGAGACGATCGCCTTGTTCTTCATGCGCGACATGTGGTCGGCGGTGATGATGTCGAAGTTGCCGGTCGTCGTGACGAAGATGTCGCCGTATTCGCAGGCCTTGTCCATGGTGGTGACCTGGAAGCCTTCCATCGCGGCCTGGAGCGCGCAGATGGGGTCGATCTCGGTGACGACGACGCGGGCGCCCTGGCCGGCGAGCGCCGCGGCGACGCCCTTGCCCACGTCTCCGTAGCCGGCGACGACGGCCACCTTGCCGCCGACGAGGACGTCGGTGGCACGGTTGAGGCCGTCGAGCACGGAGTGGCGGGTGCCGTACTTGTTGTCGAACTTGCTCTTCGTCACGGAGTCGTTGACGTTGATGGCCGGGAAGAGCAGTTCGTCGGCGCGCGAGAGTTCGTAGAGGCGGTGGACGCCTGTGGTGGTCTCCTCGGTGACGCCCTGGATCTGCTCACCGATCTTCGTCCACTTCGTGGGGTCTTCGGCGAGGGTCTTGCGCACGAGGGCCTTGAAGACGCTGAACTCCTCGGAGTCGTCCTCGGTGGTGGGCGGCACCTGGCCGGCCTTCTCCCACTCCGTGCCCTTGTGCACGAGCATCGTGGCGTCGCCGCCGTCGTCGAGAATCATGTTCGGGCCCTCGTTGCCGGGCCACGTGAGGATCTCGTTCGTGCAGTCCCAGTACTCCTCGAGCGTCTCGCCCTTCCAGGCGAACACGGGCACACCCTGCGGGTCGTCGACGGTGCCGTTCGGGCCGACGACGACGGCCGCGGCAGCCTCGTCCTGGGTGGAGTAGATGTTGCACGACGCCCAGCGCACCTCGGCGCCGAGGGCGGTGAGGGTTTCGATGAGGACGGCCGTCTGCACCGTCATGTGCAGCGACCCGGCGATCTTCGCACCGGCGAGCGGCTTGCTCTCGCCGTACTCAGCACGCAATGACATGAGACCGGGCATCTCGTGCTCGGCCAGGCGCAGCTGGTGACGGCCGGATTCGGCGAGTGAGATGTCGCGGATCTTGTAGTCGAACGGCATGGTGGTCTGTTTCCTTCGCATTCGGTGACTCGAGATTCCGGCGTGCCCCTCTGGGCTGCTCTCGTGCATGGGTTATCGCCCGCGCCGACTGGCCGTGAGTCTACCGGCCACCTCCGACACGGCCACGTCGAACGGCCGCCGCACGGGACGCGCGACGGCCGTTCGAGAGGTGAGGTGCGGCAGCTCAGTGCGCGGGCGCCTCGCCCTTCGACTTGGCACGAGCGGCGAGGATCGGCGTCACGATCAGCGCGACGATCGTGCCGACGATGAGCCCGAAGATGCCGCTCGCGACGGTGTTCGTGAGCCATCCGAGCACGCCGCCGAGTGCGCCAGTGGCCTCGTGCACCGCTTCTTCGACGTGATGGACGGCCGAGTACAGCGGGTGGAAGCCGAGTTCGTCGGTGCCGACGAGAAGGATGTGGCCACCGACCCAGAGCATCGCGACGACGCCGACGGTGGACAGGAACGCCATGACCTTGGGCATGAGGTTGACGAGGAAACGGCCGAACTTCTCGCTCTTGCCGCCCTCGATGAGGCTGAGGCCGACGTCGTCCATCTTCACGATGAGTGCCACGAAGCCGTAGACGAGCACCGTGATGAGGACGGCAACCACGGCCAGAATGATCGCGCGCGAGACGAGCGGCTGATCGGTGACCGACTTCAGGGCGATGACCATGATCTCGCCGGAGAGGATGAAGTCGGTGCGCACGGCCCCGCTCACGACCTCGTCCTCGTCGATCTTCTCGGTGGCAACGTCCTCGTCCTCGCGCTCCACGGCACTCTCGTGCCCGTGCTCGCGGCGGTGCTTGAGGGCGTGGATGATCTTCTCCGCGCCCTCGAAACACAGGTACGTACCGCCGAGCATGAGCAGGATCGTCACTGCGATCGGGAGGAACTCCGAGAGCACCAGCGCGATCGGGAGGATGAAGAGCAGCTTGTTGCGTAGCGAGCCGATCGCGATGCGCTTGATGATCGGCAGCTCTCGCTCGGCCGCGAGGCCCTGCACATAGCGCGGCGTGACGGCGGTGTCATCGATGACGACGCCCGCTGCCTTGGCACTGGCGCGGCCGGCGGCAGCGGCCACGTCGTCGGTGGAGGCCGCCGCGAGGCGGGCGAGCGCTGCGACGTCGTCGAGCAGCGCGAAGAGTCCGCCGGCCATCAGTGACCGCCTCGGGTCTCGACGCGGACCGGGCGAACGTGCTCTCGATTCATGGAGCCAACCTTAGAGAACTTCGATGCGTCCCTGCGAATGCGCTGAGCAGACCTATCGGTCGTCGGGTCGCGAAGGGCCGACGTGCCACTCCCCCGGAGCGTTCTCGCGCTGGGCTGACGTGACGTGCCCGATGCCGCCGCTCGCGTCCCCGCCGGTATCGACGTCGGGCTCGAGGTAGACGAGCATCTGCAGGTCGGGATCGACGCGCCGGGCGGCCTGCTGCGCCGCGTCGATGGAGCGCACGATCTCCGCACCGCGCGCCTGCGGGTCGATGGCGATCTTGGCCGCCACCATAAGCTCGTTCGGGCCGAGGTGGGAGGTCTTGAGGTGAATGACACGCTCGATTCCGTCGGCGGATTCGATGGCACTACGGATCTCGCGCACCGTCTCCGGGCGGGCTGCCTCACCGAGGAGCAGGGAACGCGTCTCGCGAAAGAGGAACGCCGCGACGGCGATGAGGAGCAGACCGATGAGCCCGGCGCCCACGGCGTCCCAGATGCCGTTCTCGGTGAACACCGCCAGGCTGACGCCGAAGAGCGCGACCGTCAAACCGGCCACGGCAGCCGAGTCCTCGCACAAGAGCACCGGGAGTTCGGGGCTCTTGGCATTGCGCAGGAACGAGCCCCAGGACTGATCGCCCTTCTCCTTCTTGGCCTCGCTCACCGCTGTCATGAGCGAGCGACCCTCCATGAGGATCGAGGCGACGAGCACGACGATGGGAACCCACCACCACTTCTCGTGGGTGCCCGGGTGCGGCGCGTCCGGCAGAGACATCTCGTGGTACTTCTCGTACGCCTCGTAGAGCGAGAACATGCCGCCGACGCTGAAGATGACGATGCTGACGACGAAGCCCGCGACGTAGCGCTCCCGCGCGTAACCGAAGGGGTGGAACTCGTCGGCATCCTTGCGGGCCCGCTTGCCGCCGACGAGCAGCAGGATCTGGTTGCCCGAGTCGGCCACCGAGTGGATGGCCTCGGCCAGCATCGAACTCATGCCGGTGAGCATCCAGGCGATGAACTTCGTCACGGCGATGCCGAGGTTGGCCGCCAGGGCCGCGAAGATCGCCTTGTTGCCGCCCGAGGAGTCACTCATACGTGCAGCCTACGGTCCGCTTCCACAAGCCACCCACTAACGTCAGCTCCCGTATTGCCGACAAGGGTTCGGGAAGGTCGAAGCGCATTCCTGGGCCAGAACTCGACGCGCCCGGGCGACCTCGTCGGCGTCGTCACGCAGAAGGAGCGTTCGAGCGAGACCTCGGGTCACCGCGAGTAGGCGCCGCGCTTCGTCGTCCGGGTCGACGCCCTCGCGCGCCTCCCCGCACTCCTCGGCGTTGACGACGGCCTCACGCAGCCGTGCGAGCAGGACGTCGTCCGTGCGTTGCCACGCCTCGCGCAGGCTCGGCTGTCGAAGCGCCACGGAACTGAAGTGGTCGAAGAGGATCGTCTCGTCTCGGCGATCGTGGTCGAGCGGAAGGAACTGTGTCAGGGCGCCGAGCACCATGTGTTCGATCCGCCCCCGCGCCTGTTCCTCGCTCGCCACGAGCGTCTCGATCCGCCTTTGCTGTACCTGCAGGGTTCGGTCGTAGGCGTCGGCGAGCAGGACGTCCTTGGAGGCGTAGTAGTGCTGCACCAAGCCCACCGAGACACCCGCACTCGCCGCGATGCGGCTCATCGTCGCGGCCTCGGGCCCGTCACTGGCGACGAGGCCACGCACCGCATCGATGATCTGCGTGCGACGAGCGTCGTGGTCGGCGGTTCTCGGCATGGACTCAGCGTAGCGACCCGTGCACAATAACAATATGCGCATATTTAAATGGCGATTGCCGGCACTCCCCTTCCTCCTCCTCGCACTCACCGTGGGCTTGCTCCGGCCCGGTGCCGCGTCTGCTCTGCCGGCTGCCCCCGCAGACACTGACCCGCAGAAGTTGGCCCGCGAAACCCGCGAACGCCTCGGATGGCCCGGCCTTGCCATGCGTGTCCTTTCTCGGGACACGATCGAGACCGAGTACCTCGCGGGGACCGACGGCACCGGCAGGCCTCTCACCGCTGATTCGGCGCTGCCTGTGGGGTCCGTCTCCAAGTCCTTAACAGCTCTGGCGGTGCTGCAGTTCGTCCACGCCAGCGACGTGTAGCTCGACGCACCGGTAGCGCGGCACTTCACCTGGATACCGAACGACGAGA
The DNA here is from genome assembly GCF_015070805.1 of Dermacoccus barathri. Lineage (NCBI taxonomy): Bacteria > Bacillati > Actinomycetota > Actinomycetes > Micrococcales > Dermacoccaceae > Dermacoccus > Dermacoccus barathri. The sequence goes on along the minus strand of NZ_JADCTK010000002.1, from coordinate 243,638 downwards.
CCGCCGTCCGCGATCTCCTGACGCATCGCAGTGGCCTGAGCGCCCGCGAGGGGCTCGACGCAGCGGAACGCTACGACAACAGTTCCCGGGCGGTGACGACCCGTTGCTCTGGTGGTCGCCGTGGGCACTGAGCGCGCTGGCGGTCCTTCTCGTGTTCGGTGCAGCCACGTGGGCTCGACTGACGCGGCTCGGCGGGCGCATACGTCGTCATACCCGCGCCTGCACTTGGGGGTTCTCCGTCGCCTCCGCGCTGCTGACGAGCGCCGCCTGGTACGCACCCCGCGCGCTCGGGCACGATCGTCGGCAACGCATGATCTGGTTGCCGGATCTGTGGTGGGCCACAACCGCTCTGTGCTGCGCGGGCGTCCTCGCAGCGCTCGTCGTGACGGTGAGCGGGATCAGGCGTCGTGGGGCGGGAACTCCAAGCCCAGGAGGGCGTTCTCCAGCACCTCGGTGAGGGCCGGGTGAATCCAGTACTGGCCGCGCGCCATCTCGTCGGCAGCCAGACCGAACGACATCGCCTGGATCGCCGGCTGGATGAGCGTCGAGGCGTCGGGGCCGACGAAGTGGACACCGAGCAGCTTGCGCGTCTCCTTGTCGGCGATGACCTTGCAGATGCTCGAGGTGTCCTCGAGCGCCCAGCCGTAGGCCGTCGCGCCGTAGGCCTGCACCTTGACGGTGACGTCGTGGCCTGCGGCGCGCGCCTGCGCCTCACTCATGCCGACCGTGGCGACCTGCGGGTGGGTGAAGACCGCGCTCGGCACCACGTCGTGCGGGAACGGACGGAGGTCGTTCGGGTGGACGAGGTTGTGCGCGACGCAGCGTTCCTCGGCGTTGGCGACGTGCTTGAGCTGGAACGGCGAGCTCGCGTCACCGAGCGACCACACGCCGTCCACGCCGGTGCGGCCGTACTCGTCGACGACGACGCGACCGTCGGGGCGCACCTCGACGCCGGTGTTCTCCAGGCCGAGGTCGTCGGTGTTCGGTCGGCGGCCGGTGGCGACGAGCAGCAGATCGCCGTTCACGGTGCGGCCGTCCGAGAGCGCGAGTTCGACGCCGTCGGCTCCGTGGCCGGCCGACGTCAGCTCGGCGTTGCGCACGAGCGTCCACTGGTTCTCGACGGCGTTCGTCAGGGTCTGGCTCACGTCGTCGTCCGCGTGACGCAGAACGCGCTCGCCGCGCAGCACCATCGTCACGTCGACGCCGAGTGAGCTGAAGACGTGGGCGAACTCGAGCGCGATGAAACCGCCACCGACGATGACCAACGACGAGGGCAGGTCGGCGATCCGCATGACGGTGTCGCTCGTCTCGTACGGCACGCCCGAATCGGTGATGACCGCGGGGATGACCGGGCGGGCACCTGTGGCGATGACGATCTGGTCGCCGGTGACCTCCTCGTCGTAGCCGTCGACGCGCAGGCTGTGGTCGCCCGTGAAGCGTGCGTGGCCTGAATAGACGGTGGTGTTGCCGTCCTCGGAGCCGCGCTCACGGTACTCGCGTCCGCCGAGCGCGATCGGGTCGATGCGCCCGAACACGCGCTCACGGATGTCGCTCCAGCGCACGTGCTGCACGGACGCGTCGACACCGAGGCGCGAGGACTCGCGTGCGCTGCGGGCCACCTCGGCGGCCTGGACGAACATCTTCGTCGGGATGCACCCGACGTTGAGGCACGTACCCCCGAAGACGCCCTTCTCGATGATGGCAACCTTCTTCTCCGCGAAGTCCGGCGTGACGAGGGGGTTACCGGAACCGGTACCGATGATGACGAGGTCGTAGTGGGCCATGAGGTCCACCTTAGACCCCGACGCCAATCGGCCGCAGCACGCGAAAATCCGCGTCGTAACTGGCGAGACCGGCGTCACACCGGCTCGCGCGCAGGTCAGTCGTGCGGGTGGCGCAGGCGCTCCATGAGCACCGCGGCCTGGGTGCGCGATTCGAGCCCCAACTTGGACAGGAGGCTCGTGATGTAGTTCTTCACCGTCTTCTCCGCCAGGTGCAGGCGCCCGGCGATCTGACGGTTCGTGAAGCCCTGCGTGATGAGGTCGAGCACACGCTTCTCCTGGTCGGTGAGCGCGGCCAGCTCGGGGCGCAGCATGACGTCCTCGCCGGTCAGGCGCGCGCGAATGCGGTCGGCGTCCTCCCCCTTGAGCAGCGACTCACCTGCGGCGACGCGTTCGATCGTCTCGACGAGGTCGGCGCCGCGCACCTGCTTGAGGACATAGCCGCTCGCACCCGCGAGGATCGCCGCGAGGAGGGCCTCGTCGTCGTCGTAGGACGTGAGGATGAGGCAGCGGATGTTCTCGTCCACGCTGCGTACCGCGCGGCACACCTCCATGCCCGTGCCGTCGGGCAGACGGCCGTCGAGGATCGCGACGTCCGGGCGCGCAGCGGGGATACGACGGATCGCCTCGGCGGCGCTCCCACTCTCACCGACGACCTCACAACGCCCGGAGGTGGAAAGGAGCTCGGCGAGCCCTCGGCGCACGATCTCGTGATCGTCGAGCAGATAGACACGAACAGCCATGCCCCCATTGTGGACGCCCGTCCCCCCGGAGGGGACGTGTGCGGCGAAGTCTGCGGGGAGCCGCTCGTCACACCTGGCGCCCCTAGACTCGCGTGCATGGTCACTGCATCGCAGCCCGCCTCGCCCCGCAGCCCGCGCGACGACGATCGCAGCCCCTCCCCCGACGACGCGCTGCTCACCGCCGTCATCGACCTGAGCAAGGACCTCGCGCTGCGACCGTTGCTCCACCGTTTCGTCGAAACGGCCGTCGACCTCACCAACGCCGAGTACGGCGCGCTCGGCATCCTCGACGCCGACGGCGGTTTCGAGGACCTCGTCCTCCACGGCATCGACGCCGAAACGGCCGCGCTGATCGGCGACGGGCCGCACGGCAAGGGCGTCCTCGGCACGATCATCCACGAGCCGCACACCCTTCGGGTGGCCGACATCAGCCGTCACCCCGAGAGCGTCGGGTTTCCGCCCAACCACCCGCCGATGAGTTCCTTTCTCGGCTGCCCCGTCGTCATCCGTGGGCAGGTCTACGGCAACATCTACCTGACGAACAAGCGCTCGGCGAATCAGTTCAGCAACCGCGACGAGCGAGTGCTCGAGGCCCTCGCCGCGGCGGCCGCCTTCGCGATCGCGCACGCTCGCACGCTCGCCGAGGCAGAGGCCCGTGAACGCTGGCAGAGGGCCGCGGCCGAGGCCGTCGCCCTGCTTGCGAAGCTGCCGCCCAAGCAGGCGTGGCCGGCTGTCGTCGAGCGCTTCGATTCCATCCTCACCGCCGACCACGTCGAGTACGTTCCCGTGCATCGCATGACGGAGCGCCTCGGCCAAGACCTGGCCGACGACTTGGCGCTGCGCCCGGATGCCCGTTTCCTCTCCGGCGCCAAGGCAGCCGCGCTCGTCGACGACGCCAAGCGCTCGGCGCTGCTCGTGCCGGTGACGGCCGAGGAGGCCTCCCCCAGTCTGCTGCTCATCGCGTGGGACCGGGCGCTTCTCTCGATCGCGCCGGAACCGCTCGAGGCGGTCGGCCAGATGCTCTCCGACCGCCTGTCCGTCGCGACGCTCCTCGCCCACCAGCACGCGGAGTCCGAGCGCGTGGCCATCCTCGAGGATCGCGACAGGATCGCCCAGGATCTGCACGACCACGTCATCCAACGCCTCTTCGCCGCCGGCATGCGGGTGCAGAGCGTCATGCCGCTCGTCGGCGACACCGTGGCCTCCGAGAAGCTCGACGCCGTGGTCACCGACCTCGACGAGACGGTGACGGACGTGCGTCGCGCGATCTTCGACCTCAAGCAGGGAGGCGTCGCGCTCGCGCTGGCCCGCAGCATCGACCAGCTGGCTCAGCAGGGCAGCGACGCGCTCGGGTTCATGCCGTCGGTCGCCGTGGGCGGCGACTACTGGACGCTCGACGACGCCCTCGTCATGGACATTCTCGCCGTGGTGCGCGAGGCACTGAGCAACGCCGCCCGGCACGCCGGAGCGTCGGCGGTACGGGTGGCGCTCGACGTCGGCGAGGACGTGCGCCTCAAGGTGACGGACGACGGCGTCGGGCTGCCCGAGCACGTCGAGCGCCGCTCGGGGCTCGACCACCTCGTCGCGCGCGCCGAGCGGTGGGGCGGCTCGTGCACGGTGCGGGTGAGGCCGCGCGGCGGCACGGCCGTCGAGTGGCGGGTGCCGCGTCGCCGGCCGACCGAGGCCTGAGCACGGCCCGCGTCCGCCCCACGTCCACCCCGGGACAACGACGTACCGACGACGAAGGACACCGACTCAACCGGTGCCCTTCGTTGCGTTCAGATACGAAATCAGTAGCCCGCCGCGCCCTCGGCGCAGGCCGCCGACGCGTCGCCGGAGCCGCCTTCGAGACCGTCGAGCACGGCGCGCGTGCCGGACAGCCCGAGTCGCGACGCGCCGGCCTCGATCATCTCGCGGGCCGCAGCGGCGTCACGGATGCCGCCGCTGGCCTTGACGCCCAGGTTCGGGCCGACGCACTCACGCATGAGGCGCACGGCGTGGGCGTTGGCGCCACCGCTCGGGTGGAAGCCCGTGGAGGTCTTGACGAAGTCGGCGCCCGCGTCGACGGCCGACTCGCAGACGCCGCGGATCTCGTCGTCGGTGAGGGCAGCGGACTCGATGATGACCTTGAGAACGGCGTTCGGGATGGCGTCGCGCACCGTGCGGATGTCGAGCTTGACCGCCTCGAAGTCGCCCATCTTGGCCGCGCCCACGTCGATGACCATGTCGACCTCGTCAGCGCCGCGCTCGACCGACTCGGCGGCCTCGGCGGCCTTGACCGTGCTCGTGTGCTTGCCGCTCGGGAAGCCGCAGACGGTGGCAACCTTGACGCTCGTCTCGACGGGCAGCATGTTCGGCGACACACAGATCGAGTAGGCGCCCAACTCCTCGGCCTCGCGGGCCAGCGCCGCGACGTCGTCAGCCGTCGCTTCGGGCTTGAGCAGGGTGTGGTCGACCATGGCCGCGACCTCGGCCCGGGAGAAGTTCGTCATGCGCCCAAGCCTAACCAGCGAAGACGTTCCCGTCCTCACGCAGACGACACGCCCGCCGCCCCGTGCCGACCGCGGGCGTCATGCCCGACGGTCGCCGAGATGGTCGCGCAGCTGTGTCACGTGCCGCGACACATTCGGGTCGAGACCTTGGCCGAGCGCGAGGTAGGTGGCGGTGAAGTCGACCCTCTGGACGAGTTCGGCTAGTCGCGCGATGGGCGGGCCATCGCCGGGGTGCACCTCGACGACGGTGGCGCCGGCCGCGAACGCGCTGTCCTGAACGCCCGCAGCAACGCCGGCCAAGTCCGAAACGGCACCTTCGGGGTCGCTGTGGAGGCTGAGCAGCCCGAGCCCGGGCTGTCGGGGCGCGTCGAGGAAGGGGTCGGCGAAAATGTCGTCAGGGGCCGAGGCCGCGCCACTACCGCCACCGGCCGTGAAGGGGCCGTCGAGCGTCGCAACGACAGACGCGGCCGCATCCGGCAGCTCACCCCAGGTCATCGGCACCCGAGCGGTGCGGGCGAACATCGACGCGGCGCGGCGGGCCGCAACAGCGGCGACGGGTCCGTCCGCGAGCGCCATGGGCACGGTACCGGCGAGCTGCAGCGCCGCGAGCTTCGCGGGGTTGACGAAGTGCTCGGAGCTGGGGCGGCACACCTCAGCCTCACGGTCGAGGTGGGTGATCGCCTGCTCGAGGTGGCTGTTCGTGACGTCGACGAGGCCGAGGTGCCCCGCCGCCATGAGTACCGGGGTGAGCAGCGACCACATCGCCGTCCGGCTCGACGTGCGCCCGCGCCCGACCGGGATGTGCGTACCGCGGGCCCGCGCACACACATCCGCCAGGGGTGAGTCCGCTGCCCCGACGGTGAGCAGGGACGCTCCACGGCGTGCGGCTTCCGAGGCGAGCGCGAGCGGCCCGGCGGCCCGCCCGGAAAGGCTCACCGCGACGACGAGGTCGAGGGGGCCGACCCATCCCGGCAGCGGCACGTCGCGTCGGGTGATGACGGGAACGGGCGCCCCCGGCTGGGCGAACGTCTCGAGGACGTCGGCGACGACGGCGCTGCCACCGAGCGCGCCCACGAGGACGGCGCGGGGCCGCTCACCGTCGGCCGTGCGCTCCACGCCCGCCTCACGGGCCAGCGTCATCGCTTCGCGCACCTGGGCGCCGGCTGTGGCCAGCGCCCGCAGGGAGTCGCGCGAGTCGCAGCGTTCGAGGTGACGGGCGTCGTCCAGCCAACTCTCGTCGAGGTAGGGCATGTCACACCTTCTGTCGCTCGGGGGGACGGAACGCCCGAGGGGATCCGCGCGTCACAGCCTAGATCGCGCGATACATTGACGTCCTACTCGAAGGAGAGGATTCGGATGCCTACGACCAGGCGCAAGGGTGGGCTCGCCCTCGGCACGACCACCGTTCTCGCCGCCGGTTTCCTCACCGGATGTTCGTCGTCCAAGGGCGCCGACTACGCCGGGGTGTGCCGCGACAAGGCCACGGGTGAACGGCTGCCGGACAGCGAGTGTCGCTCCGGACATCACGCCGGCGCCGCATGGGTCTTCTACCGCTCGGGCCAGCGCGTCGCCCCGGTGGGCGGAAAGCTCGACAGCTACGCCACGTCGATTCCGAAGAACGCCACCTACGCCGCCGGTGGGTTCGACGCCCAGGGCGGCAAGGTGACGAAGTCCTCCGTCCGCGAGGGCACTCAGATCAAGGGCGCCGAGGGCTCGTCGAAGGGCAGCGTCGTGCGTGGCGGCTTCGGCAAGGGCGGCGGCGGAGGCGGATGAGGCGCCTGGCCTGCGAGCCGCGCCCGAACTTCCGCGACATCCTCGATTCCGAGGGCATGCTCTGGGCGTCCGAGACCGTCGACGGCCACGACGTGCCGTACTGGACGGACAGCGCCTACTACTCCTTCTCCCCCGCCGAGATCGACCGGCTCGAGGCGGCCACGGACGAACTGTGGGGCATGTGCCTGAGCGCCGCGACGTGGATGCTCACGACGTACGACGACCGGCGTTTGTGCCTGCCCGAGGGCTCGACCCGGCGGCTCCTGGCGAGTCTCGAGGAGGGTGATCCGGGCTCACACGCCCGTTTCGACCTGTGCCTCGCCGGCGACGGCACCCCCAAGATGCTCGAGATCAACGGCGACACCCCGACGATGCTCGTCGAGTCGGCCGTTTCCCAGTGGTCCTGGCACGAGGCGAACTTCCCCGAACTCGACCAGTGGAACTCGATCCACGAGCGGCTCGTCGGTGCGTGGAAAAAGCGCGTGGCCGCCGGGCAGGACGACATTCACTTCGCGGGGCTTCTCCACCTCGTCGAAGAGGCTTCCACGCTCGCCTACCTCGCGGACACCGCCGATCAGGCCGGCGCGACGACGAGCCTGTTCGATCTGTCCGACGTCGGCCTGGACGTCGACTCGCGCCGCTTCGTCGACGGCCAGTCGCTCCCGATCGACGTCTGTTACGCGCTGTACCCGTGGGAGGACCTGCTCGTCGAGCCCTTCGGCGCCCACATCGAAAGTTCCGGCGTGCGCTGGATCGAGCCTCTGTGGCGTTCGGCCCTCTCGACGAAGGCGCTGCTCGCGGCGCTGTGGCACCTCTACCCGGGCCACCCCAACCTGCTTCCGGCCTACCTCGACTCCCCGCGCGACCTGCGCGAGTACGTCGCGAAGCCGTTCTTCGGCCGTGAGGGCGCCTCGATCCGCGTCCACGCGGAGGGTCGCGACTGGACGCACGGCGGCCAGGAACACGACGAGTCGTTCTGCTACCAGCAGTGGTGGCCGCTGCCCGACTTCGACGGCAACCGGCCCGTCATCGGAGCCTGGGTGGTCGACGGTCACGCGGCCGGCATGGGCATCCGCGAGACCGACGGCCCGATCACGGACGGCGGTGCGCGCTTCGTTCCGCACGTCATCGAGGCTCCGGCACCCGAGGAGTCGACCGTGCAGCGCTGGCTCGCCGAGGACGACGTCCGCCTCTGAGCCACGCGCCCGACACCACGCACAGCACGCGGCGAGACCGCTTCCCGATTCGGGAAGCGGTCTCGCCGTAGGTACCAGGTGGGCCGGTCAAGCCTCGGTGGGCAGAACCGTGGCCTCGTCGACGAGGAACACGGGGATGCCGTCGCGGATCGGGTACTGCAACCGGCCACCGCGCTCGGCATCGGCTTCGGTGGCGACGAGCACGGGCTCGCCGCCGTCGTCGACCCCGTCGACGAGCTCACTGTGCGTGACCGGGCAGCGCAGGATCTCACGCAGCCACGGTTCGATCGTGACGCCTCGGTTCACTGGGCTTCTCCTTCTCGGACGGCGGCGAGCGCGGCATCGCGCACGCGCTCCATCGTTGCACGGTCGGCTGCCTCGACGTTGAGGCGCAGCAGAGGTTCTGTGTTCGAGGCGCGCAGGTTGAGCCACCACATCGGATCGCCGTCACCGCCTTCGTGGACGAAGGTGACGCCGTCCACGCCGTCCTCGGTGTACTCGCCCTGGGAGGCCACCCACTCGCGAACGCGGCCAGTGGCGGCGATGGCGTCACTCACGGTCGAGTTGATCTCGCCGGAGGCCTCGTAGCGGGCGTACTCGGCGACGAGCTGCGAGAGCGTCCCCTCCTGCTCACCGAGCGCGGCGAGCACGTGCATCGCCGCGAGCATGCCCGTGTCGGCGAACCAGAAGTCGCGGAAGTAGTAGTGCGCGCTGTGCTCCCCGCCGAAGACGGCGTCGTGCTCGGCCATCTGCGCCTTGATGAAGGAGTGGCCGACGCGCGTGCGCACCGGCTTCGCCCCGTTCTCGGTGATGACCTCGGTGACGGCGCGCGAGCTGATGAGGTTCGCGACGACCGAGACGTCCGAAGCGCGGGTGCCCTTGGCGACCTCCTTCGCGATCTCACGCTGGGCAACAAGCGCCGTGACGGCCGACGGCGTCACCGCGTCACCGTTCTCGTCGATGACGAAGCATCGGTCGGCGTCACCGTCGAAAGCCAGACCGATGTCGGCGCCGTGCTCGACGACGGCCTTCTGCAGGTCGACGAGGTTGGCGGGCTCGAGCGGGTTGGCCTCGTGATTGGGGAACGTGCCGTCGAGTTCGAAGTAGAGCGGGACGATCTCGAGCGGAAGCTCGTCGAGCCCCGCATCCGTGCCGAGGACCGCGGGCACGGTGTGGCCGCCCATGCCGTTTCCGGCGTCGACGACGACCTTGAGCGGGCGTCCGCCGGACAGGTCGACGAGGGAACGCAGGAAGGCGGCGTAGTCGCCGAGCATGTCGCGCTCGTCGATCGTGCCGGGTTCGCCGTCGAAGGGAACCGCCGTGCCACGAGCGAGTGCCCACTGGGCGAGGTCACGCATCTCGGCGAGGCCGGTCTCAAGCGAGACGGGGCGCGCGCCGGCGCGGCACAGCTTGATGCCGTTGTACTGCGCGGGGTTGTGGCTCGCGGTGAACATCGCGCCGGGGATGCCGAGAGCACCGGAGGCGTAGTACAGGCCGTCGGTCGAGCACAGGCCGATGAGAGTGACGTCGATGCCGTACGAGGCGGCGCCCTCGGCGAAGGCTCGAGACAGCTCCGGCGAGCTCGGGCGCATGTCGCGGCCGACGACGACGCCCTCGGCTTTTTCGGGGCGGGCCACGATTTGCGCGAAGGCGGCGCCGAGTTCGCGCGCGACGGCCGGCGAGAGCTGCTCGGGCACGAGGCCGCGAACGTCGTAGGCCTTGATGAAGTCGTTGAGTACGGGGGCGTTCACGCCGACGATCCTACCGGCCGGCGTCGCCCGCTTCCGTGGACACGTCGTCGTCCGTGGCATCGGGCAGCGCGCGCAGGTGACGACGGCGTGAGGCCGTCGAGAGGAAGGCAGGGTCCTCGGCCCGGGCGGCACGGGCGGGCTTGCGCACCGGCTCCGGTTCGGGCTCGGCCGGTGGGCGAGCCGCGGCGCGGCGCACGGCCTCGGCGAGCGCCACGAGGTCGTCCGGTGTGGGCTCCGGCGGCGTCATGTCGACGGCCAGGCGCACGATGTCCCAACCTCGCGGCGCGGTGAGACGCTGAGCGTGATCGGCGCACAGGTCGTACGTGTGCGGCTCTGCGTAGGTGGCCAGGGGGCCGAGCACGACCGTCGAATCCGCATAGACATACGTGAGCGTCGCCACGGCGGGCTTCGAGCAGGCGGATCGCGAGCACTGTCTGGTCAACGTCACGTTGCACAAGGTTACGCCAGTGGGGTGGCTGCCCCCGTCTGCCGCGACCGGGACACGCCCAGTCGGGCCCCGCCCGCGATCAGGTGCCCTTCGATACGCTGACGCGGTGAGGAACAAAGCAGCGCGCCCAGGCCGACAGTCCGGCCTCGACGCTTCCTCCGCCCCGGGCGCGCCCCGTCGCGACCGACACGAGCGCCGCTACCGGGGGCCTCTGGCCTGGCCCGCGACTCCGTCCATGAGATCGCGTTCGGCCGCGTTCGACGACGCCGTCCTGCGTGCTGTCGAGGTGTGCGAATCGCGCTGGTCGGTCAGCGTCACCGACATCGAGATCGGCGTCGAAGAGGTTCCGCCGTCCGACCCGAGCTCGTGGGAGGACTCGGTGCCCCTCGGGCGCGCCTTCCCCGCCGACGGTCGCCATCGGGCGCGGATGGTCCTCTACCGCCTTCCCATTCAGACACGCGCACACGACCGGGTCGAGCGTGAGGCCCTCATCGAACACGTCGTGCGCACCCAACTCGCGGGCCTGCTGGGCCGCCCCCTGGACGACGAGGACGACCTGTGACGACGACCCCCACCGCTGCCCCGATCCTGCCTCCCGACGTGCTCGGCGTCGGACGCACGCCGGTTCTCGTGACGGGTGCTTCGGGTGTTCTCGGCCGCGCCGTGGTGGAGGAACTACGCGCATCGGCCATCCCGGTGCGAGCGCTCGTCCACCGCACCCCGATCACCGACGTGACCAGCGTGGTCGGCGACATCCTGACAGGGGCGGGCCTCGACGAGGCACTTCCGGGCGTGGGGGCGGTCATCCACTGCGCCACGGACCCGTCGAATGCCCGAGTCGACCGCGACGGAACACGCAACCTCCTGCGTTCTCTCGACGCCTGGGCACCCGGCGCCCACCTCGTCCTGCCCTCGATCGTGGGGTGCTGGAACAACCCGCTGGCCTACTACCGCACGAAGGCAGACACCGAGAACCTCGCCGAGTCCTGGTCGGGGCGCGCGTCGATCGTGCGAGCGACCCAGTTCCACACCCTCGCCCACGAGGTGGTGAGCGGCGCCGCGGCACGGCTCACGGGAGCCGAATCCCGCGTCCGGGTCAGCCCGGTGGACCCCGAATGGGTGGCGCGCAAGCTCGTGGACGTCGCCCTCATTCGCACGAGTCTTGCGACGCCGCTCGAGTTGGCCGGACCGGAGACCTTCTCGCTCGGTGAACTCTCCACACTGACAGCTCACCTCGAGAGCCGCCGACCCGTTCGGTCCGTGCGTGTGCCAACGCTCGGAGGTGTTCTGCGCTCCTTCGCCCGTGGCACGAATCTGCCGGGCGAAGAGGTCCAGCGCGGTGGACGTACCTACGCTCAGTGGCTCGCAGCTCGCTGACGCACGAGCCCCCGGGTGTCCGACCCGCGATCGTCCGGGTGGGATGAGCGGATCAGCGGGCGACGAGTGCGGTTTGCTCGCGCATCCACGGCGCAGCCGTGAGGGTGAGCGTCGTGATGCGATCCGAGGACTTGGAGCCGGTGCGGAGCACGATTCCCGCGTGAAGGTGGGATTTGCCCTGCTTCGTCGGCGCGGTCACCCACACGCTCGCGTCCTTCGGGACGGAGATACGTCGAGCCGCGTTGTCGCGCACGTCGACGTGCTGGGTTGTGCTCTTGCCGTCCTTCGTCGTCACGACGACGGTCGCCCGCACCTGCGGAGCGTTGGCTGTGAGCACGAGATCTCCCCCGGTCCCCGCGCCACGTAGAGACGTGCCGGCCGCCGGTCCGATGTCCGGCGCGGCTTGGGCCCACGCGAAGTCCGCCGAGGAGCCCGAGGCCGCAGGAGCGGTGGCTGCGGCGACGATCTCAGCCTCACTCGTGGCTCGCACCGCGACGGTCGACCCCTTCAAACCGTCCAGCGACACGTCGAGGGTCCGGCCGCGCGGCACGGAGACGACACGGTCCTTCGACGCTTCGCCCTGGGTCGACAGAGCCGACAGCTTGACGACGGCGCCGCGACCGGCCGGTGCCGCCAGACGAACGCTGGTCTTGCCGTCCGTCACGGGCGCCGCAGGGACGATCTGAGTCGTACCGGGCACGGCGTACTGGGCCGTCAGTTCCTCACCCTTGGCCGAACCCGAGCTCGCGCTGTCCCGCACGCTGGCCTGTACGGCACCGCTCTCGCTACGCACGTGCACGACGACACCGTCGTGGTTCTTGGCCTCGGTCGGCAGGTTGACCTCGACGCGCGAGTGCGCGGGGACAGCCTTGTCGGCGATGGCGGCACCGGCCACGTCGCCGTCGCGTGAACTGACGTCGATGTCGACCGTGGCACCGTGCGAACCGCTGTTGACGAGCACGAGGGTCGACAGGCGTGACGAGCCCTTCTGCCCCACCGGAATCCACGCCTCGTTGAGGGAAGCTGCACAGGTGCGTGCGACGAGTGGCGACTTCCCGTCGCCGCCGCTGATCTGCGCTGCGGCAAAACCAGGAGCCATGCCGCCGGTTGCCTCGACGACGAGGGGCCCACCCTTCATCTCGGTGACGGTCGCGCCGCCTCGCTCGAGCGACATCGCCTTCGGGTCGGGAGACGACTCGAGGCGTGCACTCGCTCCGCCGCCCTCTCGCGCGAACGGCGTGAGGGACTCAGGCGACGAGGTCGCGTTGACCTCGGTCGAGCCGTTCGATCCGGCGCCCCCGGGGCAGACGAGCGAGGTCGCTTCGACGGCACTCGTCGTCGTCGCGAGGCGCTCGCCCGTGCTCGTGCGAACCGGAGCCGCGTGAGCCGTCCACACCATGCCCGCTGCTGCGGCGGCGAGCACGACCCCGCGCGCGATTCCTTGTGCGCTCATGTCCTCCCCTGCCTCACTGACGCCCGCGTGCGCGCGCGGACCCGAACGGAACGGCCAGGAACACGACGAGCCCGAGCAGCACGAGCTGGGCCACGCGCCAGGCCGGCCACGCCGTGCCGGGTTCGATGACGAGTTTGCCGCCGTCCGCGCCGACGCTGTAAGTGGGCATCTGGGTGCCGGCCACCGGCTCGAGCGCGCGTCCGTCGAGGGTCACCTCGGCCTCACGAGCGAAGTCGTTGCCGGCGCTCACGACGAGCCTGCGCTGCGCGTCACCGCCCGGCAACGTCGTCGAGACCCGCGCGTGCGGGCCGCGAACGGGGACGATGTGACGCTCTTCGCCGTCGCGCACGACGACCCGTGCGGCACGCCCGCCCCCGGCGCCGTCGATGCGGTACAGGGACGCCGTCGAGTCGGTCGCCATCGGCACGAGCCCGTCAGCGGAGTCGAGGGCAGCGAGCAGGGTGTCGGACTCCTGCGCGCGACGGTCGGCCGCGACGAAGGAGATTCCGGCGTCCCGCAGGGTCTGGGCGGCCTGGGCCCGCTCACCGGCGCCCGAGTCGACGAGCGCGGCAATGGCCTTGGTCACGGACGTCGGCGTCTGCATCGCCGGCTGGGTCGGGTCGACCGAGGGCAGGCCGGCCTCGCGGCTGCGAACGGTGAACGTCACGGCCCCCGAACGTGGCTGGAGGTCGAGCAGCATGCCGGCTCGCGCCGACTCAGCCTCGTGCATGGTGATGGCAGGAGCCGGGTTGCGCACGGCTTGGACGCCGTTCTTGCCGGCCGAGGCGTTCCACGCCGTCAGACCGATGACCCCACCCATGACGAGTGCGATCGTGACGACGCTGAGGCGCCCGAGGCGCGAGGTGGCCGAACGGGTTCCGGGTTCAGAGGAACCGTGGACGCGATCTGCGCCGATGAGCGCGAGCGCGAGCATCGACAGCGCCGCGACCTGCTCCGGGACACCCGTCCACACGTGCAGTCCGGTGGGCGCGCCAAGGGAGTGACGCGGCGCGAGCAGCGCGGCAGCGAGAGCAACGAGCGCGAGGACCACGAGTGCCCAGCGCGCGAGTTCGTGACCCCGGCCGCGCAGCGCACCCCACAGGCCGAAGAAGAGGACAGGCACCGCCAGGAGCAACGGCGTCGAGCCCGGGCCGCCCGGGTGGAACAGGAGCGCGGACAGCGGCGCGCCGCCGTCACCGTCCGTCAGGACCCCGGGGCCGCCGACGAGCTTGCTCGGGTCGGAGAAGACCTCGACGCTCCAGTGCCCGAGCAACAGCGGTACGAGCACGACCACGGCGAGCGCGCGGATCTTCGCGGCGCTCGACCCCAGCACCGCGACGACGATCAGGGCAATCGCCAGGACGGGAAGGAGGATCGGTGTGTAGGCCCCGAGCACCGTGACGGCGAGCGCAGTGGCTGCCGTGCCGGCGACGGTGGCGCCGGAGCGGCCGAGCCGCAGAATGCCCGCCAGGGCCAGCGGGAGCACGATGTGCGCGATGACGGGGCCGAGGCGCCCGCCGAGCAGCGCCGTCGTGAGCGGGGCGAGAGAGCCCCACGCGAGGGCTGCCAGAGCTCGTGGCCACGCGAGCTTCGTCGCCGCGCGCCCCGCGAGGTAGGCCGACCACCCTGCGAGTGCCGGAGCGGCCAGGAAGAGCCATGTGATGGCTGTCGCGGTCGCGGTGGAATCGGCCATACCCGGCAGGAGCGAGACGAACCAGGAACCGATGGCGATGAACGGCAGATAGGGCACCGACGAGGCGGCGTGCCCGAAACCGGGGCCCTGCCAGGCGTCGCGCCAGGCATGCCAGACACCGCCGGGCGAGGTGAAGTACGGCAGGAGTTCGCCACCCGCGAGGCCGTGACCGCCGCGAAGAGCGCCGTCACTCAAGGCGTCACGGAAGATGAACAGGCTCATGCCGAACAGCACGAGTACGGCCCATAGACCGGGGTGGCGCCCGATGCGCTTGAGCACGCCGCCGCGGGTCCGCATTTCCTCGGCCTCTTCGGACTGCGGGCCCGTCTCGGTGGAGATCGGCTGGTGCACCGGCTTCGAGCCACCAGGTGTCAGCGCGGCGACCACGGCGTCCCAGGCCGCGGCACGCCCCGCTTCGGCCGGGACGAAGAGGGACGAGAGTTGGGCGTTGCTCACGCCGGCACGTCCACGGAAGCGGCGTCGCGCGCCCATGATGCGGCCGAGTCCGAGACCTGCACTGGCCTGACCGAACTCCGACGCGGCCGAGCGCGGGCGCTTGAGCAGGAGCAGCACGACACCCAGCAGCGCAGACGAGATCGTTGCCCACGCGAGCGCGAAGGGGAAACGGAGCGTGGAGGTCCGCGCGAGGGCGACCTGACGGTGGCGGCGCAGTGTGCTGCCCGAGTGCGCGGCCGGACGATCGGGGTCACCCGAGCGGCGCGTCATGCTGCGGCGCTGGCGACGCGTCATACGCGTCCCGCGGCCCTCCATGACGCGCAGCAGGTGCGCGGAGTCGATGTCCTGGTGTGCGGTGGCCTCGGGCACGACGACGACCGCGTGGTCGGCGAGGTGGGCTCGCCAGCACAGATCGAGACCGTCACCGTCGCCGTCGAACGCGGGATCGAAGCCGCCCAGGTCGAGGTAGACGTCCTGGCGCACGAGCATGCCGGCACTCGACACGGCGAGCACGTCACGGCGCCCGTCGTGCTGGCCCTGGTCGAGTTCGCCCTCGACGGTGCGGGCGACGTGACGCCCGCTGCGCGTGACGTCGATACCGATGTTGATCAGACGGGATGGACGGTCGAGCTCGTTGATCTTGCAGCCCGCGATACCGATGCGCTCGCTTCGACCCACCGCGCGCATGAGCGCCTTCAGGGAGTCGGGCGTCGGAGCGGAGTCCTCGTGGAGCAGCCACAACCAGTGGTAGCGGTCGCTCGGGTGGGTGGGGCGTCGGCGGGCGCGGCGGCGATCGCGCAGCGCGACGACGTGGTCGCTGCCACGCGCGGGAATGGCCTGCACGGCCCGGTCGACGAGACCGGCGAAGGCTTCCTCGTGGTTCGCCTTGACGACAGTGAGGTCGACTGCGCGCAGTTCCGGGAACTCACGCGCGAGGACCTCGCGCATGTCCTGATCGGGAGTGCCGTCGACGACGACGAGGCGGTCCGCCTGTCGCGACTGGTCGAGAAATGCATCGACCGTGGCGCGAAGCCACGGTAGGTGTCCGTCCCGCGCCGCGAGGACGGCGGTGACGAAAGGATGCTCGGGTGTGCCCTCGCGGGGCTCGTGGACGCCGAGTCGAGCGCTCGCCGTCACCTGATCAGACCGCGCGCTTCTTCAGCTTGCGGCGCTCACGCTCGGAAAGGCCACCCCAGATGCCGAAGCGCTCGTCGTTCTCCAGCGCGTACTCGAGGCACTCGGAGCGAACCTCACACCCGACGCAGACACGCTTGGCCTCGCGGGTGGAGCCGCCCTTCTCGGGGAAGAACGCTTCGGGGTCGGTCTGCGCGCACAGTGCGCGCTCCTGCCACGACATTTCCTCCGTGTCGTCCAGGGCGTCGTGCAGGCTGATCAACTGCATGAATTCCTGCATGTCCGTCCTTTCGTCGTCGGTGCCATGGTCAGGCGTCGGTGCACTTCGGCCCAATACCACCCGGCGGTGACAACCCCACCGGAGCGGGACGACAACAAGGGGGACGGCGAAGCGCGACATGGCAATTACATCGATGTCATTCGAGTGAGTCAAGCCGAACGGGAATGCTCGCAACCCCCTCCCCGGGGGTGAATGGCGCCTCCACCACCTCGCCTGTCACACTGACAATATGCAACTCACGCTCCTATCTAGTGGTCCCCAGTCAGCTGCAGCACTACATGGGCTGTTCGCGCCGGGGTCGACCATCGACACGCCGATGGGTGATGTGATCTGCATCACAAATACCTCGGGGGACCTCAGTGTTGCGGGTCTGCGCTTCACCCCGGACACGGACGCCGCACTGCGCGCTTTCACGCCCTCACCCGCGCGCCCCTCCACGTCGACCGTCTCCTCCACGCTCGCAGAACTGGGCCTGGCACCCGGCGAGTGGCCGATTCTCGACGACGAGAGTGTCGCCTTCGCCGTCGCCCGCAACTACTGGCGCGCTCGAGGTGAGACCGCGGCCACGTGTGCCCAGCTCCAGAGCCCCGCAGCGGAGGCTCGCGTTATTCCCGCGACGAACGAGCCCGTCGAACTTCACGTCATCGAGGAGAACGAGGCCGGAGAGCGCAGCAGCCGCCCCGTCGCCCGTTGGCTCGGGGATGCCGACCGGGGCGAACCGCAAGCCTTCGGAGTCGCCGGGCTCGAACAGTCGACGCCCTCCCCCGGCGTGCTCGACGCGCTGCGCAGCAGCGACGTCGTCGTGCTCACCCCGATGTCACCCGTGCTCGACGGGCCGGGGCTGCTCGGGGTGCCCGGCGTGCGCGACGCCCTGCGCGGCACAGCGGCCCGCGTCGTCGTCATGAGTCCGGTCGGCCTGCCGACGAGCCGCGACGGTGACGCCGAGCGCAGCGCCTGGTCGCAGGCGGGCCTCGAGATGACGTCGGCGCAGGTGGCCAAGCTCTACGCGGACTTCGCCGACGTGCTTCTCATCGACGAGGACGAGGCTCAGGGCAGCTACCCCGGGCGTCTCAATGTGACGCGTGCGCCGCTCGCGCGAGCGCTGGTCGGCGACGTCGAAGCTGCGCGCGAGGTACGCACCACGGTTCTCGGAGCCTGATCGATCGGCGACCTGCTCCCACCCGACGCCGGGGACACCCGTGCAGGCCTCTCGCTGCGCCTCAGCGCCACGCGCGCTGGGGCAGGTGTGAGGGCAACGTCATACGGGCACCATGACGTTCGCGCCGCGGAGCGGCCGCGAGGATGAGGCGCTCGGCTCGATAGCGGTGTCCGCGGTAGGGCTCGAGAAGGCCGGCCATACCCACGTCGTCGATGTCACGCCCGAGCAGCGCGTGCCCGATCTCCTTGGCCACGTGGTAGTCGGCGAAGGTGGGGGCGTCGGGGTCGCCCCACGCGCTCTGTGCAACTTTTGCCGCCGTCCAGACACCGATTCCGGGCACGAGGCGCAGCCTTGCGTGGGCCTCCGCAATCGGCAGCTCGCTCGTCTGCTCGAGACGGTCCGCGTGCTCGAGGGCACGCATGACGGTGCGTGACTGCGGCGGCTCGACACCGGCTTGCAGCCATTCCCAGGACGGGATACGTCGCCACTGTGCAGCAGAGGGTGCGGCCATGAGGCGAGCGACGGCCGGTGTCTGAGGGCCCGCCGCCCGCAGCGCCTCCGGGTCGAACGTGACAGGGGTGCCGTACATGCGCACGAGGTGGCGGAAGCCTGCGAAGGCCTGACGACCGGTGACCTTCTGCTCGAGGATGCTCGGGACGAGCGAGGTGATGACGAGGCCCGTGCGCGGGATGCGCCAATCGGCGAGCTGACGCACGCGAAGGGCGACCTTCACGGGCTCGTGATGGGCAGCGAAGCCGTCGAGGCTGTCCGCCTCACCGAGGATGGTGGGCAAACGGCCCGCGAACCACGCCGCGCCCGCTCCGTATGCCCGCAGGATGACGCGCTCGCCCCCCTCCGCGGGCTCGACCTGCCACCAGGTGGCCGTCGGTCCTGCCGGCGTGTGCACGCCCCACCACACGGCGTTGGGACGCACGACCATCGTCGGATCGCCCGATCCCCGGCGAAGAGCGCCGAGGATCGAAGCCACCGGAACGCTGCGTCCGGGCTCCCACTGTTCGACGAGGTCGGGCCGGGTACTCACGCGAGTCGCGCTGCCACGTCGACCGGACGGACGGGTCGGCCGAGGAACGCCGCGAAGATCTGCCGTTGAGCCTCGGAGACATCGGTGTCGAGGAAGGTGAGAGAGGGTTCGCTCACCCAGACGACGTTGGCGCCGAACATCGCACTGAGGTTGATGAGGGCTGTGGTGGGGCCTCCGAGGACGGCGTCGGCGCCGACGACGAGCGGATCGAGCTCGGCGGTGCCGCGCGAGCGCATGACCTCGAACTCGTCGTAGCGGCGCACGTCCTCAGCAGGGTGCGCGCGAACCAGTGGTTCGAGTCCCGCGTCCGCGCAACTCGCGACCAGGCCGCGGACGTAGTCGACGTACCGCTTCTCGTCGATGAGCCCCAGATCGACGAAGGGCTGAGTGAGGATGACGGCGCTGCGACGCACCGATCGGGAGGCACCTTCGGTGTGGGCGCGGAACTCCGCACGCACGGCCTCGGTGACCTCCCAGCCGTGGGAGGTGCGCCGATACGCGGGCCACCGCTCGGACGTCAACGCCTTGCCCGTCGCGGCGATGAGACAGGCCTTGAGCGTGGCCGTGACAGGCGCGGCGCCCTGCCGGCGGATGGCGTCACGGCGAGTCGTCCACGAACCGTAGGTGCCGATGCCTTCGTCGGTGACGACGACGTGGATGGGGCGCACGCCGTTCGCGCGACGAAGCGCGACGAGAGCCTTCAGGCCGGGCGTTCCCACGCTGACGTAGAGGGCCCGCGCGCCCTCGGCGAAACGCCATCCCGCCATGCCTTCCTCGAGCGAGAGGCGTGGGTCGTCCGGCAGCAGAGCTCGCGCGTCCTCGACACCGACCGCGGGCGCGGTGAGGAACGCGGCTGCCGGGACGAACGAGACGCGCAGGCGGCCGGCGTCCGAAAGATCCTGCAGGACGCGGCGAAGGTAGGAGGCGATGTAGAGCACGTGCGAGCGACTCTTGGCCCCGGTGACGACGGCGTGGACGTGGTCGTTGTGGGTTTCGCTCATGTCAGATCACCGGGGGCCGGCCGAGGCGGGTGAGCTTCGCGACCGTGCGCCACGACATGACGTGCCGCTCCCCCGCGTCGGTGCGCAGGCCCTCGGCAAGGCCGGCGAACCAGACCTTGAGTGCGGCCTTGTCCTTGACGCGAAGCAGGGTGATGGCCGCCCAGTTACCGATGTACAGCGGCACGAGGGGCGCCGGTAGGTTGCGCTTGGCCACCCACACGCGGTTTCGCGCGTTCATCCGGTAATAGACGGCGTGCCGTGCCGGAGAGGTGGCCGGGTGGTTCACAGTGATGCTGGGTACGTACTGGATGACCCAGCCCGCATCGATGAGTCGCCAGGCGAGGTCGATGCCTTCGTGACCGTAGAAGAAGTGCCCCGGCCAGCCGCCGACCTGATCGAATGCGGTGCGGCGCGAGAGGTGGATGCCTTCGAGGAACCAGGTGGCCGGGCCGGGCTTTCCGTTGTTCTTGACGTTGAGGCGCGGAATCCAGCGGCGTGGCGTCGGCTTTCCCGTGGGGTCCTGCCCGAGCGGGCCGATGACGGCGTTGTCGGCCCGCTTCTCCATCTCGGCCACCATGTCGGCGAGGACGTGGTCAGTGGGGAGGATGGCGTCGTCGTCGTAGAAGAACAGGTAGTCGCCGCGGGCTGCCCGCGCACCGACGTTTCGGCCTTCGGGGATGCCGAGGTTCTCCGGCGAGTGGATGGTGCGCACGTTCGCCGGGAACGGCCACGGGTTCTCGGCCGGGTTCCAGCCGTTGCCGAGCAGCACGATGTCGAGTTCGACTCCGCGCTGCTGGTTCAGGGACGAGATGGCCCGTTCGAGATCGTCGGGGCGGTTACCCATCGTCATGAGGACGACGCCGACGCGAGGCGGGGTGGCACCCGTCTGCGGCTCCTGCGCCATGCCTTCTCCTTCGTCGTCCGTTGCCGCGCCTTCGACTGCACTGCTCGATTTTTTGGAATGCGTCCAAGGCTAGACGGTGCCACCGACAGCCGGAGAACGCTCCTCGCTCGTGTCGGCCCGCTGAGCGTGTGCGGTGACGGCAAAGGTCACGATGACGTCGCCGAACCGCTCAGTGCTCCAGTCGGTCTCGCCGACATCGCGCAGTGCGCCGACGCGTTCGGGCACGGTGAGTCCGTGGCGGCTGAGCCAGGTGATGATGGGCAGGTCGGCGAGTTTGGCGAGAGCCTCTGCGCGGGTCCAGCGTTCGGCGAAGGTGTCGGGGTCGTCGACGCCGTAGCGCCGCACGAGAGTTGAACGCACGGGCCGTGGGATTTCGGCGTCGAGGACGAAGGTGCCGTGGCTGCGCAGCGCGGAGGGAACGTGCCACGCGAGCCCGGTGCCGTCTGACAGGTAGCTGCGCGCCGCGAGGGGGTGCTCGTGAGGCGAGACCCCGGACGACCGTTCGAGCCGCCCGTCCCGCACCGCGGCGGCCAGCAGATCAGCAGCGTTCACCGTGCCGTTCCTTCCCAACAGCGAGCCTCAACACAGCGTCTCAGATGAGTACCCTCGATCGTCGAGACAGGCCGGTACCCACGACGCAGACCAACCGTGCTCGCGGCGGCTCCCCCGCCACGCGAACGAGCCGCGCCCTCTTGTCCCAACGCAACAACGCTGGAAGTGGACGCCGCGAGACCGAAACGCGGCATGTCCCCGGCTGAGCTTGCGAAGCCGTGGGACATGCCGCGTGAAGGTCGAGCGCCCGCAGCTGTGTCGCACCGAGCGACGGGCTTGACGTCGCGAGCTTGCTCGTGGCGTCAAGCCCGTCGCCGGAAGATGCAGCAAGGGAAATCGCCGTGTCGCACCGAGCGAGGGGTTTCTGGGCGCCAGCTCGCTCGCGCCCAGAAACCCCTCGCCAGAAGACGCGGCTAGGGACAGATCAGATGCTCCCGCCACCGTCGATCGTCAGCACCATGCCGTTGATGTTGGTGTCTTCGAAGAGCAGCATGCGCAGGGTGGGCGTGATGTTCTCCGGTTCGACGAGCTGGCCGGTGGGCGTGCGTCGGGTGATGGTGGAGAGCTGTTCGGTGCCGAGCACGGAGCTCATTTCGGAGGCGAAGAAGCCGGGCGCGATCGAGTTGACGAGGAAGCGTCCGTGCATTTCGCGAGCGAGGGAGCGGGTGGCGGCGTCGAGGCCGCCCTTGGTGGCGGAGTAGGCGACGAGGCCGGCGTAGCCGCGCTGGGCACAGACGCTGGTGACGTTGACGATGCGCCCCTTGCCGACCTTGGCCATGGCGTGGCGCATGAAGGCGCGCGTCACGAGCAGCGTGGAGGTGAGGTTCGTCGAGATGATGTCTTCGATGCGCTCGGGCGTCGTGTGGAGGTGGAGCGAGTCCTGTCCGATGGCGGCGTTGTTGACGAGCGCGTCGATGGGGCCGAGCACCTTGGAGGCGTCCTTGATGAACGTGGTGACGGCCTTGGGGTCGGTGATGTCGACGGAGCCGACGTAGACGCGCTCGGGCTGCTCGTCCATGAGCTTCTGCAGCTCAGGGGTGACGGTGCGCGCGAACGCGGCCACCTTGGCGCCCTGGGAGAGCACGTCTTCGACGAAGGCGAGGCCGAGGCCGCGCGAGCCGCCCGAGATGAGGACGCACGTGGCGGCCGGGATCGGCGTCTTGGTGGTTTCAGACATCGCTCTTCAAGCTCTCCTTGATCGGGATTTCACTGAGGTATCGGATGCGGCGGGGTACCGCGTATTCAGGGAGTCGTTCGCCGCACCATGCCTGCAGATCGGCTTGGGTGGGTGCGTCGTCGGAGGCCTTGTCGAGGCCGTCACGCAGGACGACGTCGGCTGCGACGACGTTGCCGACGAGGGGCGCCTTGCGGCCGCGGACGGCGGCCCAGGCGACGTCGGGGTGGGCCAGGAGCGCGGCGCGCACCTTGCCGGCGGAGGCCTTGGACCCGCCGACGTTGATCTCGTCGCTCGCGGCCCGGCCGGTGATGACGACGCGGCCGCCCGAGATATCGACGTTGTCGCCGGTGCGGATGACGGCGTCCATGCCCTCGGCGGCCTTGGGCGAGGCGATGAGCAACTCACCGTCCTCCACGGACAGGCGCGGACGACCGGGCACGTCACGTTCGAGCCAGGCTTCGGGGAAGCCGGCCAGGCCGTCGTGGACGGCGATGGCGGCGCCCGCTTCGGAGCTCGCGTAGATCCACGAGATGCGGGCGTTCGGGAACACCTCACGCAGGCGGTCGAGGATGGCCTGGTCGACGGGTTCGCCGCCGAGGGTGACCTGCTCGAGTTTCAGCTGCGCGAGCACGTCGCCGCTGCGCCACAGGGCCTGACGCCAGAACGTCGGCGTACCCGAGGCGGCGGTGACGCCGGCGGCGAGCGCCTGGTCCGGCCATTCGGCGAGCTGCGCGGGGTCGACGAAGACGATGTCCTGGCCCGGCAGCGCGATCGAGAGGGTGACGACCTGCCACCACGCGTAGGCGCCCGGCGTGTAGGGGCACAGCCAGGTGCGCGCGGGCTGGTCGCCGGCGACGGTCGTGAGGGAGGCAAGGGTGTGCGCCACCTGCTTGGGGCGCCCGGTCGAACCGGACGTCAGCAGCCAGACGCGACCGTCCTCGGCGTCGCGCTCGTTGATGGCGGGAGCGACGTCCACGCCCCCCGCGCCGTCGCGCACGAGGGACAGACCGAACTCGCGGAAGCCCTCGGCCTGCTCGTCGTCGATGCGTGCCGCGGTGGCGATGAGGGTCTCGCGGTTCGCCTCCGTGGCGGCGAGCCACGCGGCCTGCGCTGCGCCGCGGTGGCCGCTCACGAGGAACGCTGCGGCGAGAGGTGCCGAGAGCGTGTCGTTGCTCGCACCGAAGCTCGACTCGGCGAGCTCGGCCCACGTGCCGTCGAAGTCTCCGACGACGACACGGTTGTTCGCGCCCGCAGGAGCGCCGTTGGCCTGTGACGCCAAGATCAGGAGGCCTTCTGCAGTTCGTCGATGAAGTCGAGCACGTCGCCGACGGTCTCGATGGAGCGCAGGCCGGGCGCGTCGAAGTTGAGCTCGGTGTCGAGCTCGTCCTCGACCTGCAGGGCGAGTTCGGAGAAGTCGAGCGAGCGGAAGCCGATGGCGTCGAGACGAGCCGAGTCGTCGGACGGCAGCTCCTTGCCCTGCGCGGTGAGAACCTCACCCATCATCGTGCGGACCTGCTCGCGGCTGAGCGTGCTCATGGACTCTCCTTCATCGTGCGAAATGACCCGCGCCTTCGGTGGGGCGACCGCCGTCGACGCAGACACGTGTGCTGACGACAGTCTAGGGCTTCGCCTCACCTGCGAGATCGCGCGACGCACGAAGGGTGCGCTGCGGTGCGCCCACACGCTCTTCGTCGCGGTGACGCGCGGGAACGCGTCAGCGTCGCGTGGGCACACCTGCGGCCGGTATCGTGGTGAGTCGGGCCCTGACGGTCCGAGTCACCGAGTTGAGAACGGGAGTTCGCATGCTTCGCCCCGCCACGGACGCCGACCAGGAAAACGTGCGCACCTGGCGCAATCACGACGAGGTACGCGCCGTCTCTCTCGCCCAGCACGTCATCTCGCCCGACGAGCATGCGGCGTGGTGGGCGAACACGAAGGACAACCCGAGCCGACGCGTGCTCATGTACGAGCGCGGCGGAGTGCCCGCCGGTGTCGTCACGTTCTTCGACTACGACGCCGAGGCGAAGACCTCCTGGTGGGGTTACTACCTCGACAACGACGGCCTCACGGAACGAGGCGAGCTGCTGCCTGCGTGGATCCAGATCCAACGTGAGGCGGTCAAGTACGCTGACGCGCAGCTCGATATCGACACCTTGGACGCCGAGGTGCTCGAGGTGAACGAGGGCGTTCGTCGCTTCAACAAGCGCAACGGTTTCGTCGAGATGGAGACCGAGACGCGCGAGATCGGCGGCAAGCCGACGCAGGTCATCCACGTGCGCCGCGAGCGCACGTCCTGACGCAGAGCGTCACCCAGCCAATCGCAAACGAGCGAGGAGCCCCCAGCATGAGCCAGAACCCGCACGAGAACATCCGCATCGGTGACGTCGAGGTCGGCCCGAACGCCGAGCCGTACATCATCGCCGAGATGTCGGGCAACCACGACGGCAGCCTCGAGAAGGCCCTCGACATCGTGCGCATGGCCGCTGAGCAGGGCGCCCACGCCATCAAGCTGCAGACGTACACGGCCGACACGATCACGATCGACGTCAAGACCGACGACTTCAAGATCTCCTCCGGTCACGAACTGTGGGCCGACCGCTACCTGTACGACCTGTACGAGGAGGCGCACACGCCGTGGGAGTGGCACGAGCCGATCTTCGCGCTCGCCAAGGAGCTCGGCATCCATGCCTTCTCCTCCCCCTTCGACCCGACCGCGGTCGACTTCCTCGAGCAGTTCGACGTGCCCGCGTACAAGATCGCGAGCAGTGAGATCGTCGACCTCCCCCTCATCCGGCACGCGGCGAGCAAGGGCAAGCCGATCATCATCTCCACGGGTATGGCCTCGCTCGGCGAGATCAACGCCGCGGTCGAGGCGGCCCGCGGCGTCGGCAACGACAAGATCGTCGTGCTGGCGTGCACCGCGAACTACCCGGCCGACCCGAGCGAGTCCAATCTGCGTGGCATTCCCGTCATGCGGGACGCGCTCGGCACCCTCATCGGTTACTCCGACCACACGATGGGCATCGGCGCCGCCGTCGCCTCCGTCGCCCTTGGCGCGGTCCTCGTCGAGAAGCACGTGACGCTCTCGCGCGAGGGCGGCGGCGTCGACTCCGCATTCTCTTCCGAGCCGGAGGAGCTGAACCAGCTCGTGTCCCAGTCCAAGGTCGCTTGGCAGTGCCTCGGCGAACCGCGCATCGGCGCACGCGCCCAGGAGAAGGAGGGGTTGCGCTTCCGCCGCAGCCTCTACGTCGTCGAGGACGTCAGGGCCGGCGATGTCGTCACGGCCGAGAACGTCCGCTCCATCCGTCCCGCCAACGGCCTGGCGCCCGACACGTTCTCCACCCTCGAGGGCCGCACCTTCACCCGTGACGCGGCGAAGGGCACGCCCATGTCGTGGGAGCTGGTCTGAGCATGACGGACCCGCAGACCGTGCGTCAGGTCGAGCCCGTCAGCGGCTTCACGCTGACCGGCGGCGAGATGCTCGACCACAGCGATCGGGCGGCTGCCCGCGCGGACCATGCGGGGCTGGAACTCGCCCGCCGCGCGGTGGAGGCCGCCGAGGGTCCGGTGCTGCTCATCGGCCCGACCGCGAGTCTCCTCCTCGAGGACCTGTCCCCGGAGCGCGAGGTCTCGGTCCTCGTGCGCGGCACGGTCGATGCTCGCTCCCTCCAGCACTCGCGCGACCTGCACGAGGGCCTCTCGGTTCACTGCGGAAGCCTCGACAGGTTCGACACGAGCGACCATGCAGTCGTCGTCGCACTCGATCCCCTGCGCATGCTCGTCACGCCTGACTCGCGTCCGTTGAGCTGCCGGGAGAGCCTGGCGCTCATGGCCGGCTTCACCGCGGAATCCGGGGTGCTCGTCGCGGAGGTCTCCAATTCCCTCGGCATCAACGACCTGCAGACTGCTCCGTCCGTCCTCGCGCGGGACAACTTCGACCATCTGGCCGGCGAAGCCGCCGGCGGACTGTTCCGCCACGAACTCGCGGGAGCACTCGACCACGCGGACCTGAACCTGGCGCGCTGCTTCGCCGCCGTGCCCAGTGCCACCCACCCCGTCGTCCTCGTGCGCGACGACTCACTCGCAGACGAGGAACTCGTCCAGTTCGCGAAGACGTTCACCTCCGCCGTGGCGGTCGACCCGGGCCCCGGACCGCGCACACTGAGCGACCCGACGATGCTCACCGAGCGCATGTTCGATGCGCGTCTGGCGGCCGAACTGGCACCGGCGTGGATCGTCATGTGGACCCACGGCGACGCCGATGACCTGCAGGTTCCTCGCGCCGTTGCCGTGGAGCCCGAAGCCGCAGCGGGTTGGCGCGCCCGGGTGGTCGTCGACGACGACGACCGGCACGCGCTGGGCGGTCTCGTCGCCTCGGGCGTCGTCGAACGCGACCTCTCGCGCGCCTACGCCGGTGAGCGTGGCGCCCTGGTCGAGACGATGTTGACGGACGCCTGCCGTGTCCGGGATCTCACCGGTGTGCGCCACGTCGTCGCCGCATACGGCGCCTGGCTCATGAGCCTGCCCGCCCCGGAGGCGATCGTCGCAACCGTCGACAACACGGTCTGTCGCACGGACGGTGACTCGGTCACGTTCGGCCTGTTCGACCCGAGTTGGACGGTGAGCGTCGAGACCACGAGCGAGGCAGCCCTCGCCCGCAACCTCTTGCGCTTCGCGCAGCGTCTGCTCCGTCGTTCGTTCGCCCACCCCTGGGTGGCCGACGCAGGCGCGGACCAGATCACCGACTCGCTGTGCGCCATGGTGGGCGTCGACTGGACGAGCACCCGAGAATCGTCGGTCGCGCTCGAGGAACGCCTTCAGGCCTCGTTGGGATCGGCCGCCGACAACGGCTTCGCTTGCCTCACCACCCCCGGCGCGCAGGAGATGGACGCCCAGGATCCGCGCTCGGCGAGTTGGCGCGAAACCGTCCGTGCCAACGCGGAACTTCGCGAGGAACTCGCCGTCAACCGCGAGCGCATCGACTGGCTGGAGCGGCATCTCGAGTGGCGCGATCGACAGTTCGCCGGCCTCGAGAAGCGGATGAACACGGTGACTGCCACGACGGCCTACAAGGTCACCGACGCGTTGGGTGCTCCGAAGCGCAAGGCCGTCAAGAGCGCCCGCGCGCTCGTCATGGATCAGCTGCCTCCCGGATTCAAGGACAAGGCGGAGAAGGCAGTTCGACGCATGCTGAACGACGCAACCTGAGTTGTTAACCTACGTGTGCTGTGGGCCCGGTCGGGACCCTCGGCTCCGAAGCACGACCCGGCCACGCCCGAAGCACGCCCACTGATCGACGAAGGAAACTGCCCATGGCTCGCGCCAAGCCGGTGGAGAAGGTCCACCAATCGTACGGTTCGCACTTCGACGCCATGTGCGTCACGGCCGGGCGGTTTTGGCCACGGTGCGTGCTGCCCTCGGGCGAGGAAGTCATCTTCGTCGACCTGCTCATGCAGGACGTCCGTGTGGCGCTTCGTAACCTCACGCTGGCCAACGGGATCCGTCGCATGCACCCTGCGCGCATCGTCGCTCTCGTCGGGCCGGACCCGGACTGGCGCGACACGATCTGGCAGTACTACGACACCGATCAGCTGTCGAAGATGGCGACGGCCTGGGGCGCGGTCGACGTCATCGACGTCGGGCAGATGATCGCCGACACCCTGCAGGGTGTGAACACCTTCGAGGTGGCCGGGCACACGATCACCCTGCCGGAGACCACCGACATCCCGCAGCAGGAGTACGACGACATCGTCGCCGCCACGGCCGTTCGCATCATGCGTGTGCCCGAGGTCGACGAGCAGGTCGCGAGCGAACCGACGTACAAGCGACTCGTCGAGCGCTCCAAGCACTACGCGCGCATCTACGACGCCTTGTTCTCCCAGATCCCGACGGCTGCCTTCGTCACGAGCCACATCGACTACGCGCAGTGGGGGCTCGCGGTCGAGGCCGGTATGCGCCTCGACGTTCCCGTCATCCACGTCCAGAGCACCGGCTCCCTCAAGGCCTACGCCCTCTTCCCCGACCAGATCGAGGGCGAGGGCACCTACCGCATGCAGATGACCCGCCTCATCGCCGAGTACTTCGAGGAGTGCGTCTGGAAGCACCGTGACGCGCTACGACGCTCGGCAGAGCTGTCGACGTGGCGTTCCAAGGTCAACCTGGGTCGCCCCTCCTGGTGGCGTGGCGGCGGATCGGTCTCGCAGCTGGAGTTCCGTACCCGCGCAGAGCGTGACAGCGTGCGCACCTTCGCGGCTCGCCGCTTCGGTTGGGACCCGGCCAAGCCGATCATCACCGTCTTCGACCACGCCGTCAGCGACGCCGTGCGCTCGAACAAGGAGATCTTCGACAACCTCGGGCACTGGTTCCGCGAGACGGTGGAGTTCGCAGCCGAGAACCCCGACGTGAACTGGCTCTTCGTCGACCACCCGGCTCAGGCGTTCTACGACAGCACGCAGATGTTCGAGAAGCTGGCCGAGAAGTACGGCCACCTCGACCACATGGTCTTCACGCCCAGCATGGACCTGTCGAAGAACGTCATCTGGAGCCTCGTCGACTACGCCGTCACCGTGCGCGGCTCGGTCTCCAACGAGTACCCCGCCTACGGCATCCCGGCCCTCCAGGCCGGTTGGTCGGAGTGGAGCCACTGCGGTATCAGCCGTCGTGCCGACACGCAGGAGGAGTACTGGCAGTACCTTCGCGAGGCGATGGACGGTCTCAACCGCGGTGACCGCATGATCACCGAGGAGCAGATCGAGCGAGCCCGGCTGTGGCTCGTCTACTACCGCGCCCTCTCGGACGTCGCCAGCCCGCTCGTGCCCCACTGGGAGTCCAGCCAGGCGGCCCGCCTGTACATGGGCGTCAACCTCGCGATGTCGCACATCGAGGCGGACGGCGACAACGTCCTCATCGCAACCCGCCGCATGTGGGATCGCCACGAGCCGTTCCTCACGCGCGCCGAGTTGCACGCCCCGACCGAAGAGCTTCCGGCCATCCTCGGCCTGGTGTCCGATCTTGAGGAGAGCCACTGATGGCAGAGCGCAATCCCGGAATGACGACGACGTTCGACGACGTCGTCACCCCGCTGACCCTGCCGGTGGACCTCACCGGTGGCGCCGTACCCGAGGCCATGGTGATGGACGGCATCGTGCGCGGCCAGGCCATCGTCGGGCGCACGCGTTCGAACGACACGATGCTGGGCCTCAAGTTCGACAACGGCGGCCGCCCGGTGCGCGTCGACCTCGAGTTGTCCGCCGACGAGGCCACCGAGAAGTGGTGGCGCGTGCGCGTGCCCGAGGAGCACCGTGAGGCCGACCTCACGCTGCCGCGTCTCGTCAGCATCCGCGCAGGTCAGAAGGCCCGACTCGTGGGTGCCGCCCTCGTGACGCAGCTCGCCGAGGACTCCCCCGGCCTCACCCGTGTCGCCGTCTCGTTCGACCTGGACGCGGACGAGATCGACCCCGAGGGACTGCTCATGATCGAGGTGCTCGGCGTCTCGCTCGGGCGCGACGACCTGCTCGACGTGCGCCCGGCCCTCGGCCTTCGTTACGACGCCGTCCGCGTCACCGAGCGCGGCGCCGACGAGCCCCGACTTCCGGCTCAAGTCTCCGGTGGCCACACGATCAAGGCGCGCACCCGTCACGGCTGGATGAGCGTCGTGCCTGGCGAAGGCGTGACGAGCGTCGAACTCGAAGCCGTCGATGCCCCGCTCCAGTTGGCAGCACTGACCAAGAAGAACCGGTACACCCGTGTCGGCGCCAAGGCAATGCGCAAGGGCACGCGCATCGCGCGTTCGCAGGCCCGTCAGGCCGTTTCGAGCGTCGTCAACACGTCGTTCTCGGTGCCGGACGGCGCCGTGGAAGTGCTCGACCTCCAGGGCCGCCCAGTGACCGAGGGCGTCTCCGTCACGCGCGGCCTCGCAGGGCGTCTCGTCGTGACGCTCGCGGAGTCCGTCACCGAACCGGTTCTCGTGCACATCGACACCAAGCCGCAGGGTCGCCGCTCGGCCGGTTTCCTCGGCGCCACCGAGTGGGCCATCGTCGGCGTCCACTGACGCACCTGACGGCAACGCCTAAACGGGCCGGGCACCGCACACCTCGAGGGGTGACGGTGCCCGGCCCGTTTCGTCGGCCGGATCTCGCCCGGGCTATCCGGATTCAGGAGTCGACGGTGACCGCCGACTCGGGCAGCGGTGTGACGAGGCCGCCGTCGTCGCGCAACGGCTGACGCTGCCAACCGAAGGCCTCACGGACCTCGGCGGGGTTGAGCAACGCGTCCTGACCGAGTTCCTCGGCGGCGAGCTGGCGCCCCAACTCGAGAGGCACGAAGGGCTGGTAGAGCTCGGGCAGAAGACGGTGCGGTTTCTGCGACCCGCCGAGGATGGCGTGGTCGTTCATGATCTCCATCGGGTCACCGTAGATGCCGATCTGGGCACCGGCGGAGGCGCCGTAGAACAACGCGCTCGAAGCCCGATTGCTCACGACCCGGCGATGACGGCGGATCTCCGCGAGCTGCTTGCGCAGGAAGTTCACGTCGGTGTTCTTCCACATGTATCCGCGCTCACCGTGCGTGATCACGCGTGCGCCGAGGCTCTCGTAGATACGGCGCACCCGCGCGTCGCGGTACTCGTTGATGTAGAGACTCACGGTGATAGGAACGTCGCCCTCCACCTCGCGGATCTCACGCATGTACTCCTCGTGCGAGCCGACGATCTGCTGCCCCTCCCAGCCGTGGAAGGGGTAGACGATCGTTCCCTCGCGCTCGGGGTCGGTGGCCTCCCACCCGCGCTGGTCGTGCTGTTCGAGCAGGTACGCCCAAGGTGCCCCCACGACGACGTACGGGTGCAGCCCCAGAGCCCAACCACGACGCGCCACGGTGTTCGACCACACGAGCTTGGGGTAGCCGGCGACGAACGTCGTACCCACCGCGAAACCGTCGTGGATGTTCCAGCCGTGCTGCAGGAAGCCCCAGATGCGAGGCACGCCCTGCACCCCGGCGTACTCGGCCATGATGTGGGCATGGCCGTAGAAGTGGTTGGCGTGGTGCATCTCAGGCCCCGACGAAGCCCCGAATGAGCTCGATGACGCGATCGACGTCGTCGTCCGTGAGGTCGGGGAACATCGGCAGGCTGATCTCCTGCTCGTAGTAGGCCTCCGCCTTGGGGCACATGCCACGCCGGTAGCCCAGATCGGCGAAGTAGGGCTGCCAGTAGACGGGGATGTAGTTCACCTGCACACCGATACCCTGCTCGCGCAGGTGCTCGAACAGCTCACGGCGGCGTCCGTCGGTGATGCGCAGCGGGTACAGGTGCCACACCGGGTCAGCGCCCGCCCGGTGACCGGGCAGCGTGAGCTGCTCGATGCCCGCAAGGCCCTCGTTGTACCGATCGGTGATCTCCTGGCGGCGCGTCTTGAACTGTCCCAGACGCGTGAGCTGGCTCGAACCGAGCGCGGCCTGCAGGTCGTTGAGGCGGTAGTTCAGCCCCAGCTCGGGCATCTCGTACCACCAGGCGCCCTCGTCCTTGCTTCGCAGCTGCTCGGGCTCGCGGACCATGCCGATGCCCTTGAAGCGGCGAGCGCGCTCCACGACGTCGGCGTCCTTGGCCACGACGGCACCGCCCTCACCCGTGGTGAGGTTCTTCGTCGGGAAGAAGCTGAACGTCGTGATGTCCGCGAGCGAACCCACCGGCGTGCCGTCGAGCGAACCGCCGACGGAGTGCGCCGCGTCCTCGAGGAGGTAGGCACCGGCCTTCTTCGCCACGGCGGAAAGGCCCTCGGCGTCGATGGGGTGGCCGCCGTAGTCGACTCCCGCGACGACCTTGGTCGCGCCCGTGATCTCCGCAGCCACAGCGTCGGGGTCGAGGTTTCCCGTGTCCTCGCAGATGTCGGCGAAGACGATCTTGGCGCCGAGAATCGAGGCCGTCGTCGCGGTGGCGAGGAAGGTCAGCGGCGTCGTGATGACCTCGTCGCCGGGGCCCACCTGCGCGGCCGCGTAGGCGACGTGCAACGCCGCCGTGCCCGAGGTGACCGAAACGGCCTGATTCGGGCTGCCCGCGAGCTGCGCGATCTCCTCCTCGAAGCGCGTGACGTAGGGACCCGTGGTCAGCCAGTCACCGGTGAGGACCTCCTCGACGACCTTGACGTCGTCGGCGCTGATGGACTGTCGGCCGTACGGTAGAACCATCGAGCGCCTCAGATACCCGACGAGAGGATCTGCTGGAGCTCCTCGATCGTGTACCACTGGTCGTTGTCACCCGAGGAGTAGTGGAAGCCGTCCTCGACCGGAACGCCGTCGGCAGGGGCCTCGTAGCCCCACGTCGCGAAGTCGGGCTGCAGGACGAAGTACTTGCCGTCGTGAACGATGACCGCTCGGCGGCCTTCCTCCGGCGAGATCATCTCCTCGTGGAGCTTCTCACCGGGGCGCAGACCCACGTCGTGCATCTTGGCACCGGGGGCGATGGCCTGGGCCAGGTCGGTGACCTTCATCGACGGAATACGCGGCACGAGCAGTTCGCCGCCCTGCATCAGCTCGAAGGTGTCGAGCACCATCTGGCAGGCGTCGTCCAGCGTGATGAAGAAGCGGGTGCAGCGCAGGTCCGTGATCGGCAGCGATTCGCCGGCCTCGTGCATCGCCTTGAACTTTGGGATGATCGAACCGCGCGAGCCCATGACGTTGCCGTAGCGCACGACGGCGAAGCGCGTCGGGTAGGCGGCGGCGTAGTGGTTGCCGAGGATGAACAGCTTGTCGGCGGTCAGTTTCGTCGCACCGTAGAGGTTGATCGGGCTGGAGGCCTTGTCCGTCGACAGGGCGACGACCTTCTGGACGCCGGCGTCGATCGAGGCCTCGATGACGTTCTGGGAGCCGATGACGTTCGTCTTGACGAATTCGTACGGGTTGTACTCGGCCGTGTCGACCTGCTTGAGAGCGGCCGCGTGAACGACGTAGTCGATGCCGTGCATGGCACGACGCAGACGGTCGAGGTCACGGATGTCACCGATGAACCAGCGAAGACGCGGGTCGTCCTTGAAGAGAGCGCGGCACTCCCACTGCTTCAGCTCGTCACGCGAGTAGATGACGACGCGCTTCGGGTTGTGCTCGGCGAGGAGCTTCGAGATGAAGGCCTTACCGAAAGAACCGGTACCACCGGTAACGAGGATGGACGATCCTTCAAGAATGCTCACTCGGGGCTCCCATTGCGTTGTTCGTGCATCGGGCGGCTGACGTTCGGCACGTCGGCGAAACTCTGCCCGATTCTTGACATTCCCCGCAAGGCTAGCACCAGCGCGCGAGGCCCCAGGGACTCGACACGTCGCGGCGGGTCACCTCCCGTGGCGCTCGTGCCACCATGGCGTCATGACGACGCAGCCCTCCCCCACCGGCGCCGATCGGGCAACCTCGGCCATCGTCCTTCGCACCGATGCCACGGCGTCCATCGGAGTGGGTCACGCCATGCGGTTGCTCGCACTGGCGCAGGAGTTCATCGCTCGTGGCCGATCCGTCCACCTCGCGGGCGAACTGGCCCTGGATTGGGTCGAACGTTCCTACCGTGACGCCGGAGTGACGTTGCACACGCGGCCCGACGACCCGGCGGCCCTGGGGGATCTCGCCGACCGGCTCGCCGCGTCCTTCGTCGTCATCGACGGGTACGACTTCGGCCCTTCGTGGGGCGCTCATCTCAGGCGGCACGGGCTGCCCGTCACGGCCATGGTCGACGGTCGCTTCGGCGCCGATCAGGACGCCGACCTGTACGTCGACCAGAATCCCGGGGCCACTCCGAGGAAGGTCGAGGCGGGGCGGCATGCCCTGGCCGGCGCGCCCTACACGCTCTTTCGCGACGACGTCCTCGCCCTGCGCAAGGAGGTCGCCGGGCGGGCACGGCCCGGAGCACGGGAGCGACTCAGCGTCCTCGCCGTGTTCGGCGGAAGCGACCCCATGGGCGCCGCTCCGGTCGTCGCTCCGATCGTCCTGCAGGCGGCTGCCGCCGCCGGAGTCGGGATGGATCTCACCGTCGTCACGCCCGACGACGCCTGGGCCGCGCCGTTGCGGGACGACCTGCCCGTCGACGTCACGTTGACGACAACGGGCCCCGTCACCGATCTGGCGGCCCGTGCTGCGCGCAGCGATCTCGTCGTCACCGCCAGCGGCTCGTCCGTGTGGGAACTCCTGTGTCTGGGGGTGCCCACGGCGGTCGTGTGTGTCATCGACAACCAACGGCTCGGTTACGACATGGTGATCGAAGCCGACCTCGCGCTCGGCGTGGGCCACCTCGACGAACTGCACGCGGTGGGCACGAGCCGTGAGGACGCGACACGCCGACTGGCGAGTGCTCTCGGCGACCCCCGTGCCCGCGAGGCCCGCGCGCAGCGGGGGCGGGAGTTGCTCGACGGTGACGGCCGCCGCCGCGTCGCTGACGCCATCGAGGCGCTTCGTCGCTAGGGTGAGAGCGCACGTGCTCTCGTCCCTGCTTTCTCCCGGAGGTCCCCGTGACCCGCACCCGTGTCGTCGTCCAGTCCCGGCTCAACTCGAGTCGTCTGCCGGGCAAGGCCCTCATGACGATCGGTGGCATGCCGCTCATCGAGCTCGTGGCCCGGCGCGCGTCACGTGACGGGCACGAGGTCATCGTCGCGACGAGCGAGGAGCAGTACGACACGCGCATCTTCGATCACCTGCACCGCGTCGGCATCCCCGCCATGAGGGGCTCCCTCGACGACGTGCTCGGACGCTTCGTCGCCGCGACGCGCGACCTCGACGACGACGACCGCGTCGTTCGTCTCACCGGTGACAACCCGGTCGGCGACTCGAGCCTCATCGACGAACTCATCGAGGCGATGGACGCCGGCGGCTTCGAATACGGCCGCAACGACGTCTCCCGTATGCCGGAGGGCCTCGGCTGTGAGGTCTTCCGAGTTCGCGACCTGCGTCGCGCAGCGGCCGAGACCGACACGCCCTACGACCGCGAACACGTCACGCCCTGGCTTCGGCGGAACGTCAGCACGCTCGACTACGTCCCCGAGGACAACCCCGGAGACCCCGAGCGCTTCCGCTGCACCGTCGACGTCCTGTCGGACTACGACCGCGTCTGCCGCCTCTTCGCCGACAAGACCGATCCGGTGAGCGTGCCCTGGATCGACCTCATCAACGAGATCGGCGGCAGCGCGTTCACCGCGGGCCCCAGCGTGCCGCGGCGTGACCGGAGCGAACTCGACCAGTCCGTCATGATCCTCGGCGGCCAGGCGTTCGCCGGGCCCCTCGCACCCTCCTCGACGGAGATCCGCGCGATGCTGGCCACCGCCGTCAACCGCGGCGTCAACCACGTGGAGGTGGGACGCGGCGACCACAACGCGGAGGAGATTCTGCACAAGTGCGGTGAACCGCAGCTGACGCAGCGTCTGCACTTCATCTCGCGGCTGCGCGAGATCCGTACGAACGACCCGCGTCTGGCCGCGACAACGGTCGAGGCCCAGCTCGAGCGTTCGTTCGCCGAGCTCGGCCGCCGTAAGGCGTCTGCGGTGCTCATGGCGAACGTCGACGAGGCGCACAGCGCGGACGGCACGGGCTGGCACCGCCTTCGCGACTACCGCGAGTCCGGCGAGGTGGGCCGTATCGGCGTCAACGTCGAATCCCTCGACGAGTTGCGCCGTGCTCTGGAGCTGACCGACATCGGTTACGTTCAATTCCCCCTCGGCGTCGCCGACCGCGCCCTGAGCGGCGCACGCGAGCTCCTCACGGACCGCGACGTCGTCGTCACCACCCACGCGACCTTCGCGGGCGGCACGGTCTTCGAGCCCACCGAGCTCAACCGACAGCTGGTCCTCCTGGCCCACGAGCTGGGACGCGCGAACGTCGCGGATCTGTGCGTCGCCTACAGCCTGGGCCACCCCTTCGTCGACTCGATCGCCGTCGGCACCCGAAGCAACCAGCAGATGATCGACGACCTCGCCTACTGCCTCAACGCGCCGTTGACGCCCGACGAGGTCGACCTCGTCGACGAGCGTCTCGCCTCGGTGCTCACGTCGTGACGACGACACCCTGGCAGGTCCTCGAGGCCATGACGCGCAGCGACGCGACGGCGCCGCGTCTCACGTTCTACGACCGAAGCGACGAGCCGACCCGCGGCGAGCGAATCGAGCTCTCTGCGAAAGTGCTGACGAACTGGGTGAGCAAGGCGGCGAACCTCCTCACCGAGGAGTTCGACGTGGAAGCCGACACGAGAGTCGGCATCAACCTCCCCGCCGCCCACTGGCGCACGGCGTACTGGTGTCTCGCGGCTTGGTCATTGGGTGCCTGTGTCGAGTTCTCCGACAGCGACGCCGGAACCTTCGCCGACGAGGACGGGCTCGATGTCCTTGTGACGAGCGTTCCCTCGCCGGACTTCGGTGGCGACCAGGTGGTCGTCACCCTGGCGATGCTGGCACGGGGCGCTGCCGTGGAGGTACCGGCCGGGGCACTCGACGAGGCCCGCGAGCTGAGCACCTACGCCGACCTGTTCGTCCCGTTCGACGAGCCTGCCGGAAGCACCGTCGCGTGGGTCGCCGGAGACGAGAGGGTCACCTTCCGTGACCTCGTGACACCCGACGGAACCGGCGAACGGCGTTTCCTCGCCGGCGCCGATCCCACACAGATGCTGCGCTGCTGGGTGGGTGGTGGCAGCGTCGTCATCGTCCGCGGCGAC
This sequence comes from Dermacoccus barathri, assembly GCF_015070805.1. Classification (NCBI taxonomy): domain Bacteria; kingdom Bacillati; phylum Actinomycetota; class Actinomycetes; order Micrococcales; family Dermacoccaceae; genus Dermacoccus; species Dermacoccus barathri. Next base: position 206,558 of record NZ_JADCTK010000002.1, on the reverse strand, counting down.
GCTGACCCGGTCGAACTCGACACCCTGCTGGCCCAGGAGGGCGTCCAGCGCCACTGAGGACGAACAAACGCCGCCGCCCCTTCCTGGTCTTCATGAGGGGGCGGCGGCGTTCGGCCTTCTGGGGGCTCGCAGGCCTCAGGAGATGCCTGCGTCGAGATCCTTGTTGTAGTGCGCGAGCACGTCCTTCATCGGACCGTCGTCGACCAGCGTGCCGCCGGACAGATAGAGCCCTCGGGTGCAGAAACGCTTGAGGTCGCCCTCGGAGTGACTCACGAGGAACATGCTCCGCCCCTCGGCGAGCAGCTCCTCCATCCGCGTGTAGCACTGTTCTCGGAAGGCTCGGTCACCGACGGCGAGCACCTCGTCGACGAGGATGATCGGCTCGTCGAGCTGAGTGATGACGGAGAAGCCCAGCCTCACCTGCATGCCGGAGCTGAAGTGTCGGAAGGGCAGGTCGAGCCCCCGCGTGACCTGCGGACCGGCGAACTTCACGATCTCGTCGAAGCGTTCGTCGACCGTTTCCTTCTTCATGCCGTGCAGGCCGGCCATGAGGTAGATGTTCTCGCGTGCCGAAAGTTCTCCGATGAACCCGCCGGTGAGCTCGATCATCGGGGCGACACCCTCGGTGACCTTCGCGTAGCCCTCGTCCGGCAGGAGCGTTCCCGCGATCATCTTGAGCAGGGTGGACTTGCCGCCACCGTTCGCTCCGACGAGACCGACCGCCTCGGCCCTGCCCACGTCGAACGAGACGTTGCGCAGGGCCCAGAAGGTCTCCTTCGCGTACGTGGTCTGTCGGCGGTAGACGAGTTCGCGCAACGACAGGTTGCGCTTGCGACCCTTGAGGAACTCGATGCCGAGGTCGTGGACCTGGATGACCGGCTCGCCCTCGGGGGTGTTCCACTCCAGTGCCATGTCAGATCTCCTTGAGGATCGCCGGTTCGAGCTTGCGGAACACCCAGGAGCCGAATGCGAGCCACGCCAGCGAGACGATGAGGGCATAGATCCAGGCGTGCCAGTCCGGGCCGTACTGACTGATGAACCCGGCGCGGTACATGTCGGTGATGCCCGTGAGCGGGTTGAGCTGAATGAGGAACTTGGCCCAGGTCCACTCCGCCGGCAGCTTCGCCTCGAGGAAGTGCAGCGAGTAGACGATCGGGGTGACGTAGAACAGCACGCGCAGGCCGATGCGCGTAATGCGGGCGAAGTCGTCGACGAGCGCGGTCACGGGCGCCATGACGAGGCCGATACCCGTGAGCAGGATGAACTGGACGATGAGGGCAGGGATCCAGAACACGAGTTCCCAACTCAGGCTCACCTCCCCCCGGAGCATGTAGAAGACCAGGAAGCCCAACAGGATCGGCAGGGAGAGCAGATGCTCGATGCCCTTCGAGATGACGACGCGCATGACCCACAGCTCGCGGGGCAGGTTGGTCGAGCGCACGAGGAGGCGTTCGGCGTAGAGCGCGCGCGAACTCTCGTTGATCACGTTGCTGAACCAGTTGTAGGCGAGCAGACCCGCGACGAGGAACAGCACGATCGGAACACCGTCGGTGCTCGCCCACTTCTGGTCGGACGACGAGGACAGACCGGGCTTGCCGTGGCCGCCGTAGATGAAGCCGAAGACGAACGCGTAGACGAGCGCCATGGCCAGCGGATCGATGAGCGTCCACAGATAGCCGAGCACGGAACGCGCGTACCGCACGCGAAGATCACGTCGGACGAGCGTGTCGAGCGTGGCTCGATGCGCCCAGATCCGCGCAAGACGGTTGTGTGAGTTCATGGTTTCCTTCGTGCTCCTGCGTTCGCCCGCGAACCTCGCCGCGCGCTACGCGGCACCTCAGCCTAGCGAGCACATCCTGGGAGTTCCGTCAGGCTCGCGGCGCTTCGCCTGGTTCGGCCGGTTCGAGCTCGACGTTCGAGGTGATGAACCCAGTGCCCCAGGCCATGTGCATCGTGGCGAGGACGAGAGGCATCCGGACGATGACCTGCGGCGAACGTCCCGAGGCCGCACGGACACCGCCTGCTGTGACCAGGGCCGCGTAACCGAGCGGCGCAGCGAGCGCGGGCCGCCACTTCAGACCGATCAGGCTGCCCGCCACGACACCCGCGACGGCGACCGGCGGGGCGAGATAGCGCAGGTTGATCGAACCCTTGTGTTGACGAGCCACGACCCGCCGCCAGGTGCCGTATTCGAAGTACTGCTTGGCGAGCGCCTTGAGCGTGGCGCGCGGGCGGTAGGTGACGCGCAGGTCGGGGGTGAACCACACCGTTCCGCCGCCCTTGCGGATCCGAAAGTTGAGTTCCCAGTCCTGGGCGCGGGTGTAGCGCGGGTCGTACATGCCGACCTTCTCGATCCACTCCCGCGCGAAGTTGCCGAGGTAGACGCTCTCGACGGGGCCGGCCTCCCCGCCCTGCTTGAACTTCACTCCACCGACGCCGATCTTGGACTTCATGGCGCACTCGACGGCCTCCTCGAAGGGCGTCGTGCCCTCGGCGTCCATGATGCCGCCGACGTTGGCCGCGCCGGTCTCGCGCAGAAGACGCTCGACGGTGGCGAAGTACCCCGGCGAGAGGATGCCGTGCCCGTCCACGCGGACCAGGACGTCGTGGTGGGTTGCGGTCAGGGCAGCGTTGAGTCCGTCGGGGGTTCGTCCGGTCGGGTTCTCGACGAGAGTGATGCGTTCGTCACCTTCGGCGAGCGCACGGGCCACGTCCCAGGTGCGGTCGGTGCAGGGGCCGATGGCGAGCACGACCTCGACGGGGCCGTCGTAGCGTTGGGCCAGGATAGCGGTGACGGCTTCCTCGAGGTGCTTCTCCTCGTTGAGGATCGGCATGAACACCGAGATTCCGCGGCGCATGCTCGGGTCGATCGGCGGCGTCGGGGCGCTCGTCACGGGCTCGCTCGTCACGGTGATGATCGCTCCTGAAGTCGTGGGCTCGTGAACGTCGCCCCAGCCTACCCGCGCGCAGAAGACACCTCACGCGCCTCACGCCGACGCCCCTTCCATGACGCTCGTGCTAACACGCCGCGCGAATGCGATGTCAGCCCAATCCCGGAAGCGACCCCCTACCCTCGGAGGGTGCCTCACCCGAATGACCCCCGCCGCCCGTCCGGCACGCCGCGTCCCGAGGAGCGTGGCGCCGGGCCGTCCGGAGTGCCCGCGGACGATGACGCGTTCGTCATCGACACCCGCCGCTCCAAGGGAAACCGCCGGGCCCTGCCCCAGCGTCCCCGCCGCCCCGACGAGGGCAGCGCGCAGGCCATTCCGGTTCGAGGCATGGGGGACGGTTCCCGCCAGGGCGAGCGTCGTCCGCAAGGTGAGGTCCCTCCGGACGCACCGCGCGACGGACGGACGTCGCGTCCGCGCCAGGGCGCGCCGCAAGGCGGGCGTCCTCAGCGCCCGCAGGACAGGGCGCGATCCGCGGCTGCTGCGCCGCGTGACGACAGCACACGCGTCATGCCCACCTCGGGACGGCCCGAGAGGCCCGTCCGGGGCCGCTCCACGGACGCGGCCTACGCGTCCGCCGGCGCCGCGGGTGGGTACGGCGCTGACGCCGGGCGTGACGGTTTCGACGCCCACGACGGCAACGGCGGGCATCCGCCCCGCGGCCCGCGCCCCGGTGACCGGTTCGACGGTGACGGCTCAGGGCAGCCCCCGCGGCGCCCGCGTCGTCGGGGGAAGAAGGTTCTCGCCGGTGTCCTGGCCCTGCTCATCCTCTGGGTCGGCGCTCTCGTCTGGGCCGGCAACTCGGCCTGGAGCAAGGTGAAGAAGCTCGACGCCGTCCCCGCGCAGCATCTCGCGGAAGAGGGCAAGGGCAAGAACATCCTGCTCGTCGGTTCCGACGCCCGCACGGGCCTGACGCCGGAGCAGCGCAAGAAGCTCGGCACCGGCACCGCCGAGGGCAAGCGCACGGACTCGATCATGGTGTTGCACATGGGCGGCGACAAGCCGACCCTCATGTCGATCCCCCGGGACAGCTACGTCGACATCCCCGGCTACGGCAAGAACAAGATCAACGCGGCGTTCTCCTTCGGTGACGCGCCCCTGCTCGTCAAGACGATCGAGCAGAACACGGGCATCCACATCGACAACTACATGGAGATCGGCTTCGGCGGCTTCGCGTCGGTCGTCGACACCGTCGGTGGCGTCAACATCTGCGTCAAGAACGACATGGACGACCCGAAGGCACACATCAACCTCAAGAAGGGCTGCCAGGACATGGACGGCGCGACGGCGCTCGGTTACGTCCGAGCCCGTTACTCCGACCCCGAGGGCGACATCGGGCGCGCGAAGCGTCAGCGTCAGTTCCTCGGGGCCCTCATGGGCAAGGTTTCCTCGCCCGCGAACATCCTCGTGCCGTGGCGCCTCAAGGGTCTCGGAGAGTCCAGTGCGCAGGGGCTCGCCGTCGACAAGGACATGGGGATGATCACGGCTGCCCGCGTCATGCTGACGCTCAAGAAGCTCTCCGGTGACGGCGGTAACTCGGTGGTCGTGCCCATCAGCAACAACGCGCTGCCGACCGCCGTCGGCGAGGCTGTCGAGTGGGATCAGCAAAAGTCCCAGGAGCTGTTCAAGGCGATCCGCGAGAACGGCGACACATCGAAGTTCGTCGTCAAGACGCCCGCGGCCAACTGATCCACAACCGGCGGCCAACTGATCCACAACCGGTCGGCGACGAGCTGCCCGAGCGCACTCACCACAGCTGACGTCCCGGCCTGGCCCCTGGACACGACGAAGGGCCCCGGCATGATGCCGGGGCCCTTCGTCGTGTGCCTCGAACCTCAGTAGCCCTTGAGCACCTGACGCCCCATGACGAGGCGCTGGATCTGGTTGGTGCCTTCGTAGATCTGGGTGATCTTGGCGTCGCGCATCATGCGCTCGACCGGGAAGTCGCGCACGTAGCCGGCGCCGCCGAGCAACTGGACGGCGTCGGTCGTGACCTCCATCGCGATGTCGGAGGCATAGCACTTGGCTGCCGCCCCGAAGAACGTGAGGTCCTTGTCCTCGCGCTCGGACTTGGCAGCGGCCACGTAGACCATCTGACGCGCCGTCTCCACCTTCATCGCCATGTCGGCGAGCATGAACTGGATCGCCTGGTTGTCGGCGATGGCCTTGCCGAACTGCTTGCGCTCCTTGACGTAGCCGACGGCGAAGTCGAGTGCGCCCTGGGCGATACCGACAGCCTGGGCCCCGATCGTGACGCGCGTGTGGTCGAGCGTGCGCAGGGCGATCTTGAGGCCCTCACCCTCCGCGCCGATGAGGCGGTCAGCGGGAATACGGCAGTTGTCGAAGTGGAGCTCACGCGTGGGCGAACCCTTGATGCCGAGCTTGCGCTCCTTCTCGCCGAAGTCGAAGCCCTCGTCACCCTTCTCGACGACGAACGCCGAGATGTTGCGGCCGCGCTCGCCGTCGGGGTCGGTGACGGCGAGAACCGTGTAGAACTCCGACTCGCCGGCGTTCGTGATCCACGACTTCTGACCCGTGAGGACGTAGCTGTCGCCGTCCTTCTTGGCCTTGGTACGCATGGACGCGGTGTCCGAGCCGGCCTCGCGCTCGGACAGGCCGTAGGAGAACATCGCCTCGCCGGCGCCGAGCTTCGGCAGGTACTTCTTCTTGATCTCCTCGCCGCCGCCGAGGATGACGGGCAGTGAGCCGAGCTTGTTCACGGCGGGGATGAGCGAGGAGCTCGCGCACACGCGCGCCACTTCCTCGATGACGATGCACGTACCGAGCGCGTCGATGCCGGCGCCGCCGTACTCCTCGGGGACGTGCGGGGCGGCCAGACCGGCCTCGACGAGGGCGTCGAGGGCCTCGCTCGGGAAACGGGATTCCTCGTCGACGTCGGCGGCGTGCGGAGCGATCTTGTTCTCGCACACCGGGCGGATCGCCTCACGAAGAGCCTCGTGCTCCTCGGAGATCGTGTACAGGTCGAAGTCAGGGTTACCAGCCATAGCCGCATGCTACGCGTCGGTACGCCGTCGAGGTGGGCCCGGCCGGAAGTTACCGCGGCGAAGGGAGCGGACTCGGGTTCTCGAGGCGAATTCTCGAGCCGGGCGGCGCTTGCCCTGCTGCCGGCGTCCTTTGAGCGTCAGCCCTGACGGCGGGCGACGTCCTCGCGCAGCGCCTCGCCCTTGGCGTGGGCCTCGTCGCGCAGGCTGACCTGGAAACGCTCCATCGCCTCCGCGAGGCGCGTTGCTTCCTCCCCGTCGCCGGAGGCGAGGATGCGTACGGCGAGCAGGCCGGCGTTGCGGGCGCCGCCGATCGACACGGTCGCCACGGGCACGCCGCCGGGCATCTGGACGATGGACAGCAGTGAATCCATGCCGTCGAGGTACTTCAGCGGCACCGGAACACCGATGACGGGCAGCGTCGTGACCGACGCCAGCATGCCCGGAAGGTGCGCCGCTCCCCCGGCTCCCGCGATGACGACCTTGAGCCCGCGCTTCGCGGCGTTCGCGCCGTACTCCACCATCTCGTGGGCCATGCGGTGCGCCGAGACGACGTCGGCCTCGTAGGCGATGCCGAATTCGTTGAGGACGTCGGCGGCGGCCGACATCGTCGGCCAGTCCGAGTTGCTGCCCATGACGAGCCCGACGACGGGCTGCTTCGTGTCGATGTCGTTGCTCATTCCGTCACCACTCCCTCGAGGTAGTCGCATGCGTGACGGGCGCGCCCGCGCAGACCGACGAGATCGGTGCCGCTGACGTTGACGTGCCCGATCTTGCGGCCGGGGCGCACGCCCTTGCCGTACAGGTGGATCTTGAGTGCGGGGTCGCGCGCCATGAGGTGCTTGTACGTGGGGTACAGCTCCTCGTAGGAACCGCCGAGAACGTTGCCCATGACGGTCCACGGAGCCCGCGCGGTGACGTCGCCGAGCGGCAGGTCGAGTACGGCGCGCAGGTGCTGTTCGAACTGACCGGTGACGGCACCGTCCATCGACCAGTGGCCCGAGTTGTGCGGACGCATCGCCAGCTCGTTGACGACGAAATCGCTCTGACCCGAACCGTTCTCGGCGACACGTTCGAAGAGTTCGACGGCCATGACACCGGTGACGTCGAGCTCCCGGGCGATCGTCACCGCGGCTTCGGCGATGCGGCTGGCGAGTGCGTCGTCGAGGTTCGGTGCGGGGGCCAGCACCTCGGTGCAGATGCCGTCGGTCTGCACGGTCTCGACGACGGGCCAAACCGCCACCTGGCCGCTGGAGCTGCGACCGATCATGACCGACAGTTCGCGGGTGAAGTCGACGGCCTCCTCGACGAGCAGCGGAGCGCCTTCGGCCTTGGCGAACCAATCCGCGGCGTCCTCGGCCGCTTTCACGACGCGAACGCCCTTGCCGTCGTAGCCGCCCGTCGGCGTCTTGAGCACGACCGGCCAGCCGTGCTCGTCACCGAAGGCTGCCAGCTCGTCGACGTCGACGACCGCGCGCCAAGCCGGGCACGGCACGCCGAGACCTTCGAGCCGCTCACGCATCGCGAGCTTGTCCTGGGCGAAGCGCAGGGCGCTGGGCTTGGGGTGCATCGGCACACCGTCCGCCTCGAGGGCCGAGAGGACGTCGGCCGGCACGTGTTCGTGATCGAACGTGACGACGTCGCAGCCCCGGGCCCACTCGCGCACGGCCTCGGGGTCGGTGTAGTCGCCGACCGGCGAGTGCGGCACGACGAGGGCTGCGGCCGCGTCCTCGGACTCGGCGAAGATCGAGAGCGTCAGGGCCAGCTCGACCGCCGGAGCGGTGCACATGCGGGCCAACTGGCCCGCTCCGATGATGCCGACGACGGGGAATCCGCCGGGCGCGGTGGGGGCTTGGGTCGTGGAGCGCGTCACGGCCCCAAGGGTACGTGGCGGCTCGCAGGAATCAGCCTTCAGCCCGTCACGGACCACACCGTCGCGCCACCGCCGTGGTCGGCGTCGGCATCGCCGGGCGCCAGGACGAAGCCCGCGCCCCTAACGGTCTCGATGCGCCAGGCCTCACCACACACGTGCGGCAACTTGCGGCGTAGGTTGGCCACGTGCATGTCGATGGCCTTCGGCGTACCGCTCCAGTGCCCGGTCCACAGCGCCGCCCCGATGTCGTCGCGCAGGACCACGCCGTCGGACGCTGTCAGCATCTCGAGGACCATGGCCTCCTTGGCGGTGAGCTCGACGCGGCCGCGGCCTCCTACGGCCTCCCGACGCCGCACGTCGACCCACGGGCGCGCGGAGGCGGTGAGCGCTTCGCCACGCTCACGCGTGACCCGGCGTACCCGCGCGGCAACGCGTGCCCCGAGTTCGGCTGGGTCACCGTCGAGCAGGACGACGTCGTCGGCTCCCGCGAGCAGGAGTTGTGCAACGACACCGGAGCGTTGCGCCGTAGCGTCACCGAACGCGACGGCGGCGACGAAGGCCGTCTCCGGGTGCCGCTCGGCGAGACGGCAGAGAGCCTCGAGGACGTCGGCATCGAGGGGCTCACCGGCACGGCCTGCGGCGAAGAGCACACACGCGGGAGCACTGCGATGCGTGGGCGCCACGTGGTCGGAGCGGATGTCGACGAGCGAACCGGCGACCGTCCGAACCGACAGGTCGGCGGCCTGATGGAGCCGTAACAGCGTCGTATCGTCGCCAAATCCGCCGCGCGCGAGGAGAACATCGGTCATGTCGACCGAGAATATGGACCTTTCCGGCGCAGCGGGGTGAAAGAAACCGGTTGATTTCTCAACAACCAAGCGGCCTGTTCACCTATATGCTACAAGAGTACCCACGTCGGCGACGTTCCGATCCCTGCGAGGTCGAGTGCCTCGTGCGCCCGAAGCGTCGACTGGGGGTCGTGACGCAACGCGTCCGCCGTCGTTTCGTCGATGAGAATCTGCCCGGCCTCCGCGGCGTTGGTCAGGCGGGCGGCTCGGTTCACCGTCGTGCCGTAAATGTCGCCGAGGCGCGCGAGCACGCGCCCGGTCGACAGCCCGACGCGCATGCGTGGGATGACGTCGTCGGTTTCCGAGGCCTCCTTGAGTGCCCGAGCGATGCGGGACGCGCCTGCCGGATCCTGGTGGGAGAAGAGCACCTCGTCGCCGACCATCTTGACGACGGCGCCGGAGTGCTCGCTCACGATGTCGGAGGCCATGGCCTCGAACCGCGTCACGAGGGCCGCGAGGTCGCTCTCGCTCAGGCTGCGCGCCAAGCGGGTGAAGGACACGAGGTCCGCGAACCCGACGGTGCGCACGACGCCGAGGTGACTCTCGGGCTGCGCGTCGGCCAGCAGTCGCGACAGCGCCACCGAGAGGTTGCGCCGCCACACGTAGTTCATGATCGGTTCGAGGTCGTCGGCGAGGTCGGCCATCGTGCGCGCGGTCGCCTTGGCCAGCTCCTTGCCCTCCGGTGGGGCGTCCTGACGCTGGGAGATCATGTCGGCGACGAGCTGCGTCTGCCACATCGCGAGGCGATCGGTCGTGCGGCCGAGGGCCCGCGCCAGGCCGAGCAGCGTGTCGACATCGAGGTCATGCGTCGCCGTCAGGGACATCGCGGCGCGCAAGGCGCGAAGGTCGGTGTCGCTGAAGGCCACGTCACCCTCGCGGGAGTTGACGAAGCCGAGCGCGCGCCAGACGCGGCGTGTCTCCTCGGGGTCGACGCCCGCGTGTTCGGAGAGTTCACGACGTCGGTAACGACGCGAGCTCCCCATGAGGATGCGCTCGATACCGTCGATGAACGTCGAGTCATCGGCGGTGAACTGGTGGGGGATCTCGCTCATCACTGGCCCGTTCTCAGATCGTCGCTGCGGTGCAGCCGCGCATGGACGATGTCGGCCACCGAGTACGCCATCCTATTTGGCGAGTCGGCCTGCTCGCCGAGCGGCACGGCTTCAAGCTGGCCCTCGTCGTCGATGCCGGTGGCGCACCGGCGATGCACCGCCCCGTCGGGGGTGTGGATGTCGACGTCGGCACCGATGGTGAGGCAGTGATCCCGCATCCGCTTCCGCAGCGCGGCGACTTCGTGGCCGGAAGCCCTCCCCCACGTCACAGCCGACGCCATGACGTGGGCGGCCACGGCCGCGATGACGGCTTCGCGCCCGATGTCGTACCCGGCACAGCGCAGCGACGTGGCCGTCTCGACGGGCAATTCCTCACGCTCCTGGCTGACGTTGAGTCCGACGCCCGCGACGACGAGCGGCGTACCGTCCGCCGAACGCGTCATCTGACACAGGGTGCCGCCGACTTTGCGCCAGGTGCCGTCGGGGTCGCGCACGAGCAGGTCGTTGGGCCACTTCGTTCCGACGCGCCCGACGCCCTTGTCCCCCAGGAGGTCGACGAGGGCCTCGCGAACGGCGTCACCCACGAACAACGGAGCCCACCCCCAGGTGGCGACGTCGGCCGGGAGCGGCAGCGTCATCGACATCGTGACGGCGGAACCCGCCGGCGCCTGCCACGAACGGGTCAGACGGCCCCGGCCGGAGGTCTGCAGATGGGCCGCGACGAGGGCCCAGGGCTGGGGCTTCCCCATGGCTCGGGCGTTCGTCGAGTCGACCTCGTCGAGCAACTCGCCGGCCCACCCCGCGCGACTCAAATTCCGCGCCAGGCGGGGTGAAAAGCCTACTGACAAGTTCACTTCCGAGGTCACGACCCCAGGTTAGGGTGTGGCCCATGACCTTGGAAGACGTGCCCCCGGACACCTCGATGGACCTGCACACCACGGCCGGTCGTCTGCAGGACCTGGCCAACCGAACGGAAGAGGCGGTTCACGCCGGTTCGGCTCGCGCCGTGGAGAAGCAGCACGCCAAGGGAAAGCTCACCGCGCGTGAGCGCGTGGAGCGGCTGCTCGACGAGGGATCGTTCGTCGAACTCGACGCCCTCGCCCGTCACCGCTCGACGCAGTTCGGTCAGGACAAGTCGCGCCCCTACGGTGACGGCGTCGTCACCGGGTACGGCACCGTCGACGGCCGTACGGTCTGCGTCTTCAGCCAGGACTTCACAGTCTTCGGCGGCTCCCTCGGCGAGGTCTTCGGCGAGAAGATCTGCAAGGTGATGGACCTCGCGATGAAGCTGGGTGCGCCCGTCATCGGCATCAACGACTCCGGCGGCGCACGCATCCAGGAGGGCGTCGTCGCGCTCGGCATGTACGCCGAGATCTTCCGGCGCAACGTCCACGCCAGCGGCGTCATCCCGCAGATCTCGCTCGTCATGGGCCCGTGCGCCGGCGGCGCGGTGTACTCCCCCGCCATCACCGACTTCACCGTCATGGTCGACCAGACCTCACACATGTTCATCACCGGCCCGGACGTCATCAAGACGGTCACCGGTGAGGACGTCGGCTTCGAGGAGCTCGGCGGCGCGCACACCCACAACTCGCGCTCGGGTGTCTCGCACTACATGGCCACCGACGAGGACGACGCCATCGAGTACGTGAAGTCGATGCTGTCCTACCTGCCGAGCAACAACATGGACGCGGCGCCCACGTTCGACGCCGAGGCCGACCTCGAGATCAACGACGACGACCGCGCGATGGACACGCTCGTGCCCGACTCGGCCAACCTCGCGTACGACATGAACGACGTCATCGCGCACATCGTCGACGACGCCGGTGACGGCCCCGACTTCCTCGAGGTGCAGCCGCTGTTCGCGCCGAACATCATCTGCGGCCTCGCCCGCGTCGAGGGCCACAGCGTCGGTATCGTCGCGAACCAGCCGGCCCAACTCGCCGGCACGCTCGACATCAACGCGAGCGAGAAGGCCGCGCGCTTCATCCGCTTCTGCGACTCGTTCAACATCCCGATCGTCACGCTCGTCGACGTGCCCGGCTTCCTGCCCGGCACGGACCAGGAGTGGGGCGGCATCATCCGTCGCGGCGCGAAGCTGCTCTACGCCTACGCGGAGGCGACGGTGCCGCTCGTCACCGTCATCACGCGCAAGGCGTACGGCGGTGCGTACGACGTCATGGGGTCCAAGCACCTCGGTGCCGACATCAACCTCGCGTGGCCCACGGCTCAGATCGCCGTCATGGGCGCCCAGGGCGCGGCGAACATCCTGTACCGCAAGGAGCTGGCGAAGGTCGCGGAGAAGGGTTCGAGCGAGGACGTCGAGGCACGCCGCGCCGAGCTCATCACCGAGTACGAGGACACCCTGGCCAACCCCTACATCTCGGCCGACCGCGGGTACGTCGATGCCGTCATCCCGCCGCACGAGACGCGCGTCCAGGTGACGAGGGCGCTCCGCGCCCTGCGCCACAAGCGCGAGGAGCTGCCGCCCAAGAAGCACGGGAACATCCCGCTGTGAGTGCCGAGAACACCGAACCCAGGCCGGGCACCGACGACGCTCCTGCCTCCGAAACCCCGGACGCAACCCTTGCTGCCGAGCCGACGATCCGCGTCGTCTCGGGTGCACCGACGGATGAGGAGTTGGCCGCCGTGGTCGCTGTGCTCACCGCTCGCGCCGCGGCTGCAGCAGCCTCCGTCGAACCACCCCGCGGGGTCGCCTACTGGGGCCGCCCGGCGCACGTGCGTCACGGCCGTCCGCGCAGTTGGGCCGAATCGACGCTGCCGCGCTGAGCGCACGTCAGCAGAGTCAAGGGGGCTGTCACCGAGACCGGTGGCAGCCCCCTTGGCGTCGGCCCGGACAAGCGTCGAGCGGTCCGTCACTTGCGCAGGCGGGCCTCGTAGTCACGCTGATAGACGCTCGGAAGAACACCGGCTTCGACGACCCGCGCAAGGACGTCTCGCCCACCGGTGGTGCGGGCGCTGAACACGTCGGCCACCGTGATGCCGTGGGCAGGCCGGTACACCTCGACGATGTCGTCGCCGGCGCTGATGCGCCCGGGTTCGACGACGCGCGCGTACGTCCCCGCCCGCCCGTGCTGGGTGAAGCGCCTGAGCCACCCCGGAACGTCCATGGCCCAGGCGAACGTGCGGCACGGAATACGCGGCAGGCTCGCCTCGAGCACTGCGGTGCCGACGCGCCAGCGCGTGCCCACGAGGGCCCCGTCGAGGTCGATGCCCGAGGTGGTGACGTTCTCACCGAAGGAGGCGTTCGGTAGGGAGCGGCCGAGTTCGCGCTCCCAGTGGTCGAGTTCCTCACGTGCGACGAGATAGACGGCCTTGTCGCTGCCTCCGTGATGCTTCTCGTCGCCGACGAAATCGCCCGCGACACCACTGCGCCCGCCGCTCTCGCGCGGGCCGGGGTCGCTCACCTCGAGGTACCCGACGGGCTGTTTGTGGATGCCCGTCCGGTGCTGCTTCGGATCCCAATCCTCCGGGCGCCCCACGTTCACCGAGAGCACGTTCGGCCCCGCCGCTGAGGTTTCACGCACCCCGTCATCAGCCATGGCGCGAGACTACCGAAGGCGATCGGGCTCAAGGTCGAACCTCTCGCCTACAGTCGTGGCATGAACACCTCCGCGTCCCCTCGCGTCATGACCCGTGTCGACGAACTGGCCGACTCGTACTTCGACTCCGCGGTGGAGCTCTCTCCCATCGAAGCCACCAGCTTGGGCGTTCCGGGCCAGGACGAAATGCTCGACGACTTCTCCCCCGAGGGCTATGAGCGCATCAGCGAACTGCGTCGCAGGACGCTGTCCGCGCTGCGCACGGTCACGGCCGAGGACGACGTCGACGAGGTCACGATTGCCGCCATGACGGAGCGGCTCGAGCTCGCGGAGGAGATCCACGAGGCCGGGTACGACCTGGCCGACCTCAACGTCACCGCCTCGCCCCTGCAGAACGTTCGCGACGTGTTCGACCTCATGCCCACCGACAGTGACGAGGACTGGGCCGTCATCGCCACGCGCATGCGCGCGGTGCCGGAGGCCCTCACCGGGTGGCTGCAGTCGCTGCGCGTCGCAGCGGACGCCGGCAACCGCCCCGCGCGCCGTCAGGTGGAGCGCTGCATCGAGCAGTGCGCTGACCACATCAGCCCCGAGGGCTACTTCCACGCGCTGACACAGCAGGCCGTCGACGGAACCGAGGACGAGGCACTCGCCGACGAGCTGCGTCACGCCATCGACGAGGCCGCCCGGGCTTATGAGGAGACGGCCGAGAAGCTGCGCGAGGAGGTGCTTGTTGACGCTCGGGAGGCCGACGCCGTCGGCGCCGAGCGATACGCGCTGCACAGCCGGCAGTTCCTCGGTGCGCGCATCGACCTCGAAGAGACCTACCGCTGGGGCCAGGAGGAACTGGCGCGCATCACGGCGGAGATGAAGGAGGTCGCAGAGCGCGTCGCCCCGGGGGCCGGCGTCAAGGGCGCCATGGCGGCGCTCGACGAGAGTGCCGCCTACACGCTGCACGGTACCGACGCGCTGCAGGAGTGGATGCAGCAGAAGGCCGACGAGGCCGTCACCGCCCTCGCCGACACCCACTTCGACGTGCCGGATCCGGTGCGCCGCATCGAATGCATGATCGCACCGACGAACTCGGGCGGCATCTACTACACGGGTCCGAGTGTGGACTTCTCGCGCCCCGGCCGCATGTGGTGGGCCGTACCGCGAGACGTCGAGAAGTTCGGCACGTGGCGCGAACTGACGACGGTCTACCACGAGGGCGTACCCGGCCATCACCTGCAGATCGGGCAGACGATGTACCGCTCGGGGCTGCTCAACCGCTGGCGGCGCCTTGGCGCCTGGACGTCCGGGCACGGCGAGGGCTGGGCGCTGTACGCCGAACGTCTCATGGCCGAGCTCGGCTACCTCGACGACGACGGCAACCGTCTCGGCATGCTCGACGGGCAGTCGTTGCGCGCGGCCCGCGTCGTGCTCGACATCGGTGTGCACTGCGGTTTCGAGGCGCCGGCCGAGGTCGGCGGCGGCGAGTGGACCTACGACAAGGCATGGAGTTTCCTCAGTGCCCACGCGGACATGGCCGAGGGCTTCCTGCGCTTCGAACTGGACCGTTACCTCGGTTGGCCGGGGCAGGCGCCGTCGTACAAGGTCGGCGAGCGCCTGTGGTTCGACCTGCGCGAGAAGACCCGCGAACGCGAGGGAGCCGACTTCGACCTCAGGGCCTTCCACCGTCGCGCGCTCGACGTCGGAAGTGTCGGCCTCGATGTCCTGCGCGATGCGCTCCTGCCCTCTGCCTGAGGCTCGTTCGCACGGCTGCGTCAACCGTCGCCCGGAGCTCAGCACGCCCGCGCGTCCTCGATACCAAGCGGAGCGCCGCGGGTAAACTGAACCGGATCTCGAGAAGCGCCGGTCAATCGGCTTCCCTCACCATTCGGCCAAGGAGGACGACTGCATGTCGCCTGCACCCACGTCCGGTTCGACCTCGTCGACGTCGCCCGCCTCCCTCGTGAAGGGTGGTCTGCGTTCGGCGATGTCGATGGCAGAGCGTGTGACTTCGACGGCTGCGGCGAAGGTCGCCCCGGCGCGCGGACGCACCCCGGGTGAAGGTGGCACACCGCCCGTCCTGCCGGTGGTGCTCGACTTCACGCTCTCGGGGTACGCGCTGGCGCGGGCCTTCCACGAGCGTTACGACCTGACGAGTGTCGCCATCGTGCCGCTCCACACCCCGGCTGTCGGTGACTCGAGCCTCTTCCACGAGGTGCGGGTGCTCGGTCACGAGGCTCTGACGAACCATCAGCTCGTCATGGACGAGCTCGTTCGTGTGGCCGCAGCGCACCCGAACCTCACCGTCATCCCGTTGACGAACAACGACAGCTACGTGCAGATGCTCTCCGCCCAGCGCGACTCGCTCGGCGCGAACGTCGTCGTCCCGCACGAGTCCCCGGAGATGCTCGTGCGCATCTCGGACAAGAACCACTTCAACGCTGTCTGCGCCGAGGCCGGCGTCCTCACCCCCGGCACGGCTGTGCTCGACTTCGGTGCGGGGCGTCCCAGCGCAGCAGAGGTGACGTTCCCGTTCCCGATCATCGTCAAGCCTGCTGACTCCGCGCTGCACAACAAGCTGACGATGCAGGGCAAGCGCAAGCTCTACGAGATCGACGACTTCGCGGCCCTCGAGGACCTCATCGACCGGCTTCACGCCGCCGGCTTCAGCGGCGAGATGTTGGCGCAGGACCGCATCCCCGGTGACGACATCCTCTCCGTCACGATCTACCGCGCACGCAACGGTGAGGTGACGCTCGCGCGCACCTCCAAGGTGCTCCTGCAGGATCCGCGTCCGGCGTACCTCGGAATCCCGGACGTCCAGGTCGTGCAGGACATGCCCGACGTCGTCGACGCCTCCGTCCGCATCCTCGAGACGGCCGACTACTACGGCTTCGCGAACCTCGACGCCATCCGTGATCCACGGGACGGCTCGGTCAAGTTCTTCGAGGTCAACCCGCGCTACGGACGCAACTGCTACTACGCCACGGGATCGGGCGCGAACATCGCCGAGCAGCTCGTGACCGATCTCGTCGAGGGCCGACCGATGGCGGCACCTGCACTCGAGAACGAACTCGTCTACACCGTGCTTCCGCCGCGTGCTCTGCAGCGCCTGCTGCCCGAGGGCAGCGACCGCAGCCTCGTCGAGCGTCTCGTCAAGGCCGGCCACTGGGCCGACCCGCTCAAGTACGGCGGCGAGCGCAACCCGAAGCACAAAGCGTATGCACACGCCGCGGCCTGGCACCACGCACGTGCTTACCGCGGTGCACCGCGCGTCATCGGCGGCTGACCGCCCGCACCGGCGCGTGACTCCCCCGCCGGACACCGGCGGGACGGGTCGCGTCCAGCCGTCATAATGACCGGGTGCATGTCGCCCTCCCCATCGTCCTCCTCGTCGCCACGACGATTCTCGGAAGCCTCGTGGCGCGGCGGGTCGGGCTCTCCGGTCCCCTCCTGCTGACGGCAGTCGGGGTTGCGCTCTCCTACGCCCCCGGTGTGGGCGAGGTCCACCTCGACTCCGAGGTCGTTCTCCTCGGTTTCCTGCCGCCGCTGCTGTATGCGACGGCGTTGCGCATCTCGCTCGTCGATCTGCGGCGCGACGTTTACCAGATCATCCAGCTGTCGGTGCTGCTCGTGCTCTTCACCGCGATCGTCGTCGGGCTCGTCTCCTGGTGGCTCATGCCCATCGGTTTCGCCGCGGCACTGGCCCTGGGCGGTGTCGTCGCTCCCCCGGACGCCGTCGCGGCCACCGCCGTCGCGCGTCGCATCGGGTTGCCACGCAGGCTCGTCGCCGTCCTCGAGGGTGAGTCCCTCTTCAACGACGCGACGGCCCTCGTCACCGTGTCCACGGCCACGCTCGCGCTGCAGCAGTCCGTCACGCCGCTGAGCGTCGGGATCGACTTCCTCGTCGCGACGGTGGGCGGCATCGCGATCGGCGTCGTCGCGTTCCTCGTCATGGCGTTCATCCAAAAGCACGTCAAGGACACCCCGACGAGCGTCGCGCTGAGCTTCATCTCTCCGTGGGTGGCCTTCCTGCCCGCCGAGGAGATCCACAGCTCGGGCGTCATCGCCGTCGTCGTCATGGCCGTCCTGCTGGGCTACAAGGCGCCCTACATCCAGACGCCGCAGGCTCGCGTCTCGGAGCGGATGAACTGGGATTCGGTTCAGTTCATCCTCGAGAACATGGTCTTCCTGCTCATCGGTCTGCAGGCGGCGACGATCATCACCGACGTCATCGAGTCCGACATCGGCCTGGCCCGTACGAGCGCCTACGCGCTCACCGTCCTTGCGACGGTCATGTTCATCCGGCCGGTCTTCATCATCTTCGCGGCGTGGCTGGGCCGCGTGGCGCGATGGGATTCGCGCCCCCTCTCTCTCCGTGAGGGTGCGGTCGCCGGTTGGGCCGGAATGCGCGGCGTCGTGACGCTCGCCGCCGCGTTCCTGCTCCCCGAGGGTGCCACCCCGCATCGCGAGACGCTCATTTTCATCGCGCTCACCGTGACGATCGGCACCCTCGTCCTCCAGGGCTTCACGCTCGGCACGGTGGCGAAGGCCATGAAGCTGCACGCCCCCGATCCGCGCGAGGACGCCCTCGCGGCGGCCCAGGTCGTCCAGGCCTCCATCGACGCCGGTGAGGTGGCGATGCGCAAGGCACTCGAGGATCCACGACTCGCCGACACCCCTGAGCCGATCGTGAAGTCGCTCGAGAAGCAAGGCATGCGCCGCGCCAACCTCATGTGGGAGCGCCTGGGCAGCAGCGATGTTCTCGGCCCGACGCAGCAGTACCGCGAGATCCGTCAGCAGATGCTCGCCGCGGAGCGCAACAAGGTGCTCGAGATGCGCGACCACGGCCTCGTCGACCACGAGGTGATCGACAACATCCTGTACCAGCTCGACATCGAGGAGTCAATGATTCTCACGGCGGACGATCGCGACGCAGCTCTCGGCGAGGCCAAGCCCCTCCTTACCCCGGAGGCCCGCCGTGGCGGGTGCGAGCACCTCGTCGAGGCCGACAACTCCTGCGCTGCCCCGCAGTCCCACGAGGGCTGTCAGGCCTGCCTCGAGGAGGGCATGGCCTGGCTGCACCTGCGCATGTGTACCGCGTGCGGGTTCGTCGGTTGCTGTGATTCCTCCCCCGGAGCACACGCGAGCGCCCACTACCGCGAGACGGGCCACCCCGTGATGCGCTCGTTCGAACCTGGCGAGGAGTGGCGCTGGTGCTTCGTCGACAACCTGCCCGGCTGAGCGCCCGATAGCCTTGGCCGCATGACCCAACTCGTCCTCGCTTCGCAGTCGCCCGCCCGTCTCGCCACCCTGAGGTCGGCCGGTGTCGAGCCGTACGTCCTCGTCTCCGAGGTGGACGAGGACGCTGCCCTCGCCGCGGCACGCGAGGCTCACGGTGAGTTGGCGCCCGAGGACGTCGCCCTTCTGCTCGCCAACGCGAAAGCTCAGGCGGTGGCCTCCCGGCTGGCCGCCGACGAGGTGCCGGACGACGCCCCCGAGGACGCCCTCGTGCTGGGTTGTGACTCCGTGCTCGAGTTCGACGGGCAAACGCTCGGCAAGCCCCTCGACGCGGACGACGCCGCGGCCCGCTGGCGCGCGATGCGCGGTAGGAGCGCAACCCTCTACACCGGGCACTGGGTCATCGACGACCGAGCCGACGGCACGGGCGCCACGTTCGGGGCGGTCTCCGGCACCGAGGTGCACTTCGCGGAGATCACCGACGCGGAGATCGAGGCGTACGTCGCGACAGGTGAGCCGCTGTTCGTCGCCGGCGCCTTCACTATCGACGGCCTCGCCGGCCCGTACATCGAACGCATCGAGGGCGACCCGCACACCGTCGTCGGCATCGGTCTGCCGCTGCTTCGTGAGATGTTCGCCGAGATCGGCGTCGAGTGGCACACCCTGTGGAACCGACCGCGCGGCTGAAACGTCCCAGGACGGCCCGCCGGTTTGGCACACTGTCACCACCACATTCGGGGAGGACGAGGATGACGACATCACGCGCGAGGAAGGCGCTCGCAGCGACCGCCGTCACCGTCGGGCTCGCCACGACGAGCGCCGCACCGGCGTGGAGCGCGCCGAAGCTGGCCGACGGCAACGGCTTTGCCACTGGCGGCAAGAGCATCGACCTGCGAGTGGCCTCCGGCGACGGCACTCCCCTCGACCCGGGCATGTACCAGACGACGTTGCCCGTCGACGAGACCTCGCGTTACGCGGCCATTTCCCGCGGCGAGGGCGAGCGGCTTGAGATCGGCGTGCTCGGCTCGGCCACCTGGAAGAACAACGCGTGGAGCGTTTCCGACGGTTCGCAGGGCCTCGAGATCAAGCTAACGACGCCGGACGGCGAGACGACCTGCGCCACGTCCACCGACTCCCTTTCCACCACGGGCGCCCCGGGCCTGCTCAAGACGAACGTCGCCGTTGACCCCAAGGCGTCGAAGCGCATCACGGACTCGGGCGATTCGGCCGACGCGTGTCGCAAGGCCACGTCCTACCGGCTCGAGGTGAAGCGCACCAACAGCGGCGACAACTCCACCCCGATGCCGGTGCAGATCGCGGTCGTTCGCACCCCGAAGGTGAACGGCGAGGTCAAGACACCGAGCGGTGACGTCGAGGCCCTCTCCACCCAGCCCCTCGACGCCTCGCAGGCGATGGAACCGGGCGCCGGTTTCGCGAACGCCACGACGCTGCCCAGTTCGGAAGGCGGGTACACGGTCGAGGCGCAGCCGGGACGCCGCATGTTCTTCCGCGTCCACCTCAGCTGGGGGCAGCGCATGTCCGTCGGCTGGGAAGTGCCGAAGAACGGCAGCGGCTACAACCCGACGCAGGACATGAACCTCGATCTGCAGGTCTACAACCCCGCGCTCAACGAGGTGACGGTCTCGGGCTCCGGTTCGAACACCGGGTACCTGTTCAAGTCGACCTCCTCGGGCACCGACCCGAAGCAGCTCGGCGCCTACACGGCTCCCATCGACTACGGCAACGCCGACCGCGAGACGGGCGGCGACGACAGCGTGCAGTGGCAGGCGATGCCGGGCTGGTACTACGTGGCACTCGACGTCACGCCGTCGTCGTCCTCGGACAAGCTGGACGAGTCGAAGACGATTCCGTCGGTCATTTCGGTGCGCGTGCAGGGCAACGCCAACGAGGGCCCCGCCATGGACGTCGCACAGCCGGCCCCTGCCACCCTGAGCACCGAGGGCACCTCGGGTTCGAACCCGCTGCTCTGGGGTGGAGCGCTCGTGCTCGGCCTGGGCGCGGTGGCCGGGTTGGCTTTCGTTCTGTGGCGCCGCGATAACTCCTGACCGCCACGCTTCCCACATGAAAGCAGCGCCCGATCCGGTTTCGGCTCGGGCGCTGCGTCGTACGCCAGGGGCGGGTGATCAGTCCGCCTTCTGCCATATGTAGCTGCCGTCGTCCTGATAGGTGCAGGTGAGCTGCTTGCCGCTCGACGTCGTGGCCACGGACCCGGCATCGCTGAAGTAGCAGGTGCCCCCGGTGCTGGCGTGGTTGGCGTCGTACGCGCCGTCGCCGGCACCCCAGGGCTGCCAGAGCGCGAAGCCGGCGACGAGGGCGGCGAGCAGGCAGGCGGGCGCCGCCATCCACGTCTTGACCTTGCGGCGCTGCGGCACCGGCGCGCCGTCGATGAGCGTTTGCGGCGCGGCGGAGGAGTCAGTGAAGCCATCGAGGGCGCGGGCGGCGGCTCCGGCGTGGAGCTGGACGAAGTCGCCCGAGGACTCCATCGGGGGCAGACGGTCGGGGATGTTGCGGGCGGCCGCGTCGTGCCAGGCGTTCTCGGGGAGCAGGAGCCAGGACATGGCGTCGCGAGCGTTGGCGGGACGCCTGCTGGCGACGGGGTCGGCCAGTGCGACGAGGACGTTCCACAGCGAGTCCGGCACGTCGGCGGGGCGCGGCGGAAGGTCGTCGCGTCGGGTGCGCGTGGTGTTGCCCGGGCGCACGCCGGTGAGCATGTGGATGCCCATCATGCCGGCGGAGTACAGATCCTGGCGGGGGTCGGGATCGTCGCCCTTGGCCTGCTCGGGCGACATGTAGCCCGGCGTTCCGAGAACCATCTCGTTGCTCGTGAGGCGCGGTGCGTCGACGCTGACGGCGATGCCGAAGTCGGTGATCCAGGCCGAGGGCACGCCCATTCCGGTGGCTTCGAGCAGGATGTTGGCCGGCTTGATGTCGCGGTGGACGATGCCGGCGCTGTGGCAGGCGTCGAGGCCGTCGAGCATTTGGCGCATGAGTTCGGCGACGAGCGGGTACGGCAGCGCGCCGTGATCCTTGATGAGGTCGGAGATGGAGCCGCCGTCGATGAGGGGCATCGTGAAGATGACACGCCCGTCCTCACCGGCCCAGCCGAGCGGCGTGACGACGTGGCTGTGCTCGATGCGCATGCCCTGCTCGCGCATGAAGCGCAGGAGAGAGCCTGCGTCCGACTGGCGCAGCAGTTTGGCGGCGACGAGACGACGCGACTTGTGGTCGTGGACGCGCCAGACGGACCCCATGCCGCCTTCGCCGATCTGGTCGACCAGCTCATACCGGCCCGCGAACATCTCACCCATGCCTGCTCCTCCCCTGCGTCGAGTCAAGGATACGGATCACGGGCGCGGGCGTGCAGCGCAGCTGTGATTCTCCTTGCGGTCTCGACCTACGACGTCGTCGCTCGCGGCGGGGTTCCTTCGAGCGATGCTGCGGTGTGGCACAGATGCTGCTCACGTCGAGCCGTGCTTGTTCACCACCAAACGTCAGCTGACGAACCGATCGGTGCCGGACCGCCCCTCGCGTCTGTCAATTACGTCGAGGTGGCTTGGTGCACGCGACGACCGAGTTGCCCTTCGCCGCATGGGGACATCTCCAACGCCGGGTCCGTCCCAGCTCTCGTGAACCCATCGATGGACTCGGGAGCGGGAAACTAGTCTGCGCCATCAGTCGGCCGACGCACGCATCGACCCGTCACACAGCGCGGTTCAGCGAATACAACGTCGGCGTTCCGTATGCAGCGGACGTGGCGAACGCCTGATCGCCGTACCCGGCCACAACGATGACGGTCTCGTTGGACCGGTGTGTCGGCTTCCCCGACACGAGCTCGCCCGATCTGTCACAGGCGAGGATGTATGAACCATCGTCACCCCACGCGAAGCCGTCCGAGATGGCGACAGGCGTCCACTTGGCTGCGATGACGGATGCCTTGCCCGAGGTGAGATCAACACGGCGGTTTCCCACAGTGGCCCAAGTCTGGTCAGGCGCAATCCGAGCCGTACCGAGGTATGCCTCCCAGCGCGGCTCCGACGGCGTCGTCCAGCGGGGCTTGAGCGTCTTGAGGTCGTACGCCCGCAGCGCTACGTTCCGCCAAGTGTTCCACGCCAGAATGAGCACTTCGTCCGTGACAGCGACCACCCCGCCGGGCGTGGCGTCCTTGGGGCCCTGCAACTTGACGGGCTCGGGCTCTGGCTTCCCGGACTCGAGCTTCCATGCCTGCGCCCCGGAATCGACCACCAACATGCGGTCACCGATTGTGCCGAAGCACGATGCCTTGTCCGGGATGTCGAACGGAGCCAGGCCTTTCTTCGTCAACCCGTAGAACCGCCGTCCGCCGGTGCCGATCCAGGCACCCAACAAGCCGAAACCGACACTCGCGTCCTCCGTGGTGAAGGCGTGATCCGCGAAGGAAACACCGGTTCGAAGCTCCCAGCCGAGAAGGCGCTTCGGCGTCGCCACGAAGACGATGAGCTTGCCGTCCCGGTTCAGGATGAACGGGCCGTCCGTGACGATCTCGCCTACTTCGAGCGTTTTGCTCCACCGTCTGCGGCCATCGCGCGCACCTGCCACCACGACCTCGACGGCTCCGGTGCCCGGAGGCTGGGTGAGCACGGCGAACATGCCGTCACGCACATCGACCTGCGGCTTCGGATCGGCGACATCTTCGACCGACCAAACTGCCTGCTCCAGCCATCCCGCAGGTGCGTTCTGCCCGTTAGGAAGTATCACCGAGCGAGAGGGTGTCGACGAGGCTGGTTCCGGGGGCCGCTCGTCATCGCCTGCAGTGGCGAGAGCCCACCCGCCGCCCGCCAGTGCAAGCGCACCGATCGCGCTGCCGCCGACGAGCAGGGCGCGCCGCGAAGGTGCCACGTCATCGCGCTTGAACCGATTGCTCCAGCCACGCCCGCCCGGCTGCCGCGGCTCGGTGCTCCACGCACTCAGGGCTGTCGGGGGTGCCGACACCGGGTCAGAGTCCAGGTTCGGCTCCTCCGCCGGAGTCACTGCACCGTCCGCACCCACGTTCACCCACACATCCGTGCCCGCTCCGTCGCGCAGGTGCGCCAACACCGGCCCCTCGATTCGAGCTCGGTCCTGCGCGTGAGCCACGAGGGCCGCGGCTGGATCCGCGCCGGGAGGAAGCTCAAGCGGTGTTCCGTCAACGAGGGCTCGCCCGCCCTCGACGACCAGGTCGAGACGCGTCACAGGTCAATCCTCGAGGCCACGGGCAATTGCTGCACCAACGGCGAGCCACGCGCGTTGCGTGCGCGGAGCCAGGTCGTCCCACCTCAACCATTCGCGCGCCATCGCCGGGTCGTGCGGGATGGTCAGCACCTCACGGGCCATGCCCTCGAACCGCGGGGCAACCTGCTCGGGTGCTGGGTCGTTCGTCGAGGCGTGCGACACGACGATGACCGCGTTTCGCGCCAGTTCGGCTCCGTGCCCGCCGGCGGCCGTGAGCGCCTCGAGCAGCAGCTTCGCTGATTCGCAGTGCTTCGGCGTGGTGGCAGTCGGCACGACGAGCGCGTCGCTGTGATGGATCATGCGCAGCCAGTTCGGTGCCGACTCGTCGTTGCCGGAGTCGAACACGACAACCCGATAAAAACGACGAAGCAACTCCTGGATCGCATCAAACTCAGCGTCGTCGAGCGCCTGGTCGCGCGCCAGCTTCTGCGGGCGGGACTGCAGAACGTCGTAACGGTCCGTCGTCTGGTGGTGGGTGAAGCGCGCCATGTCAGCCGCGCGCTCCGACCCGTCAAAGGTGGGTAGCGCGGCGATGAGGTCTTCCTTCGTGGCACCGTGCGCGGCGTTCTCCGTCTGCCAGCCGGCGGCACCGCGGAAGGTGTTGTTGTCGTCGACCAACACCATGCCGCCCCCGAGGCGAGCAAACATCGCAGCAAGGTACAGCGATGTCGGCGTCTTGCCTGAGCCGCCCTTACCGTTGGCGACGGCAATGCCCTTGGGTCGGGTCCACACCTTCGAGACGGCGATCTTGTCCGCTTCCTCGGCCTGCTGTGCCTGGCTCGGGCCACCAATGCCGAACTGGGCGAGCACGCCCGCGAATCCGCCGACGGGGGCTGGGGTGGGCGTCTCGGTGCGGTGCTTCTCGATGAACGTGTGCTCAAAGGGCTGGTGTGCCTCAGGCGCGCGCGGCTCTGGCGGAGCGAACACAGGTGTCGCTTGAGATACGTCGGACGCCTTCGCGGCCGGCTGCGGGCCTGGCAGGGGGCGGACTTCGGCGTTGGCCGCCCACGCCGAGCGCAGGGACGTCACGATGTCGCCACCGCCCTTCCAGCCAGTGGCCGCCGGCGCGTCATCATCCGCCGGTTCTGGTGCTCTTGGCGTACTCGCGCCCTCGGCCGAGTGGAGACTCTGCATAGTGCCGGCGGCTGGCTCTGCTCGGGAAGGCTCGATGGCAGATTCGATCCCGCGCGAGTTGGCAGGTTCGCCCGTGTCCGCGGACCCTGCGTCGGACGCGGTCGGTTCGACGCGGCCTGCGCTCACTTCACCATCCGTGATGACGAGGGGAAACACTCCCTGATCGTTGCGTACTTCGATGTGCACGCTCTCGCCGGGTTTCGATTCAGCACTCGCCATCTCCTTGGCGGCTCGCACGGCGATGGTGTGCGGGTTGGCTCCCGCGGGAACATCGATGGAGCGGCCATCGAGGGCAACCTCGTTACCGAAGACGGTTAGGTGGTGCGACGCCATGGTGCAGTTCTCCAGTGTGGTGACGGCATCGCCACGAAGCACGGGCGATGCGCAGGTGGGGGTCGCCGTCAGTGTGCGGCGCGCTCGGCTGCCCAGGCTGCGAGCGTAGGGTGAGTGACAGCGTTCGTGCCATCCGGGTCGTAGTGGATGACCTGACCGTGTGAGCCGTTCGGGCCGGGGTTGCAGTCGAGCAGGTCGAACGCTCCGGTCCCGTAGTCGTAGAACGGCACCCACCCCTTGACGAAGTCACCGTCCTTGACGCGTCCGGTGCCGGGTTCGATGTTGCGCTCGCTCGGGGCGAGGTTGCCCTCCTCGACGACGTCTTCCCACAACTCGAGGAGTTCTTCGGCTGCCTCCACGGACTCCTCGATCGAGCAGAATTCACGATCGTCGGTGCCGTCGTGCCACTCCAGAACCCTTCGGTACGCGCTCGGAACCTCGATTCCGAGGGATGCCTCCAGGCTCTCGAGCTCATCCGGATCGGCAGCATCGTTCCAGACGAGTTCCTCGCGCGTCGCGATCCGCTCAAGGTTGGCCAGGAGCTGCTGGTCGTCGATCATGCTGGTATCTCCTCGTCGACGTGATGTGTGGGCATGGGGAGCGCCGGTCACCCGAGGCGGATCGGCGTTCCGGGAGGCGTGTCTTTCACTTGGTTGTACACCTGGGCGTTGAAGCTCCAGTAGACGTCCATGTCGTTGACCTCCATGTTGGCGATGGTTTCTTCGCCTCCGAGGAACGCAGGAACCTTCAGGCCGATGCAGTCGGTGAATCGCAGGCCGAAGATCTGCAGGGCTGCGAAGGCTTCTTGCATCACTGCTTCTTCAAGGAATTCGACGGCCCCGGGGTCGTCGAGGAGGAAAGCGACGGTACCGGCGTAGTCGGTGAGGGGGCTCGCTTCATTGAACGCACTGTCCGCCCGCAGCGCCATGTCTTCGCCGTCGAGCTGCACCCGGCAGAAGTGACGGCCGCGCCAGTCGAAGGCGAAGGGGGTGAGCTCACTCGCGCGATCGCCGAAGAATTCGTACAGGTTCTGCTGCGCGAGTTCGGCAGATGCCGCGTTGTGGAAGCGGAGCAACCCGTTGTTGAACGTCGCTCCAGCAACGTTGCGTTCGGAGAGAACCCCGTCGAGGAGAGTCGCCTCGTAAGGTCGCGTGTCGGCGTCGGTGGCCGTGAGTGTCAACGACATGAGAACCTCTCGTGTTGCGGGCAGTTGGGTCGGCCGGGCGAACTCGGAACGCCGCTGGGCCGGAAAGCCGACACTAGCAGGGTGGCACCCACACGCCGGGACAGATTCGCCGCCCGACCGGACCAAGGAAGCAAACGGATCTTTCCCGCGCTGAGTCGGCCACTCGTCGCACGAGCGTTCACCTCCACCTCGAATGCCGTTCGCTGAACGGGTCCTCTCCCCCGCCCTCGGTACTCTCTTCTCCTGAAGAAGGGGATTGGACATTTCGCCGCCCCTGATCACGCGACTGCGCACCAACGCTACGATTCACCGAACGCTCCAACCACTGCATATTCGACTCCGCATCATCCAAGCCGCCCACCTGCACATCACGCGGGCGATCAAGAGCGAACGCACACAACACCCCAGCACTCATGGGCCACCTCAGAGATTGCGCTGACGCTCCTGCTCCAACCACGCCTCATGCCGCGCCGACCCATACGGGCCCGCAGGCACACTCGCACCCGAAACCTCCGCAGGAGGCAACTTCCCCACCGCACGACGACGAGCCAAACTCGTACGCTCCATCCGCCGATACGGCAACAAACCCTTGAACCCATCCGGCAAATCCACGCGCTCATCCACCTCAAAAACCGGCAACGCCGAACTCAACCCCAACACCCGCCGCAACAACCCCGCATCAGCCACCAACTCATCCTCAAAATCCTGAGCCGACAACCCCAAATCGTTATACGCAGGCCAAAAACGATACGCAGCCATCTTTGCCATGTCCTGCAACAAATACCTCATGCTCGTTACCTGATCGCTCGACCAATACGAATCCCTGGTCGCATCAGAGCCAGCAATGAAGTACTGAGTCACCGGAAAGCTAAGAATCTCAGACGTCAGCTCCAGCCCCAGATCATCCGCATCGCACGGATCAAAAAACAACCGCTCCCAACCCGGCAAGCTCAACACCTGAGCACACCAATGAAGCGCGCCGCGCTCCATCCCGCGCGCCACCAGACCATCCTTGCCCTGATCCTCGGTCGCCTGGGCACGCATCAACGCGACAGCAACGTCGCGCTGCCCCATCACCGTCGCCAACATCGCCACATTGCGGCACCCCTCAGCGAAACCGGCCTCGGTCGCCAACTCAGAACGAATCTCCGGACCCAAATACTCATTCGCCAGCCGTGAAATGCTCCGATCCCACAACGACAGGGCCTCATCCACACACGCTAACGTCGCCGGGGGAACCTGGCTGTACTCCTCCCACTTGATCCCGCGAAACCAACTCACCGCGCCGCCCCCGCCACAAACTCAGTGACCTGCGTACCCGTACCAGGCACGTCGAATCCTTCGCTCTTGACGAAAGGATTCACAACTCGCCGCCCCTGATTACGCAACCGCGCACCAACACTACGATTCACCGAACGCTCCAACCACTGCACATTCGACTCCGCATCATCCAAACCGCCAACCTGCACATCACGCGGGCGATCGAGAGCGAACGCACACAACACCCCATCACTCATGGGCCACCTCAGAGATTGCGCTGACGCTCCTGCTCCAACCACGCCTCATGCCGCGCCGACCCATACGGGCCCGCAGGCACACTCGCACCCGAAACCTCCGCAGGAGGCAACTTCCCCACCGCACGACGACGAGCCAAACTCGTACGCTCCATCCGCCGATACGGCAACAAACCCTTGAACCCATCCGGCAAATCCACGCGCTCATCCACCTCAAAAACCGGCAACGCCGAACTCAACCCCAACACCCGCCGCAACAACCCCGCATCAGCCACCAACTCATCCTCAAAATCCTGAGCCGACAACCCCAAATCGTTATACGCAGGCCAAAAACGATACGCAGCCATCTTTGCCATGTCCTGCAACAAATACCTCATGCTCGTTACCTGATCGCTCGACCAATACGAATCCCTGGTCGCATCAGAGCCAGCAATGAAGTACTGAGTCACCGGAAAGCTAAGAATCTCAGACGTCAGCTCCAGCCCCAGATCATCCGCATCGCACGGATCAAAAAACAACCGCTCCCAACCCGGCAAGCTCAACACCTGAGCACACCAATGAAGCGCGCCCCTGCTCAACCCGCGCGCATGAATGCCAGGAATGCCTTCCTCATAGGTCGCCCGAGCGCGCATCAACGCGACAGCAACTTCCCGCTGCCCCATCACCGTCGCCAACATCGCCACGTTGCGGCACCCCTCAAAGAAACCGGCCTCGGTCGCCAACTCAGAACGAATCTCCGGACCCAAATACTCATTCGCGAGTGCTGAAATGCTCCGATCCCACAACGACAGGGCCTCATCCACACACGCCAACGTCGCCGGGGGAACCTGGCTGTACTCCTCCCACTTGATACCGCGAAACCAACTCACCGCGCCGCCCCCGCCACAAACTCAGTGACCTGCGTACCCGTACCCGGCACGTCGTATCTTTCGCTCTTGACGAAAGGATTCACAACTCGCCGCCCCTGATTACGCAACTGCGCACCAACACTACGATTCACCGAACGCTCCAACCACTGCATATTCGACTCCGCATCATCCAAGCCGCCCACCTGCAAATCACGCGTGTGATCGAGATCGTACTTACGCAACTCCTCGCGAATGATGCCCTCGTACTGGCTCTTACTGAGTGAACCAACACGACTGCTTTCAGCCCTCACAGCCGCAGCCTCGATTTTCGCGTGGACATCGGCCGGAACCTTCATGCGCTCGAATTCCCTCGGCATCGATCCCCCCGAAACACGCTGCGCGTACGCCCTATCCGCAAAGTCTGACATCACCCGCGCACGGGTGGACGTGCGGGGCGCCTTCTCCTTGACATAGGTGACATCACCCTTCTTGTCGATTGCGTCGTTGAGACCGTCCACCTTCTTGGTGAACTCCGCCCTCTGCCCCTCGCTCCACTTGTCACGAGGGCGGAGAAGAACCTCGCCCTCCTTCGGCACATAGCTCGGATCGGCTGCGGCCGGCAGGTGTCCATTGCCGCTACCGGAACCACCACCCGGCGGACGCGTCGTCGCCACTTGCTCTTGACGCGTCTTGAGAAGGGTCGCGAAGTCACGCTCCGGGCCGAAGCCGGGGATGCCACCCGGAGCGCCCCGGCGCACCGCCGCGGTACCGTTCTGGTTGCTCACAGCGTGAGCGGTTGATGACTTACGCTCCCACGGTTCCACAACCGCGTCGCCCGCCGCTCGAACATAGGGGGACACCTGGTTGTTGAATCTCGTGATCGTGGCGCGAGCGCGATCGACATGCGGCACCACGCGATCCATCACTGGGTTGGTGACGCGATAACCCGCCTGACGCGTTGCGTGACCCACATCATCGATCTTGAACGCAACCGTGTTCATCGTCTTGGTCACCGCGTCCGTTGACGTCTTGACGACGCGTTCAGAGGCTCCCAACTTCGTGGCAACCTGACCGGCTCGGCCGACGACCCTGCTGGCCCTACCGGCGACAACCACTGCTCGGCCACCACCCACGCCCGGGATGAGTGTCTGCAGAACATCACCAGTCAGCATGCCCGCCGCCTTGGCCGGGTTGCGCTTCCACTCCTCGACGTTCAGCAGAGCGGTGCCAACCTGCTTGAGCCGCGTCCGCGACTCCTTCGCCCGCTCCGGCATGAGCACAGTGGCCACTGGGCTCGTCGCCACGGCTACGTCGAGGGCAAGGGTGCCGACCCCCTTCCACGTGCTCGAGAACGTTTTCCAGTCAAACGGATTCAGCATGGCCTTCAGGCCCGTCACCGTTCCCTTGACGCTCTCCCACAACCCCGACCCGAACGACTTCACACCGTCCCACACGTCGCGGTACCACGGTTTGTCCCACTCGGCCACCTTCGCCCAGGGCAGGTCACCGGCACCTGCCGCCGAGTCGAGCACTTCCTTCGTGTAGCCGTAATGCTGCTCACCGTTCGGCGCTTCAGCGCCGTCAGCTCCCTGCTGGCGGTAGCGCACACCTCCGTAGATCGCAGCGATCGCGTTCTGACACGTGATCTCGGCCGCCGTATGGTCAGCGGCCAACTGGTTCATACGCCCGACAAGGGCCTGCTGCGCCTTGACCTTGTCCTCGTCCTTCTTCCACTCGTCATCGCCCTCGATGGACTTGTCGAAGTTGGCGATGTCGGTCAACAGCGTCGTCTTGCGCGCCTGCAGCGTGCGCTCCGTCTTCGCGTACGCCTCCAGCGCCTTGGCAACGGTCTCGGCATCTGTCTTGACCGAGTCACCATCGGTGATGCCGGGCTTGAGCGCAGCCGTCAGAGTCGCGGTGTCAGGCGATTTGAAATGCGCCGCAAGCTTCTGCCACTCCTTGTGGATCGTCGTGGCCGTCGTCGAAATCTTCGCACCCTGGGTGCGAATCTCCTTCGCCTGTGTCTCGAGCCCTGCCGCATTCGCCAGGACCGGCAGCTTGCCCGGATAGAGGCCTGAATCAGTCACTGCCGTTTCCCTTCGCAGCAGGTGCCTGGGCGGGTGTGCCCTTCGGTACGTTGTCTCCCGCCCCGTCGGTCTTGTCGAGCGACACAATCGAGGAATGTGCCATCTCGTCGTCGCCCGACGCGATGTAGCCCAAGGCTTCGGCCAAGCCGCTTCGGGCGTTGTTCGTCAGCGTGCTGATCGACTGAACGTCCGTGTTGTAGGCGTGCGCTACATAGCCGTTGATCGCGGTGGCGACAAGGGTTGACTTCGAATCCGTCGCGGCAGCCTGCGTGGCTTTGCCCATCGCTTTGTTCGCCGCGTCGTAATCCTTCATGTCCGTCGCGACGTTGTTGGACACGACATTGCACTGGCTGACATCCACGTCATAACTCACGGTGTTCCCTCCCTGCCGCACGACCACGACTGAGACGCGTGGGGCGGAGCATCTCCGCACCGAGCCCCACGCGTCTGCGCCGCATCACCCGATGTTCGAAATGGCCGTTCGCGTCTTCGACTGCGTCGTCGTGGCCGTCTGGTCGTTGGTCGACAGCGTCGACTTCACGAGGGCAATGATGCCCTTGACCTCCGTCGAGGCGTTCTTCCAGCGAGTCTCGACGTGCTGGTACTCGTCAGAGGCGCCGTCCATCTGGAAGTCGGACATCGCCGTGGAGACCTGACGGTCACGCTCGCTCATCAGCGTCTCCAAGCGCGCAACGATGCTCTGGATGTCGCCCTGAACATTCGACGACGCGTCGGTGTCGAAAGAAATACGGTCAGAAGTTGCCATGCGTTGTCAGTCCTCTCTCGTCCGGTCAGCGGTTGGCGCTGAAGCGCGCACCATCGAAGTTGGCGTTGCCCTCGCTGCGCGACCAGTCATCTGCCGCGTCCTGGTCACCGGTCTGCGTGGCGGTGTTCATCTCGCTCTGGCCCTGGTTGATGGCCGACAGCGAACTGCTCAGGTCGTTCGTGATCTCGTCGACGCGCTGCTTGAAGGAATCGAACTTGGCACGCCCGGCACCGTTGAACTTGCCCTCCATCGGACTCGCAGCGTCGACCAACTGGCGCACGAGGCGGACCAGTTCGTCGGAAGAACCTCCCGTCGATTTCGTCAGCGTTCCCAGAGCGTCACTACCCATGTCGAACTTCATGTTTGCCATCCCTCCTCGAACTTGCGTTCCCACTCACGCGGACGGAAACGCCTCTCGGTGACTATACAAACCGATCCATAGGGGCGAAATCAATCGGATGGATACACAGTCCACCTTCTGGCGGGCGCAGGCGGGAATGGTTGAAATATCAACTCAAAACGCGAGCGACCGCAATTGGTCGCCACCCCGAGAGGTCGCCTACGATGCGCGAGTCAGAGGCGTCGTCGTCGCGGGGAAGGATCGGGTGTGCGCAAGTTCGACCAGCAGATCGTCGAATCGGTCAACCTGCGTCGTGGTCGCCTGCGTAACGCTTTCTTCTTCGGGCCGGAGCGTTGGCGCCGACAAGCCCAAGACCACGTCAAGCCACTCGTGTTCGGCGTCATCGCCGCCGCCGTGCTCTGCGCGGGCTGCGTCGCCACGTCCTTCGTCGCAAACCTTCTCGACAAGCAGGCTCAGCAGGAACGTCAGCGCAACGCGCCCGTCGTGACGAATTCGCACGCGCCCTCACCGGCATCATCGATGACGAGCCGTGCCGGTACGACTTCGACCTCAGGAAGCACCAGGTAGCCATGGCCCCCACTCTCACCCGCGTCACCGTCTCCGGGGTCGGCAAGAACGCCGAGCTGCTCCTGCCCAGCGATCAGCCCATCGCGACGATCCTGCCGCGCCTGAGCGAAATCGTCGGCGACCCGCGCCGAGGTAGCGACGAAGCGACGCGCACGGTACTCAACCGAATGGGCGGGCCCGCCCTGTCGGAGCGCTCGACTCTGGCCGACGAGAACATCGCCGACGGCGCATGGCTCTACCTGACCAGCACGCAGGACGCGCTACCGGAGCCCATCGTTTTCGATGTGGCCGATGTCGTCGAGGACGAGCTTCCCCCGTTGGACACCGAGAACCGGTGGAGCGCTCCCGGACTCGTGAGCGCCGCGCTGGGCGCGTCATGCTTCGTCATTGCGTTGTGGCTGCTCTCCACCTGGCGCCCTGAGTTCCTCGGTCGTGGCGCGGCCGTCCTCGTCGTCGTCTGCCTGCTGGGTGCCGCCGCACTGTCCCGGCGCTTCACCGTGCACAGCATGGCCCTGTGCACCACAGCCCTCGTCGCCACTGGCCTTTACGCACACTCAGTTCGGCCCGATGCTCCGCACACAATCATTATTGCGGCTGCGGTGATCGGCGGCGTCCAACTGGCGCGCGAAATCCATCGCCGTTCCTATCGCGGGGCGGTAGTGCTCATCTCGACGATCGTCCTCGTCGCCGTGACGTGGGCGGGAGCCTGGCGTCTGCCGGTGGATCATCGCACCGGCGCGGCGTGCGTCGGCGTCGCATGCGCCTTCCTCCTCGGCCTCGCGCCACGCATCGCGGTAGCGCTCGCCGGCTTGAACGCACTCGACGATGCGAGGAGCAACGGCGCGACGCTGCGGCGCGACGTGGTCGTCACCGTTCTCGCCACTGCGCACCGCGCGCTCGCCTCATCGCTCCTGTGGTTCGCCGGCTCGAGCGTCGTCGCGGCTGCCGTCGTCACGCGAGGGGTGAACGCGACCTGGCGTTGGGACCTGCCGCTCATCGCAGCCTGGGGCATCCTGCTGCTCCTGCGATCACGCCACTTCCCGCTCGGCATCGAACGACTCCCCCTCGCGTTGACCGGCGTCGTGATTCTCACCCTCGTCGGTGCGGCACTCGCCGACCATCTCGAGCGATCGACGATAGACGGGATCGTCATCGCCCTGCTCGTCCTCGCCGGTCTCATCAGCCTCGCAGGCCCCCACCTGCAAGCGCCGGCTCACGTCACTGCTCGTGGCCGACTTCTGGCCGATCGCATCGAAGCGGGGGTCGCCCTCCTCGTCGTGCCGATGCTCGTCGGACACTTCGGCGTCTACTCCGCTCTCACCCAGACCTTTCAGAAGTGACCCGTCCCGAGGGAGAAGGTATGCCCGCACGCCGCTCCGACCGTCACGCCACGCCCCTCGAACACCCCGTCGGGCCCCGCCTGCGGGCCGCCCTCGCCGCCACCGGCAGGTTGATCGGACGCGACTCCTTTCCCCAGACGCTCGTTGCGGCAGCCGCCGACATCCAGCATCCCATCGCCACCGGCCGACGCATCGTCGTGTGTTCACCCTCAGAGGGCAGCGGGGCGTCCACCGTCGGGATGGGCCTGACGCTCGGCGTACACACGCTGCGCGACGACCTGGTCGCCACCATCGATCTCGCGGAGTCGCCCGGAGGCCCACGTGGAGACGACGACAGACCGGCGCTCACCCCCGCCACCGCCTTAGGGGCACTCGCCGTCAACGAGCCGGCAACGCGCGACGACTTTCGTCGCACCATGCGCCTTCAGCCGCACGACGACGTCGTCATCATGCGCAAACCTCCTGGCGAAGCCGACCTCAACGGTGCCGCCGTCCACGCCCTCGTGGCCGGGTGCACCCGGCACTGCGGTGTCACCGTCGTCGTCACCCCGCCCGGGCTGGAAGATGCGCGAACGGTTGAAGCTCTCGCGAGTGCTCACGCCGCCGTCGTCGTCACCGATCGGCACGCAAACAAGGAAGGGGTTGCCCGGTCTTTCGTTTCGCTGTTGAGGCACCTCCACCCGAACCTGCCTTTCGTCGAGGTGATGAACGAACCGGCGAGGTTGCGCCGACGCGAGCGCAGAGAGCTCGGGAGAGACGCGTGCGCACTGCGGCACGCGCCGACTCTCTCGCACGGGCAGCCCACCTCGTTCGCCTCATTGCGTGAACGCGAGACGGCAGAGATCCTCACGCTGACCGCCCGAGCCATGAGGTTGTCTCGCGCCGGACGCATCGCCGTCGAAGGAGGCTCCGCATGACGTACGACGTCGTCCACCGCCCCGCACGCTCCACTCAGCCACTTGCTCTCGGTGAAAAGCACGAACTCGAACGCGCACCCGTCATCGACCAAGAGGGAAGCAAAACCAACCTGCTGACGCTCGTGCCCCTCCTGGGCGCCGCGACATCCATGACCGTGATGATGCTGTTCCGCGGATCACCGTTCGCCGCCGTCGGGGCGCTCATGATGATCGTCACGGTGCTCGCGAGTGTCGTCCTACTGTTCACCCAGCGTGGCAAAGCCCGCCGCGAGCGCGAGCACAAGCGCGACGCCTATCTCGAATACCTCGACGACAACCGTCGCCACTACCGCGAGGACGACGAGCGACTCAAGCGTGAAGCGCGAGTCAACGCTCCCGCATTCGACGCCCTGCCCACCCTGATCAGCGACCCCGCGCGCCTGTGGGAGCGCCGTCGCACGCACAGCGACTTCCTGACGCTGCGCCTCGGCACCGGCGAGCGCCGCGTCCGCACGATTGAGATGCGCAAGCAGGAGTCCGGAATCGAACGCCCCGACTTCTTCCTCGATTCAGAAGCGCGCAGCGTTGCACAACGTTACGAAACGTGCCCCGGATTACCCTGCGAATTCGACTTCGACTCACGGGGCGAAATCACGGTGCTCGGGCCGCCCGACCTGGCGCAATCTGTCGTACGGGAGTTGATCTGCCGCACTGCCGCTGCGCACTCCCCGGAGGATGTGCATCTGGCCGTTGTGGTGCCGCCCTCCAAGCGCGATGCCTGGGAATGGGTCTGGCTTCTGCCCCACGTGGCAGACCAAGAACGCCCGACAGCCCTCGGCCCGACGCGCCGCGTGTACTCGTCGACGGAGACACTCGCGGCCGATCTGCGCCGCGACCTCAACAAACGGTCCCGTCGGGTGGCCGAGGCGCGCAAGAACACCCGGGACGTCTCGATCGGCATGCTGCTGCCCCGCCTCGTCGTCATCGACCTCACGGGTGAGGGGCCGGCGACGGCGCTCGCCTCCCCGGACTCCAGCCTGAGCGCCGCCCAACTCGGCGTCACCTGCGTCCGCCTGATCGACGAGCGCACCCACGAGCCGGATGAAGTCGCCGCCCGATTCACCGTCAGTGAGAGCGTTGACGGCGACGCGTCCGGTTTCCAGGTGACCTACGAAAAGGTGGGCCACGCGGACACGACTCGCGGCAAGCAGGACTTGCGCGCTGAGTGGGTCGACGTGGCGCAAGCCGAGGCCGTGGCTCGAATGCTTGCTCCACTGCGACTTTCGCCTGATTCACTCGAGCACAACGACGTGGCCGACGCCGCCCGATACACCGAGATGCTCTCGCTCACCGAGTTCACCGCAGACGAGATCCGCGAGAACTGGCAACCGCGCTCTGATCAGGACTTCCTGCGCATACCGCTCGGCCCGGACTCCGAGGGAAAGCCCGTGCTGCTCGATCTCAAGGAATCCGCTCAACTCGGCATGGGACCGCACGGTCTGTGTGTCGGCGCCACAGGTTCGGGCAAGTCGGAGCTCTTGCGTACCATCGTTATCGCGCTCCTGACGACCCACGCCCCGGAGCGGCTCAACATGGTGCTCGTCGACTTCAAGGGGGGTGCCACGTTCGCCCCCTTCGAAGGAGCCCCGCACGTCAACGGCATCATCACCAACCTCGCTGAAGACCCGTCGCTCATCGACCGGGTGCACGACTCGCTGGCTGGCGAGATCCGTCGTCGCCAGGAAGTGCTCAAAGCCGCCGGCAACATCGCCAACATCACTGACTACGAACTACATCGACGCGAGGCGCAGGAGCGCGGCGAGACGTGGACTCCGCTTCCCCACCTGCTCGTCATCATCGACGAGTTCGGCGAGTTGCTCACCGCGCAGCCCGACTTCATCGACCTGTTCCTGTCCATCGGGCGCATCGGACGCTCGATTGGCGTCCACCTCATGCTCTCGAGCCAGCGCATCGAATCCGGCAAACTGCGTGGCTTGGAAACCTACCTGTCATATCGACTCGGCCTTCGCACCCTTTCCGAGGCGGAGTCACGCACCGTGCTCGACACCCCGGATGCGTTCAACCTCCCGGCTATTCCAGGGTACGGCTACCTCAAGGTCGACACGTCTGTCTACGAACGGTTCAAGGCCGGATTCGTGTCGGGTCCGTTCACCGCAGCTCAGACAACGGCTGACGCAGGCACGCCAACCCCACGAGAGGCGCCTGTGCTCCGTGCGCCCTTCTACGTGGAGGAGCAACGATCCGTCGTCCAGGCTCTCGCTGCCGAAGAGAACCACGACGAGCCCGAAGAGGCCACGGCATCCGAACGCACAACTGGAACGACGGTGCTCAGTCACCTCGTTGATGTGTTGCGCGAGTTCCCTCGAGCGACCCAGGAAATCTGGCTTCCGCCGCTGAGGAATCGCATGGCCCTCGATGACGTCACCGGCGCGCTCCAGATGACGAGTGTTGGAGCCGTCGCACCCATTGGGGGAGGCCTTTCCATACCCGTGGGGATGCTCGACGACCCATCGCGTCAGTGGCAGGACGTATGGTTCGTCGACCTCAAGCGCGCAGGGGGCAACATGGCCGTGATGGGTGGACCTCAGACGGGGAAGACAACGGCGTTACGGACGCTGACACTGGCCGCGGCACTCACACACTCCCCGAGCGAGCTCGCGTTCTACGGCATCGACCTCAAAGGCAGCGCACTGCTTTCCCTCGAGCAACTACCCCACGTCGGTGGCGTCGGGGTGCGGACGGTCCGCGAGAACGTTCGCCGAACCGTCGAAGAGGTGCACGCCATGCTGGTGCATCGAGAGAGTGTCTTCCAGCAGTACGGCATCGACTCCGTGGAGTCGATGCGGGCCATGCACCGCGACGGGCGTCTGGCCGAGCTTCCCTCTGCCGACATCGTCCTGCTCATCGACGGGTACGGACAACTGGCCGACGAGTTCGAGGAGATCGAACCCCTCGTCCACGAGTTGCTCGCACGCGGATCGGGGTACGGCGTTCATGTCATCGCGACCGCGACCCGTTCGAACGAGATCCGCATCTCCCAACAGTCGTTCTTCGGAAACCGGATCGAATTCCGCCTCACCGAGCCAGCCGAATCTGCCTTCGGGAAGAAGCGGGGTGAGTCTCTGCCTGCCAACCGCGCCGGACGGGCGCTACAGAACGACGAACTCATCGGCCACTTCGCCCTGCCCCGGTTCGACGGCATGAGCGACACAGAGGGAATGAGCGAGGCCTTCACCGCCATCGCGGATCAGCTCGCCCAACAGCACTCTGACTCTCCTGTGGCGCCCGTTCGCGTCCTGCCCCCTCAGCTGGCATTCGAGAAAATGCAGCCGGCACCACGCGACGGAGTGCTCGCTCTGGGCCTGCGCGAGCATGACTTCGCGACGCAGTACGTCAACCTCTTTGGCCGGGATCGGCACCTGCTCGTCATGGGCGACTCTCAAAGTGGCAAGACGAACCTGCTGCGCAGCATTTGTCGTCAGCTCGTTGCCGAGGCTTCACCGGATGACTTGGTTATCGCGCTGTTCGATCCTCGCCAGGAATTGGACGGTGCGGTTCCGGAGGATTTCCTCGGCGGGCATGCCAAGAGCCCCATGTTGGCACGGAACCTCGCGGCGGCCATCGGCAAGGAACTGACGACCCGTGTGCCGTCGGACCCCACGGCCAGCGGCCCGGTTCAGACCCCGACGCCGCGGATCGTGCTCGTCATCGATGATTACGACGTCCTGACAGCAGGTGGATCCTCGCCACTTGCTGAACTCGCTCCCTACGCCTCCATGGCGCGCGAGGTCGGTCTGCACGTCATCATGACGCGCAAGGTGGCCGGAGCCTCTCGCGGGATGTACGAGGGATTCACCGCAGCCGTGCGCGAATCGGGTGCAGCAACCCTCCTCATGGACGGCGACCGTACCGAGGGGGCTCTCGTGGGCGGCATCCGGCCTCGCCACTTCCCGCCCGGTCGGGGCATGTACATCCAGGGCGGACGTGCTCCCCACGTCATCCAGGTCGCCTACGACGCCGAGCTCGACACATCGGAGGAAGACTTTGAGTAATCGCTTCACGGTCATCACGCTCAATGCACCCGACCCTGCACAGATTGCGTGGGCCATTGCCGAGGTCGACCCGCAGTTCGTTCTCGCTGTCGACCTCGGATCCGAGCGGTGGGAGGTCTACGACGAGGAACAGTCCCACCTGCTGTTCACGATCGACGAGCCCTACCTCGTGCAAGTGCCGGGTGAGATCGAGCGACTCTTCGGCTCGAACGTGGGCCTCGATCTCAGCGCCCTGCCCGAAGAACCTGCAACCTACTGGCAGGACATCAACGTCACAGCTCCAGGCCCTGGGGAGAGCGCGGCGGCACAATTCGCCGAGCTGGCAGCACACCTAGGGCTCGGCACCGCGGTCGACCACCAACCCGTGCCCGTTCACCTCGGCGCCCCCGATGCCGTACTGCGCCCCGAGTGGAGGATCTGAACCATGGGCTTTGCCAGACGAGTCAGTGGGCACACGACTGTGCTGTATTCCGAGGCGCCCGTCGTCGGTCACACGCAATGGGTGTCCAAAGCGATCAGCGAAGCGAAGGCAGCCGGCGGCGGCCTGGTGCTCCTCACGCCGGACACAACGAAACTCACGCGGCCTATGGCACACCTGTGCGATGTACTCGGTGTCATGTGGGTCGTCGACGACGGACGCGGCGCCCTCTACGTCGGAACGACCGGCCAGCGTGTCCATGAACGGGACGGCCACTACTTCGCGGAGGACGCCCTGCACGAGCAGTACTCGCGTCAGGGCTCGGCGCAGGACATCGGTGGTGTCCGGGTGCAAGCAGAGACGCTCATGCCGAGGCGCACGAACATCCGGGTCGGAGGGCTCGCAGAAGCCGTTTGTCGAGCACTGAGCGGAGCGCAGCCGCTCGGCTGGGGTGTGCAGGAGCCGGTCACCCAACGCTGGTCGGTTCCCGATATTTCGTCCCGGTACGGGCGCGCGAACGCAGACGGCCACTTCCTCCACTTCGTCGGCCCGCGCCCCGAGGGTGAACGCGGCCAAGTGAACGGCTCCCTCGAAATCCAGAAACCCCGGGACGGCATTGTGGAGCACATCGAGGCGTCGGTCGCCCTGCCAGCGCCGTGGTCGGACGACGAGCGGTTGGATTTCGCGCGTTCGCTGCATGCGATGCAGGTCCGCTGGGCTCGCGTTTACCACGTCGTGGGAACGAACCCTGCTCTCGTGCCGCCGTTGTTCCTCGGGCTACCTGTGCCGAGTGTGCTCATCTTCGGCGCAGAGGCCCTCGCCGGCCGCGATGCACACGAATACGGTGAACTGGCGCTCATGCACGGAGCCCTTCGCTACGAGGTGATGAGGGGTGGGTCCGCCCCATCCCTCACCGTCCTCCTCCGGGACGAACCGCGGGAGGGAGTCCCCGCCCCAGCCGTCATCATGGAGGCGATGTACCGCGCCTTGATGCCCGAAGTCGGCTGATGGGTTCACCCCCACGTGCCGCCGCGAGCAGGTGCTCGCGGCGGCCACAACGTCAGTTGAAGTCGTTCGGGTGGGGGCCGATGCGACCGTCGGAACTGTCGAGGTCACTGATGGCGAACAGGTCGTCCTCGGTGAGCTCGAAGTCGAACACGTCGAAGTTCTCGGCGATGCGGCTCGGCGTCACCGACTTGGGAATGACGACGTTGCCGATCTGCAGGTGCCAACGAATGATGACCTGTGCGACCGTCTTGCCGAGTCGCTCCGCGATGCCGTCGAGCACCGGGTTGGTGAGGATGTCGCCGCCCTGACCGAGCGGGCTCCACGCCTCGACCGCGATGCCGTTGGCAGAGCAGAAGTCGCGCACGGCCTTCTGCTGGAACTTCGGGTGCAGCTCCACCTGGTTGATCGCCGGGAACTCGCCCGTCTCGTCCTTGAGGCGCTGCAGGTGCTCGGGCTCGAAGTTACACACTCCGACGGCGCGCACGCGCCCGGCGTCACGCAGTTCGAGCATCGCCTTGAACGTCTCGACGTAGGTGTCCTTCTCCGGAGTGGGCCAGTGGATGAGGTACAGATCGAGCGGTTCGACGGCGTCCTTGCCGCCCAGGCGCTCGATCGAGGCGTCGAACGCCTTCTTCGTCGCCTCGTAGCCCTGATCCTCGTTCCACACCTTCGTCGTGAGGAAGATGTCGTGGCGCGGCACGTCCGCACTCGCGATAGCGGCGCCGGTACCGGCCTCGTTCTCGTACACCTTCGCGGTGTCGATGCTGCGGTAACCGACCTTGATCGCCTCGCGCACGGCGTCGGCGGCCTGGTCGTCCTCGACCTGCCAGACACCGAAACCGAGCTGCGGCATCTCGACCGTTTCGGAGCCTGCTGAGAGGGAGACGGTGGGCACATTCGTGTTTTCAGCCATGTTCGCGCCAACCCCGAGAACCGCCTTGCTATTCCACATCGGAGGCATCGATTCGCAACGAAAATTTCTACCGTTGGGTAGCCACGTCGGGCGTTGGGCCGCCCGATATGGTCTCCCCATGGGTTCTGTCACCAAGGTTCTGATCGCCAACCGCGGCGAGATCGCCGTCCGCATCGCACGCGCCGCCAAGGACGACGGAATCACCTCCGTCGCCGTCTACGCCGAGCCCGACCGTGACGCTCTGCACGTCAAGGTCGCCGACGAGGCGTACTCCCTCGGCGGCTCCACCCCCGGTGACTCCTACCTCGTCGTCGACAAGATCCTCGAGGTCGCCAAGACCTCCGGCGCCGACTCCGTCCACCCCGGCTACGGCTTCCTCGCCGAGAACGCGAGTTTCGCCCAGGCGGTCATCGCCGCGGGCCTGACGTGGATCGGTCCGTCCCCCGAAGCCATCGACGGCCTCGGCGACAAGGTCAAGGCCCGCCACATCGCCACCAAGGCCGGCGCCCCGCTCGTGCCCGGCACCAAGGACCCGGTGGCCGACGCCGACGAAGTCGTGGCCTTCGCGAAGGAACACGGCCTGCCCGTCGCCATCAAGGCCGCCTACG
Organism: Dermacoccus barathri; assembly: GCF_015070805.1. Lineage (NCBI taxonomy): Bacteria > Bacillati > Actinomycetota > Actinomycetes > Micrococcales > Dermacoccaceae > Dermacoccus > Dermacoccus barathri. The sequence goes on along the minus strand of NZ_JADCTK010000002.1, from coordinate 164,720 downwards.
GCGGTGGCGGCCGCGGCCTCAAGGTGGCCCGCAGCATCGAGGAGATCCCCCACCTCTACGACTCGGCCGTCCGAGAAGCCGTGAGCGCGTTCGGGCGCGGCGAGTGCTTCGTCGAGCGGTTCCTCGACAACCCCCGCCACGTCGAGACTCAGTGCCTCGCCGACAGCCACGGCAATGTCGTGGTCGTCTCCACCCGTGACTGCTCGCTGCAGCGCCGCAACCAGAAGCTCGTCGAGGAGGCCCCCGCCCCCTTCGTCACGGACGAACAGCACGCGGAACTGCTGCGCGCCTCGAAGGCGATTCTCACGGAGGCCGGGTACACCGGCGCGGGTACGTGCGAGTACCTCATCGGCACCGACGGCGTCATCAGCTTCCTCGAGGTGAACACGCGCCTGCAGGTGGAGCACCCCGTCTCGGAGGAGGTCACCGGCATCGACCTCGTGCGCGAGCAGTTCCGCATCGCCCGCGGCGAGGAACTCGGCTACGACGACCCCACGCCGCACGCGCACTCGATCGAGTTCCGCCTCAACGGTGAGGACGCCGGCCGCGGCTTCCTCCCCGCACCGGGCACCGTCGAGACCTTCAAGGCTCCCAGCGGCCCCGGCGTTCGCGTCGACTCCGGCGTCGTCTCCGGTGACGTCATCGGTGGAGCCTTCGACTCGATGCTGGCCAAGATCATCGTCACCGGCCGCACCCGCAAGGAAGCTCTCGAACGTTCCCGCCGCGCGCTTGCCGAGACGGTCATCGAGGGCATGCCGACGGTGCTCCCCTTCCACCAGGTCGTCGTCGAGGATCCTGCGTTCGCACCGGAGTTCACCGACTCCCCGGACGACGCGTTCAGCGTTCACACGCGCTGGATCGAAACAGAGTTCGACAACCAGATCGCCCCGTTCGACGGCTCCCCGGAGGCTGCGGCCGAGCAGGCGGCGCGCCAGAACGTCGTCGTCGAGGTCGGCGGTAAGCGCCTCGAGGTCTCGCTGCCGGGTGACCTCGCCGTCGCGCCGGCCGGAGGCAAGGGCAAGTCGGCGGGCCGCCGTACGTCCCGCAAGAGCGGCGGCGGCTCCGCCGCCAGTGGCGACTCGCTCACCGCTCCGATGCAGGGCACCGTGGTCAAGGTCAGCGTCGAGGACGGTGCCACCGTCTCTGCCGGTGACACGATCGTCGTCGTCGAGGCGATGAAGATGGAACAGCCCATCACCGCTCACAAGGACGGGGTGGTCACCGGCCTCAAGACCGCTGTCGGCGAGACCGTCACCGCGGGCAGCGTCATCGCGGAGATCAAGGACGCCGAGTAAGCATCTTGAACGTGTGTTGGCCCGGGCCATTACGGCTCGGGCCTTCACACATTCAAGGGAGAAAACGTTCACTACAGACGCGCACGCGCCTGCGTGTGCGGATCAGTCCTGCGGGGCCGTTCCCTGGAGCACCGTACGCAGCGTGGCGTCGATGTAGGCGCCACGTTCCTCGGTGGGCACGGCGAGCGCCGACAGCACGATGCCCTCGATGCTGGCCACGGCGGTCTCGGCGCGCAGGCGGGCGTTGTCCGTCGTCGTACGGCTGACGATGCCTTCGACGATCGTGACGAGCTCACCGCGCCACTCCCCCACGGCCGGAACGAGTTCCGGTGACCGCAGGGACTCGAGCGACAGCTCGAGGATGGCGATCATGAGCGCGCCACCGTCGTCCGTCACCCATCGTTCGAGCAGCGCGGTGGCGAACGGCGCGGTGATCATCGGGTCGCCGGACACGTCTGGGAGCGAATCGCCGAGCGCACGCACCTCGTCGGCCAGGCGCGCCCCGACGTGGCCCGTCAGCCCCGCGAGCAGCGCGGCGCGGGTGCGGAAACTCACCGAGCACGTGCCCTCGGGAAACCCGGCCTGACGATCGACGGCGCGGTGCGTGAGCCCACGCAGACCCGACGTGGCGAGCACCGCCGTCGCAGCGTCGAGCAATGCCTCACGCCGTGGCTGGGGCTCGCTCGTGGCGGCGTTCGTCGAGGTCATGTGGGATCAGATGATGTCGCTGCTGTGCAGGCGACGTGCGGCCTCCGCGATCGAGCCCGTCATCGACGGGTACACCGAGAACGTGTTGGCGACCTGGTCGACCGTCAGGCGGTTCTGCACCGCCATACCGATCGGGTAGATGAGTTCCGAGGCCTGCGGTGCGACGACGACGCCGCCGACGATCGTGTTCGACCCCGGCACCGCGAACAGCTTGACGAAGCCGTCCGTGATGTTGCGCATCTTCGCGCGAGGGTTCGTCGACAGCGGCAGCGTGACCGTGCGCGCCTCGATCTTGCCCTCCTCGATGTCCGTCTGGCTGTAACCGACGGTGGCGATCTCGGGGTCGGTGAAGATGTTGGCCGTGACACCGCGCAGGTTGAGCGGCTGCACCGCGTCACCGAGCGCGTGGTGCATGGCGACGCGGCCCTGCATGGCGGCGACGGACGCGAGCGGGTACACGCCCGTGCAGTCACCTGCGGCGTAGATGGCCTGGGCCGTCGTGCGCGAGACGCGGTCGGTGACGATGTGACCCGACTCGGTGAGGTCGACGCCCGCGGCCTCGAGGCCGATGCCCTTCGTCTGCGGGATCGAACCGACGGCGAGGATGGCGTGGCTGCCCTCGACCTTGCGCCCGTCCTCGAGCGTGACGATGACCTTCTCGCCCTCGCGCGTTGCGGCCATGGCACGGCTGCGGTTGAGAACCGTCATGCCGCGGCGGCGGAAGACGTTCTCGATGACGGTGGCGGCGTCGGCGTCCTGACCGGGCAGCACGCGGTCACGCGACGACACGAGCGTGACGTCCGAACCGAGGCCCAGGTAGGCGTGCGCCAACTCGGCACCCGTGACACCGGAACCGACGACGATGAGTTTCTCGGGCACCTCGGTGAGGTTGTAGATGTGCTGCCACGTGAGGATGCGCTCACCGTCCGGCTTGGCCGAATCCATGATGCGCGGGCTCGTACCCGTGGCGAGCAGGATGACGTCAGCGCGGATGTCCTCGGTCTCGCCGTTGTCGAGCTCGGCCTCCACCCAGCCGTGGCCCTTGATGCGGCCGATACCGCGGCGAATGCGCACACCCACACTCTCGAGCTGTGCCTGGATGTCGCGCGACTGGGCCTTTGCGAGCTTCATGATGCGCTCGTTGACCTGCCCCAGGTTGGCGTGCGCGTGCTGGTCCTCCTGCGACGCGTCGAACCCGACACCCAGACGGCCGGCCGCCTCGAAGCGCGACAGGAAGTCGGACGTGGCGATGAGGGTCTTGGAGGGGACGCAGTCGGTGAGCACCGCAGCACCACCGAGACCGTCACGATCGATGACGGTGACCTGGGCACCGAGCTGAGCGGCGACGAGCGCGGACTCATAACCGCCCGGGCCACCACCGATGACGACGACAGACTTCTTCCGAGAGCTCACAGACCTATCAAATCACTTGACGTCAAGATAAATCGAATCCCCGATGAGGACTCTCACGACCCATTCTCGCAGACTCCGGCCACCGCGTTCGGTTCCCGGTCGTCGGTGGGGAGCACTACCCTGAACGACGTGAACGCGCAGAACGAGCAGAACGAGCAGACGAGCCTCTCCCCCCTTGCCGACCCTTCCGTCGACCCCTTCGAGGTCGCGCGTGACGCTGCCCGCGTCATCCGCGAACGCACGGGCGTCGAGAAGCACGACGTCGCCCTCGTGCTGGGCTCCGGATGGGGCCAGACGGCCGATCTCATCGGTGAGGTCAAGGCCACGGTCGACAACACGGACGTTCCCGGTTTCGGGGCCGCCGCCGTGGCCGGCCACTCCGGTCAGATGCGCTCCATCGAGATCGAGGGCAGTGGCAAGCGTGCTCTCGTCTTCGGTACGCGCACCCACTACTACGAGGGCAAGGGCGTGCGCGCCGTCGTCCACGGCATGCGCACGGCTGCGGCGGCCGGCTGCGACACGGTCGTCCTGACGAACGGTTGCGGCGGACTGCGCCCCGAGTGGGCGCCGGGCACGCCGGTGCTCATCAGCGACCACATCAACCTCACGGCCACGTCACCGCTCGAGGGCGCCACCTTCGTCGACCTCACCGACCTCTACTCCTCGCGCCTGCGTGACGTCGCCCGCGGCGTCGACGCCGACCTCGACGAGGGTGTGTACGCCCAGTTCCCCGGGCCGCACTACGAGACGCCCGCCGAGGTGCGCATGGCCAAGACGCTCGGCGCCGATCTCGTCGGCATGTCGACGACGCTCGAAGCCATCGCCGCGCGTCACGCGGGCCTCGAGGTGCTCGGCATCTCCCTCGTGACGAACGCCGCCGCCGGCATCAGCGAGAACCCCCTGAGCCACGAGGAAGTCATCGAGGCCGGTCAGGCCGCCGCGGCGCGTTGCGGCCAGCTGCTCTCCGGCATCGTCCGCGCACTCTGATCCCCTCGACCCGCCCGAAAGGCACCACGCGATGAGTCTCGAGAACCTGCTCGCCTCGGCCCGATCCTGGATCGCCGACGACCCCGACGCCGCCACCCGCGCGGAGCTCGAGGCCGTCGTCGCGCGCGCCGAAGGTGGCGACGACGTGGCGGCCGCCGACCTGGCCGACCGCTTCGCCGCGTTCCTCGAGTTCGGCACGGCGGGCCTGCGTGGCGCCCTCGGTGCGGGGCCGAACCGCATGAACCGCGTCGTCGTGCTGCGCGCCGCGGCCGGGCTCACGCGGTACCTGCAGGATTCGCTGGCACGCCGTGACGTCACCGTCGTCATCGGCTTCGACGCCCGCCACAACAGCGACGTCTTCGCCGCGGACACGGCCGCTGTCGTCACGGCCGCGGGTGGGCGAGCGCTCATTCTGCCCCGTCCGTTGCCGACGCCCGTTCTGGCCTTCGCGATCCGACACCTCGGCGCCGACGCCGGCGTCATGGTGACGGCCAGCCACAACCCGCCGCAGGACAACGGGTACAAGGTCTATCTCGGCGACGGCAGCCAGATCGTGCCGCCCTCCGACGTCGAGATCGCCGCGGCGATCGACACCTTCCCCACGGCCGCGTCGGTCGCTCGCGCCGAGGACGGCTGGGAGACGCTCACCGATGAACTGGCCGCCGACTACGTCGCGGCGTGCGCGGCGGCGGTCGGCGCGCCCGCCGCCGACCTCTCGATCGTGCACACCGCCCTGCACGGCGTCGGTTCGGCCACGCTTCTCGAGGCCTTCGAGGCGGCCGCCTACGCCCGCCCGCGCCCGGTCGCCTCGCAGGAGCAGCCCGACCCGGAGTTCCCGACCGTCGCCTTCCCCAACCCGGAGGAGCCGGGCGCCATCGACGCGGCGCTTGAGCTCGCTCGCGAGACCTCCCCGGACCTCGTCATCGCCAGCGACCCGGACGCCGACCGGTGCGCCGTCGCCGTGCCCGACCCCAAGGCGGCCACCGACGCCGACCCGCAGGGTTGGCGCATGCTGCGCGGCGATGAGGTCGGCGCGCTGCTCGGCCACCGTGCTCTCGGCCTCATCACGACCGGAGCCGCCACTGGTGCTGATGGCGGACCGGGCGTCGTCGCGAACAGCATCGTCAGCTCGCGGCTGCTCGGCGCGATGGCCCGGGCCGCCGGCGTTCCGCACGAGGAGACCCTCACGGGCTTCAAGTGGATCGCGCGCGTTCGCGACATCGCCTACGGCTACGAGGAGGCGCTCGGCTACTGCACCGCTCCGGCGGTGGCCCGCGACAAGGACGGCATCAGCGCGGCCCTCGCGGTCGCGGAGCTCGCCGCCGGTCTCAAGGCTGACGGCCGCACCCTCGTCGACCTGCTCGACGACCTGGCTCGCGAGCACGGCGTGCACACGAGCGACTCGTTCAGCATCCGTGTGAGCGACCTCGCCCTCATGCCCGCGCTCATGGGGCGCCTGCGCGAGCAGCCCGCAACGCAGGTCGGCAACGTCGTCGTCGCAGCCTTCCACGACCTCGCGAAGGGCGACGGAGGCCTGCCGCCCACGGACGGTCTGCGCTACCTCCTGGCCGACGGCACCCGCGTCATCGTGCGCCCCAGCGGCACCGAACCCAAGGTCAAGGTCTACCTGGAGGCCATCGCTCACGTCGACGGCGACGACCTCGCCGGCGCCCGCACTCAGGCTGCCGAACGCCTGGCGGCCACGCGCGCGGCGATGGAAGCTCTCACGGCGCTGTGACGCAGGCTCGATCGTCCTCTCCCCTCGCCCGCGTCGTCGTCGTGTCGGGGCCTTCGGGCAGCGGCAAGTCGCGCTTGGCCCGGCACCTGGCGGCCACGCACGGGTGGGCCTTCGTCAACCTCGACGACTTCTACAAGGACCACGACGCTCGCGACCTACCCCGCTTCGCGAACGGCGAGATCGATTGGGACCACCCGGGCACGTGGAACGAAGAGGCTGCTGCCGTAGCGCTCGACACGCTGTGCCGCGAGGGCACCGTGAACGCACCGACGTACTCGATCTCGCACAGCCGCGCCGAGGGCACCCACCCCGTGCACCTCGACGGTGCGCGTTTCGTCGTCGCCGAGGGCATCTTCGCCCCGCACGTCATCGCCGGCCTGCGTGAGCGCGGGCTCCTCGAACAGGCCTGGTGCCTGCGTCGTAACCGCTACGTGACGGCGGCTCGACGTTTCGCTCGTGACCTTTCCGAACGACGCAAGCCGCCGGGCGTCCTCGTGCGCCGTGGATGGCGGCTGTGCCGTGACGAGCCCTCCATCGTCGCCGCTCACATGAACCTGGGTGCCGAACCCGTCTCGTTCCGTCAGGCGGTGCGACGGGCGTCTGCGCTCCAAAACGGCTGAACTCCGTTGCCCGCCGGTGTCCGTCCAGGCCGATAGGGTGATCGCGCACGATCAACTGGGAGGAACATCACCGTGAGCAACTGGGGTCAGCAGCCGCCACCCGGCCCGTACGACGGGCAGGTGCCGGGCGAAGGCGCGGGCCAGTACGGCAGCCAGGACAATCGCACACCGTGGGGCGGGCAGAACGGCCCGGCGAACCCTGGTTGGCAGGGTGCGCCCCAGCAGCAGCCTTACGGGCAGGGCGCCTACGGCCAGGGCGGTTATAGCCAGGGTGGTTACGGCGCGCCTCAGAATCCCTACGGTCAGCCCGGGTACGGGCCCGGCCAGGGCGGCTTCGTTCCCCCCGGCCCCGCCTTCGTCCCGCAGGCGGCCAAGCCCGGCGTCATGTCGCTGCGTCCTCAGAACGTCGGCGACATCTTCGACGCCGCCTTCCAAACCATTCGCGGTAACCCCGGCGGGTCCGTGGGCACGGTCCTCGTCGGCGCGCTCCTCGCTGCCATCCTCTCGGCTGCGTTCGTCATCACGGGTGCGATGAACAGCTCGAGCGCCGACGGCACTCCGGACACGGCGGCGCTGGTCGTCATCGGTCTCGCTGCGCCGATCGCCGGGCTCGCCGCCATGGCGTCAGCCGCCGGTCTCGTCCACGTGTTCGCCCAGGCCGTCATGGGCCGCCGCGCCACCGTCAGCGCATCGCTGCGTGTGGGAGTGCGGCGCATGTGGTCGATGCTCGGCGTGGGCTTGCTCATGGTTCTCATCATGGTGGCCGTCATGGTGCCCCTGATCCTGGCGATCGTCCTCGCTGCATCGCAGGACAACGGCGGCCCCATCTTCCTGACCGTCCTCGTCGGCATCGCAACCATCTGCGCCGTGGTGTGGGTGGGCATTCGCCTCTGCTTCGCCGGGCACATCGTGGTCATGGAGAAGGCTGGCCCCACCACGGCACTGCGGCGGTCATGGCAGCTGACGAAGGGCCGCTTCTGGCGCACTCTCGGCATCACCATCCTCGCGCAGCTCATCGTCTCGGCGATCAGTTGGGTGGTGCAGTTCATTGTGTCCCTGATCATGCTCATCTTCCTCGGCGTGAGCCTCGCGGGTGCCTCCAACGGAGGGGAGGTGTCCGATGCGAGCGTCGGCGCCGCGATCGCGGCTGGTGTGCTCGCCGTCGTCTTCACCCTTCTGTCCTATGCCCTCATCTACCCGTTCACGACGAACGTCACGGGAGCCCTGTACGTCGACGCGCGCATGCGCGACGAAGGCCTGGCGAACCAGCTGATGCAGCTGCCGTCGAACGCCATGGCCGCCAAGGTGAAGCTCACCGACGGGGCGCTCGACTTCCCCTTGCCGGGAGCCGGCGCCCCGGGTGGATTCGGCCAGGCGCCGTACGGCGCTCCCGGTACGGGTCCGATCGACTACCGCTGACCTTTCGCGCGGACGTGCACGATGGCCGACTCGCCTCCCCTCACCCCTGACAGCCCGACGGCGCGCCGCTGGCTGTCCGAGGAGTTGGCGAAGCCGGAGTATCAGGACAACCCGTCGCTGATCGAACGCCTCATGAAATGGCTGTCCGAGCACTTCGGTGGCGGCGTCGGTGTCGGTGGTGTCTCGATCCCCGCGTGGCTGATCGCCGTCGCCCTCCTCGCCGTCCTCGTCACGCTCTTCGTCGTGTCGTGGCGTCGGCATCGCCCCAGTGCGCGCGTCGAGAAGGACGCGAGGCGCAAGCGTTCGGCCACCGTCTTCGACGCGGCCCGCCTCGACGCAGGCGACTACCTCGCCCGGGCCCGCGAACTGCGCGGGCGTGACGACGCTGCGGCGCTGCTCGCTGCCTACCGTGCGCTCGTCGTGCGGGCCGAGGACGGCGGCATGCTCCTTCTCGACGACGCGACGACGGTCGGGGACGTCACGCACGTCCTGCGCGACGCGCTGCGCCGTCGGGACGTGCAGGAGCCGTCGTTCGGGGTGCCCGAGGCAAGCCACGCATTCGAGTCGGTGCGCTACGGCCACCACACGCCGACGACCGCGCAGGTCGACGACGTCCTCGCTCTCGAGGCTCTCGTACGCGAAGCCCCCAGTCCGAGCGGAGCCGCGCGATGAAGCGCCGGCCCAACGGGTTGATCGTTGGTGTGCTCACGCTGAGCGTCCTTCTCCTCGTCCTCCTCGTCATGACGGCGCGCCCGCACACGAACACCCCGCTCGACCCGGACAACCCCTCGCCTCACGGAGCTCAGGCCGTTGCGCGCGTCCTGGAGCAGCACGGGGTTGCCGTCGACCGAGCCGGAAACCTCGACGAGCTGCGTCGTGGCAACACCGGCGACGAGACGACGGTGTTGCTGACCGACGAGTTCCTCATTCCGCACGACGAGCGGCAGGACTTCCTCGCGTCGGCCCGCACGGCCGGCACCCTCGTCGTCGTCGACCCCAGCGACAGCCTGCGGGAGTCGCTGTTCGACCAGGAGGCCGACGAGTCGGAGAACGGGCCCGTCTACGCCGCCTCGGCCGGGGACGGCAAGAAGATCGTCGCGATCAACGACCCCACGCTGCTGACGAACGCGTCCGTCGACGACGGTGACAACGCCCGCCAGGCTCTGACCAGCCTCGGTGAGCGCCGGCGCATGGTGTGGATCTCGACGTGGAACGGCGCAACCGGCGAGCAGACCGGCCTCGACTGGCCCGCCTGGAAGACGCCGCTCACGTGGGCGATCGGGCTGTCGGTGCTCTTCCTCGTCGTCCTGCGCGGGCGACGCTTCGGCCTGCTCGCGCTCGAGCCCATGCCGGTGACGGTCAAGGCCGTCGAATCGACACGGGCCCTTGCCTCCCTCTACCGCCGCTCGTCAGCACGGGATTCGGCCGCGAGCGCCCTGCGCGACGGCACCGCCTCCCGCGTCGGAGCCGGCCTCGGCCTGGCTCAGGGACGCCGCTCCCCCGACCTCGTCGCGGACGCCCTGCGAGCTCGCGGAGGCACCACCACGGAGGGCGACGACGGCGCAAAGACCCCGAACGTCCCTCACGACCTGGCGGAGCGGCTCACCGGGCCGCCGCCCGAGAACGACAAGGCCCTCGTCGAGCTCGCCCGAGAACTCGACCGCCTCGAGAAGGAGATCCTGCGATGAGCGAAGCACCCCGTCCCAGCCACGACGAGGCCCGTCACGTGCTGCCGCGTTCGCACGACGATCAGAGTCAGCGCTCGACGAGCCCGTCGTCCGACCTCCCGTCGGCGCAGGAGGCCCGGGCCGCGCTCGACGAGGTGCGCCGTGAGGTGGCCAAGGCCGTCGTCGGGCAGGACGCCGCGGTGTCGGCGCTGCTCGTGGCGCTCCTGGCGCGGGGGCACGTACTGCTCGAGGGCGTGCCCGGTGTCGCGAAAACGCTCCTCGTGCGTTCGCTCGCCGAGGCGCTGTCGGTCGACTCCAAGCGTGTGCAGTTCACGCCCGACCTCATGCCGGGCGACATCACCGGCTCGATGCTCTACGACGCGGGGACGTCGGCCTTCGAGTTCCGCGAGGGCCCGGTCTTCACCAACCTCCTGCTCGCCGACGAGATCAACCGCACGCCTCCCAAGACGCAGGCCGCGCTGCTCGAGGCGATGGCGGAGCGTCAGGTCTCGGTCGACGGGCGGACGTACGCGCTGCCGACGCCGTTCCTCGTCGCGGCAACCCAGAACCCCGTCGAGTTCGAGGGCACCTACACGCTGCCCGAGGCCCAGCTCGACCGCTTCCTCATGCGCATCACGCTGCCCGTGCCGGAGCGCGACGCCGAGATCGAGATCGTCCGCCGTCATGCACAGGGCTTCGACCCGCGGCGCATGCAGTCGGCCGACCTGCGTGCCGTGGCAACCCCCGCTCACCTCGAAGCCGCGTCGCGCGCCGTCGAGTCGGTCCGCGTCGACTCCGACGTGGCTGCGTACATCGTCGACCTGGCCCGGGCCACGCGCGGCTCTGCCGCAGTCCAGCTCGGCGTGAGCCCACGCGGTTCCACCGCCCTCATGGCCGTCTCGCGGGCCTGGGCGTGGCTGAGCGGCCGCGACTTCGTCACCCCGGACGACGTGCGCAGCCTCGCGCAGGTGACGCTCGCCCACCGCATCGTGCTGCGCTCCGAGGCCGAGATGGACGGCCTCGACGCCGCGCAGGTGCTCGACCAGGCCGTGAGGTCGGTGGCCGTCCCGCGCTGACGCCCGGCAAGCCCTGACACCCCGACGTCCCACTGACCACAACGACCCTCATGAGGAGGTAGCCGTGTACTTGAGATGGCCCGCAGTCGCCGCGATGGCCGCGGCCTGCCTCGTCGTGTTCGTCGTGCCCTCGACGCAACTCGTCCTCGTGTGGTTCGTCGTCGTGGCGCTCGTCGTCGGCCTCGACGTCCTCCTGGCGCCGCGGCCCTCGTCGTTGCAGTTCGAGCGCCGCCAGCCCGACGGCGTTCGTCTCGGCGAGGAAACCGTCTCGCACCTCGTCGTGACGAACCCGACGTCGCGTACGTTCCGGGGCGCCGTTCGTGACGTCTGGTCGCCCGGAGCCGGCGCTCAGGACGACCGTGGCGAGTTGAACCTCGCCCCCGGCGCGAGCGTCGACCACGTCGTTCACCTGCTCCCCACGCGGCGCGGAATGCGCCCGAACGACGCCATCACGGTGCGCTCGGCCGGTCCGCTCCGGTTGGCCGGTCGCCAGACACGCCTCGACGAACCGGGCCTGGTACGCGTTCTGCCCGCCTTCGGTTCGCGCGCCCACCTGCCGAGTCGCCTCGTGCAGCTTCGCGAGATCGAGGGACGCTCGCTGGTGCGCGCTCCCGGCAGCGGCAGCGAGTTCGACTCGCTGCGCGACTACGTTCGCGGCGACGACGTGCGCAGCATCGACTGGAGGGCCACGGCACGGCGCCGCGCTCCCGTCGTCCGGACGTGGCGGCCCGAACGCGATCGCCGCGTCTCGATCCTGCTCGACACCGGGCGGCTCAGCGCAGGGCGCCTCGCCGACACCACACGCCTCGACGCCGGCATGGAGGCCTGCCTCCTCCTGGCCGCTCTGGCCGGTCACGCCGGCGACAACGTCGAATGGACGGCAGGCGACCGTGCTGTTCTCGCGCACGTCCCGCCGACGAGCGGTCGCAATGAGGCGGTGCGGCGCATGATGCTCGCCATGGCTCCGCTCGAGTCACGCCTCGTCGAACCCGACTGGTCACGCCTCGTACAGGAAGCCACCGCCGACATGCGCCGCGGCTCGATGCTCGTTATCGTCACGCCGTTCGAACCCGCCGCCATCGAGGAATCCCTCGTTCCGCTGCTTCCGGCGCTGGCCCGCGAGACCCGGGTCGTCATCGCCTCCGTGGCGGATCCGGAGGTGGGCGCCATCGCGGCGAAGCGCGACAACGTGCGCGACGTCTACGGAGCCGCGGCCGCCGAACGACTCCGGCACCGCACGACGACGATGCGCGCGGCGTTGGAACGTCACGGCATCTCGGTGCTGCACGAACCACCCGAGCGCCTCGCGCCGGCCCTCGCCGACCACTACCTCGTCCTCAAGCGCGAGGGCCGCCTGTAGCGCCGGTCAGCCGGCGACGAGTTCGTCCTCACGCAGGCGGGCGTCGACGTCACCCGTCACACCGGCCGCCACCGCGCGGCGACCGAGGATGACGACGTACGCGATGAAAGAACACCACGCCGTGAAGCCGATGAGCAGGCGCACCGGCGTGGGCAGCCCGGACGGCGTGACGAAGGCCTCGATGAAGCCGCACAGCGCCAGAACGGCGACGAGGCCCATGGCCGCAGTGAACGCCGTGCGCATCTCCGCCGCGAACGCGTCGGCGCGCGAGCGGGGGCCCGGTTCGATCCACGACCAGAAGCCGCGCAGACCGATGCCGGCGGCGACGAAGATCGACGTCAGTTCGAGCATGCCGTGGGGCAGGATGAGGCCGAAGAACAGCGAGAGCCGGTCGTCGGAGGCCATGAGGCCAGCGGAGACGCCCGTGTTGACGATGTTCGACCACAGCAGGAGCGGAATGGGAAAACCGAGGGCGCCGAGGGTGATGCACAGGGCCGCGACCCACGCGTTGTTCGTCCAGACCCGGAACGCGAAGTCTTGGGCCGCGTAGGAGGAGTAGTAGTCCTCGAAGTCGTGCCGCGTCAGCTGCGAGATCTCCTCCGGGCTGAGGACGCTCGAGACGAACCCGGGGTGCGTCGCCGTCCACCAGGCCACGAGCGCCGTCAGCACGACGAAGGCGACGCCGACGCCGGCCCACCAGCGCCAGGCGCGGTAGCAGATGGCCGGAAACGTCTCGAGGAAGAAGCGGGCGAATGCTCCCGGATCGGCCCGGAAGTCGCGCGAGGACTTCACCCGGGCACGGGCGATGATCGTCGAGAGGTACTGCGTGAGAACGGGATCGGCCGACGTGGACTGCACGAGCGAGAGGTGTGACGCCGCGCGCTGGTAGAGGTCGAGCATCTCCTCGGCCTCGGTGCCAGTCAGGCGCCGTTTGCGCCCGAGTTCGTCGAGACGGGCCCACTCCTCGCGGTGCGCTGCGACAACGGCTTCCACATCCACGCTCGTACTCTACGCACCGGCTGCGGCCAGTAACCTGTTCGCGTGGCACACGTCGACGATCGGGAACTGCGCCCGCTGCGGGATCTCACCGGCCCGGCGCAGATCACCGGTGAGGCGGTCGCTCTCGACCTGCCCCCGGCCGGCGTCGGCATGCGCATTCTCGGCGTGATCATCGACCTCATCGTGTGGGCGGTGACCTTCTTCTGCCTCAACTGGGCCGCGCTGAAGCTGGCCGGCACCGCCTCGGATGCGGTCCGAGCAGGGTGGAGCATCGTCGTCCTCGTGACGTCCTTCGTGCTCCTGCCGACGGTGGTCGAGACCCTCACGCTCGGGCGGAGCCTCGGAAAACTCATTCTCGGCATGCGGGTCGTGCGCACCGACGGCGGCGCCATCTCGTTCCGTCACGCTCTCGTCCGCAGCTTCGTGGGCTTCGTCGAGATCATCGGCACCGCAGGCATGGTCGCTCTCGTCACGGCCACGCTGACGAGCCGCGCGAGGCGACTCGGCGACCTCGCGGCCGGTACCTACGTCGTGCGTGAGACCCGAGGACTCACGCTACCGCCGCCCACCCAGATGCCGAGGCAACTCGCGGCGTGGGCTGACTCCCCCGCCGTCGTCAGCCCGCTACCGCAGGACCTCGCGGCACGGATGGCCCTCCTCGTGCGCCAACAGCACGTCATGCGTACCCCGGCGTTCAACGCCGTTGTGACGCAGACGCTGCGCGAGGTCCTCCCGCATGTGACGCCGCCTCCCCCGCCGGGCCACGACCCCTTCGCCGTTCTCGTCGGCATCAGCGTCCTGCGTCGCGACGCCGACGCCCGCCGCATCGAACGCGACGCGCGCATCAGGCGCTCCGTCCTCGGACGCTGACCCGTCCGAAACGCGAACGACGGCCCGCTTCCCCTTGAGGGGAAACGGGCCGTCGTGTTCGTGCGTTCGTCAGCCCTGGCCGCGTGCCACGGCGTAGGCCGGCTTGATCACGGTCATGATGATGTCGAGTCGCTCGTCGAAGCCCACAAACGCGGACTTCATCGCGTTGACGGTGACCTTCTCGAGGTCGGCCAGTGTCCAGCCCGCCTCGCGGACGAGGCCCGTCATCTCCTTCGTCATCGACGTGTCGCTCATGAGGCGGTTGTCGGTGCTCAGTGCGACGCGGAAGCCCAGCGCGAGCAACAGGGAGATCGGGTGCGAACGCAACGAGAAAGCAGCGCCCGTCTGGAGGTTCGACAGTGGGCAGACCTCCAGCGCGATGCGGCGGTCACGCACGAACGCGGCGAGGCGGCCGAGGCGAACATCGGCCTCCCCCGCGCGCACGCGGGCCGGGAGCGCGGCACGCGCCGGTTCGTCGAGTTCGCCGTACTCCACGCCGTCGACGGTGATGTCGTCGGTGATGCGCACGCCGTGGCCGAGCCGCTCGGCGCCGCAGTACTGAATGGCCTCCCAGATGCTCGGCAGACCGAACGCCTCACCGGCGTGAATCGTGAAGTGGGCGTTCTCGCGGCGCAGGTACTCGAACGCGTCGAGGTGGCGTGTGGGAGGGAAGCCGGCTTCGGCGCCGGCGATGTCGAAGCCGACGACGCCCTTGTCGCGGTAGGCGACGGCCAGTTCGGCAATCTCGACGCTCTTGGCCGCGTGACGCATCGCGGTGAGCAGGGCGCGCATCACGATCGGGCGTCCCTGGCTCTCGGACTCGCGGGCGCCGGCCTCGAAGCCGGCCAGCACTGCGTCGACGACCTCGTCGAGACCGAGTCCCTGTTCGATGTGCAGTTCGGGCGCGAAGCGCACCTCGGCGTAGACGACGCCGTCGTTCGCGTGGTCGAGGGCGCACTCTCTGGCTACGCGCTCGATGGCCTCGCGTGTCTGCATGACGCCGACGGTGTGCGCGAACGTCTCGAGGTAGCGCTCGAGCGAACCGGAGTCCGCGCTGTCGCGGAACCACGCGGCGAGCGACGCCTCGTCGGCGGCGGGCAGGGCGTCGTAATCGGTCTCACGGGCGAGTTCGAGCACCGTGGCCGGGCGCACGCCGCCGTCGAGGTGGTCGTGGAGAACGACCTTCGGCAGCCGCGCGATGACGTCCTCGCTCAGGGTGCTCTTCGTGGTCTCGTCGCTCATTCCTTCGTTCCTTCGTCCTCGCGGCCAACCGTTTCGGGCGTGAACGCCGGCAGGCAGACGGCAACGTACTCGGCACCGTCGGGGCCGACGGTGTAGCGCACGCGCTCCCCCGCGCGAGTGACGACGCTCTGGCCGGCCTCGACCTCGAGCGTGCCGCCGTCGTGCTCGACGCGCACCTGACCAGCGAGCACGAGCGTCACCTCGTCGAACTGGGGCGTCTGCGCCGGCTCGTCCCACCCGGCAGGCGCCTTCATGTGGGCCACGGAGACCGCGCGCTCGCCGGTGGACGCGACGCCCACGTGTTCGTCGATGATCTTGCCGCCGGGTACGGGAATGCGCACCGGCGTGGTGAGGAGTTCAGGCATGCGGTCAGCCTAGTGCTCCGCGGCGGTCCCACTTGCCACGCGACGCCACCGTGGAGACGGGCGAAGCGGCGTCCCCCTGAGTGGCTGCGTTTACTGCGGTTGGTGACGGTGCACCGTCACCAACCGCAACCAACGTAGCCGGCGAGCATCGTCAGCTGATGCGCTCCAGCACGATGTCGCGCGGCGTGAAGTCACCGCTGTTCGCCGAGATCTCGTAGCCGCCCTCGAGCGCAGCGACGGCGCGGTCGAAGCGCTCCGGGGTGTCGGTGTGGAGCGTGAGCAGCGGCTGGCCCGCCGTGACGTGGTCGCCCGGCTTCGCGTGCATCTCGATACCGGCGCCCGCCTGCACCGGGTCTTCCTTGCGCGCACGCCCGGCGCCGAGGCGCCACGCGCCGACGCCGACGGCGAGGGCGTCGAGCTTCGTCAGCACACCGGACGACGGCGCGGTGATGACGTGCGTTTCCTTCGCGGTGGGCAGCGTCGCCTCGGGGTCACCGCCCTGGGCGCCGAGCATCGCGCGCCACTTCGTCATGGCCCGGCCGTCGGTGAGCGCCTTGCGCACCGCGTCCTCGTCCTGTGGGCGACCGGCCGCCGCGAGCATCTCGACAGCGAGCGCCACGGTGAGGTCGACGACATCCTTGGGGCCGCCACCGGCGAGCACCTCGACCGACTCGCGCACCTCCAGGGCGTTGCCTGCGGTGAGGCCGAGCGGCGTCGACATGTCGGTGAGCAGCGCGACGGTGTTGACGCCCGCGTCCGTGCCGAGGTCCACCATGGTGCGCGCAAGCTCGCGCGCGTTCTCCTCGTTCTTCATGAAGGCGCCGGAACCGACCTTGACGTCGAGCACGAGCGCACCTGTGCCCTCGGCGATCTTCTTGCTCATGATCGAGCTGGCGATGAGCGGGATCGCCTCCACCGTGCCGGTGACGTCGCGCAGCGCGTAGAGCTTCTTGTCGGCCGGCGCGAGGCCGTCACCGGCTGCGCAGACGACGGCGCCGACGCGCTCGAGCTGACGCATCATCTCGGCGTTCGTCAGGGAGGCCCGCCACCCGGCGATGGACTCCATCTTGTCGAGCGTGCCGCCGGTGTGGCCGAGGCCGCGGCCCGAGAGCTGCGGGACGGCGACGTCGAAGACCGCGACGAGCGGCGCCAGCGGCAACGTGATCTTGTCACCGACGCCGCCGGTGGAGTGCTTGTCGGCCGTCGGCACGGACAGCGACGAGAAGTCCATGCGCTCACCGGAGGCGATCATCGCCTTCGTCCAGCGGGCGATCTCCTCGCGCGACATGCCGTTGAGCAGGATCGCCATCGCCATGGCGGCCATCTGCTCGTCGGCGACCGCACCACGCGTGTAGGCGTCGATCATCCAGTCGATCTCGTCGTGCGAGAGGGTTCCGGAGTCACGCTTGGTGCGGATGAGGTCGACGGCGTCGAACGCTTCGTGCGTGGAGTTCGCGGGGGTCATGAATCACCTTTCAGGGTCGCTGCTGCGGTGGCGACGGCACCCAGGTTGGGGGCGCCGAACGCGTGGGGAAGGAGGTCGGTGAGCGGCAGCGGCGGCCCACCGTCCATCTCGATGAGCATGTCGGGGCTCGCGTGCTCGAAGAGCAGCTGACGGCATCGGCCGCACGGCGTGATGGGCGTGCCGTTGCCGTCGACGCACGAGAGGGCGACGAGCAGTTCGCGCTCCGCTTCGTGGTCGAGCACCGGGCCGTCACCGCGGGACTCGCCCGTGCCGTAGAGCGACGAGACGAGGCCGCACTCGGCGCACAGGACGACGCCGTAGGCGGCATTCTCGACGTTGCAGCCGGTGAGGACGCGTCCGCGCGTCGTGAGCGCGGCCACGCCGACCGGGAACCGGGAGTACGGCACGTACGCCCTGGCGCAGACGGCGACGGCCTCGCCGCGCAGGAGCTCCCAATCCACCGAGGGACGGGGGCTCTGCCCGGTCGAGGCCGTCGCGGAAGCGTTGTCGCTCACCCTGCTTCGCCCTTGCGGTAGATGGCGCCGTCAGCAGCCGGCATCCGCAGGTGTTGGCTGGCGAACGCCATGACGAGGAGTGTGACGACGTACGGCGCTGTGGCCGTGAGGTTCGGATCGATCGTGTTCGATCCGAAGTACCACATGAGCACGAGCACACCGGCGACGGCGAGGATGACGGCGTGAAGCACGCGCTTCTTGACCGCCATCCACACGGCACCGACGAGGACGCCCGCACCCACGAGGAGCAGCAGCGCGTGCACCTGGTCGCCACCGCGCAGCTGGAGCGCCTGGGTGTAACCGAAGAGCAGTGCGCCGAGGGCGGTACCGATCGGCATCCAGTTACCGAAGATCATCGCGGCCAGACCGATGTAGCCGCGGCCACCCGTCTGGCCCTGCTGGAACCCATCGGAGGCGACCATCGCGAGGAAGCCACCACCGAGACCGGCGAGACCACCGGAGACGACGACGGCGATCGTCTTGTAGAGGTACACGTTGACGCCGAGGGTCTCGGACGCCTGCGGGGCCTCACCACAGCTGCGCAGACGCAGACCGAACGAGGTCTTCCACAGGACGAAGATCGTGCCGATGACGAGGCCGATGGCGAGCAGCGTGAGCAGCGAGACGTCCTTCGTCAGACCGGCGAGGATGCCGGCGACATCGGAGACGAGGAACCAGTGGTTCTTCTCGATGTCGACGAGAGCGCTCGACCCGGGAAGGGTGACGCTCGCGACGTCGGGCAGGCTCGGGCTCTGCGTGGGGCCACCACCGGGCAGTTCGGAGAAGAAGCGCTCGGCGAGGAACTTCGTCAGGCCCGCACCGAGCAGGTTGATGGCCACACCGGAGACGATGTGGTCGACGCCGAAGAACACGGTGGCGATGGCGTGGAGCAGGCCGAAGAGCATGCCGCCGAGGATGCCGCCGAGCACGCCGGCCCACGGGCCGTAGTGGTAGGCCGCGAAGGCAGCGCTCCACGAGCCCATGATCATCATGCCCTCGAGACCGATGTTGACCACACCGGCCCGCTCGGACCACAGACCACCGAGACCGGCGAGGGCCAGCGGCACAGCGGCCACGAGGGCCGCAGAGATGGCGTTCGAGGAGTCGATGTCGTTGACGCCGGTGGCGACGCGAAGGATCGACAGGCCGAGAACGACGGCGACGAGCGCGAGCGGAAGGAGCGCCTTGCGCGGCAGCCCGAGCGTCCGCTTCGGCTGGGTTGCGGTAGCAGCGACGGTGCTCATGCGGTGGCTCCTGCGGTCTTGCCTGCGGCGAGTTCGGCGGCGACACGTCGAGCCTCGATGCGCTTGTCCCAACGACGCACGAGTTCGTACGCGATGACGACGGCGAGCACCATGACGCCCTGGATGATGTTGACGAGCGAGGCGTTGACGCCCGCGTTGATCTGCAGTGCGTTCGACTGACCGTTGAGGTAGGCCCACAGCAGCGCGCCGAAGCCGATACCGATCGGGTGGTTACGGCCGATGAGCGCGACGGCGATGCCGGCGAAGCCGAGGCCCGTCTGGCTGTTGGAGCCGTAGTTGAAGTCCTGACCGAACAGCTGCGGCATACCCACGAGGCCCGCAACGGCGCCCGAGAGCAGCATCGCGGTGATCGTCATCTTCTTGACACTCACACCGGAGGCGACGGCGGCCGACTCGGACGAGCCCGTCGCGCGCAGGTCGAAGCCGAAGCGCGTGTGGTTGATGACGTACCAGTAGGCGATGCCGACGAGCACGGCGAGGATCGTCAGACCGAAGATCTGGCCCGTGGCGGTCTGCGCGAGCGCTGGAACGTGCGAGCTCTCCGGGATGTTCTTCGTGTTCGTCGCGTTCGAGCCCTCCTGCTTGTCGGCGACCTTGAACAGCAGCCAGGAGACGACGCCGGTGGCGATCGAGTTGAGCATGATCGAGCTGATGACCTCGGAGACGCCGCGCGTCACCTTGAGCACCGCGATGATGCCGGCCCAGGCGGCACCGACGAGCATCGCGAGCACAAGGGCACCGATGACGTTGAGGAAGCCGGGCAGCCAGCCCTGGCCGGCGAAGAGCGCGGCCGCGAAGGCAGCGACGCGGTACTGGCCGTCGACGCCGATGTTGAACAGGTTCATCCGGAAGCCGATGGCCACGGCGATACCGGAGAGGTAGAGGACGGCGGCGTCGTTGACGATGGCCTCGGCGACGCCCTGCATCGGCGTCGACAGGAAAACCTGCCAGACCGGCCCGACGGCGTTGCCGAGGGCGAGCAGGACGATCGAGGTCAGAACGACCGCGATCGCGATGGCGAGCAACGGCGCAGCGACAGCCACGCCACTCCTTCGGAGCGTGGAGTTCATCGTGCAGCTTCCTCCTGCGCATCGACGGTGGTGGCGTTCTCGGGGGTGTTGACGCCCGTCATGGCGGCACCGAGCTGCTCGGCGGTGACGGTCTTCGGGTCGAACTCACCCGAGAGCTTGCCGCGCAGGATGACGCGGATCGTGTCGGACAGACCGATGAGCTCGTCGAGGTCGGCCGAGATGAGGAGCACGGCGAGACCCTCACGGCGGGAGTCCTTGATGTGGTCCCAGATCGCCGACTGGGCGCCGACGTCGACACCACGGGTGGGGTGGGCGGCGACGAGCACGCGCGGGGCGTGCGACATCTCGCGGCCGAAGATGAGCTTCTGCTGGTTACCACCCGAGAGCGAACCGGCGGTGACGTCGATGCTCGGCGTACGCACGTCGTAGGCCTCGACGATGCGCTGCGTGTCGTCCTTCGCGGCCTTGGGCGTGAGACGCCAGCCCTTGCTCGCCGGCTCCTGACGCTGGTGGCCGAGCATGCGGTTCTCCCACAGCGGCGCGCCGAGAAGCAGGGCGTGACGGTGACGGTCCTCGGGGATGTAGCCGATGCCGTTCTCACGGATGCGACGCGTGGGCCACGCCGTGATGTCGTCGTTCTCGACGACGACGGTGCCGGCGTCCGCGCGGCGCATGCCGAGGATCGTCTCGACGAGCTCGGCCTGGCCGTTGCCCTCGACACCTGCAATACCGAGCACCTCACCGGCGTGGATCGTGAGGTCGAGGTCGGACAGCAGCGCGGGGCCACCGGCCGGATCGGCGAGCGTGACGTCGGTGATCTGCATGACGACGCGGTCGGTGACCGTCGACTCCTGCGTCTCGGGCGTCGGCAGCTGCGAACCGACCATGAGCTCGGCGAGCTGTTTGCTCGTCACCGACGAGCTCTTGACGCGGTCGATCGTCGTACCGCGGCGGATGACGGTGATGTCGTCGGCGACGCCGCGCACCTCGTCGAGCTTGTGCGAGATGAACAGGACGGTGAGGCCCTCGGACTTCATCTCCTTGAGGTTGCCGAAGAGTTCGTCGACCTCCTGCGGCACGAGCACGGCCGTGGGCTCGTCGAGGATGAGGATCTTGGCGCCGCGGTAGAGAACCTTGAGGATCTCCACGCGCTGTCGGGCGCCGACGCCCAGGTCGGCGACCATCATCTCGGGGCGCACGCCGAGGCCGTAGGCGTCGGAGATGCGCTTGATCTCGTCACGGGCCTTGGAGCCGATGCCGTGCAGCTTCTCGGCGCCGAGGACGACGTTCTCAAGCACCGTGAGGTTGTCGGCCAGCATGAAGTGCTGGAACACCATGCCGACGCCGGCCTTGATGGCGTCCTTCGGCGAGGAGAAGGAGACCTCGTCGCCGTTGATGCGGATCGTGCCCTCGTCCGGCTTCTGCACGCCGTAGAGGATCTTCATGAGCGTCGACTTACCGGCACCGTTCTCGCCGACGATGGCGTGGATCGTGCCGCGCTCGACCTGCAGGTGCAGGTCCTTGTTGGCGACGACGCCGGGGAATCGCTTCGTGATGCCGTCGAGGTCGACGGCGAGGGCCCCGCTCGGGGGCGCCGTCACATCGGCGACGGCGATGCCGCTCACGCCGGTGGGCGCGTCGGGGGTGTCGGTGGTGTCGATGACGCACACTCCTGGTCAAACCGTCAAGGTCCGGCACGCAGGATACCCGCATGCCGGACCTTGAGCCGGTGTGTAATTACTTGGACGGGGTCGGGGAAACCTTGACCTTGCCGTCGACGATCTCCTTCTTGGCGTCGTCGACAGCCTTCTTCGCCTCGGCCGACAGGTGGTTGCCCGTCGTGGCCAGCGAGACGCCGTCCTCCTTGAGGCCGAACTCCTTGTTGCCGCCGGAGAACTTGTCGTCCTTGACGGAGTTGACGAAGTCCTCGACCGTGCCGGAGCAGTTCTTCATGGCGGAGGTGAGCACCGAGCCGGCGACGGACTTGTCGGCCGTCAGGGCCTGGTCGGAGTCGACACCGATGGCCCACTTGCCCGCGGAGTGCGCGGCCTGGATGACGCCGTCACCCGACTTGCCGGCAGCGGCGTAGACGACGTCGGCGCCCTTCTGGAACATCGAGTTGGCCGAGGCCTTGCCCTTGTCCGGAGCAGCGAAGCCGCTGAAGTCACCGGCCGGCGTGAGGTACGTCTTGTCGATCTTGATCTTCGGGTTGGCGTGCTTGGCGCCCGCGAAGTAACCGGCTTCGAACTTCTGGATCAGCGGAACGTTGACGCCACCGACGAAGCCGATGTGGCCCGTCTTGCTCATCTTCGCGGCGGCGACGCCGGCGAGGTAGGACGCCTCGTGCTCCTTGAAGGTGATCTGCTCGACGTTCGTGCCCTTGGAGTCGGGCGACGCGTCGTCGATGATGGCGAACTTCACGTTCGGGTACTTCTTGGCGACGGTGCCGATGGACTTGGCGTAGACGAAGCCGACCGCGACGATCGCCTTGTTGCCCGACGCAGCGAGCTGGCTGAGACGGTTCTCGCGAGCCTGGTCGTTCTCACCCTCGCCGGCCTCGGCGGTCGTGATCTTGAGGTTCGGGATCTTCTTCTTCGCCGCTTCCATACCCGCGTACGAGGCGTCGTTGAAGGAGTGGTCACCACGACCGCCCACGTCGAAGGCGATGGCGGCCTTGAACTCGGAACCCGAGGAACCGTTGCCGGAACCGCCGGCGGACTTGTCGTTCGAACCACAGGCGGCGAGGCCGGCCGTCATGGCGACGGCGGCAGCGATGGAAACAACCCGCTTCACGGGGCACTCCTTGGGTTAAGCGGCGCGAGGGCCGTCGAGCAGATCGGGCGTCGCAGTCACGACTGCCAACCCACCAAGCGTACCCGCGAGTCACAGGGACAATAAGGGCGGACGACGAGTGGTGACCTAACCGTTATCCACCGCCCGGATTCCTTCGTGTGATAAGTGCTCAGCGACGCACCGGAAGAGGTGGGTCGGCCACGATGAGCAGCGGTGCGGAAGCGTGCGGAACTCCGTCGTGCGACCCCTCCCCCGCAATCGGCCGCCCGGCCTCGAGGTCGTCGCGATGGATGGCAGCGCCCACGCGCTCGTCGAGAACCTCGACGAGCGGCTCGACGAGCGGTTCGGGAATGCGCCACAACCCGCGCAGGCGCAGGACGACGCCGGGCGCTTCGGGGGCCAGATCCGCGAGGCAGTCTGCGAGCGCGTCCCAGTTGTGCCCGAAGTGGTCGGGAAGGCCGAGCTGTTGGGCGAGGGTGCGCATCAGCCCCTTCTTGTCGACGACGCCGTTCAACGTCACCTCGGCGAACGCCCACCCGGAGTCGGCGCAGATCGTTCGCAGTTCGTCGGCCGTCGGGCCCACGAGACCGCGCGGCACCCAGCCGCCACGCCCCGCCGTCACGAGGTCTCGCACCGCTGCGGTGGTCATCGCACGACCCTCCTGAACGTCTCGTAATGATCGTCCGTGTAATACATCGTGCCGTCCTTGCCCGTGACGATCCTGCGCGCCCCGCGGTCGGACGAGCCCGGGGTGCTCACCGTGTACTCGTGATACCAGCCGGGCGCCTGGCGCGGAAGGATCCGTTCGCGATTGCCGAAGACGACGCCGTCACGGCGGTAGGGGTAGGGCCCACCGTCGTCGATGAGCGCCACCGTCTCTCGAGCCTGACGCGGCAGTTGCGACAGACGCACGGTGGCGAGGCCGTCCTCCCCACCCCTCGCCTGCGACGACGAGGGTGAAGAGTTCGAGCCGTCCGACCCGCCCGAGGCGGAAGTGTCGCTGCCGTAGCTCTGCGCTGTGAACGGCGAGGGCGCGGGCCCGGACGATCGGCCGTCATCGGAGCCGCGCGAGAGCAACGCGATGGCGGCAATGAGGGCAAGCAGCAGCAACGCGATAGTCGCGATGCGCTGACCGAGCCCTGCCTGTGGCAGTTTCGGGCGACTCAGCGCCACCATCTCCTCGTGTCGTCGAACGAGCGGATCAGCACCGGCTCAGAACACATCCTGCGGGACGTACTTGCCCCAGACCTCGCGCAGAGCGTCGCTGACCTCGCCACCGGTGGCGCCGGCGGCGTGGGCGTCACGCATGGGCCACAGGACGTTGTCGTTGCCCTGCGCGGCCTTCTGCATCTTCTCGAGGGTTGCGTCGACGACGCTCTGGTCACGGTTCTTGCGCAGCTGCGCAAGCCGCTCGCACTGCTCGGCCTCGATGGCCGGGTCGACGCGAAGGGGCTCGTAGGGCTCCTCCTCGTCGAGCTGGTAGCGGTTGACGCCGACGACGACGCGCTCGCCGTGGTCGATCTGCAGCGCCACGTCGTACGCGCTCTTCTCGATCTCGGTCTTCTGGAAACCCTCTTCGATGGCCTTGACGGCGCCGCCCTTGTCCTCGACGGCCTGGATGAGCGCGAGCGCCTCCTCCTCGAGGTCGTTCGTCATCGACTCGACGACGTAACTGCCGGCGAAGGGGTCGACGGTCTTCGTCACGTCGGTCTCGAACGCAAGGATCTGCTGGGTGCGCAGCGCGAGGCGGGCCGCCTTGGCCGTGGGCAGTGCGATGGCCTCGTCGTAGGAGTTGGTGTGCAGGCTCTGCGTACCGCCGAGCACGGCGCCGAGGCCCTGCAGCGCGACGCGCACGAGGTTGACCTCCGGCTGCTGCGCGGTGAGCTGCACGCCTGCCGTTTGGGTGTGGAAGCGCAGCATCTGCGACTTCGGGTTCTTCGAACCGAACTCCTCGCGCATGATGCGCGCCCACAGGCGCCTGGCCGCGCGGAACTTGGCGACCTCCTCGAGCAGCGTCGTGCGGGCGACGAAGAAGAACGACAGGCGCGGGGCGAAGTCGTCGACATCGAGGCCGGCCGCGAGCGCGGCGCGCACGTACTCCTTGGCGTTGGCCAGGGTGAAGGCGATCTCCTGCGCGGGCGTCGCTCCCGCCTCGGCCATGTGGTAGCCCGAGATGGAGATCGTGTTCCAGCGCGGAATCTCCTTGTGGCAGTACTCGAAGATGTTCGAGATGAGGCGCAGGGATTCGGCCGGCGGGTAGATGTACGTGCCGCGCGCGATGTACTCCTTGAGCACGTCGTTCTGGATCGTTCCGGTGAGCTTGGCTCCCGGGATGCCCTGACGTTCCGCGGCGAGCTGGTACATGAGCAGCAGGCTCGAGGCGGGCGCGTTGATCGTCATCGAGGTGGAGACCTCGTCGAGCGGCAGGCCGTCGAAGAGAACGAGCATGTCGTCGAGCGAGTCGATGGCGACGCCGACCTTGCCGACCTCACCGTGCGCGAGAGCGGCGTCCGAGTCGTAGCCCATCTGGGTCGGCAGGTCGAAGGCGACGGAGAGGCCGCCGGTGCCGTTGGCGACGAGCTCGTGGTAGCGCTGGTTGCTCTCCCGGGCGGTGCCGAAGCCGGCGTACTGGCGCATCGTCCAGGGGCGACCGGTGTACATCGAGGGGTACACGCCGCGGGTGAACGGGTACTCCCCCGGATTGCCGAGTCGTTCGTCGGCGTTGAACCCCGAAAGATCGTTCGCCGTGTACACGGGCTTGAGCCCGAGCCCCGACTCCGTCATCCGACTGCGATCCGTTGCGCCACTCATAGCCGCACCTTATCCGGCGGACCGGGCGCGAGGGGCCGAAGCGATTGGCCCTGTGGAAGGTTCAGCCGCGGCGGGCTCGCGTGCGCAGGGCTTCGTTGAGATCGCGGACGAGGCCCGGCCCCTTGTAGATGAAGCCGCTGTAGACCTGGAGCAGGTCGGCACCGGAGTCCATGAGCGCGAGACCGTCGTCGGCGGACATGATGCCGCCGACCCCGATGATGGGCAGCTGAGTGCGGCTTGCGAGGAACCCGACGACCTCGCGGGCGCGACGCGTCAGCGGGGCACCCGAGAGACCGCCGGCCTCGGACGCAAGGGTGAGGTCGGCGCGGGCGAGGCCGTCACGCGCGAGCGTCGTGTTCGTCGCGATGAGGCCGGAGACACCCGAGCCGTGGGCCACCTCGAGGACGTCCTCGAGGGCGTCCTCGGTGAGGTCGGGGGCGATCTTGACGAAGACGGGCGTCGGATGCGCGCCGCGTTCGGCCGCGAGGTTGCGCTCGCGCGCCGTGATCGACTGGAGCAGTTCGAGAAGCGGCGCCTTGTCCTGCAGGGTCCGCAGGCCGGGCGTGTTGGGGCTGGAGACGTTGACGGCGAAGTAGTCAGCCAGGCCGCTGAGACGCCCGAGCGACGTGAGGTAGTCGCGTGTGGCTTCCTCGACGGGCGTCGTCTTCGTCTTGCCGAGGCTGACGCCGACGGGAATGGAGAGGTTGCCGCTCGACCGTGCGCGACACAGTGTGGCCGCGAGCGCCTGGGAGCCGTCGTTGTTGAACCCCATGCGGTTGATGAGGCCGTGGCTGGCCTTGAGGCGGAACAGGCGCGGCTGCGGGTTACCCGGTTGCGCCTCGGCGGTAACGGTGCCGACCTCGACGTGTCCGAAGCCCAACGCGCCCCATGAGGTGACGGCGACGCCGTCCTTGTCGACGCCGGCAGCGAGGCCGACGCGGCCCGGGAATCGGATTCCCGCGATCGTCACGGCGTCGTCCGGTGCGCCGAGGGCTGCTCCGACGACGTCGGCGATGAGCCCGGCGGCGGGCAGCGAACCGAACTGCGCCATCGCCTGGAGGGTCGCGTGGTGCGCGGCCTCGGCGTCTCCCCCGCCGATGCGGAACAGGGCCGGGCGCATGGCGCGCTCGTAGCCGTGGGTGAGGGTCGCTCGGCGGACGGCGTCGAGATCGAAGTTCATACGTTCATTGTCCCCGAACGGCCGCGTGTGGCTGCACTCGGTGGATCAGGTGAGGTCTTCGCGGCCCGTCAGTTTGAGCTGTTCGACGACCTGCTTGACGTCCTGCGCACGCTCCCGGGTGGTGACGAGCACGGCGTCGACCGTGTCGACGACGACGATGTCCTCAAGGCCCATGGCGACAACGGTGCGTCCGGAGCGGGGCGCCACGACGCCCGTCGCGTCCTGCATGACGACGAGTTCGCTCTCACCGAGCACCTTGACGCCGGGAGCGTCGGCCGATTCGACGAGGAGCGATGCGAGCGAGGCGAAGTCGCCCACGTCGTCCCAGGAGAAATCTCCCGGCACGGTGGCGACGCGACCGTCGACGGCGGCGGGCTCGGCGATGGCGTTGTCGATGGCGATCTTCGTCAGGCGCGGCCACAGCTCGGCGAGACGGAAGGGGTTGGCGGCGATGATCCGCAGGTACTGGGCCAGGCGGGGCTGGTAATCCTCGATCATCTGCATGAGCGTTGCGGCCTTGACGACGAACATGCCGGCGTTCCAGGAGTACTCGCCGACGGCGACGTAGGCCTGCGCGGTGGGGCCGTCGGGCTTCTCGACGAAGGCCTTGACGATCGTCGCGTCGGCGGCGCCTTCGATGCGCAGGTTGGCGCCCGCCCGGATGTAGCCGAATCCGGTGGACGGGTAGGTGGGCTTGATGGCGACCGTGACGAGGTAGTCGTGGCGCGCCACCTCCACGGCTTGGCGCACGGTGGCCTCGAAGATGTCGGTGCCGCCGACGACCTGGTCCGCGGCGAACGAGCCGAGAATCGCGTCGGGGTCGCGCTGGGCGAGGATGGCCGCGGCGAGCCCGATGGCGGGCATCGATTCGCGCGGGCTGGGCTCGACGAGCAGGTCGTCGTCACCGAGTTCGCTGAGTTGCTCGCGCACGGCCTCGGCGTGCGCCGCACCGGTCACGATGAGCAGATTGTCGCCGCACAGCGGCTTGAGGCGGTCGACCGTGCCCTGGAGGAGCGAGCGACCCGAGCCCGTGAGGTCGTGCAGGAACTTGGGCGAGTTGGCCCGCGAGAGGGGCCACAGGCGCGTGCCGGAGCCCCCGGCAGGAATGACGCCCCAGAAACCTGGAATCGGACCGTGCTGCGCTTCGTGCATGGGCCTAACGGTAATGGACTCGGCATAGAACCCCGCTTCAGGCCTACCGATGAGCTCAGGCGGGTTCACGTGCCGATCACCTTCCGGTGCGCTCATCGTTCATCCCTCCGCCAAGCACGCGCCATGTCACAGGGCTGTCATGAGCATGTGCGCATCGCCATCGTGACCGAGTCGTTCCTTCCCACCCTCAACGGCGTCACCACGAGTATCTGCCGGGTGCTCGACTGCCTCGCTGCTCAGGGTGGCCACGAGGTGCTCGTCGTGTGCCCCGGCCCTGCGCCGTCGAACTATCTCGGGTTCGCCGTGAAGACGGTGCCGAGCGTCACCGTCCGCGCGTTCCGCGTGGGCTTGCCGACGAAGCAACTCGAGCAGGTCCTGCTGCAGTTCGCACCTGATGTCGTTCACGCCGCCTCGCCGTTCGGGCTCGGCGCCCGCGCGCTCGCCGCTGCACGCAACCTCGCGATCCCGAGTGTGGCGATCTACCAGACGGACATGCCGAGCTACGTCGCCCAGCACGGTGGCGTGCTGGGCGACTTCGCGCACCGCACGTCGTGGCGCTGGGTGCGTCACCTCCACTCGTTGGCGGATCTGACGCTCGCGCCGAGCAGCGCAGCCACTGCCGAGTTGGCAGAACACGGCGTACCGCGCGTTGCCCTGTGGGGTCGCGGGGTCGACACGACGCAGTTCGACGCCACGCTCAAGACCGACCCCCAGGTGCTCGCCCTGCGTGAACGCCTCGCGCCCAACGGCGAGGTGATCGTGGGTTACGTGGGTCGACTCGCGCCGGAGAAGGAACTGCACCGCCTCGAGGAGATCGCCGACCTTCCTGGCATCAGCATCGCGATCGTCGGCGAGGGCCCGGATCGTGACGACCTCGAGCGCCTCCTGCCGAACGCACACTTCCTCGGCCGCCAGGAGGGTGCGACGTTGGCGCGCAGCTACGCGAGCTTCGACGTCTTCGTCCACACCGGCACGAAGGAAACCTTCGGTCAGACGCTGCAGGAGGCGATGGCGAGCGGGCTGCCCGTCGTGGCGCCAGCGGCCGGCGGGCCGCTCGACATCGTCAAGCCCGGCGTGACCGGCCTGCTCTTCGACCCGAGCACGCCCGGCGCGCTGCGCCGCAGCGTCGGCTCGCTCGTCGCCGACGAGGCGATGCGCGAGCGCATGGGCGCCTCCGCGGTCCGCAAGGTCGCCGACCGCTCGTGGGCCGGCACGACGAACAAGCTGCTCGACTACTACGACCACGTCACCCGCCCCGCATGGGCCCGCGCGGCCTGACCTCGCGCCGAGTTTCCGCGGCCCCACCACCGACGCCGAAGGGCGCGACGAGACGTGTCGCCTCGCGCGCCCTTCGGCAGTCATGGAGTCGGGCGTCCGGCTCGCCGTCCTCGAACAGGATGCCTGCGAAGATGACGGCCGAGTTCTCGGGCGTCAACAGGTCGTCGGCGTGCGGGTCACGAATCTGCTTGTCGCTGGCCATGGGTTCCTCCTTGGCTGTCGGCTTTCGCGGTAGCGAAGGCGCTGAATCGGGCGGATCGAGCCGGCCCACGGGGCGGGCCCGACGCCGAAAGCAACGTATCGAGGTCCGCGGCGAGAATGCATCGGCACACCAACTGTCACCACCCCGAACGACCTACGGGCAGAGAGAGCGCCAACCCGCTCGCCGATCACCGGCCGCTCGGGCGCGAATCACACGCCGGTAGGCACGGCAGCTGTTGCGGGCACACCCCACCCGCCGGGGATGTCCTCCACGAGGTGCCAGTGGGGCCGGTGATGGTAGGAACGGCCGCCGTTCGTGACACGGCTGAACAGCCAGGGCGTCACGACTTCTCGACCAGGATTCAGAGCGTCACCGAGGTAGCCGCCCCAGTAAGAGAACGTCGAGTTCGTGATGAGCAGACGGGGAGCGTGAACGATCGCGCGCAGGTCCTGCTGGACGTCACCACCGCCGGCCGTGGTGGGGGCGATGTCCGCCAAGGCACTCAGGTGCGTGGAGCACCAGTCGACATCGTCCGACACGAAGACGAAGCGATCAGGGGCACCGAAGCGCTCGATGGATTCCGTCACCGCCTGCAGGACGTAGCTCCTCGTGTCCATACCGAACTCTCGGCGATGAGCTTCGACCGAGAAGTAGTCACCGCGCCGCACGTTGACGACGAAGTCCCTCGCAGACAGACCCCGCGGCCGGGCGTCGAGACCCGATCCGGGCATCAGGTGGTCGCGGATGTAGGGGGCCAGTGCATCGTCGTCGAAGTGCGGAGGTTGGGTCTTCGGTGCGGGCCACCAGGGCGTCACGCGCTGGTCCGTGAACCGCACGTCCTTCTCACCGATGAAGTACGCATCGCGTAATGCAGGGAAGAGATCGAGCACGGGACGACGCGATTCGTGCAGGAGTACGTGCCGGTCCTCCCCCGCAGCCGGCCCCTTGGACGCCCACAGCCCGACGAACAGCAGGTTTCCCAGATTCATCCAGTCCGGCACCCAGG
This sequence comes from Dermacoccus barathri, assembly GCF_015070805.1. Taxonomy (NCBI): domain Bacteria; kingdom Bacillati; phylum Actinomycetota; class Actinomycetes; order Micrococcales; family Dermacoccaceae; genus Dermacoccus; species Dermacoccus barathri. The sequence continues at coordinate 134,263 of NZ_JADCTK010000002.1, read as the reverse complement.
CCACGGGGCGCCCCCTCCGAACGGTCTTGAGCGCTTTGGCCCGGATGCGGTCTCGCATGTGGCAATCCCCACAATCATGTCGGCGACGTCCTGACCGCGCTGCCATCTTGGACGTAATACCCAAATACGTTACGGCGCAAGAAGATACGTTAGACGAAACACTCGATCACCTAAAGTTGACCGGCGCGCACTAGCCCGCTTCGTCCTTCACGCCGCCGCTCGCCAGACGAACTAGACTGGTCGGCCTGCACCCCAGCCTCTCACACCCAGTGGAGCACCGACCGTTTGGAGCCCCGATGCACTTCGACTCCCGATGGAAAGGGGCCTTCGGAATCGGCCGGTACGCCCATGAAACGAGATCTCGGTTCGCCCAGCCGGTCGAGGACATGAGCGCACCGGGGGACCCCGTCAGCGCTACCGGAATCGCGGCCTGGGAAGCGCGGACCGCGTGCTCCGGCCTGCGACGCAGAGACGAGTTCCTGCTGTCACCGAGCTTCACCCCGTCCGTTTCCTGGCGGGGGCCTCAGGCTGTGACCGTTCACGACCTCATTCACCTGGACATCGCCGAAGAATCCAGCAGCGCCAAGAGGGCGTACTACGAGTACATCGTGAAGCCGACTGTGCGCCGCAACGCTGTCACCTTCACCGTTTCGCACTTCTCCAAGGAGCGGCTCGTGGAGTGGAGCGGTGTTGACCCTGAACGCGTAGTGGTGACCGGGAACGCCGTCGCGGACGCCTTCAGCAGGAAGGGTCCGACACACTCAGCCGGGCACCCCTACGTCCTCTACGTGCGCAACTCGAAGCCCCACAAGAATTCGCCCCGGCTTGTCGAGGCCCTCGCACGTATGCAAGAGCGGGACGTTCACCTGTACCTCAGCGGGGAGGCCGACGAAGCCACGGTGCGCGCAGCCGTCGCGTTCGGCGTCACTGATCGTGTGCTGTTCACCGGACGTCTCCAGGACGAGGAACTGGCGTCCTACTACCGTGGCGCTCTAGTGGCGGTCTTGCCGTCCCTCTACGAGGGGTTCGGGATTCCTGCCATCGAAGCGATGGCCTGTGGCACCGCGGTGGTGGCGTCGGAGACTACCTCGCTCCCCGAGGTAGTGGGCGACGCGGGGCTCCTCGTTGACCCGTTGGACCCCGAAGCAATTGCTGCCGCCCTCGACAAGGTGGTCCGCGACAAGAGCCTTCACCACCGCTTGGTGAGCGCTGGCCTCGAACGGTCGAAGAAGTTCTCCTGGGACGACATCACCCGGCGAATCGAGACTGCTCTCGCGCAGGCTCGGTAGTTACCCGACGTCCCACTAGGACGGCCGATTGTCTGATGGGTCGAGCAAACGTGGTTGCGGCACCTCGCCGTCGCGCACCCATGCCACATGGGCCGCAACGCGCCCCACGCGATTGACCAGTTCCCGAACCACTGCGCGTGGCGCCGGCAGCTCGCCTCGTCGTGCCAGAGCGATGTGCTCAGGGACGAACAGTGCGAGCTCACGCATCAGATTCCGCAACGGCAGACGCTCCGCGAAGTCTTCTGGGAATCGGTACCAGACGAGGAGTTCAGCCATGGCCGACCGATACATCTTCCGCAGCTGATCCCGCGCGTTTTCCGTCTCGCGGAAGTACAGGAGCATCCCCGGCGCCGAACCTACGCACGCGCCGCTTCTCGTGGCACGGTAGCTGAATTCGATGTCGTCCATTCCGTACGCGGGTAGCGCTTCGTCGAAACCTCCGCATCCGAAGTACGTACGGCGTGTGACACCGAAGTTGCACCCTCGGATGGCCAGGCCCAGCTGACTCGGATAGGTGCCCGTAGCACTGACGAATGCTGAATCTTCCCTGAAGGGGTCATCCAAGCGACGGGTCGGACCTCCCACCAGATCGAACGACTGCAGACCGTCGAAGGCGCCTTGGAGCCAGTTCGGGCCGACAACATCGTCGCAGTCGCAGAAGGCGATCAGCCGACCGCGGCTGGCGATGACTCCGAGGTTACGCGCGCCGGGAAGCCCGCGCCGCGCTCCGGAGTCAACCACCCTTAGCGGAGCGGGGAAACCCTCGGTGCGCGCTTCGACCAGCGAACGAGTGCGGTCCGTGGAGCCGTTGTCCGACACCACGACTTCCCACGCGAAATCGACTACCTGCTGCGCCAGAGCGTCCAACTGCGCCTCGATCGTTGCGGCACCGTTGTAGACGCACATGACGACAGTGAGTTCCACGGGAACCTCGTGCGAACTGTGGGGCACAGTTTCCTCCAAGATCAGTCCTCAGCCCTACATCGAGGCACGTGAGCGCTATTTGCCTTCGTCGGCGCCACAGGGAAAGAAGTCGGCCCTGCGCCCACCGATGTGGGCGCAGGGCCGAGCATTCCTACGACTAGGTCAGTGGCGAACCTTGGCCGAACGGAAGTCCTTGTTCAGCTGGCTGATGACGTCGAGGGGAATCTCCTTCGGGCACGCCGCGGCGCACTCGCCGATGTTCGTGCAACCGCCGAAGCCCTCGTGGTCGTGCTGGTTGACCATCGACACGACGCGGGCGTCGCGCTCGGGCTGCCCCTGCGGCAACTCGCCCAGGTGCGTGATCTTGGCACCCATGAAGAGCATTCCCGAGGCGTTCGGGCAGGCCGCGACGCACGCGCCACAGCCGATGCACTTCGCGGTGTCGAACGCACGGTCCGCCTGCGGCTTCGGGACGGGCACCGAGTGCGCCTCGGGGGCAGCACCGGTGTTGACCGAGATGTAGCCACCGGCCTGGATGATGCGGTCGAAGGCGCCGCGGTCGACGACGAGGTCACGCACGACCGGGAACGCGTCGGCGCGCCACGGCTCGATGGTGATTTCCTCGCCATCGCTGAACGAGCGCATGTGCAGCTGGCACGTCGTGGTGACCTCGGGGCCGTGGGCCATACCCGAGATCATCATTCCGCACATGCCACAGATGCCTTCGCGGCAGTCGGAGTCGAACGCGATCGGCTCCGTGCCCTCGGCCTGCAGCTGCTCGTTAAGCACGTCGAGCATCTCGAGGAACGACATGTCCTCGCTGATGTCCGAAACCTTGTAGGTCTCGAAACGCCCGGCGGTAGCTGCGTTGTCCTGACGCCAGATCTTGAGAGTGAGGTTCACTTGTAGCTCCGCTGCTTCAGTTCGATGAACTTGTAGACGAGGTCTTCCTTGTGCAGCACGGGGTGCTGGGGGGCTCCGTCGGAGTCGTCCCCGTCCATACCCGCGTACTCCCAGGCCGCGACGTAGGCGAACTCGTCGTCGTGACGCAGTGCCTCTCCGTCCTCGGTCTGGCTCTCGGCGCGGAAGTGACCACCACAGGATTCGCGGCGGTGTAGCGCGTCGATGCACATGAGTTCGCCCAGCTCGAGGAAGTCGGCCACGCGGCCGGCCTTCTCGAGCGACTGGTTGAGGGTGTCGGCCGTGCCGAGCACCTTGACGTTGCTCCAGAACTCCTTCTTGAGGTCGCGGATGAGGCCGATGGCCTTCGTCAGGCCCTCCTCCGTGCGCTCCATGCCGCAGTACTCCCACATGATGCGACCGAGCTCCTTGTGGAAGCTGTCGACCGTGCGCTCACCGTTGATGGAGAGGAACTTCTGGATGCGGTCCTCGACGGCGCGACGGGCCTCGAGCACGGCCGGGTCGTCGTCCGTGATCGGCTCGAACGGGCCGTCGGCGAGGTAGTTGCGGATCGTGTTCGGCAGGACGAAGTAGCCGTCCGCGAGGCACTGCATAAGCGAGCTCGCACCGAGACGGTTGGCACCGTGGTCGGAGAAGTTCGCCTCACCCGTGCAGTACAGGCCGGTGATCGACGTCTGCAGGTCGTAGTCGACCCACAGGCCACCCATCGTGTAGTGCACGGCCGGGTAGATACGCATCGGCGTCTTGTACGGGTCCTCACCCGTGATCCGCGCGTACATGTCGAACAGGTTGCCGTACTTCTCCTTGACGGCGGCCTCGCCCATGCGCTCCATGGCAGCCGTGAAGTCGAGGTACACACCGCGTCGCATCTGACGCTTGTTGCCGTGCTCGTCGACCTCGTCGACGAGCGGGCCGACGCCGCGGCCCTCGTCGCACATGTTCTTGGCCTGGCGCGAGGCGATGTCACGCGGCACGAGGTTTCCGAAGGCCGGGTAGATGCGCTCGAGGTAGTAGTCGCGCACGTCCTCGGGGATGTCGCGCGGGTCCTTGTCGCAGTCGGCTTCGTTCTTCGGCACCCAGATGCGACCGTCGTTACGCAGCGACTCCGACATCAGCGTCAGCTTCGACTGGTGGTCGCCGGAGACGGGGATGCAGGTGGGGTGGATCTGCGTGTAGCACGGGTTGCCGAAGTAGGCGCCCTTGCGGTGCGCCCGCCACGGGGCCGTGATGTTGCAGCCCATCGCGTTCGTCGACAGGAAGAAGACGTTGCCGTAGCCGCCCGTGGCGAGCACGACGACGTCGGCCAGGTGCGTCTCGATCTCACCGGTGACCATGTCGCGGGCGATGATGCCGCGCGCACGACCGTCCTTGATGACGACCTCGAGCATCTCGTGGCGCTTGTACTCCTTGACCGTGCCCTTGGCGACCTGACGCTCCATGGCCTGGTAGGCGCCGATGAGGAGCTGCTGGCCCGTCTGGCCGGCCGCGTAGAACGTACGGGCCACCTGCACCCCACCGAACGAACGGTTGTCGAGCAGACCGCCGTACTCGCGAGCGAAGGGCACGCCCTGCGCGACGCACTGGTCGATGATGTTCGTGCTCACCTCGGCGAGGCGGTAGACGTTGGTCTCGCGGCTGCGGTAGTCGCCACCCTTGACCGTGTCGTAGAAGAGGCGGTACGTGGAGTCACCGTCGTCGTTGTAGTTCTTCGCGGCGTTGATGCCACCCTGCGCGGCGATGGAGTGCGCGCGACGGGCCGAGTCCTGGTAGAAGAACGTCTTGATGTTGTAGCCGGCCTCACCCATCGTGGCGGCGGCCGACGCGCCGGCGAGGCCGGTGCCGACGATGATGACGTTCAGCTTGCGGCGGTTGGCCGGGTTGACGAGCTTGTTCGAGAACTTGTGCTGCGTCCACATCTGCGCGATGTCGACGTCGGGGGCCTTCGTGTCGCGAAGCGGCGCGCCTTCGGTGAAGAAGCCGGCTGCGTCGTTGCGCTTGGCCGAAGTGGTGGTCTGCTCATCCATGGGAGTACTCATGTTTCTCGTGTCTCTCCTAGCTCAGATGATGCCGAAGAGGATGGCAAGCGGCGGAATCAGGAAGCCGATGACGACGATCGCCGCAACGGCGTGGGACGCGAGCTTCGCGTTCTTGCGAGCCGACGGGGTGCCCGTGAGGCCCAGCGTCTGCGAGGCGCTCCAGATGCCGTGCATGAGGTGCATGCCGAGGGCCACCATCGCGAGGACGTAGATGAGGGCGACCCACCACAGCTGGAAGCTGTCGTGCACGAGTCGGTAGGGGTTCTCGGTCGTACCACCGTCGAAGTTCACCTTGGGGAGGGTGAACTGGATGAGGTGGAAGACCACGAACAGCAGGAGGAAGAGCCCGCCCCAGCGCATCGTCGGCGCGGAGATGCCCTCGATGCCGCCCACGCCGGACTTCTTCACGGCGTACCGCTGCGAACGGGCCTTGCCCGAGCGCTGCCAGAGCTTGACAGCCGAGTACACGTGCGCGACGAGCGCGAGCACGAGGAGCACCTCGGCGAGGATGAGTGCGCCACGGTGCGGGAGCATCGGCTCACCGATCGTGCGCAGGTGATGGGCATATTCGTTGAACGCGCTCTCGCCCACGAGGAGCTTGAGGTTGCCGTACATATGCCCGAGGACGAAGAGCACAAAGAAGAGTCCCGAACCCGCCATGAGGGTCTTCAGGAAGATGGTGCTCCCAGCCTTGCCGGTCCGCTTCGCGGGGAGAGTATTCGTTGCCACGCAGGGCACTTTACGCCCCTGAAACACGCCGGGGACGGCCGGGGTTCCCACCGCAAGCAAATTGTGACCCATTCCACTGACCGGTGAGTGAGCCACGAAGAGGCTGAGAGAGCCCTGGGAGTGGATCAGCCCTCGAGGGCGAACCGCTCCACCGGGGCCCACACGCCGTCCTCGTCCTGCAGGTAGAGGTGGAAAGCGTCAACGACGAAGCTCGCTTCGAAGTGCTTGTTCTCCTCGAACGCCCGGTCCAGGGCGTCCTCGTCGAGGTGGTGGGCGATCGTGACGTGCGGGTGATAGCGGAACTCGAGCGGACGCTCGACAGGGCCGCTGCGCACTGCGGCTTCGAGCAGCTCGCAACTGCTGACGCCCTGCGCGAGTTGGACGAAGACCACCGGGGAAACGGGCCGGAACGTGCCCGTGCCACGAAGGATCATCTCGAACGGCTCGGTGCGCGCAGCCACGTCACGCAGGTGGGCCGAGAGCGCCTCGAGGGTCGTTTCGCCATGCTCCCCCAGGTCCGTCGGGGGCATGAGCGTGACGTGCGGCGGGACTGCGTCGGCCTGCGGGTCGCCAACGTCCCGGCGCATCTGCTGCAGCGCCGAGAAGTACGGCTCCGGGACGGCGATCGAGACGCCGACGGTCTTCACGGGCGTCGCTCCTCAGCGGGCCGCCGGGACGAGCCCGACTGCGTCGTACGCCCTGGCGAGCGTGGCCGAGGCAACCTCACGTGCGCGCTCGGCGCCCTGCGCGAGCACACGGTCGAGCTCCGCGCGGTCATCCATGTACGTGAGGTAACGCTCGCGGAACGGGCCCTGCACCGACGTGACCACGTCGGCGACCTCACCCTTGAGTGCACCGTACTTGTTCTCACCGGCGAAGCGCTCGACGAGGACGTCGATGCTCTCACCCGAGAGCGCCGAGTGGATGCGCAGGAGGTTGGCGATGCCCGGCTTGTTCTCCGGGTCGAACGCGACGTTGTTGTCGAGGTCGGTCACCGCGGACTTGATCTTCTTGAGGTTGACCTTGGGCTCGTCGAGCATGCTGATCGACGCCTTGGGGTCCTCGTCCGACTTGCTCATCTTCTTCGTCGGATCCTGCAGCGACATCACCTTGGCCGTGCCCTCGGGGATGTACGGCTCCGGCACGACGAAGGTCTCACCGAAGCGCGAGTTGAAGCGCTGCGCCAGGTTGCGCGTGAGCTCGAGGTGCTGACGCTGGTCCTCCCCCACCGGCACGGCCAGCGCGTCGTAGAGCAGGATGTCGGCGGCCATGAGCACGGGGTAGGTGAACAGGCCGACGCTCGTGTTGTCCTGGCCGCGCTTGCCTGCCTTGTCCTTGAACTGCGTCATGCGCCCGGCTTCGCCGAAGCCGGTGATGCAGTTGAGCACCCAGGCGAGCTCTGCGTGCTCACGCACGTGGCTCTGGACGAAGACGGCGGAACGTTCGGGTTCGATGCCGCCGGCGAGGTACTGCGCCGCCGTCGCGTAGGTACGCTCACGCAGCTGCGCCGGATCGGGGTTCACCGTGAGGGCGTGAAGGTCGACGACACAGAAGTACGGCGTGTAGTTCTGCTGCAACGTCACCCAGTTGACCTGCGCCCCGAGGTAGTTACCGAGGTGCAGCGAATCTGACGTGGGCTGCATTCCGGACAGGATGTGCGGGCGCTCCTGGCCCGCCACGAGGGGCGAGGTGTTGTCGGACATACCGACATTCTGACACTCGCCCTGTGCACTGTCGCACCCGAGCGGCCTCGGAGGCGATGTGGAGCCCTCACCCCTGGGCGTTCGACTATGTTGGGATCTGTTGGGTCACACCGGGTCCAGTGGCACGAGGAGGTCGCATGCTGGCACGTCAACGCCAGGAAGCCATCCTGCGAGGTATCGAGGACGACGGCGGCGTCCGCGTGAGCGAACTCGTCGAGAAGCTGGGCGTCTCCGACATGACGGTGCGCCGCGACATCGAGTTCCTCGCCGGCAAGGGCCTCGTCCTCAAGGTGCACGGCGGCGCCACCGCGATCGGTGACCACAGCATCGACGAACCGGGCTTCTCCGTGAAGTCGGCGATGAACCCCGTTCAGAAGTCCGAGATCGCCCGCACTGCGGCGAGCCTCATCGGGCACGGTCAGACCGTTGCGGTGAGCGCGGGAACCACCGCCTACGCCGTCGCCGTCGAGCTGCGCCCGGTCAAGCGGCTCACCGTCGTGACGAACTCGCCTCGGGTCGCCGAGCTCCTCTACGACCCCTCGCGTGAGGACCAGACCGTCGTTCTCACCGGCGGTGTGCGTACTCCCTCTGATGCTCTCGCCGGCCCCGTGGCCAACCGAGTGCTGGCGGACATGCACGTCGACACCCTCATCCTCGGCATCCACGGCATCGATCTCGACGCCGGCCTCACCACCCCGAACCTCCTCGAAGCCGAGACGAACCGCCTGCTCATCGCGGCGGCCAAGCGCATCATCGTCGTGGCCGACCACTCGAAGTGGGGCGTGATCGGCCTGTGCACCGTCGGTTCGCTCGACCAGGTGGACGTCCTCGTCACGGACGCCGAGTTGGACGTCGAGGCTCGTCGTCTCGTGAGCGACAAGGTCGGGCAACTCATCGTCGCCCAGTGATCCGCTACGTGGCGCCGCACTTCGTGCGGCTGGACGGCGGCCTCAGCGGCGGTTCAACCCGTTTATCCTGAGCGGGTATGTATGACTCTTCACCTCGCCGGCGGCAGCGCCCGCGGCACCAGGAGCTCGTGTGACTGCCCTTGATCTCGTGCGCATCATGCGCGCCAATGTCAAACTGCTCGTTCTCGCTGCCTTGATCGGCACGCTGCTCGCTGCGGGTTACACCCTGACGCGCCCGACGCTCTATTCCGCCAGCTCAACAGCACAGGTCATCGCGGGAAACTCGATCGACGCCAATTCCGCCGTGCTGTCGCAGCAGCTGTCGACGGGCCGCGCCGGCTACTACGCACAGCTCGCGAGCAGTTCGGGTGTGGCGAACCGCATCGCCGAGGAGTCGAAGGGAAGCCTGCGTGCCGGCGAGTTCTCGGTCGTCGGTGTCTCCGGCGAGGGATCCGCCACCCTCACCCTGACCGCGTCCGCAGCAACGCCTGCGAAGGCACAGCGCGCGGCCGACCTGGCCCGCACAGCGCTCGCCGACGAGGCCAAGTACCTCGAGACGGTCGGCACGGAGGCCAAGACATCGGTCTACCGCGTCTTCCCCCTGACGGCCGCTGCTCGCCCGTCTGCACCGTCGTCACCGAACTGGATGCGCAACCTCATGGCAGGCGCTGCCATCGGTCTGCTTGCCGGGATCGTCCTCGTCGTTCTGCGTAAGCAACTCGACTCGCGCATCCGCCACACGAGCGAGGTCGAAAAGCTCACGGGCTCCGGTGTGCTCGGCGTCATCCCGAAGGCGCCGACGCTCCAGTCGAGGCGTCGTGGTGGGCTCGGTGAACTCGGTACGACGGCCGAGGCATTCCGCATGCTGCGCACGAACCTGCGGTACATCTCCACCGAACGGCCACCGCGCTCACTCGTCATCACATCGGCGATGCAGAGCGAAGGTAAATCGACGGTCGCGGCCAACCTGGCACGTGTGCTCTCCGCAGCCGGCCAGAGCGTGGTGCTCGTCGACACCGACCTTCGTCGTCCCACCGTCCACGAGACGTTCGACCTCGAGAACCTGGTCGGTCTCACCGAAGTGCTCACCGGCCAGGCGCCGCTCGCATCGGCGATCCAGCAGGGCGACCACAAGAACCTCGCCGTGATCACCTCCGGCCGCGTGCCCCCGAACCCCTCGGAACTGCTCGGTTCGCGCCGTATGAGCGCGGTCATCGAAGCCCTGGGCGAGGAGTACTTCGTCGTGCTCGATGCTCCCCCGCTACTACCCGTCACCGACGCCGGCCTCCTCGCCGTCGCCGCCGACGGTGCCGCCGTCGTGTACCAGCACGGCCGCACGCACCGCGAGCAGGTCGGACTGTGCGCCAAGATTCTCGAGCAGGTCGGCGCGCACTACTACGGCTCCATCCTCAACATGACCCCGCCCAAGCAGATGGGCAGCACGATCTACGGCTACGGCGCCGGCAACTACGGCGGCGCCACTTACGGTTACGGCTACGGCAGCAGCGAGGATCCATCGGCGGCCACGGCGCCCACCCCGTCCCCCGAGGTTCGCGACCTGACTCTGACGGAGGGACGATCGTCCGCGGATCTGCCGGGCAAGGAGGACGCTGCACGTCTGAGGCAGCCTGCCCCTCAGGCCCCGACGCCACCTGAACCCGCGACTGCGGTTCGCGCTCCGAGCGCCCCTTCCCGAGCGGGAGCCTCCGAGGCGTCCGGGCCGAATGTCGCTCCGCATGGTCGGGAGTCCGGGGAGGCACCCAGCCCCCAGGGGCCCCGCACCCGCCGCGCCCGACGTCGAGCGGATCTCGGCGAGTGACCAGTTCTGCGCCGAGCGTCATCATGAATTGAGGGAGCGGACACCGAACCGGTGTCCGCTCCTTCAGTTTCAGGGCCCCTGTTGTCGGCCCCACCGTGCCGGCTCGGGATGTTGGTCTCAGCTCGTGCCTTACCCGCGTTCGTTCATCATCTCGTCGATGACGGCGTCGAGCTTCGCGTGGAAGTGCGCCTCACCGAAGCCGGCCGCATGGTCGATGATCTCGTCGGCGTCCCAATCGTGGGCCTCGATCTCGTCGAGCGCTCTGGCGATGTCGGCCGCACGCGCTTCGTCGAAGAACACCCCGGATCGTCCTTCGACGACGCTGTCGAGGTAGCCGCCGGCGCGGAGCGCCGCGACGGGCTTACCGAAGACCCCGGCTTCGAGGGGCGTGAGCCCGAAGTCCTCGAAGGACGGCGCGATAACCGCGCGCGCGTGCCGGTAGGCCCAGCGCAGCTGACGGTCTCCCACGTTGGAGACGATGCGGACGTTGCCGGGGGCCTGCGCCTGCAACTGCGCGTCGAGCGGCCCGGCGCCGACGATGAGGAGTTTGTGGTCACGTTCGCGTACGGCCTCGATGGCCTGGTCGACGTTCTTGTAGGGCATGAGGCGCGAGACAACCAGGTAATACCCGTCGGCCACCCACTCCTCGATGTCAGGAAGCGGCTCCAGCAGCCCGTCCGGGCTCACGCCGAAGGGCGGGAAGACCACCTCGGCGTCGAAGCCGTAGGCATTCTTGATTCGCTCCGCGATGACCGTCGAGTTCGCCAGGTACCGATCAGCGCCGGCAGCGGCGCGCTTGTCCCACCGCAACAGCGCCGGGGTGAGAGCCGCCAGGATCCACCCGATGAGGGAGCGATGGGCGTCGGCACCGAGGTAGTCGTCGCTGCGGTAGAGCCAACGGGCCGGCGAATGGCAGTAGACCAGCTTCTGCCCCGTGTTCCGGAAGCCGTGCGCCCAACCGCTCGAGGAGGCCACGAGGACGTCCGCGTCGACGCGGACGCGACTCGATGCCCACGCGAGCAACGGCAGCGCCGCGCGGTGGTGAGTGCGCAGGAACCGGATGCGGTTCAGGGGCGACGTGACGATCGTGACGTCACGAAACTCCGGATACGTCGTCTCGGCGTTGTAGAGCGTCGTGTAGAGGACCGCGTCGGGAAACATCCGTGTGAGAGCGAGCACGACCCGTTCGGCTCCCCCGCGCTGAGTGATGTAGTCGTGTGCGATCGCAATGCGCGGCGTGCTCATGCAGTCTCCAGTGCAGCGGCAACAGCGGCCGCAGGCTCGGTTCCGGGCTGCGGCCAGCCCTTCGTCGGTGGTTCCCCCCACGGCGCAAGATCGTATCGGGCCCAGAAGTCACGAACCCACGGCGGGGGATTGGGATGCGTGACCCAGGCCGGGAGTCCGCGCGTCGCTGCCTCGAGGGTTCCTGTCGAGAAGATCGAGACCACCGGGCGGCGCATGTCGAGCAGCGGACGGCCGCTCGTCTCGAACGTCACGCCACGCTGGCGCATGAGCCGGTGCAGCCCCCTCGAGACGAGATCCGCCTCGTTGGGGTGTGGGCGGTAGTCACTGGGAACGTCACGGGCAAAGCGCAGATAGCTCGTGAGCGCTTCACGCCGCCCGAGCTCGGTGCCGTGAAGCTGCCCGAGCACGACAGGACGCTCGTCGATGGCTTCGAGCTTGGTCTCGGCGGCAGCCGACCAGAGCAGCTGGGATCCGACGACCTGAACGTCGACATCGGGACGCCCCTGGGCCCAGACGTCGGCGTCTGCGTCCGACCACGCGAGGACGCGAGCGCCTTCGGAGGCCGGCGGAGACCACGGGGTGAGCAGCCCGTGCTGGACGAGGAAAAACGGGATGTCCCGCTCTGCCGCCCACGGCGCGATTGTTTCACTCAGCGGGAGATAGGCGCCCAGCGACAGGACGGAGCGCAGGGTTTCGGGAAGCACAGAGACGGAATCGAACGGCACACTTTCACCGGCGAACGTCTCAGGCAGCGTGAACTCGGGAGGTGCCAGGACAGCAGTGGTGGCTGGATCGAGGAATCGCAGCGGCTCCAGAATGGCCGCGTCACAACTGGGACTCGACTTGTCGAGCACGACGAGCACGCGCGCGCCTCCGGGGACACGCAGACGAGCAGGAGCAGAGTTGGACGGTCGAACAGTAGCCCTGAGGTGACGGAGTCCCGCTTCGGCCCGGCGCTGGGAATCGGACCACCTGCGCCAAGCGTGCAAATCGTTGTGCAGCAAGGTCACCGACTCATGTTAAGCCCGCGGCGGTGAGCCCCCACCATGCCGCGGAAAGTTGCGACACGGACCGCATCGTCATACTGATGACGTGACTTCCCTGCGCTCCAGACCCGCTTCCCTCCACGGAGCACGCGCGCTCGTCCTCTCCCCCCATCTCGACGACGCACTGCTCAGCGCAACGGCATTCGTCCTCACCGATCCCAGTGACGCCTGGACGGTCTTCGCCGGACGCCCGCACCCGCCGCGCACCACGAGCTGGGACGAGATCTGCGGCTTCGCCGACTCCGACGAGACCCTGACGGCGCGCGTTGCCGAGGACACCGCTGCGTTCGCCGACACCCCGGCGCGCGTCCGACGACTCGACGCTTTGGAGGGGCCGTACGTCGAGCGTGACGTGCGCGTCGAGCAACTCCGCGACGTGCGGGCCGAAATCCAGCGGTGGCTCGACGAGAACGGCGCGAACACCCTCGTTCTGGCTCCGGCAGGCGCCGGGATCGAGGTCCCGGACGCCCCGTGGGCTCCCTTGCAGCGTCGACTGGCCGGTCTTCGCGCGACATCGTCGGCAGGAAGCACGCCGCCCCCGGAGGAGGCCACAGCGGACGAACCGGTCGTTGACACCGGCACTTCGGAGGGGCCGAAGATTCACTCTCATGGTTCTGCCATCGCGGGTCGGATCAAGCGGGCCGTTCGGGGCGGAGTTCGCGTTCCCCTCGCACTGGCGCGCCGGGCACTCCACGCCGAGCATGTGGGCCGCCGCCGACGCGCCGCCAAGGGCGGGCGCCTCGCGGCGAATCCGGATCATCTGGCGTTGCGCGACCTCGTCCTCGACCTCGCCGACGAGCGCCCCGACATGACCGTCGTGCTCTACGAAGAGCTGCCCTACCTGTGGCACGGTTCGGCGGATGCCGCCGTCGCCCGGATTTGCGCGGCTCGCGGCATGGAGGCAGCCGGGTGGAGTGAACAGATCGACACGGACCTGAAGTTCACCCACCTTCGCCACTACACGTCGCAGATGCCTGTCATGGACACGGCCGGGCGCCTGCTCGCGGCACGGCATCTGCCGACCCGCGAGCGCTACTGGCTGCTCACACCTTCGTCGAGCCCGACGCCGAGCTGAGGGACCACCGGGCGACGTAGGAGCCGGTAGGTGACCATGCCGGCTCCCTGCCCGAGGCGCAGGCCGACACGCGACGCAACAGCACGACGCGTGTCGGAATCGGCCCGCGTCACGAGCGCTTTGACAGCAACCAGCGGCACCTTGGCCAGATCCACGAACCATTTCGGATCGTGGAGGTGTGGCGAGACAGCCCACAGGTCGTGGCGGGCGCACAGTGCGATGTGCATGCGCCCCGCTTCGAAGGAACGTCTGAATGCCGCACCGTCGGACGAACGAAGGCGCTCGGCCAGAGCCATCCCCGGGTGACGCGCAATCGTCCGACCGCCTCGCACAAGGCGCAGTGCGAGGTCGTTGTCCTCCGCACCGGGGAAGAACGTCTGGTCGAAGCCGCCGAGTTCGAGGAACACCTCGCGACGCACGGCACTCGCGCCACCCATGAGAATCGGGTAGTCATGATCGGCCGCATCGCGGACGACCGAGCCTCCCGCGATGCCGTCGAGGAGGCGCCAGAGGTGCTCGCGTCCGTTGTCGAACTCGGTGGCCGCGACCGGGCGCACTTCACCGTCCACGACCTCGACGTTCCGTAGTGCGTCGGCGGCCGAGCTGATGAAGCGCGGACCGACGCAGTCATCCGCGTCGACGAACACGATCATGCTCGAGGTGGTCGACGCGACGCCGACGTTGCGCGCGTACGACGTTCCCTGCGCGCGGGGAGCGTCGACGAGGCGCACGTCGAGGCCCCGGGCTCGCCACTCCTCCACGATCGACACCGGCGTGCGGCTCGAGCGGTTGTCGACGACGACGACCTCGAAGCGCGGCGCCTCCTCTTGCGCGAGCAGCGCCTCGAGCTGCAACGGAAGGCTCGCGTGCGCCTCGTGGAAAGCGATGACGACCGAAACGTCGGCGCGTGCTGCGTTCTCGGTCGGGTCGGCCATGCGCCCAACTTATCCTTGGCAAATGCCTCAGTTCACCCCCGCCGTCATCCCCGCTCGCGGAGGGTCGAAGGGCGTCCTGCGCAAGAACGTCAAGCCGCTTCAAGGCAAGCCGCTCATCGTCTGGACGATCGAGCAGGCCCTCGCGACGCCCGGTGTCGTGCCCTACGTGTCCACCGAGGATGACGAGATCGCTGCGGTCTCACGGGCGGCGGGGGCGCGCATCATCGAGCGTCCCGAAGAGCTGGCACAGGACGACACCGCCTCCGAGCCCGTCATCGAGCACGCCATCGACGTCGTGACGCGCGAAGAGGGGCGCAAGCCGGAGCAGGTGATGTTCCTCCAGGCCACCTCTCCCCTGCGTCTGGCCGGGACATTGGAGCGCTGCCTGGCGGAGTTCGCGGCCTCAGGCGCCGACTCGATGGTGGGCGTCGTTCCGGCGGAGATCTTCCTGTGGAGCGGCGCGCCGGCAGTGCGGGCGCATTATCCGTACGAGGCTCGCCCCCGGCGTCAGGACATCACGCCGGAGCAGATGCGGTACCGCGAAACGGGCTCGCTCTATCTCACACGGACAGAGATCTACGAGCGCCACCACAACCGTCTCGGCGGTCGCATCGAGTTGTTCGTCATGGATCCGCTCGAAGGTATAGACATCGATGCCGAGGAGGACTTCGTCGTCGCCGAGCAGCTCCTCCGCCGCGCAGCGGAAGAACGAAGCGTTCCCGAACTCTGAACGGCGCGAAGCCGATTCGGCTCCCCGCCGTCGTGGTCATGCAGCGCTAGGACGCTCGGTAGAATGGGTCTCGGCATGCTCGCGGATCAATGTCGCGCATCGCGCGCAGGAAACCCGACGCTTGGAGAAGTATGACGACCATCGACCGCCTCACCGGGCCCTTCGTGGTGGCGGGCCAGGAAACCATCCTGGCGTCGCTCAACAAGATCGGCGAGAACAAGGCGGGCATCGTCTTCTGTGTCGACAGCCGAGGCGTCCTCATCGGCTCCTTCTCCGACGGTGACTTCCGCCGGTGGGTGACACAGGCCTCCCCCATCGACCTTCAGCGTCCTGTGTCGGACGCCATGAACCCCGACTGCGTCAAGGTCGCCTACGGTTCCGAAGCCGATCACATCGCTGCGGCCTTCCGGCCGGGCGTCGAGATCGTTCCCCTGGTCGACGAGCGCGGTCATGTCATTGCGGTGGCGCGCGAGGACGCCGGCCCGATGCGTATCGGGCGGCACGTCGTGGGCGAGGGTCACCCTTCGCTCGTCATCGCCGAGATCGGCAACAACCACCAGGGCGACGTGGACCTGGCGAAGCGACTCGTCGACCTCGCCAAGGAATCCGGTGCCGACGCGGTGAAGTTCCAACTGCGTGACCTCGCCACGCTGTATCGCCAGGGAGACGTCGCCTCCAGCGCCGGCGAGGATCTCGGCCCGCAGTACACGATGAACCTGCTGGCCAAGTACTCCCTCACGCCCGAGCAGATGATCGAGGTGCTCGATCACTGCAAGAGCGTCGACATCGATGCGTTCTGCACGCCTTGGGACGAGCCGTCGCTCGAGGTGCTCGCCGACTACGGTCTGCCGGCACTCAAGATCGCGAGCGCCGACCTCACGAACCACACCTTGCTCCGCGCCTGCGCGGCGAAGCATCTGCCTTTGCTGGTGTCCACAGGCATGTCGACCGAGGACGAGATCGCCGCGAGCGTCTCAGTGCTGCAGCGCGCGGGCGCGCAGTTCGTGCTCCTACAGTGCCAGTCGACCTACCCGGCGCCGTACAAGGACGTCCACCTGCGCTACATGGATCGCCTCGCCGAACTCGGCGAGTGCCCGGTCGGGTACTCGGGTCACGAGCGCGGCATCCACGTGCCGATCGCGGCGGTGGCGCGCGGCGCCCACGTCATCGAGAAGCACTTCACGATCGACAAGACGCTCGAGGGCAACGACCACCAGGTCTCGCTGCTGCCTGAGGAGTTCGCCGACATGGTGGCGCGCATACGCGAGGTGGAGCTCGCGCTCGGTAACGGCGAGACGCGCGCCGTCTCGACGGGCGAGCTGATGAACCGCGCGAACCTCGCGAAGTCGCTCGTCGCCACGCGCCCGCTGTCGGCCGGCGAACAGATCACGCGGGACGCCGTGAGCATCAAGGCGCCGGGGCGCGGATTGCAGCCCAACCGCCTCGAGGAGCTCGTCGGGCGCACCCTGCGTCGCCCGATCGAGGACGGCGACTTCTTCTACGCCACGGATCTGACGGACGCCGTCGCCGAGGGGCGGGCGTACTCGTTCAACCGCCCGTGGGGCCTGCCTGTGCGCTACCACGACGCGCGCAAGCTGCTCGGCACTGGCGAGCGCGCGACGAACCCGGACTTCCTCGAGTTCCACCTGTCCTACCGCGACGTCGAGATGGACGATCAGGCGATCGGCGAGCTGTTCGGCTCGAAGTTCACGGGCATGTTCCACACCGTCCACTGCCCCGACCTCTATGCCGGCGACTTCATCATCGACCTCGCGAGCAGCGACGATCAGGTCTGGGAGCGCTCGATCCACGAGGTGCAGAAGGTCGTCGGCATCACCCGGGATCTCGGCCGCTGGTTCGACGGCACGGACGAGCCGGTCGTCATCTGCACGATGGGCGGCTTCACGCGGGACGCCTTCGACGCTCCCGAGGCACGCACGGCGAAGTACGAACGCATCGCGCAGGCGTTGGAGCGCATCGACGACGAGGGGGTGCGCCTGACGGCGCAGACGCTTCCGCCGTACCCGTGGCTCATGGGTGGCCAGCAGCACCACAACCTGTTCATGGATGTCGACGACACCGTGTGGTTCTGCGAGCAGTTCGGCCGTTGCCTGACGTTCGACCTGTCGCACTCGAAGCTCGCGGCGAACTTCACGCGCACGCCGTTCAGCGAGTACGTCGAGAAGCTCGCACCGCTGACGGAGCACCTGCACATCGTCGACGCCGAGGGCGTCGACGGCGAAGGCCCGCAGATCGGCGACGGCGAGATCGACTGGCCCACCACCGCGCAGCAGCTCGACCGCCTCGCGCCGGGAGTGCCGTTCATCCCCGAGATCTGGCAGGGACATGTCAACAACGGTGAAGGGTTCTGGACGGCTCTCGAGCGCCTGGAGACGTGGTTCTGAGCATGAGCACCGTTTCAGCCACGATCACAGCGCCTCGTGGCAGGTTCCGAGAACTCGACGGCCTCCGAGGGATTGCCGTCCTCCTCGTGGTGATCACGCACTACACAATGGTATTTGACGTGGTTTTCCCGAACCATGAGTCCTCCCCCGTACAGTTTTCAGCCGGAAGTCTTGGAGTTCAGCTGTTTTTCATGATCAGCGGGTACGTCATCTTCATGACCGCGGAAAGGCGCCGCTCACCGAAGAGTTTCGCGCTGGCACGCGCGGTGCGCCTATACCCGACCTACTGGGCCGCCCTTGCCATCACGGTCCCGCTTAGCTACCTATACCTTCCCCCTAGGCCATCCGCCCTTCAAATTGTTGCAAACTTCTCCATGCTTCAAAACTTTCTTCTGGTACGCGACATTGATGGTGCTTACTGGTCACTGGCCCGAGAGATTGTGTTCTACGTTCTCATTGCCCTCCTTCTCTGGGCTGGCGCAGGGCGCATAACTTCAGCGATAACATCATGGTTTGTAGGCGTGTGGACTCTCGCGGGACTCTGCATTGTCGCGATTGAAGCACGTGCGGGGTCGCACTTGGCTTTGCAGGCTGATCACGCCACTGCCGCGGAATACGCTGGCCTCTTTGGACTTGGAATGCTCATGTACGAGAGGCGAGTCGGGCGACGGCACTCGTGGACACTCATCATCATAGCCGCAGTCGGCGCAGTTGCCTGCACATTCCTCAAGACGCAACCAGCAGACGCACTAGCCCTCGCCGGTTTGATCGGCCTTTTCGTCGTAACTACGTCACGGGAAGCCTCCCGTTGGCTGACCTTCCGCCCCCTCCAGTTCGTTGGGATCGTCAGCTACCCCCTCTATCTAGTTCATCAGAACGTTGGGTACATCGTGATGGACGCCATCATTCCCGAGGTTGGTCGAGTGCCCGCCATGTTCCTAACTTTCCTCGCTCTACTGGTCCTTGCGTGGGTAATTCACGAACTCATCGAGAAGCGGCTCTCGCATCGACTTAGCCTGTGTTGGGATCGTCGCCAGT
Organism: Dermacoccus barathri; assembly: GCF_015070805.1. NCBI lineage: Bacteria > Bacillati > Actinomycetota > Actinomycetes > Micrococcales > Dermacoccaceae > Dermacoccus > Dermacoccus barathri. Next base: position 115,460 of record NZ_JADCTK010000002.1, on the reverse strand, counting down.
TCCAAAAACCTCGAGTTCTTTCATGACTCGCCCTCTGACGCTGTGGCTCGCTCCCGTCTCCAACCTGGCCGGGGTGGCCCGGCACATCATCGACGTTGCCCGCGTTGGCCTGCCGGGATGGCGGCTCGTCGTCGCAGCGCCGCAAGGCCCGCTGCTCGATGAGTTGCGCGCGCTCGGCTGCCCTGTCGTGCCGTACGAGGTCGACCAGCCGGTTAACCGGGCCGTGGCTGACCTGCGCGACATCATCGGCAAGCTTTCGCCGACGATCGTGCACTCGCACCTGGCCAAGGCGGACTTCCTTTCCGCCATGGCGACTGTCGGCATGCCGGTGACTCTCGTGTCGACCGAGCACCACATTCCCGAGGACCCTTCGGCCCTTCACAGTTCGCGAACGAAGGCCGTCACCCGCCAGATGGCGCACCACGCGCGTATCCGACGCTTCACCCACCTTCTCGCGGTGAGCGACTCGACAAAGCGTGACATGCTGCGCTACTGGATGCCGAGCGTGCCCATCACGGTCGTCAAAAACGGCGTCGACCGGCCGGACGCCGTGCTCGAGCGCCGACCCGGCCTGCGGCTGCTGTCGCTCACTCGGCTCGACCGTGAGAAGAACCTCGAGATGACGCTGCGTGTCTTCGCCGACGTCCTCGCGAAGCACCCCGAAGCAACGCTGACGATCGGCGGTACCGGCCCCCTCGAGAACGAGCTTCGCGCTTACGCCCGCAAGCTGGGCGTCGACCATGCCACGACCTTCGCCGGATTCATCGACGCGAACCGTGCGATGGCGGAGCACGACGTTCTCCTCCAACCCTCGCGCGCCGACAATCTCTCCTACACGCTGCTCGACGCGGTGGCCGCAGGCATGGGCGTCGTGGCGAGCAACATCGGCGGCAACCCCGAGATCCTCCCCGGGCACGCGCTCACTTCCCTCGATGACGACGCGGCGATGGTCGATGCCGCCGTCGAGCAGGGTCTCGATCTGTCGCGGCGTCCCTGTCTTCCGGAATCCATCCCGACGGTCCGAGAGATGGCGGATCAGGTTCTGCAGGTCTACGCGGGCCTTCAGAGCAAGAAACTTCCGAGCGATCCCCCTCCCGGCGGGCGCCGCATCGCGCTGCTGTCCAACCAGGGCGAGATCGGCGGTGGCGAAGTCATGCTCCTCGCCATCGCGGAAGCCGCCCGAGAGTTGGGTCACGACGTCACCGTCGCCGCACCCGCGACTCCGTCCAAGGTCGCCGACACGGCCCGCGCGGCCGGCTTCGTGGTCGAGCCCATCAGGGGCGAGGGCGCCCGCTCGTACGCCCAAAATCTTCGTTCGTGGGCGCGTCAGCATGACGCGAACCTCCTCTGGTGCAACGGCCTTCGACCGGCGTTCGCCACGGCCGGCCTCCCCCGCCGTGTGGTCCACCTTCACCAACTGCCCGCAGGGAAGACAGCGTTGGCTGCCCGTGCCGCGCGGCACGGAGCACTCGCGACAATCGTGCCGTCCCACTTCGTGGCCGAACGGCTGCCAGGCTCGAAGGTCCTCGAGAACTGGGTCGCGCCAGTTGAGGTGGTCCGTACAACGCCACCCCGGGTTCCTCGCGTCATCGGCTACCTCGGGCGCCTGTCCGATGACAAGGGCGTGGGCGTGCTCGCCGAAGCGGTCGAAAAGGTGATCGCTGACGGCCATGATGTCCGGCTGCTCGTCGCCGGGGAGGCGCGCTTCGTTGACAGAGCAACGGCAGCACGCATCGAAGCCAGCCTCAACCGACTCGGTGACCGCGTCGAACGACGCGGCTGGATGGATCGGGCAACGTTCTTCGGTGAGGTCGACTTGGCCGTATTCCCCTCGATTTGGGAAGAGACGTTCGGTCTCGTCGCTGCGGAAGCCATGGCCGCGCGGTGCCCGTTCGTCGTCTCCGACGCGGGCGCCCTGCCTGAGGTTGTCGGCGCCGACTACCCGTTCGTCGCCCGCGCCGGGAACCCCGATGCACTGGCGGATGCACTCGTTCGCGCGTTGGGAACAGATGGAACGTCGGTGACCGAAAGCTCTTACGTTCGGTGGTCTGAGCGCTACTCACCCGAAGCCGGGCGAACACGCCTCTCCGTGCTCTTGGACTCCGTTCTCGGGGAGGTGCAGCGCTCATGACCAGCGCCTCCCTCGTCATCCCCACACGCGGTGGCGCCCAGCGGCTACCCATCCTCTTCGACGCCCTTCGCCACCAGACCCACACCGATTGGGAGGCCCTCGTCGTCATCGACGGCGACATCGACGACTCGGCGGCCGTCGTCGAGCGTTACGGCGACCTGCCGCTGCGTGCCGTCGTGCTTCCGGAGAACCGGGGACGCGTTTCCGCGCTCAACGCCGGCTTCGAGGCAGCCGAAGGTGATGTGCTCATCCGGTGTGACGACGATTTCGAGCCGGCCCCCGGCCATGTCGCCGCCCACGTGGCTGCCCACGACGAACGGCTGTGCGGCGCCGTGGGCCTGCCCATCAACATCGCGCCAGAGAATGCGTACATGCGTGTCTACGGACGTGACGCCGACGAGCGCAGCCGACGCGACGCCTACGCCACCGAGCCGGACGAGCGCTGGAAACTGTGGGGCGGTAACACATCGGTGCGGCGCGAGACCTTTGTCGAACTCGGCGGCTTCGACACGCGCTACCGCGGATATGGCTGGGAGGATGTCGACTTCGGTTACCGGCTCCACCGTCTCGGGCTTCCGATCGAACTGGTGCCCGATGCAAAGGTGCGTCACCACATGGCCTCGGTGAACACCGTCGCTCGCGCGAACCGTGCTCTGATGTCGGGCAAGGCCCGCCACACCTTCGACCGTCTACACGGGCAAGGTTCGTCGGGCTCGTCCCTGCGAGCACTCTCCTCGCCTTGGAACGCGGCCGTCGTCGCTGCATCGCGAACGATGACACCCACCACCACGCCCGTCATCGCCGAGGCTGTCGACCGCCTCATCGGCCCGCTGCCGAACAGCATCGGCCGCAAGCTGGTCGCCCTGACGGTCGAGGCTGCCGGGGCGTCCGGCTACCGCTCGGGTCAGGACCGAACATGACCTCGGCAACAGGCCCGGCAACCCCGGCAAAGCGCTCGATGATCCAGGACGTTCGCTACCTCCTCGGCACGTTCACCCCTGCCGATCGACGACGCTTCGTCCTCACCGGCCTCGTACAGTTCGTGCTCGCAGCGATGGACCTCCTCGGCGTCGCGGCGATCCTCCCACTCATGCAGATCATGATGGGAGCGCCCCTCGACGAAGGAACCCTCGGCGCCCTGCATTCGCTGCTCGGCAAGCCTTCCCAGCACACCTTCGTGCTCCTCCTGGCCGGCGGGATGATCGCGACCTTCGTCCTGAAGGCCGTGCTGGCCCTCTGGCTCACGTGGTGGAGCGCGCGGTACGTGGCCCGGCTGCAGACACACACTGCTCGTCGGCTTCTCGGTGCCTACATGTCGGAAAGCTTCCTCACGCACCGTCGCCGCAACACGGGTGAGCTCATCCGGAACGTCGGGACCGCCGTCACCGACGCTCACGCGCGTGTTCTCGGCGGGTTCCTGTCCGCCCTTAGCTCGTTGCTGTCCATCGTCCTCATCGTGGTGCTCTTGCTCGTGGTCTCCCCTGTGCCGACGCTGGTCGCCGTGCTCTACTTCGGTACCGCGGTTCTCCTCCTTCAGCGTCTTCTCGGACCCGCTAACCGCAGAGCGGGCAAGGAAGCCCAGCACACCTCCTGGGTGAGCAGCCACGCTCTCGTCGATGCGATGCACGGCTTCCGCGAGGCTGTTCTCCACAACGCCCGCGGGTACTTCGTCGACAAGTTCGACGTCGCGAACCGCCGAACCGCAGAGGCATCGATGCGGGCCAACTACTACTCGACGCTGCCGAAGTACGTCCTCGAACTCGTGACGATGGTGGGACTCACAACCTTCATCGTGGTTGCGATCCTCACCGGTTCTGCGGATCAGGCGATGCCGACGATGAGTCTCTTCGTCGCGGCGACGGTCAAGATGTTGCCGCTCATGGTCGCTCTGACCGCGACTGTCGGCTTCATCCGTGTGGGCAGAGAGGGTCTCGCCATCACCGTCGACTCTCTGCGGAGCCTCGACGACGGCGTCGCGCGCGCTCCTCGACGTCAAGGCTCTGCCCCGGCCATGCCCCGGGGAGGTGGAGCCATCGCGGTGCATGAGGTGAGCTTCCGCTACCCCGACGGTGACGCCGATGTCCTTTCCCACATCTCGTTGCGAGTGCCTTCCGGCTCGTCCCTCGCCCTGTGCGGTATCAGTGGTTCGGGCAAGACGACTCTCGTCGACATCATCCTCGGCCTCATCACCCCCACCTCCGGGACGGTGACGTTCAACGACGTGCCGACCGACACGGCAGGTGACGCGTGGCACGACATCGTCGCTTATGTCCCTCAGGACGTCTACATCACCGATTCGACGTTGGCGGGCAACGTGGCCTTCGGCCTAACCGCGGAGGAACGTGACGAGGCGAAGGTGCGCGAGTGTCTCGAGCGTGCGGCCCTCGGTGGCCTGCTCGACAGCTTGCCCGAGGGCTTGGAGACGCTCGTCGGCGAACGCGGTACGCGCCTCTCGGGCGGTCAGCGCCAGCGCATCGGCATCGCCCGTGCCTTGTACCGTGACCCGCAGGTCCTCGTGCTCGACGAAGCCACCTCCGCACTCGACAACGAAACGGAACACCAGATCACGGCCACGCTTTCCGCTCTGCACGGACACATCACGACGATCCTCGTGGCGCACCGCCTGTCGACGGTGCGCGATGTCGATGCCCTGGCCTTCCTCAGCGAGGGGCGGGTCGCCGCGCTCGGAACCTTCCGGGAGGTCGTGGAGGCCTCGCCCGAGTTCGCGCGACTCGTCGCTCTGGGCAATCTCGACGGTAACGGCGCGCGCGACGACAGCGCCTCCACCTCGTAGGACTACGCCGAGGCCACGTCGCGAGTCGCCTGTAGGTACGCGTGCCCGAACTCGTTCGACGGCTCGAGCACTGCGCCCTCGGCCCACTCGTTCCACGCGTTGATGAAGACAATGCGCTCGTGGACGGTCCGCTCTGACACCGCCTCGGCCGCAGCGAGGAGCCACCGTCGGTAGAGGTAGGGGTTCGCGCCGACCCACAGGTGTGCCGACTCCTGGCGGCGAGGTGTGTTGTCCCACGCCGTCATGACCCCGGGGAAATGGCGATCCGCAATGTCCGGAAGCCGCCGGATGTCGTGTCTCACCATGCCCCAGTACGACAGGAGTTGCCCGGTGAATCGTCGGGAGACCTTCGCGCTGACGCCGCGGGCGCCCACGTATTCCTTCGAGTGCGGTGGGAACGACATGGTGCCGTCCAGGCATTCACGCGTCGGCCCTTCGAGCGCACCGTACTCGACCCCGACGACGAAGAGCTCCAGCCCGTGCTCACGCACCGTCTCACGCCACTGCTCGAGCACTGACACGAAGTTCGGGATCGAATCGGGTCTGTACACGCTTACGAGCTTCTTACCGTGGACCGTCATGTAGTCGTTGTGCAAGAGATACGGCAGAGCATCCTCGATGAAGCGTTCAGCGGGCACGTTCGCGTAGTCCTGTTCCAGGAGAACAGACCGGGTGTCCCCGTCCCACGATCGTGTCCAGTTCTCGTTAGCCCACATGATGCTGAACGGCTGCTCGAGCTCACCCGCCTTGATGTGTTGGTCCAGCGGGAGATCGAGAACGCGACGCCCCGAGAACCAGTAGTGGTAGTACATGAATGCTTCGACGCCCGCTTCCTTGGCCAAGCGCGACTGAGCGGATCGCGTGCCGTCGAGGCGGAGATCGTAGAAGCCGAGGTCCTCCGGCAGCTTGGGCTGAAAATGCCCCGGATAATTGGGAACCGCAGATGCGACGTTCGTCCACTCGGTGAAGCCCGGACCCCACCACTCGTCGTTCTCGGGAGTGATGTGGAACTGCGGCAGGTAGAAAGCGACCAACCGAGGGTGAAGTCGTTTCTGGGGTGCGGATCGGACCTCGCGCGACTCGACGATCGGAGCGTCACCCGCTTGCGCCAAAGTGGCCAGCAAGGTGAGGAAATGGAATTCGTCCGGGACGAGCTCCGGCGACATGCCCAGCCCGCGCAACCCCTGGAGCAGGAAAGCTCGACTCGTTAGGTTCAACGACTCAGGCCGACGCTCCGCGATGCCCGACGTTTCCCACTGGCGATCGCGAAGCACGCTCCGCACCCAACGCCGGTGGGCGGACGACGAACTGACGAGGGCACGAGTGACGCCTCCGACGTGCGGATCGGCGCACGCCTCCAGAGCGTGGGCAGCCTCGCCCTTGGCGGCGTCGAGAACGACTGTGGCTGTCTCGTATCCGTTCAACAGCCCCGAGTTGGCTGCGGCCAGCAGGATCTGGGTAGGCGACCAGCCGTCGGGCGTGAAGCGTGCCCAAGGTGAGGACGAGGTCACGAGGTCCACCACGTCCACATCGCCACGCTCGGCTGGCGCCGGCATGCCGCGGTCGAGCCAGATGATGACGTGGGCGTGCCGAGGCGTCCGCTTCACCGTCCGCCATCCAGCAGGAGCCAAGGACGAGCTCCGCCGCTGAGGAACAAACATCAGACGGCTCGCCGAGCGCCCCCGGAGGGCCAATAGCTTCGCCCTGCGCGCGGCCGCGTTCCGGGTTGCGCGCTCGTTCCGCGGGTTTACAGCGTCACGAATAAGCCCAAGGCTCTCGCGTACACTACCCATGGGTTCTCCGTCCCCTCCAGGAGTTGTCAGTCACCACAAACTCTTCAGCTGCTTCGCACGGTGGGTGAGTGTGTGCTCGGCGAGGGTGCGACGACGTGCCGCTTCCCTCAATGCAACGAAGCCTTCCGGTCTTGCCTCCACTCGGCGGGCGATCTCAACGAGTTCCTCGGCGTTCTCGAACACCAACACTTCCTCACCAGTAACGTAAACCTCGCTGACGTCGGCTCGGTCCACGAGCTGCACGCCGCCGCTGCCGGCAGCCTCGAACGTGCGCATCGTGAATCCGTCCTGGTCGCCGTGAATGTTGAGCGTGGCAATCGAGTTCCGCATGATCGCGTGTGCGACGGGTCCCGGCGTGTCACGACCGTTCGGCAAACCACTGGAGGAAAGGCGCCACGTACGAGCACGATCGAAGGGATGGTCCGACCACCCGCGTCCCCACGCACGCACCGGGATTCCTGCCTCGTGCAGGGCAAGAAGCGCGCCGTGACGCTTGGGAGATGGCGCGCCGAGAAAGCTCACGACACCGATTCCCTCGGTGCTCGCATTGGGCTCGGCCGTGTCGTCATAGCCGAGCGGAACGTGGAGTGCCTCGATCCCCTCGGCCACCAAAGCCTGCACGTCGAGTGGGCTGTAGCTCGCGATGCGCGCGTACTTCGAAACGAGCGAAGCGTCGAACGCCGTCCTCCGCATCTCGTCGTACATCCACACGACCACGGGTCGCCCACCTGCGGACGCGACCTGCCAGAACTCCTCCCTGAGCGTGTCGCCGCGAACGACGAGGACGACGTCCGGCGCCACGTCGCGGACGCGCTCGGCCGCCCGCCGTGAAGAGGTGTCCGCGGATTGGTGCGCGTCGCCCCCGACGAGCTTGGTCGGCAGCTCGTAGCGCAGCTTGTTCCAGACCTTCTCGGCCGTCGAGTCAACCGCGTCGTAGCAGTACGTCACGGCGTCGTAACCGAGCTTCTCGAACGCTCGCGCGATCGCTGCGTGGTAGCCGTGGAAGCTCGGCGACACGATGAGCATTCGCCGCGTCATGCGGTCACTCCCAATTCACGCGCGGGCACTCCCCCGACAACAGCGCCCGCAGCAACGTCACTATTCACCACGGCACCAGCGGCGACCGTGGCCCCGTCCCCGATCGAGACACCGCCCAGCACGACGACGTTCTGGCCCAGGAACACGTCGTCACCAATGGTGATCGGTCCCGTCCCGTGAACCCGATGCCGATCCCGACGGTCGTGGTCGCTCGTCGACACCATGACGTTGTCGGCCAGCACACAGCCGCGGCCGATCGTCACAGGATCGATGGAGTGAAGGTGCGCACGGTGACCGACGTAGGTGTCGTCACCCACCGTCAGCGACGAGCCGTCTCTCTCGGCGGCCAGCCACGCCCCGTCCCGCACCATGACGCCCGAGCCGAGACGGATCCGTTCGACTCCCTGCAGGTACAACGGCGCGACGATGACACTCCCCTGCCCGATGTCCCGGAACGCACGGCGTAGCAACGGCATCCGCAGTTGCGCACGCCGATAGCGCAACCCGGCGCTCTTCTCCACGATCAAACGAGCCACTGTCATCGGCGATTCCTCCACGCGTGACGGATGAGGGACATCTGGCGCTTGTAGGCACCCTGGGCGTCCAGGTCTCGGCCGGCGAACCGCCGGAGGCTGTTCCACGCCAGGTTGACGTGGGCCGCTCCCACGAGCCCGAGAGCCAAGCCAGGGCCCCCCGACCACTTCTCGTGATAGCGCATGCGGGAATCCATGAGCCACTGCGAACGCCGAGTCGAATCGGACGACCCGCCGCCGACGTGCTTGATGATCGGGCTCGGCAGAACAACGCTCGGTACGCCCCGACGGTGAAGCCGGCGCTGCAGGTCGACCTCTTCGCAGTTCATGAAGAAGCCCTCGTCGAACCCGCCGACAGCCCTGAATTCTTCAGCCGACATGAGCAAGCAGATGCCGGTGGCCCATTCGGTCGGCCTGGCCGCGGGGACATCCCACGAAGCGACGTCGTTGCCGAGTTGCTTCTCGAACCACGCTCGGCCGTGGAAGCGTGCGAAGGGTTCGAGGTTCTCGAGGACGACGTGGCGTGGGCGCGGCCAGAGCCGTCCGACGCAGCGCGAACCGAACGGCTCCTCCACTCGGGTGGCGACGACGGCCGGCATCCATGGCTCCGCGCCGTCGACCAGCTCGGCGAGGAACCTCTCCTCGATCGTGATGTCGCTGTTGAGCACGAGCAGGAGATCGTGCTCGGCAACCGCGACACCGGAGTTGACCGCCGAGCCGAAACCCCCGTTGCGGTCGCGACGAACGACGTCGCACCCATCGGCTGTGAAGGGCTCAGGGGAGGCGTCATCACTGACGATCACCTGAACGGCTCCTTCGTAACGCTGTGCGGCGAGCTGCGCGAGGAGATCACGCGTCGGTTCCGGGTCGCCGTAGTGCGGCACGACGATGCTGAGCGCCGGTCTCACAGTGTGGCTCCTCGGCGCGGTGACGGCTGGTGCTTCTTGGGTGAGGTCTGCTCCGGATCGACGAACTCGAGATGCTGCCAGGCCCACACGTCGTCACGCTCGATCGGTGTGCCGAGGCGGTACGCGACGGCGATGCCGAGGATGAGGAAGGCAGCAGGCGTCATGAGGGTCTCACCGAGCTTCCACGCGCAGACCATCATGGCGATCGTCGCGCCCTCGGCGACGAGCAACTCGCGACTGATGTGCAGGCGACGATCGAGGAGCCCGACGCCGAGCAGGAGGAACGCCCCTGTGACGGTCCACAGGTTCGGATAGCCACCCTCGACGAACGCCTGCACGTACGAATCGTGGAACCACTGCGGTCGTGTTCCGATGACGACCTGGCCCTCGTTGAGCCCGAGTCCGTACCAGGGAGTGATGTCAGCCTTTGCCTGCATCGCCAGTTCGACCTGTTCGCGATACCAGTCACTTCCCGTGCGATCACCGAACACCTCCGACTCGGCCAGGTTGTTCACCGCCCACGTCAGAGTGGCGAGGCCGAGGGCCGCGTAGATGAGCCGATAACTGACGCCCACCCGATTGCGGAACGCCAACCAGGCAAGTGCTCCCAGGTAGGCAGCGATGGACGTGCGTGATCCCGTGGCGAACAGAAGCCCGAAGGAGACGACGACCCATGCGAGGCTCGTGAAGCGACCTCTCAGAGCCAGGAGCCCGAGAATGCCCCAGACGACGTAGTACAGGCCCGCGACGTTCTTGTCGCCGTAGAAGCCGGTGAGATACGGGGGGTAGTTGTTCGGTGTGAGACCGGCGTAGAACAGCGGAACGTTGACCACGGCACCCAGGCACCCGCCGATGACGAGCGAGCGCACGTTGATGCGCCCCGTGGCCAACACCGAGCACAGGAGCAGAAGCAGAGCGAACTTGCCGATGCGCTGCGTCCAGGGCTGGCCGTTGAGCATCGACACGGCCACGAGGAACACGAGCAGCGCCATACCGAGGAGAAAGAGCAGGCTGCCCCATTTCACCTTCAGCGTCGAGGGCCGAAAGACACCCACGGCGATGACCGCCACCGCCGCGGCCACACCGCCCGGCAGCGTCGCGGTGATCGGGTAGCCCGCCCACATGAAGAGGAACCCGAGAAGGCAGTCGAGCAGCACGATGGGGCCGGCGAAGGTGCGCACGCTGTGCCCGACGGCCAGGAGACGCCGCTCGAGGGCACCGGATGGGGCGTCGTGGACGGACCTGTGCTCCTCCATCGCGCCCGGCTCTGCTGGGTCGCGCACGCCTGGGCTATCACCCCTGACGCCGCCGCGGACGTTCGCACCGCCTCGGTCTGAGAGAAGGCGACCCCACGCAGACTCCTGCTCGAAACGGGTCACGCCGTCACCTCGTCGAGAAGGCGGACATCGAGCAGATGCGGCACGAAGGCCTCGACATCGCACCGGACAGCGGTGACATCGACATCGTGTTCTCCTGCGATGCGGTCCGCGACCTGCTCCGTCGAGGCCGCCCCATCGGCTGCCTGCCAGATGACGTAGCCGTGGACGGACAGGCCGTGCGGCTCGCGGCTTCCGACGCGAAGGGCCCAGAAGCGCTCGTGGGTTTCGTCGTAGGTGACGGCGACGTCACCCGGGATTCGCCAGGTCATCGTTGCCCCTGCTTGCGTCGTCGTCGCGCGGAGCTGACGAGGTCGCCGACGGCTGTGCGCAGACGGAGGCGGTAGGCGTGGGCGTACTCACGCGTCGTCGGTTCGCGCCCCAGATCGAAGCGCAGCAGGTCTGCGTTGACGGAGACGAGACCCCGAAGAACGAGCATCTTGGCACGCACTCCTGTGGCTGCTTCGTAGCGGCCCCACCACTCCTCCCAGCGGCTCTGCTCGCCACGGACGAAGTAGCGCCACAGTGCGTACCCTTGTCGGCTGCGGAAGTTCTCGAGCTGGCCCAGGGCAGCGGCGAGCGCGAGCTCGGCGTCGAATTGCTTCGCGAGGTCACGGATACGACGACGGGTGGCCTCGTCGGAGTCGGCCCAACCCGCCTCGAGGTCACGTGTCGAACCAGACCCGCTGCGTGCGTGGTGAAGAAGAAGAATGAGTCGTTGATCGTCCAAGGAGGGCACCGGACACGGGACCTCGGCGATCGACATCTCCTCGTGCCGACTCCAGAGGGTTTCGAAGGCTTCGACAGGCGACACCTCGAAACCAGGCCAATGCCGGTGCAGGTCGATGAGCCCCAGTTCGTGGCGCATGTTGGTGGCGTGCCCGAACGCCGAGCCCTCCTCGAAACCGGTCAGCCTCTCCCACCCCAGGGTTGAAAGGGCATCGAGGAACGGAGCTACGTCGTCCGGATGAACGAGGACGTCGACGTCGAAGCTCGTTCCGTGCCCACGCCGAAGACCCTCGTGCACCGCTGCGCCCTTGAGGTGCAGCACGCGGACACCGCACTCCTGCGCCACGAGTTGGACGTAGCCGTGCAGCAGCTCGAGGCGCACCCGATCAGGCACGTCGACTGCTGCGCCCGAGGCCTCTGCGACCTTGCCGTGACCTATCTGAACCATGCCGGTCCAGCTCAAGAGGTGAGGCCGCGGCGGCCGAGCTCGTCGAGAGCAGAATCCCAGGCGCTCGAGTCTGCCCCCGGCACCTCCCACGAACGAGTGATGAAGTCGGTGACAGCGTCCTCACTCGAGAGGGAGGGTAAGGGCGCACCCGAGGAACGCAGCGCCGTGAGGTCAGCGACAGCGTGGTCGATGTCTCCTGCGCGGTGGACGTCCACATGTTCCCGAGGCGGACTCTCCAGAGGCGCTGCACGCCGTGCCGTCTCTGCCAGGTGGGTGAGGGTCATCCGTTCTCCCGTGCCGGAGTTCAGCACGCGCGGCGTGCCAGGCGCGGTCGGATGTTCGACCAGCCAGGCGATGAGCGCTGCGACGTCGCTCACGTGCACGAAGTCACGTGTCGCCGTTCCGTCGCCGTACACCGAGAGGGGCCGCCCCTCTCGCAGCCGGGCGAGAAAGGCCGCGAGCACCCCCGTGTAGGGGTTGTGCAGCGCCTGGCCGAAGCCCACGACGTTCTGCGGGCGAACGACGTCCACAGGAATCTCGCGGGCGTACTCGCCGAGAAGCTGCTCGCCGAGCGACTTCGTCTCGCCGTAGACGGAGACGGGGCGGTGCGGGTCGCTTTCACGCGACGCGGCCGGCACCGCCTTCGCACAACACGGCTCGGCATAGGAGTCGTCGTGTTCCGGGCAGGAGAAGCGTCCGTTGCCGTAGACAGCTCGCGAGGACATCGCAACGAGGGGCACGCCCCAGGCGCGCGCGGCCTCCGCTGCGCGTCGGGTGCCTTCGACGTTGACGAGCCGGTAACGATCCTGCTCGTACATCGACTGGCCGGTACCGGTCTCAGCGGCGAGATGCACGACCGCCTCGGGGCGATCGAGCCGGCCCCAGGCATCCGGGTCACTCACGTCAGCGCGAATCACTTCGCCGGGAAAGCGCGACGCGGCCGCGTCAGGGTCCGCGTGAACCTGTGCACTGAGCAGATCGAGCGCAACCACGTCGTGCTCAGGCGTTAGCGCCCGAGCGAGGTACTGCCCGATGAAACCGGTGCCTCCGGTGATGAGAATCGCCATGGTGCCTTCCGGTCTGACGTACGGGAGAGTCCAGTTTAGGCGCCGTCGAACCACTCCGAAACCAACGGTCTCAAGCGCGGCGCAGGCTTTCCGCGAGCGCGAGGCAATCGTCATAGTTCGGGAGCAGGCCCTGAGCAGCAGCTTCCTCGAGATTCGGCGCCGCGGCGTCCTTGGCCGAGACAACCGGCTCCAGGTCGGCTGGGAGGTCGAGGCCCACGCGGGGATCGAGCGGGTTGATGCCGTGTTCCCCCGTCGGGTTGTACGGCTGCGAGCACAGGTACACGGCCGTCGAGTTGTCTTCAAGGGCGACGAGGCAGTGCCCGAGGCCCTCGCTCAGGTACACCGCCACACGGGAGTCCGTGTCGAGTCTCACGCTCTCCCATTCACCGAACGTCGGTGAGCCGACGCGGATGTCCACGACGAAGTCCAGGAAAGAGCCACTCACCGCAGTGACGTACTTGGCCTGTGACGGGGGAACGTCGGCGAAGTGGATTCCACGCACGGCCCCGCGGGAGGAGACGGAGATGTTCGTCTGCACGATGCGCATTTCGTGGCCGAGGTGCTCGGCGAGCTTGTCCCCGCGGAAACCTTCCATGAAGAGACCGCGGTCGTCAGGGAACTGACGGGGAGTAATGCGAAAGGCACCTGCGATCGGAAGAGGCGTGATGTCCACGTTCAGTACACCTTCGGCATGGGCCGGGGGTCGGACGCGATTCGGGTGAGGTACGTGCCGTACCCGCTCTTCTCCAACGGCGCGGCGAGATCGAGCAGCTGCTCGGTGGTGATCCACCCGTTGCGCCATGCGACCTCCTCGATGCAACCGATCTTGAGGCCCTGTTGCTGCTCCACGACGGAGACGAACTGCGAGGCGGTCATGAGGCCCTCGAACGTGCCCGTGTCGAACCACGCCGTACCGCGCGGCAGCACCTCGACGGTGAGCGTTCCTTCGTCGAGGTAGGCCTCGTTGAGCGACGTGATCTCGAGCTCTCCTCGTGGGCTGGGCTCCAGCGCCTTCGCGCGCTCGACGACTGTGTTGTCGTAAAAGTAGAGGCCCGGGACGGCGAAGTCCGACTTGGGCTCCTTCGGCTTTTCCTCGAGAGAGATCGCTGTACCGCTCTCGTCAAATTCGACAACGCCATAGGCGGTCGGGTTGGTCACGTGGTAGGCGAAGATGAGGCCCCCCTCGGAGGGGATACGGCGCTGGAGCGCCGTCCCCATTCCCGCACCGTGGAAAATGTTGTCGCCGAGCACGAGGCCGGCACTGTCACCGTCGAGAAATTCCTCGCCGAGGATGAATGCCTGCGCAAGCCCGTCCGGCGAAGGCTGCACCGTGTACTGGATGTTCATTCCCCAGGTGGTTCCGTCACCCAGGAGCCGCTGGAACTGCTCCGCGTCATGCGGCGTCGTGATGACGAGGATGTCGCGGATGCCCGCCATCATGAGCGTCGAGAGCGGGTAGTAGATCATCGGCTTGTCGTAGACCGGCATGAGCTGCTTGCTGATGCCGCGGGTGATGGGGTGCAGACGTGTGCCCGAGCCCCCGGCCAGAATGATGCCCTTCATGCGGATAAGCATACTGGCCGGGCTATGCCGAAGTCCTCGAAGATCGGGATGGCGCCCGCCCCGTATACTTGCCGCCATGCGAGTTCTCGTCACCGGTGGAGCCGGATTCATCGGCAGCAACTTCGTCCACCTCACCCGCACGGAGCGACCCGACGCGCAGATCACGGTGCTCGACAAGCTCACGTACGCGGGTACGACGCGCTCACTCGACGGTGTGGAGGACGGCATCACCTTCGTCGAGGGCGATGTGGCCGACCGCGAACTCGTCGACCGCCTCGTAGCTGACTCCGACGTCGTTGTGCACTTCGCGGCGGAGAGCCACAACGACAACTCGCTCGCCGACCCGTGGCCGTTCGTCGACACGAACGTGCTCGGCACGGTCTCGCTTCTCGAAGCGGTGCGCAAGCACGACGTGCGCTATCACCACATCTCCACCGACGAGGTCTACGGCGACCTCGAACTCGACGACCCGGCGCGCTTCACCGAGGCCACGCCCTACAACCCGTCGAGCCCCTACTCCTCGACGAAGGGCGCGAGCGACCTCCTCGTGCGCGCCTGGGTGCGGTCTTTCGGGGTCAAGGCCACCATCTCGAACTGCTCGAACAACTACGGCCCTCGCCAGCACGTCGAGAAGTTCATTCCCCGCCAGATCACGAACGTCATCGACGACGTGCGCCCGAAGCTCTACGGCGACGGTCTCAACGTGCGCGACTGGATTCACGTGGACGACCACAACTCGGCCGTGTGGGCCATCATCGAGCGCGGTCGTATCGGCGAGACGTACCTCATCGGCGCCGACGGCGAGGAGAACAACAAGACCGTCGTCGAGTCGATCCTGACGACGATGGGCAAGGACGCCGGCGACTACGAACACGTCACCGACCGTCCTGGTCACGACCGGCGCTACGCGATCGACCCGACGAAGCTGCGTGACGAATTGGGTTGGGTGCCGAAGTACACGACGTTCAGCGATGGACTGTCCGCCACCATCGACTGGTACCGCGAGAACGAATCCTGGTGGCGTCCGATGAAGGACGAAACCGAGGCGAAGTACGCGAAGACGCAGAAGATCGAGAAGCGTTGAGCCGCTGGGTCATCACCGGCGGAACGGGGATGTTCGGCACCGACCTCGCCGCGGTGGTTCGCGAGAGCGGGCACGAGGTCACGGCTTTGGGCTCGGCTGACTGCGACATCCGTGACCTCGAGGCCGCGCGAGCAGCCGCGGCCGGCGCTGACATCGTCGTCAATGCGGCCGCCTACACCGCCGTCGACGCCGCTGAGTCCGACGAAGCCGCGGCCTTCGGCCTGAACGCCGTCGGTGCGCGCAACGTCGCCCGTGCCGCCCGCGGGGCGGGGGCACGTCTCGTGCACATCTCGACCGACTACGTCTTCGACGGCGGGGACAGCGAGCCCTACGCCGAGGACGCCCCCCAGGCCCCGCGCTCGGCCTACGGAAGGACCAAGGCGGCCGGCGAGTGGGCTGTGCGAGCCGAACATCCCGACGCCCTGATCGTGCGTACCGCATGGCTCTACGGCGAGCACGGCCCCAACTTCGTGGCGACGATGCTCCGCCTTGCGCAGGCGCACGAGACGCTGAACGTTGTCGATGATCAGCATGGTCAACCGACGTGGACCCGCGACCTCGCGCGCTACGTCCTCGACCTGATCGAGGCGAAGGCCCCGGGCGGGTACTTCCACGGCACGAGCAAGGGCTCGACGACGTGGTACGAGTTCACGCGCGAGATCTTCCGCCTGAGCGGCCTCGACCCCGAGCGCGTCAACCCCACGACGAGCGAGGCATTCCCCCGGCCCGCGCATCGACCTGCGAACAGCGTGCTGGCGCATTCAGGCGGTCCGCCTCGTCCGGAGTGGCACGTTTCCCTCGCGGCCTACCTACGGTCGACCTACCGAGTCGGCGCACGCTAGGCCAGGGTCGCCATCGACCCTCCCACCGGCCGGATGTGACAAGAAACATATCGTTGTCGGAACCGTTCCAGGAGAGACCACTTGAGTCGGGCGCTCCCCTCCCCTCCCCCGTCTGGCCGGACGTCATGCTTAACGCGCCCTATAATGAGGACGCAGCTACGACTATCGCGGGGAGAGAAATGAACGCGTCACACCACAGCATCACACGCAGGAGGGTGGTACGAGGCAGCGCCTGGGCTGCGCCGGCCATCGTGGTGGGCGCGGCCGCGCCACGAGCGGCTGCATCCCCGTGCCCGCCGGTCAGCTACACGATCGACTGGTCGAACTCGAGCTTCGTGCGAACGTCGAGCACAAGGGCGAGCCTCCGTGCCACGAGCCAGAATGCGTCCGCGCCACCAATCACGTTGACGGTCACGGCTTCGTACACAGGCGCGATGAAATCCGGTACCGAGACTTCCGGTGACACCAGCCTCACCACAGTTGGTCAGGTCGGCGGCTCATTCACCAGCGGCCTGCGGATCCAGCAGACCGTCACCACAAAGGATTATTCCACGCCTAAGCGCGCGGCCCGCGGTACGTACACCTTCGCGTTCACTGGAGCCGACGGCAGGCCGGTCAGCGTGTCCAACCTGGCGTTCACCGTGACGGACATCGATAGCACGGTGGGCGATTTCTGGGACGTCGTCGAACTGTCAGGCACCTTCTCATCCACTGCCGCCTCTGGCGTCACTGGCACGGGCACTACCGACTCCCCAGCCACGGCCGCCTTGAGCAACACCGCCTTCGCGGACACGACGTCGAGCGCCGGTAACCTCAACGTCACATACCAGGCACCCACGAGCAGTGTGATCCTCACCTACTGGAACAACGCGCAAAGGTTCTCGGGCGTCGACCGCAGCCAGGGCATATACATCGCGGGCATGAAGTTCTCCGCCATCGCGAACAACTGCTGACGCCCCTCGGGGATCGGGTGCCTCACTCCGGTGCTCGGCTGCATAGCCGCCCCGCAATGCGAACGAGAAGGCGGCCCACCACCCTGCACGGGTAGTGGGCCGCCTTCTCGTATGGCGCATCCTGCGTCAGGCCTGCTGCATGGCCTTCGTCAGGTTCTCGTCGATGGCGGCGAGGAAGTCCTGCGTGTTGAGGTAGGGCTGGTCCTTGCCGATGAGCAGGGCCAGGTCCTTCGTCATCTTGCCGCTCTCGACGGTCTCGATGCACACACGCTCGAGCGTCTCGGCGAACTTCGTCACCTCGGGCGTCTCGTCGAGCTCACCGCGCTTGGCGAGGCCACGCGTCCAGGCGAAGATCGACGCGATCGGGTTGGTCGACGTCTCCTTACCCTGCTGGTGCTGACGGTAGTGACGCGTTACCGTGCCGTGCGCAGCCTCGGCCTCGACGGTCTTGCCGTCCGGCGTCATGAGGACCGACGTCATGAGGCCGAGCGAGCCGAAGCCCTGCGCGACGATGTCGGACTGCACGTCACCGTCGTAGTTCTTGCAGGCCCAGACGTAGCCGCCCTCCCACTTGAGCGCCGCAGCGACCATGTCGTCGATGAGGCGGTGCTCGTAGGTGAGGCCGCGCTTGTCGAACTCGTCCTTGAACTCGCGCTCGAACACGTCCTGGAAGATGTCCTTGAACGCGCCGTCGTACGCCTTGAGGATGGTGTTCTTCGTGGACAGGTAGACCGGGACGTTCCGCTCGAGGCCGTAGTTGAACGACGCGCGGGCGAAGTCCTCGATCGACTTGTTGTAGTTGTACATGCCCATCGCGACGCCGCCCTCTGCGGGGAACTCGGCGACCTCGTAGACGACCTTCTCGCCGCCGTCGGCAGGCGTGTAGGAGATCTCGACCTTGCCGGCGCCGGGAACCTTGAAGTTCTGCGACTTGTACTGGTCGGCGTGGGCGTGGCGACCGATAATGATCGGCTTCGTCCAGCCCGGCACGAGGCGCGGCACGTTGCTCATGATGATCGGCTCACGGAAGATGACACCGCCGAGGATGTTGCGGATCGTGCCGTTCGGGCTCTTCCACATCTCCTTGAGGCCGAACTCCTCGACGCGCGCCTCGTCGGGCGTGATCGTGGCGCACTTGACGCCGACGCCGTACTCCTTGATGGCGTTGGCCGCGTCAACGGTGACCTGGTCGTCCGTGGCGTCGCGGTTCTCGATGCCGAGGTCGTAGTACTTGAGGTTGACGTCGAGGTACGGGTGGATCAGGCGGTCCTTGATGAACTGCCAGATGATGCGCGTCATCTCGTCACCGTCGAGTTCGACGACGGGGTTCTTGACCTTGATCTTCTCCATGCCTGTTTGGCTCCTGACTCTGCGACGTGGATGGTGATACCTCGCTCAGGCTATCCCTTCGCCCGCCGAGCCAGGAAGACGAGGCGGCGTCGGCAGGCGAGGAGCACGCAGAGGCGTGGTCACAAACGGGCCGACGCTACCCCCGAGCACGAGAGTCGCACGTCTGACCTAAAGAGCCCGCGCCGATTTGTTCGTCGACACTTTGCTGACGGATCGGTTCTTTCCGTATCCTCTGATGCGACTGTCAGCCCGCTTGGACGTCTCGACGCGGGAGGGAACGACTGCGAAGGAATCCTCGGTGGAGCTTCAGAGTTACCTGCGCGCGCTGCGCAAGCGGTGGCGCATCATTGTCGGCTGCACGCTCATCGCCTTGTCATTGGCCGCTCTTCTGACGCTCCTGACGCCGAAGACCTACAGCTCGAACATCCGGTTCTTCGTCTCCACAGCCGATGCGTCGGACAACTCCCAGCTCGCGCAGGGCGGCACGTTCACCCAGGCGCGCGTCAAGAGCTACACCCAGCTCATG
The DNA here is from genome assembly GCF_015070805.1 of Dermacoccus barathri. Classification (NCBI taxonomy): domain Bacteria; kingdom Bacillati; phylum Actinomycetota; class Actinomycetes; order Micrococcales; family Dermacoccaceae; genus Dermacoccus; species Dermacoccus barathri. The sequence continues at coordinate 96,325 of NZ_JADCTK010000002.1, read as the reverse complement.
ACGACGCCGCAGGTGCTCGGCCCGGTGGCCAAGGAGGTGGGCATCAAGGACGGCGCATCCAGCATCGAGCCGAAGGTCGCCGCGAAGGCCGCGCCCGACACCGTCATCATCGACACGACGGTGACGGACACGAACGCCAAGCGCGCCACCGCCATCGCGACGTCTCTCGGCAAGCAGTTCCCGAAGTCGGTCGACGAACTCGAGCGCGTCTCCGCGTCCAAGCCCAGCCCGGTCAAGGTCTCCCTCGTGCAGACACCCACCAAGGGGGTGAAGGTGGGCCCGAGCTGGCCCATGAACCTTCTCCTCGGTGCGCTGCTCGGCCTCCTGGGCGGCACGGCGCTGGCTCTCCTGCGTGACCGCCTCGACACGAAGATCCGCAACAAGGACGACGTCGAGGCGGCAGCCGAGGACATCACGGTGCTCGGCGCGATCCCCTTCGACAGCGACGCCCCGAAGCACCCGCTCATCCTCGAAGCCGACCCGCACTCCTCGCGCGCCGAAGCCTTCCGGTCGCTGCGCACGAACCTGCAGTTCGTCGACGCGACCGACCACCCTCAGGTGCTCACCGTCACCTCCTCACTGGCCGGTGAGGGCAAGACGACGACGACGGCCAACCTGGCGTTCGCGCTGGCAAACTCCGGCTCGAGCGTCTGCCTCATCGAAGGCGACCTGCGCCGTCCGCGCCTTCTCAGCTACCTCGGTCTCGAAGGCGGTGTCGGCCTCACCGACGTCCTCATCGGCCGAGTGGCCCTCAAGGACGTGGCCCAGCGCTTCGGTGAACACCGCCTCATGGTGATCGGTTCCGGCGCCACTCCCCCGAACCCCAGCGAACTGCTGGGCTCCGAACCGATGAAGGCCGTTCTCGACGATCTGCGGGGCCGCTTCGACTACGTCGTCATCGACGCTCCGCCGTTGCTTCCGGTGACGGACGCCGCCGTCCTCTCGCGCCGCACGGACGGCACTGTGCTCGTGGCCGGCGCCGGCATCGTCAATCGCGACCAGATGCTAGAGGCTCTCGACACTCTCGCCGCAGTCAACGCGAACGTTCTCGGCATCGTCCTCAACCGCGTGCAACGCGGCAGCCGCGGCAACTACTACGACTACCGCTACGAGTCGTTCGAGAACGAGGAAGCTCCCCAGGCCGACCCGGGGGCCAAGGCCGTTGTCGAGGCGACCAGGAGCGGCGCAGGACGCACCGGCGGTGAGCCCGCGCCGCTACGCCGTCGGGAGCGCCTGGGCCGATGAGCCGGAGCACCGACGCGAAGACATCAGCGCGCGCTCACGGCCGCACCCACCGCGAGCGCGATCGTGCTGTGCGGTACGGCTGGTTCGCGGTCGACCTTCTCGTCGTGCTCATTTCCGCCTTCATGGCCGCGTGGGTGCGCTACGACCTCGACGCCACCGCGTCGACGACCCAAGAGATCGCTCTCTTCGGTCTCCTGGCGGTCGTGGTGTATGCGGCCGTCGGCATGGTGATAGGTCCGTACCGTATCGGCCACATGCGAGGTTCGTTCGAGGAGACGTCCGATCTCATCCGCGCGATCCTCGTCACCGCCCTAGTTCTGGCCGTGGTGCGCCTCGTGTTCGGCGCACCCGATGTGCCACGCAGCCTTCCTTTCACCACACCGGTGTTCGCACTGCTTGGCATGTTCACGCTGCGCTTCCTCGTGCGTTCGTGGCGTTGGGGGCGCCAGACCGTGCGCGAGCAGGACGTGCGGGCCATCGTCTTCGGTGCGGGCCACATGGGGCGTCAACTCGTGCGCAATCTCCATCGCGACACGAGCGAGGGAGACAGGTACATTCCTGTCGCTCTGCTCGACGACGACCCCGGCAAGCGTCGCCTCAGCATCGACGGTCTTCGCGTCAGCGGCACGCGGGACGACATCACCGATGTAGCCGAGCGCACCCAGGCGAAGGCCCTCATCATCGCGGCGACGACAATGCCCGGTGAAGACCTGCGTGAGATCAGTGACCTCGGCCGCCTGGCCGGCCTAGACGTTCTCATCCTCCCCCCGGTCAATGAACTCTTCCACGCGCCGCGAGGGGCTGACCTGCGCCACCTCAACCTCGAGGATCTCCTGGGTCGTCAACGCATCGAGCTCGATCAGACGGCCATCCGCAACTCCATCGCCGGAAAGCGCGTCCTCGTGACGGGCGCAGGTGGCTCCATCGGTTCCGAGCTGTGCCGCCAGATCGACCGGTACGGACCCGCGAAGCTCGTCCTTCTCGATCGCGACGAGTCGGCCATGCACGCGGCCCAGATGTCGATGACGGGCCGGGCACTGCTCGACGACGGCACGCTGGCGCTGTGCGACATCCGCGACCCCGACGCCCTGCGCGTCATCTTCGAGCGGGAGAAGCCGCAGGTCGTCTTTCACGCGGCCGCACTCAAACACCTCACGCTCCTCGAGCAGTTCCCAGCCGAGGCCTGGAAGACGAACGTTCTGGGCACGCTCAACGTGCTCGAGGCGGCCCGCGCCGTCGGTGTCGAGACCTTCGTCAACGTCTCCACCGACAAGGCGGCCTGGCCCTCGTCCGTGCTCGGTTACTCCAAGCGCCTGGCGGAGCGCCTGACCGCATCGTTCGCCTCTGCCGGGGACGAGGAGACGTACGTGAGCGTGCGCTTCGGCAACGTGCTCGGCTCGCGCGGTTCGGTCATCACCGCCTTCACCGCCCAGATCGAGCGTGGCGGCCCGGTGACCGTGACCCACCCCGACGTCGAGCGGTTCTTCATGCTCATCCCCGAGGCGTGCCAGCTCGTGCTGCAGGCCTCGGCGATCGGCACCGACGGCGAGGTCATGGTGCTCGCCATGGGCAAGCCGGTGAAGATCGTCGAGGTGGCCCGCACTCTCATCGAAATGTCGGGCAAGCAGGACGTGGAGATCCAGTACACGGGGCTGCGCCCGGGCGAGAAGCTCTCGGAGCAGTTGTTCACGCCGGGCGAGCAGATCCAGACCTCCGAGCACCCGCTCGTCTCGCACGTCGAGGTGCCTGCGATCGACGCAGGTGACGTGCGCGGCCAGCGCTTCGACACACCGGCCCAGGCGCTCAACTGGATGGTCGAGCAGTCGGGCGGCCACCGCGATCACGACCCGAGTGCGGACATCGACATCACCGCTGAGGGGCCCAATCTTGGCCCCGACACCGCGACGAACGAGCACGAGGAGAACATCCGATGAACGAGCGCATCCACCTGTCGAAGGCCACCGTCACGGCGCGTGAAGAAGAACTGGTGGTCGAGGCCCTGCGCTCGGGGTGGGTTGCCCCACTCGGGCCGATGGTCGACCGTTTCGAGGCCGAGATCGCCGAGTACACCGGCGTCGCGGGCGCACTGGCGCTCTCGTCGGGCACCGCCGCACTCCACCTGGCGCTGCTCCACCACGGCGTCGCCCCCGGCACGGTTGTTGTCGTCCCGACCATGACGTTCGCCGCTACCACGAACGCCATCAAGTACACCGGCGCAGAGCCCGTCTTCGTCGACGCCCAGGCGAGCGACGCCAACGTCGACGTGGCTCGCCTGATCGAAGCTGTCGATACCCTCCGGGCCGAGGGTGAGAACGTTTCGGCCGTCGTCACGGTGGACCTGTACGGCCGTTCGGTCGACTACACGGCGCTCTCCCCCGCCCTCGCCGAACGAGGCATTCCGCTCGTGGAGGACGCCGCCGAGGCGCTCGGCGCTTCGCTCGTCGACACCTCGTGCGGCGCCTTCGGCTCGTGCGCGGCCGTCTCGTTCAACGGCAACAAGATCATGACGACCTCCGGCGGCGGAATGTTGCTGAGCAACGACACCGACCTTCTCGCCCGGGCCCGCTATCTCTCGACCCAGGCACGTCAGCCTGCGCCCTGGTACGAGCACACCGAGGTGGGCTACAACTACCGGATGTCGAACCTGCTCGCTGCGTTGGGCATCGGCCAGCTCGAGCGGCTCGACGCGATGATCGCGCGCCGCCGCGAGATCCGTGACCTCTACTCGGAGGGCTTCTCCGACCTCGACAACGTGCGTCTCCTCGGCCGCGGCGAGGGTCTCGACGACAGCCACGACAACTGCTGGCTGACCGGCGCCGTAGTCGAGGGCCGCGAGCCGGGTTTCATCGACGGCATCGTCGAGGGGTTCAACGCTCGCAACATCGAGGCTCGCCACCTGTGGAAGCCGATGCACCTGCAGCCCATGTACGCGGACGCTCGCGCCTTCGGTGGCCAGGTGAGCGAAGGCCTGTTCCGCTCGGGGCTGAACCTGCCGTCCGGTGTCGACCTCTCCGACGACGACGTCGCCCGCGTCATCGCCACCTTCCGGGAACTGGTGACCGGCTGATGCGCCGTCAGCCCCTCCTCAAGCGCGCCACGGACCTGGCCTTGACCGTGCCGGTATTCGCTGCGTCGTTGCCGGTCCAGGCGGGTATCGCGCTCGCAGTGCGCGCGAAGCTCGGCTCCCCGGTGCTCTTTCGTCAGGAACGCCCGGGCCGCGACGGCAAGCCCTTCACGATGATCAAGTTCCGCACGATGCTGCCGGTCGACCCGGCACGTGGGTGGGTCACGGACGACGACCGAATGACATCGTTCGGCGCCTTCCTCCGTTCGACCAGCCTCGACGAACTCCCGACGTTGTGGAACATCGTCAAGGGCGACATGTCTCTCGTCGGCCCCCGCCCGCTGCTCATGGCCTATTTGGAGCGCTACTCCCCCGAGCAGGCGCGCCGCCACGAGGTGCGCCCGGGCCTCACGGGCCTCGCCCAGGTCAATGGCCGCAACGCGATCTCGTGGGAAGAGAAGTTCGCCTACGACGTGCGATACGTCGACGACCACGACTGGCGCATGGATCTCGACATCCTGCTCAAGACCCTCAAGGGCGTCATCCGACGTGAGGGCATCTCCGCCGACGGCGTCGTGACGATGCACGAGTTCTTGGGCCCGACGGTCCCCGCATCATGAGCGCTATGCCGGCGATTGATGGGCGCCGCCGAGGGCAGGTCAGGGGTACCCAGAGGGCGGACGCGCTCGGCCCCCCGGAATGGCTCATTCTTGTCGGTTGGGTCTTTTGCTTGTGGGCGCCCGTGGGGCACGGAGCTCTCACTTATTTGTTCCTTGCGCTGATGACCCTGGCCAGTCTTGCGAGTTGGCATAGCAAGCGAACGACACCCCCGCTCTGGTTCATGGCTGCCTGGATGATCTTGCTGCTCACAGTCGTGGCCGCGTCTCTCGTCGGAAACCTTCGCCACAACCCTGGGGTTGACCAGCAGACCGTTCAGTGGTTTGGCTCCGTGGTGATCTGGGGAACGGTAGCAGCGTCATTCACTCCGAGGTTTGCGCGCGCCGCCGTCCGTGTCACACTTTGGGCGACCATCTTCTGCTCCTTTCTGATGTTCATCTACTCCGCAAGTCGTCTCGGGCTTCCGCAAGTCATACCTTCCGCGATCCTCGACTTTCAGGACGCTGGCATCAGTGACGAGCCAGGCTCGACAGCCATCCGATGGTACGGGCTGTCAACGCTGGCCGCCGGGGCTCCTTTCGCCTTCGCAGCGTTCATGTACGGTGCGGACCAATATCTGCCCTCCAGGAAGATCACTGGACCTGCCGCGCTGTTATGCGGCGCCACAGCGCTGCTAGCGGGTCGACGTGCCATCTTGCTCGTCGTCGTGCTGACCCCGGTGCTGTTCTGGATCCTGCAGAGCGTGGCTCGTCGTCGGCTTCCCCAGAACGCCGGGAGAAACCGCAGCATCCCCTTGAGTGTGGCTCTCGGAGCGCTCGCGCTCCCGCTGGTGGGCATCGCTGTCGCGCGCACGAGTGCCGGAGACATCATGAAGAGCGCAGCAAACGCTGCAATGACGACCTACCTCGGGGTAGGAGACACCTCAGCGCTGGCTCTTGACGATGCGGTTCGAGTCACGCAGACACAGGCCATGCTAGAGGCGTGGACGCAGGCTCCTTTGATCGGCCATGGCCTCGGAGCAAGCATCCCGGGCTTCAGCCGCAGCGAAACCAGACCATGGCTGTTTGAACTGCAGTACCACCAACTGCTGTTCAATTTGGGCCTACTAGGTGTGGTGGCCGCCCTCGTCGCTGCGCTCTTGTTCCTCAGCGCCTTCGTTCGCGCGTACCGCAGCGCCCCGGCCCTGCGGGGCACGCTTCTCGCGTCGACCACGGCCGGGGTTGCTCTCCTGATCGCTAACGCCTCCAACCCCTACTTGCAGGCGGTCGGGCACGGCTGGGGTGTAGCTCTCATGGTCGGATCAGTTTGTGCTGCAGAGAAGGTAGGGCAGCGAAGCTCCCCACCGCCAGCACCGAATAGCTCATCACGCTCGCCCAAGCGGCTCCATTCGCCCCCACCAAAGGGATCAAGACGAAGCACGCGACGGTGAGCGTCAGGGCGCCTGCGCCAGCCAGACGAGCCGCGCGCCCCAGATTGCCCGCTCCGTTGATCACTGCCACGTTCAGCTGATATACGGCGAACGGAATCGCTCCGATGGCAAGGATCCGTAATGGCCCCACTGCACTGTGGTATTCCTCCCCAAGTGTGATGTCGATCAAAGTTGGCCCGGTAATCCAGAGTGTGGCCGCACCTAGGGCTGTCGCGCACCCCACTACCGCATGGCACTTGAGGAGATGGCCCAACGTGAGGCCCCGTGCAGCCTGCCGGAACAAGATTTGGGACGCGCCAGCCGCTAGAAGCGTGAGTGTCTCGGCCAAGGATGCAGCAGAGCCGTAGACACCCGCGCTCGCGCTGCCGATCGCTACTCCCAGAAACAGCCGGTCAGCGCGCAAGGTGTATTCCTGGCCCACGGTCGTGGCCAGTGCAGGAACGCTGAAACCCACAAGGCTCCTGAGGTCACCGCGTTCGTGTTCTGCGGCGTCCAGTTCACCGGGGAACAGGTACGGGGTCTGGTACGCCACCTGAGCCAGAATGCCCACTGCCATCGCCGCGACAGCGACATATACGTTCAGATGCCCCGCCAGGTGGGCTGCTGCCACGAGGCCGAGCTGGATGATGACTGAGCAAACCTCGCCACGTACGGCTTCCTGGTGACGCCCCAACCCGTGTAGCAATTCCCTGCGGAGGTAGGCCCACAGCATTGAACACGCATAGACCGCGAACAGAGCGCAGACACCCCAGTCCACGTGCCCGTCCACCAACCACAGCGTCAGGCTCCCTGCCACGGTGGCGGTTCCAACGTGGGCGAGAAGCAAGGGTCTGGTGGAACGCAGAACACGTCGGGGAGTCAGGCGCGTTCCGTCCTCGCGGCCGACGAGAACACGCGCGCCCGTAGCGGTGCCCAGACTTCCTACCAGCATCAAGATGCTGCCCAGGAAGGTGATGATGACGACGATGCCCCGATCAGCTGGCCCCAACCACCTGGCGCTGAGGAGGGCGAGGAGCATCGCTGTTCCCGACTGGAGGATCATCGTAAGCACGACACGCGTCTCGGGCCGCCCGGCGAGACCCCTAAGCATCAGGCATCACGCAGGCTTTCCATGTGTGCGCCCAGGCTCGGAAACTGTAGTGCTCCTCAACTGCCTTTCGCGCCCTTGCGCTCCGGGCAGCCCGACGGGCGTCGGACCCATCGAGCACCTCAGTCAATGCCTCGTACCAGCTGTCTGCCGGTCCTACGGCGACCCCGTCGAGACGCTGGAGCGCGAGCTCGTTGGCACCCACCGGTGATCCGACAGCCGGGACGCCCGCGGCACCATACTGCAGGAGCTTGTACGCACATTTGCCCCGAGCGAAGAGCGTGTCGTGCAAAGGTGCGAGAGCCACGTCTGCTTGCGCCAACTCATCGACGGCCGTCGAGAACTGCCACGGAACCCGGTCCATCATGTTCTGCAGCGGTTCGAGGGCAGGATTGTGCTGAGCCGAGCTGACGAGGCGTAGCCGGGCACCTCGTCGTTCATGGAGTCGGAGCAGATCGTCGATGAGCGGCACGAGATAAGCCTCCGTAGAAGCCGATCCCACCCAGATCATTCGTTCCGGTCCGTCACCTGCGGTACCCCTGGAGACTCGATAGTCACGGGGTTCCACGCATGACGGGATGAGCTCCACCCTCCGCGCGTGAGCCGCCGCCCACTCCGCGATGTACTGGCTACCGGCCACGAAGATGTCCGAGGCCGCAGCGGCGCGCTCGAACTTGGCGGCGCCCCCGAGGAGTCTCCGGTGTGGTGATGAGTCGTGAAACAGTGCGTCATCCATGTCGAGTACGCCGTGCGTCGCCTCGCGGAGGAGTCGCTCTTCGATCTGCCCCCGGCTCAGCGGTGAGGCTTCTCGTGAGATGAGCACGCAGTCGCGGCTGGAAGCGCGCTCGCGCAGCGACCGTTCGGCCCGGGCCACGGCGATGGGCCTGGAGGCCACGTCCCTGACGCCAGCCGTCGGCAAGCCCAGATATTGATGTGCGTTGGCATCCAGGCCCAGGTGTTTCAACCAGTCGTAGATTCGCACGCGCGTACTGCCGGCCTGAGGCGCGTACGTGGAGTAGACGCTCAGTCTTCGTGTCACGGCAGACACCTCACGTCAGTGCTCGGTCGGCCTCGATAGATGCTGTCCAGACCGTCCCAGATCCGATCGGATCGAAAACGGGAGCGGACGCGGTGCATGCCAGCGGTGGCAAGGCGCTGCCGGAGAGCGTGGCTGTTCACAAGTTGCTCGATTCTGTCCGCCAGCGCATCGGCGTCGCCGTAGTCCACCATGAGACCGTCGACGGTGTCCTCCACCGCATCGACGGCACCGGTCGCGCGGGTGGTGATCACGGGCACTCCGGCCGCATTCGCTTCGAGCACCACCAGCGGGTAACCCTCACGCTTCGTCGGAAGGACGAGGACATCCATGAGGGGCATGTACGTCATGGGCTCGTCCACCCACCCGGTGAGAGTGGCTGACACGCCAGAGGCGCGCAGGATCTCTTCAGCACCCTCGGCCTCGGCGTCACCGATTGCCAACAATTGCACCCGGACGTCCCTGCCCTCCAGGGTATTGAGCGCTCCGGCCAGTTGATCGAGACCCTTGTCGTGCGTGAGTCGCCCCACGAAACCGACGACGAATGCGTCACGTTGGATGCCAAACGCGGCTCGGCTTGCTCCCACGTCGACAGCGTCACAGATAGCACGAGCCGACTCACTGTCCATCCCATTGCAGGATCCTTCGCCGATCAGGTAGAGCGGTCGCTTGACGCCCGCGCCGCGCAGGCCCCGGCCCACGGAAGGACTCACCACGACGACATGCGTCGCACACGCGATGGCGAGCTTCTCCATCGCCAGGAGAAGGCGGCGCTGCCGTCCTACTGCCCCCTCGAACCGAAGCCCATGAACCACATATATTCTGCGTGGCACTCGCGTGGTCTTGGCAGCGAGGCCCCCCAACAGGCCCGCTTTTGGCGTACCGAGGTTGATGACCGCCGGACGCCATCGACCAAGCCGAACCACCCATTGACCTAGGGCCGTCAGATCTCGCAGAAGCGAGATCTCTCGAGACATCCCAATCGACCCGTGGCCCACGCCCTCGCGAGCAGCCACCGCTTCAAGGTACTCATCGTCGTCTGACACGGCCATGACGTTCCAGCCGCGCTCGCGCATCCCTTTGAGTTGCCCTGGGTAGAACGCCCATAAACTGAGTCCAGACGTGGTTCCGTACACGAGTCGGCGGCCACGCCTTTCCACACGCCCCGCACGGCGGTCAGAAAAGCTCACTCATACTCCTTGATTCCTCACACAACACCGGAGCGCAATCGGTCACGAGCGGCACTGTAGGTTTACTTCACGCGTCCCGGTACGAGACTAGCGGCAGGGGAAGACCACCATGAAGGCCGTGCACTGCCCACGAATCGGCATCATCGGTGCTGGCGGCCACGGGCGCGAAGTCGCGCAGACGGTCGCTCGCGTGAACGGTGCGGACGATCGTTCCCCACGACGTGAACTCGCCGGTTTCTTCGACGACAACTGTGACGACGCGCGCGTCAAGCGCCTAGGGTTCGAGATCCTCGGGCCCTGTGCGTCGGCGGACCTCCCGTGCCTCGTCGGAATCGGCTCCGGAGCAATCCGGCGCACCTTCGACGAGGTCGTCGAGACAGCTCCTCCTACGATCGACATGAGCGCTCTGGTGGGTGACGACGTCACGATCGGGCCAGGCGCCGTGGTGTTCGCGAATGCAATGATCACGACGAACATCAGCCTCGGTCGCCACGTGCACATCGGCCGGGGCGCTTCGATCGGCCACGACAGTGTCGTGAGGGACTATGCATCGGTCATGCCCCTCGGCTCGATCTCTGGCGGCGTCACGATCGGCGAGGCAGCATTCATCGGCACCGGCGCGCTCATCCGACAAGGCCTGACGATCGGGGCCGGGGCCACTGTCGGGATGGGGGCTGTCGTGCTTCAGGATGTCGCGCCCGGCGCGACCGTGGTCGGTAACCCCGCACGTCAGATCGGCTGACTCACGGCCCGCAATCGGTCGACGACAGCGTCGAGGGACGGCGTGATCTCGCGCTCCATCTGGGCGAACACCTCGGGCCCCATCTTGAACGGGTCGACGATGTCTGCGTCGTCGTCCTCGGGTCGTGCGTGCACGAGGTGGCGGCGCGCCCCGGCCGCGGCGACGAGCTTGCCCACGCCCGAGCGCCCGCGAGCTGCCTCGACCTCCTGAGGCTGAACATCGACGACGAGGTCGGCGAAGTCGGTGAGCGCGAACGTCTTGCGCAACCCCAATGGCGCCTCCTGCACCACCGCGCGGCGGTGCGCTCGCGTCGCGGTGAGCACGAGGTCGGCGTCCTCGACCATGTCCACGGTGAGCTGCCGCGCCCGGAACGCCGTCGAGTCGATGCCTGCTGCGTCGAGCAGCGCCACGGAACCTGGGTCAACCGGCCACCCCGCCAGGGCTCCGGTTCCGGCACTCGTTACCTCGATGCCCAAGCCGTCCAGCTCGGCGGCGAGGCGCAGGTGAATGTACGGCGAGCGACACACGTTGCCGGTGCAGACGACGAGGATGCGCCCGCCCGGCGCCGGGGAGGGCTCGCTCCCCTGCCCCGCTCCGAGATCCAAGGTCAACCACGCGTCGTCGTCATGCCACATCCCACCGAGACCGGGGGCGTCGGTCGGGAGCTCCAGACCGTGACGACGCAGCGAAGCCCGGGTCGGCAGATCCGCCCACGGGTCGAACGAATGCGGTGTCTGCTCCTGCTCGTTCTCCCGCCGGGACGGACGCGAACGCGGCTCGTCGGCGAACGGGTCGAAGTCGTCGCTCACGCGTCGGCCTCCCGAGGCTCGACGCCCTCACTCTGAGCCGCCATGCGCTCTGGGGAGAACTCGTGCACGAGCGGCACGACATCGGCGATCGAATCGCACACCCGCGTCGGCACGAACGGGTAGCGATCCACCTGATCCGGCTTCGTCGAGCCGGTGAGCACGAGGATGCTGCGCAATCCGGCCTCGAGACCGCTGCGCACGTCCGTGTCGAGACGGTCACCGATCATCACCGTCGACTCCGAGTGTGCGTCGATACGGTTCAGCGCACTGCGCATCATGAGGGGGTTCGGCTTGCCGACGTAGTACGGCTTGACGCCGGTGGCCGCCGTGATCATGGCGGCGATCGCGCCCGTCGCCGGCAGCGGCCCCTCGGCGCTTGGACCCGTGACGTCCGGGTTCGTCGCGATGAAGCGCGCACCACCCTCGATGAGGCGGATGGCCCGCGTGATCGCGGTAAAGGAGTACGTGCGGGTCTCCCCCAGCACGACGTAGTCAGGGTTGCGCTCGCTCATCGTGTACCCGACGTTGTAGAGCGCCGTCGTCAAGCCGGCTTCCCCGACGACGTACGCCGAGCCGCCCTCACGCTGATCGTGGAGGAACTGCGCCGTCGCGAGCGCCGACGTCCAGATGGCCTCTTCGGGGATGTCGATACCGCTGCCCTGCAGGCGGGCACGCAGATCGCGCGGGGTGTAGATCGAGTTGTTCGTCAGGACGAGGAAGCGCCGGCCGGTCTCCTGCAACGCCTGGAGGAACTCCGCCGCCCCCGGAATGGCGTGCTCCTCATGAACGAGCACGCCGTCCATGTCGGTCAGCCAGCACTCCACAGGACTCTTGTTCGTCATGGTGTCATCCTGTCACGCGCAGGCGACGTGAAACCGTCGCTGCGACGACCAGGAGGCGTGGTGCCCAGCACGTCACAGCGTTGTCAGGTCGTAGTCGACGATGACGGCCGCGTGGTCGCTCCACCGCTGGTCGTAGGCATCGGCCCGCCCCACCCGCGGATCGCTCGCGACGGCCGCGAGCGCCGGGCTGGCGAACTGGTAGTCGATGCGCCATCCCGCGTCGTTGTCGAACGCCTTGCCGCGCCACGACCACCACGTGTACGGCCCCGCGACGTCGCCGTGATGCTCGCGCATGACGTCGACCCACCCACTCTCGGTGAACCGCGTGAGGTAGGCCTGCTCCTCGGGCAGGAAGCCCGCCTTGCCGCGGTTGCCCTTCCAGTTCTTGAGGTCGTTCGGGCCGTGCGCCACGTTGAAGTCACCCATGACGAGGGCCGGGCGGTCGACGAGCTGCGCCATGCGCGCCTCGACGGCGTCGAGGAAGCGGTACTTGGCCATCTGCTTGTCGGTGCCGACCTCCCCGCTGTGCGCGTAGACGCTCACGATCGTCACGGTGTGCCCGTCGATCGTCACCTCGGCCTCGACCCAGCGGCCGACCTCGTCGAACCCCTCGATGACGGTGACGGGCTCCGCCATCGCGTGGCGCGTCAGGATGGCGACACCCTCACGCCCGACCGTCGCCGACTCGGCGTGGGCCAGCGCGTACTTTTCGAGGGCCGAACCACTCAGAGCTGTGGCGAACTGCTTGGGCGTCGCCCGCACCTCCTGCATCGCGACGACGTCAGCCTCCTGAGCGGCGAGCCACTCGAGGCCACCTCGACGCTGCGCGGCTCGGATTCCGTTGACGTTGGCGGTGACGACTCGCATGCCGTCATCGTTTCAGGTGCGCGCGAGGGGTGTCGAACGCGCGAAGGCCCCACCGAAACCGGTGGGGCTTTCCTCGGGGGTCTGCTCAGCGCGCCTCGACGACGGGCCGTCCGAGCGAGTGAACGGTGAAACCCGCATCGGCCCACTTCGCACCGTCGAGGGCGTTGCGGCCGTCGATGACGAGCTTGTTCGCCACCTTCGTCGCGACCTCGGCAGGGTCGAGCTCGCGGTACTGCTTCCACTCCGTGAGGTGCAGGACGATCTGCGCACCCTCGAGCGCCTCGTCGATGCTGTCGACGTAGTTCGGGCCCGGCCGGTTGGCGCGCGCCACCGCCACCGCTTCGGGGTCGTGGACGCGCACGTCGGCCCCGAGTTCGACGAGTCGTTCGGCGACGTCGAGCGCCGGGCTGTCCCGGATGTCGTCGGAGTTCGGCTTGAACGCGGCACCGAGCACCGCGATCGGCTTGCCTGTTACGTCGCCGAGGGCACCCTCGACGAGCGAGACGACGCGTTCGCGGCGCCGCAGGTTGGTGGCGTCGACGCCGCGCAGGAAGGCGACCGAGTCGGGCAGGCCCAACTCCTCGCCGCGGGCAAGGAAAGCGCGAATGTCCTTGGGCAGGCAACCCCCGCCGAAGCCGACCCCCGCACCGAGGAACTTGCGGCCGATGCGCTCGTCGTGACCGATCGCGTCGGCGAGGGCGAGCACGTCGCCGCCGGTGGCCTCACAGATTTCGGCCATGGCGTTGATGAAACTGATCTTCGTCGCGAGGAACGCGTTCGCGCTGACCTTGACGAGTTCCGCCGTCGCGTAGTTCGTCACGAGGCGCGGGGTGCCCGTTGCGAGGGCCTTGGCGTAGACCTCGTCGAGCTTTGCGACGTCGGCGTCGGCGAACTCGCCCTCCACGCCGTAGACGAACCGGTCGGGGGTGAGCGTGTCCTTGACCGCGAAGCCTTCACGCAGGAACTCGGGGTTCCACACGAGGCGCGCCTCCACGCCGTCAGCCACGTGCTCGCGCATCGCCTCGAGCACGCGCGGCACCGTGCCCACCGGCACCGTCGACTTGCCCACGGCGATCGAACCCGGCTTCATGTGCGGGGCAAGCGTCTGGAACGCGGCGAAGACATAGTCCGTGTTGGCGGCGTACTCACCCGCGCGCTGCGGGGTGCCGACACACACGAAGTGGACGTCGGCGTCAGCGGCAGCACTGATGTCCGTGCTCCACGTCAGGCGTCCTGACTCGCTTGTGCTCGTGAGCAACTCGGGAAGGCCCGGCTCGTAGATCGGGCTGCGCCCTGCGGCCAGGGCTTCGATCTTCGAAGCGTCCGTGTCGATGCCGACGACGGTGTGACCGAGTTCAGCCATACAGGCCGCGTGCACGGCACCGAGATACCCGGTGCCGATGACGGAGATCTTCAAAGACATGTGCGCCATCCTAGGTTCTGCGTCGGCGCCTGACCGTGGAATGCCACGGGTCCGAGAACGATGGCGACCGAGTGTTCACCCCAACTTCACGACACCGAACGCCACGAGAGTGACGACGGCAAGGAGCGCATAACCCGCGATATCGACCGTGCGCGAACGCACCTTGATGTCGAGTACGTAGCGCTCGGGAAGAACGGCACGCATCACGGCGCCCGCGAAGAGACCGAGCGACATCACGACCCCGCCCGGACGAACCTGGCCGGCCATGACGGTGATCAGGCCCGCCACGACGAGACCGACGACGACGAGCCAGGGAATCCCGAGGCGGAAACGGGTCACAGGCCTCGCGCGTCGGCGTCGCGCTCCGCTGCCTCGACGACGTTCATGAGCAGCAGCGCACGCGTCATCGGGCCCACGCCGCCCGGGTTCGGGGAGACGAAACCGGCAACCTCCGCGACGTCCTTCGCGACGTCCCCGGCCACCTTGCCGTCGACGCGCGAGACACCGACATCGAGCACCGCGGCGCCCGGCTTGACCATGTCCTTGGTGATGAGCCCCGGCACACCCGCGGCGGCAACGACGACGTCCGCGTTCTTCGTGTGCTCGGCCAGGTCACGCGTACCGGTGTGGCACAGCGTCGCCGTCGCGTTCTCGCTGCGGCGCGTGAGGATGAGCCCGAGCGGCCGCCCGACCGTCAGGCCACGGCCGACGACGACGACTTCCGCGCCCTTGAGCGGGACGTCGTAACGGCGCAGCAACTCGATGACGCCCATCGGCGTACACGGCAGCGGTCCCTCTTCGCCGAGCACGAGCTTGCCGAGGTTGACCGGGTGCAGACCGTCGACGTCCTTCTCGGGCTTGACGCGCGACAAGAGCGCCACCTCGTCGAGGCCCGTCGGTTGCTGGATGAGGAAGCCCGTGCACTCCGCGCTGTCGTTGAGTTCGTCGATGACGGCCTCGACCTCCTCCTGCGTCGCGCTGGCGGGCAGGTCCTTGCGGATCGAGACGATGCCGATCTCCGCACAGTCCTTGTGCTTCGCCCCGACGTACCAGTGCGAACCCGGGTCGTCACCGACGAGCACCGTGCCGAGGCCCGGCGTCACGCCGCGCTCCTTGAGACGCGCCACGCGCTCACGCAGCTCGTCCTTGATCGTCGCGAGGGTGGCCTTGCCGTCCAGCGTCGTCGCAGTCATGGCCCCAATCCTGCCAGACGCCCCGGGCGCGCGGTCGGCGCTCACACCGGGGTGTGACGGGACGCTCGTGATCGACCTGGGCTCACGCGTACGGTCGTCCTATGACACGAGCGAACGAGCGTGCCGAGCGGCGAGTGGCGTGGCGCGTTCACGCGCTCGTGGCACTCGTCGTCGGGGTGCTCGTCGTGGCGTTGTTCCTCGTCGTCGATCGCCGTTCGTCCGCCCCGGTCGCCGACGCGCCCTCACCCAGCCTGAGCGGACGCCCCGTGGTGGCCTTCGTCGGCGACAGCTACTCCGCCGGCTCGGAGGCGAGCTCACCGGACAAGCGATGGACCACCGTCCTGAGCGCCGAGCGCGGGTGGAACGAGATCAACGTCGCCGTGCCGGGCATGGGCTACGACGTGGGGCGTCCGACACAGCACTACGCTTCCCAGGTCGCACGGGCCGCAGCGTCCAAGCCGGGCACGGTCATCATCTCCGGCGGATGGAACGACGTCGCCCACGGCGTGCCGACCGCGACCATCGTCGAGGGCCTGCGCGAGACGCTCGCGGCGGTGAAGAAGCACGCCCCCGAGGCGCGTGTCGTCGTCATCGCACCGATCGGACCGGCGAGTTCTCCCCCACCCGAGCTCGTACGGCTGCGCGATGCCGCCGCACCCGTGGTGCGCAGTTCGGGTGCGACGTGGCTGGAACTCGACTTCCCGCTCACCGGTCACCCTGAGTGGATCAGCCCTGACGGCCTGCACCCCAACGACGCGGGCTACAAGCGTCTCGCCGAGCTCACGAACGCGCGTCTGAAGTAGCCCGTCGGCCACCGGAGCGTGCCGCCATGGCTGCCGCCGCAGCGGTGACGACCATGCCGACGACGGTGCGCACACCGACACCTTCGCGCGCCACCGGGTCGAGCAGGTCGATGACGAGCGCCGCGACGAGCTGCCCCATGATGCCCATGAGCCCGAGCACGAGCACGCTGATGTGCTCCGTCGCCCACGCCGACAACCCGATGAACGCGATACCCAGCGGCGCACCGAGCCACGCCCACCAGGGAGCGTCGTGCGGCCACTGCCACTGCGTGAAGCCGAGGAGCACGCGCGCACCGGCGAACACCACGAGAGCGATCACGCCGACGAGGAAGTTCTGCAACGTCGTCGCGTACGAACTACCTGCCCGCGCACTGACGCGCCCGTTGAGACCCTGCTGGAACTGCGTCATGACGCCCGCGATGATGACGGCGAGGGCCGGCAGGATCGCGATGCCACCCGGTACGTGCTGCCCGCTCACCGTGATGGCGACCCCCACGACGGCGACCGCTCCCGCGATCGCTCGCACGGGGGTGATCGGCGTGCGTCCCTTGGGCCCGGCGCCGACGTGGTCGGCGAGCAACCCGCCGAGCGCACGACCGCCGACGCTCGCCACGATGAAGACGGCAACACCGAGAAGCCCGACCGCGCTCGTCTGCACCGCGACGAACGCGCCACCCAGGACGCCGCCGAGGCACTCCCACCAGCGCAGACGTCCGGCCCGGATCAACAGGACGAGTCGCGTGGCGCCTTGGCGCAAACTCGGCACCGCGAGCGCCAGCACGAGCAGTGCGAGACCCGAGCCGAAGCTCCACACCGCCGCGACGAGCGGCTCGGACAACGGCTCACCGAGCGTCCCGTTGAAGCGCGCCTGCAACGACAGGCACGCCCCACCGAAGAACGCCGCGGCGAGCGCGAGCGCCTCCGAGGACGCACGTCGTTCACGCGTCATCGCGTCACCCCTATGGACATGGCGTGTTTGGCTGGAGATGGCGCCGACGTCGCGATGATCCCCCACCAAACACGCCATCCGGCACTCGCCGGGCCGCGATCAGTGGGCGAAATGACGCGTACCGGTGAAGTACAGGGTGACGCCGGCCTTCTGCGCAGCCTCGATGACCTCGGCGTCACGGATCGAACCACCGGGCGCGACGACGGCCTTGACGCCGGCGTCGAGCAGGATCTGCAGGCCGTCGGCGAAGGGGAAGAACGCGTCCGACGACGCCACCGAACCACGGGCCCGCTCGGCGCCCGCACGCGTCACGGCGAGGTTGCACGAGTCGACGCGGTTGACCTGGCCCATGCCGATACCGACCGACGCACCGTCCTTGGCGAGCAGAATCGCGTTCGACTTCACGGCGCGCACCGCACGCCACGCGAACGCGAGGTCACGCATCGTGGCCTCGTCCGCGGCCCCGCCGGCGACGAGCTGCCAGCGCTCGGGGTCGTCACCCGTGGTGCGACCGTCCTTGTCCTCGCCCTCTGCGTCGATCATGTCGCGCTCCTGCACGAGCAGACCGCCGCTGATCGGACGCATGTCGAAACCACCCGCAGTGGGCGCGGGCACGGTGACGAGGCGCAGGTTCTTCTTCGCCGTGAGCACCTCGAGAGCGTCGTCGTCGAACGCCGGCGCGACGACGACCTCGGTGAAGATGTCCTTCACCGTGTCCGCCATCGCCTTCGTCACGGGACGGTTCGTGGCGATGATGCCGCCGAACGCGCTCGTCGAGTCGCACTCGTGGGCGCGCTGGTGCACGGCGGCGATGTCCTCGCCCGGAGCGCCGACGGCGATGCCGCACGGGTTGGCGTGCTTGATGATGGCGACCGTCGGCACGTCACCGTGGTCGTACGCGGCGCGGTAGGCGGCGTCGGCGTCGACGTAGTTGTTGTACGACATCTCCTTGCCGTGCAGCTGCTCGCCCTGGGCGAGGCCGCTCGCGTCGGCCGACGTGTAGAGGGCCGCCGCCTGGTGCGGGTTCTCGCCGTAGCGCAGACTCGCGGCCTTGGTGTACGTCGAACCCGTCCAGTCGGGGAAGGTGTCGCCGGTGGTGGCGTCGTTCGAGCCGACGAGGTTCGCCCCCATCCAGGTGGCGACTGCGACGTCGTAGGACGCGGTGTGGACGAAGGCGTCACGCGCCAGCGCGGTGCGCTGCTGCAGTGTGAAGCCGCCGCCGCGCACGGCGTCGATCACGTCGGCGTACGACGTCGGGTCGGTGACGATGGCCACCGTCGGGTGATTCTTCGCGGCCGCGCGCACCATCGTCGGGCCGCCGATGTCGATCTGCTCGACGCACTCGTCGATGCTCGCGCCCGAGGCGACCGTCTCACTGAACGGGTAGAGGTTCACGACGACGAGGTCGAACTGCTCGACACCGAGGTCCTCGAGCTGCTTCATGTGATCGCTCTTGCGCGAGTCGGCAAGGATGCCGGCGTGCACCTTCGGGTGCAGCGTCTTGACGCGACCCTCGAGGCACTCGGGGAAGCCCGTGAGCTCTTCGACCGCCGTGACGGGGATGCCGAGACCCGCGATGAGCTTGCTCGAACCGCCCGTCGAGACGATCTCCACCCCGGCCTCGTGCAGGCCGCGGGCGAGCTCCTCGAGCCCCTGCTTGTCGTACACCGAGACGAGAGCCCGCCGAATAGGGCGCATGCCGTCACTCATTGATCGAAACCGTCCTGCCGTTGATGGACCAACCTCGTGCCAACCCGCGGACCACGTCCACGAGCATGGTGCGCTCCTCGACCTTGATGCGTTCGTGGAGCGATTCCTCGTCATCGTCGGCGCGTACGTCGACGACGCGCTGATCGATGATGGGGCCTGTGTCGACACCGGCGTCGACGACGTGGCACGTCGTACCGGTGACCTTGACGCCGTGCGCGAGCGCGTCCCGGACGCCGTGCGCTCCGGGGAAACTCGGCAGCAGCGCCGGGTGGGTGTTGATGACGGTGTGGCGCGAGAGAGTCTGCGCGCCGAGGATCTTCATGAACCCGGCCGAGACGACGAGCTGACGAGCCGCGACGTCACCGCCGGTGAGCGCGGCGAGGTCGAGGTCGTCGTCGGCATCGCTGAACGCGCGCTCGATGGCGTCGGCGAGCGCCGCGTCCCACTGGCTGCGCTCGGGGAAGTGCCGCGTCTCGACGGTGAAGGTGGGGATGCCGGCGAGGGTGGCGCGCTCGAGGCCGGTGCACTCCCGATCGGCGCCGACCGCGACGATCTCGTACACGGTGCCGTGGGCGTCGTCGTCGATGAGAGCCTGCAGCAGCGAGCCGCTTCCGGAGACGAGAACGACGACCTGCAGGGGCTTCGACTGCTCGCTCACGCCCCCACCCTATCCCCCGATGTTGAGCGGTCGCAGCGGCATCTGTACCCGGATACCTAGGCAACATCGGTGAGGTTTTCCACAGGCCCACATTCATCGGGAGCATCCTCACCCCCGGCACGCAGGCTGGAAGCATGACTCCCCGTTGGAAGCAGACCCATGAGCGAGCCGTGGCGCTGGCAGAGTCGAGCTACGGCGTTGTGAACCGCGCGCGTCTTAGGCAAATCGGCGTGACACGGGAGGACGTACGCACACATGTCCGCGCCGGACGTTGGATGCAGTTGGGCAACAACACCTTTCGCCCGCCGACAAACGCTTGGTGCCCTGAACGCTCTCTCATCGCTGTCGCCGTCTTCGAAACTCAGGGGCCGGCCTGGGCCGAGGCCTCGAGTGCCCTGATTCTCCACGGTTTGCGAGGCTGGAGCGCGCAGCAGATCGTCGTGGCGCTGCCTCACTACGGTCAGCGCACGTCCTTCCCGCCCGGCACGCGCGGGATGTTCCTGTTCCGGCCACCCCGGCTGTCGCAGACACCGATTCCCCACTCTCATCCCGCATGGGCGTCGTTGCGCGCCGCCGCCATCGCGCGAACGGATCGGGAGGCTGCGACGGTGCTCGCCATGACGGTGCAGCAGCGACTCGCCCGAGCAGACGACTACTGGCAGGCCCTCGAACGCCTCCCCAAACTGCACCGCCGCAAACTGATTCGCGAACTTCTCGGGGACATCACCACCGGGTCCGAGTCGATTGGTGAGATCGATTTCGTTCAGCTGTGCCGCAGACGCGGTCTACCGGTGCCGGATCGTCAGGTTCGACGACGTCACCCGAACGGCTCGTACTACCTCGACGTGCGCTGGGAGGCTGCGAAGCTCACCGTCGAGATTGACGGCATGCACCACTTCATGGGCGACAACCCGACTCAGGACGCCCTGCGTCAGAACTACCTCACCCTGGGCGGTGACGCCGTGCTGCGCATTCCCGTGGTGGCGCTGCGCACCGATCCGGATCCGTTCTTCGCGCAGATCGAACATCGGCTGCGCCTCGCGGGGCTCCTGTGACGCCGATGTTTCCTGGGTATCGCGGGACCGGTGCCGCGGCGCCCGCTCAACATCGGGGGTGGGGGTGGTCAGTCGAGGAAGAAGCGCTGGACGGTGCCCGGGTGCTGGTCGTGCTGGTTCTCGCAAGCCTCGCGCGCCTGGTTGGTGTTCGCACCCCAGAGGCACTTCTGATAATCCATCGTGCGCTCGTACTGAACGAGCGGGGCAACGACCATGGCGATGAGCAGGGCCGTGAGACCGAGCCCGATCATGTTGGGCGCAACGGCCTTGTTCTGGCCGGACTTCTTGAGGTCCTGGATGAAGCGCACCCCGTAGTAGAACGACGCGACGAGCGGGATCACCGCAAGCGCCATGCCGGGCATGGGCAGCCACGACAGGGCGAAGCCGAGGATGAGGTAGCGCAGCGACAGCATGCTGTTGCGCGCACCGACGGGCGCCTTCGGAGTGTCGTTCACGTCTCTCCCAACGAGCGAGGGCCTGGGATTACTCCCGACCTCAGCGGGTTTTTCAGTGGGTGTGGTTCAGCATCCAGTGCCGCACGCCGGCCACCGCGACGGCCGACGGCACGAAAAGGACGGGCAGCAGCACCCATGCGTTCCACCCGGGGCCGACGTAGTCGAGGAGCCCGGTCGAGACACGGGCCGTTGCGAACCACCACACGAGCCACATGACGAGCGTGGCGAGCGCAGCGGCGCACAGAGCCACCGTGCATTTCGCGCGAAGGCTCGACAGCCGTGTCAGCGCGCCGACGGCGTCCCAGCCGATCCAGCCGCCCACTGCGATCGGAACGAGGAGGAAGATCCACGTCCAGGGCCCGACCCCGTCCGGCAGCGCGCCGAGCACCGGAATCATCGGCAGAGTGCCGGGCGTCATCGCGCCGTGCCCGATCGAGACAGCACCGACGTGCACCGACGAGCCGGTGAACCATCCGGCGCCGAGGGCCATGACGTTGGGCAGAGCCAGAAGCTGCGCCGCGACGAGGAGGATGCCTCCGACGAGACCGGGGTTCAGCTGTTGGTGGACGGTCCAGACGCGTCCGCCGTGCCAGGCGACGAGCGCGACGACGAGAACGAGCGAGGCGAGGGCAAGCCAGCGCAGGCCGCGTAGCCCGGACCGGATCGAACGCTGCAGCAACAGCGGTGTGGCGTCGAGGACGAGATCGTCGAGAGCCTTCAGCTCAGGTGAGTGCTCCCGCTCGTGCCAGGCCGTCCATGCCACGCCGGCAGCCGCGACGACGAACGGTCCGAGCAGGAGGGACCACCAGCTGATGTGGCTCGCACCCAACGAGGCAACGACGGCGAGCACCTGAGCCGCAGCGACGTAACCGCCGATGAACGCGAGCAGGATGAGGCGCAGGTCGCGCGCGTGCAGGCGCTCGTCGGGGAACGCCGCGCGAGCGCCGAAGCGAGCTGCCAGAACGCAGAGAAAGGTGAGG
Organism: Dermacoccus barathri; assembly: GCF_015070805.1. Classification (NCBI taxonomy): domain Bacteria; kingdom Bacillati; phylum Actinomycetota; class Actinomycetes; order Micrococcales; family Dermacoccaceae; genus Dermacoccus; species Dermacoccus barathri. Next base: position 74,170 of record NZ_JADCTK010000002.1, on the reverse strand, counting down.
ACAAGGGGGCTGAAGACGACGCTCGTGCCGTCGACGTTGACGTGTCCGCGGTGCGCGAGGGCCCACAGGTCGATCGTCACGCCGAGCGTGTCGTTCCACGACGAGCTCGACTGCGAGTCGATCGTCCACGCTGCGAAGACCGGCACCATGAGCGCGATGACGACACCGACGGCCGACAGCGCTCCGTAGCCGAACGCGAGGGGCACGTGCGGGCGTCCCTCGGGCCGGGCGCCCTTGCCGCTCGTCGGCCGTCCGGGGCCGGGCCGCTGGGAAACGCGAGGGTTCTGCGCGTCACGAGGGGGTTTCGCACCGCGGTTCGACGCGTTGCGTCCTCGGTCGAGTTCCGGACGCGGCGCTCCCCTGCCGGCCTGGCTGCTCTGCGCTGCACGCTGCGGACGCGCACCGGACCCACCTCGGCCGTCACTCGGACGCGGGGGTCGCGGACGGTTCGAGGAGGGACGTTCGGCGGGATCGGGGCGTCGTGAAGTCATCTCGCCCGTCATCCTCTCAGGCCCGCCTGGGAGCCTCACGCTGCCACGCCGTGGACACACGCGAGCGGGCCGGCGAGACACTCTCACCGGCCCGCTCGGGGCAAGACACCGCTCGGGCGTCAGTTGGCCTGGATACGCACCGGACGGTCGTCGCCGTAGCTGCAGTCGACGTCGATCGTCTTGATCTTCTGGCCGGGCGAGACTTCGTACACGAGGTCACCGGTCGTGGTGTCACCCTTGTAGAGCGAGCCGTAGCCGAGACGCGAACCGTAGTCGACGTACTTGTCGCTCGGGCTCGTGTTGTCGCTCAGGCGCACCTTTACGCAGCTGCTGCTGAAGCGCAGCTCGTCGTCGTCGAGGTTGGTTGCCGAGATGTTGATGGCCACCCAGCGCTTGCCCGCCGCGGGCTTCTGGTAGTCGCTGGAGGACTTCACGTCGTCCGTGACCTTGCTGACCTTGATCGACATCTTGTCGGTCTTGACCTCCTGGCCGACCTTGCCGACCTTGGGGCCCGACGAGTCGTCGCCGCCGGAGTCGTCGTTCGACTCCGAGGAGCTCGGGCTCGACGACGAGCTGCTGGGCTCCTCACTCGGGGACGAGGACTCCGACGATTCGGGCGATTCCGAGCTGCTCGGGCTGTCCTCGCTCGGGGCCGCCTCGCTCGAGGAGCTGGACGAGGAACTCGAGCTGGTACCACTGGAACCTTCGACCTGCGTGCAGGCGCTCATGCCGAGAGCCATCGTGCCTGCGATTGCGGCGACGCTCAGCTTGCGCGTCATCAACTTGGTCATGTGCTCTTCTCCCTGTTCTGAGTGAATTTCGGACTCGCGCCCGAACGGTGCTGTCGAAAAATTGAGGATGGTGTGCGCTTACTTGCTCACATCGATGCGGATGGCGCGCTGGTCGCCTTGCAGCGAACTGAGCGAGCACTTGACGTCGACCTGCTTGAGCTTCTGACCGGTCGGCACCTCGAACGTGATGTCACCGACGGCGGTGTCGCCCTTCTGCAGAGCACTCGAGTTGAACTTGGTGCCGTAGTCGGAGAAGAGCGAGTCGTCAGCCGTCTGGTTCTGATCGGTCTTCGCGTCGACGCAGAACAAGGTCGAGAAGTTGAGCGGCTTCGACGACGTGTTCGTCACGCTCATGTTGACGGCCACCCAGCGCTTGCCCGCGTCGGGCTTCATGAAGCTGTCGGAGGAGACGGGAACCGGGTCGACGACCTTGCTGATCTTGACCGTCATGTCGCCCGTCTTGGCTTCCTCGCCGACCTTCGCCCGCACGAGGCCCGACTGCCCCTCGGAACCCGAACCGGGGTCTTCGGAACTCGACTCGCTCGACGAGCTGGACTCGCTCGGCTCGCTCTGCGAACTCGATTCGGGAGCGGACGAGCTCGCCTGTGCCTGCTCGCTCGAGGATTCACTCGACTGCGGCGCTGCCTCGCTCGAGGACGATGACGAGTTGGACGATGCGCCCGACCCGCCTTCGACGCTGGTGCAAGCCGAAGCGGACAGCACCACCGCGGCAGCGGCCGCGAGCATTGCGGAACGTGAGACCTTCATGACTTCTCCTCCCCCGCCCGGGCGCCATCGCTCGGGATCTCAGGACAAAACTAACTGCACCTGAGACGCGAAGAAGGCTCGTTCGGTTCCGCCGGTGATCAATGTTCTCAATTCGTGTCCGAGCAGCCGGAATGTGGACGTTTTTCGCGCTAGGACACGACAACGCCCGGCCGCCGTCCCCTGCGGGACGACGGCCGGGCGTCGGTGATTCAGTGCGTCACTTGGAGAGGTTGTTCATGATCTCCGTCATGAGAGCAGCCGTCTCGGACGGCGTCTTGCCGACCTTGACGCCGGCGGCCTCGAGGGCCTCCTTCTTGGCGGACGCGGTACCCGACGAGCCGGACACGATGGCACCGGCGTGGCCCATCGTCTTGCCCTCGGGGGCCGTGAAGCCCGCGACGTAACCGACGACCGGCTTCGTCACGTTCTCCTTGATGTAGGCCGCGGCACGCTCCTCGGCGTCGCCACCGATCTCACCGATCATGACGATGGCGTCGGTGTCGGGGTCGTTCTGGAACGCCTCGAGCGCGTCGATGTGCGTGGTGCCGATGACCGGGTCACCGCCGATGCCGATGGCCGTCGAGAAGCCGAAGTCACGCAGTTCGTACATCATCTGGTACGTCAGCGTGCCCGACTTCGAGACGAGGCCGATGCGGCCCGGGCCGGCGATGTTCGCCGGGATGATGCCGGCGTTCGACTGTCCGGGGCTGATGATGCCGGGGCAGTTCGGGCCGAGCAGGCGCGTCTTCGTGCCCTTGCTCAGGTTGTAGAACTCGGCCGAGTCCTTCACCGGGATGCCCTCGGTGATGACGACGGCGAGCGGCATCTCGGCCTCGATGGCCTCGACCGCGGCGCTCTTGGCGAACGCCGGCGGAACGAAGATCACGGAGACGTTGGCGCCGGTCTCGGCCATGGCGTCCTTGACGGAGCCGAAGACGGGCACGGACTTCGACTCACCGTTCACGTCGAAGTCGACCGTCTGGCCGGCCTTCTTCGGGTTGACACCGCCGACGATGTTGGTGCCGGAGGCGAGCATGCGCGTGGTGTGCTTCATGCCCTCCGAGCCGGTCATGCCCTGGACGATGACCTTGGAGTCAGCGTTGAGAAAAATCGACATGGGAGTCTGATCCCTTTCAGTTGGCCGCGGCCAGCTCGGCAGCCTTGCGGGCTGCGCCGTCCATGGTGTCCACGACCGTCACGAGCGGGTGGTTGAAGTCGGCGAGGATCTTGCGGCCCTCTTCGACGTTGTTTCCGTCGAGACGCACGACGAGCGGCTTCGTGGCCGAGTCGCCGAGCTTCTTGAGGGCGCCCACGATGCCGTCGGCGACAGCGTCACACGCGGTGATGCCGCCGAAGACGTTGACGAAGACGCTCTTGACCTGGTCGTCACCGAGGATGACGTCGAGACCGTTGGCCATGACCTCGGCCGAGGCACCGCCACCGATGTCGAGGAAGTTGGCCGGCTTCGCCTTGCCACCGGTGAAGTCCTCACCGGCGTATGCGACGACGTCGAGCGTGCTCATGACGAGGCCCGCGCCGTTACCGATGATGCCGACGTTGCCGTCGAGCTTGACGTAGTTGAGGTCGAGTGCCTTGGCCTTGGCCTCCAGCGGGTCGGCCGCGGCCTTGTCCTCGAGCTCCTCGTGACCGGGCTGACGGAAGTCGGCGTTCGCGTCGAGCGACACCTTGCCGTCGAGGGCGACGATGTCGCCGTCCTCGGTCTTCACGAGCGGGTTGACCTCGACGAGGGTTGCGTCCTCGTCGCGGTAGACCTCCCACAGCTTCTGCAGCACGGGGACGATCTTGGCGCCGGTCTCGGCGTCGAACTTCGCGGCCTCGACGATCTCCTTGGCCTTGGCCTCGTCGATGCCGACGTTGGGGTCGACCTCGATGCGTGCCAGAGCCTCGGGACGCTCCACGGCGAGCTGCTCGATCTCCATGCCGCCCTCCTTGGAGCACATGGCGAGGTAGCTGCGGTTGGCTCGGTCGAGCAGGATCGAGAAGTAGTACTCCTCGGCGATCTTGGCGCCCTGGGCGATCATCACGGTGCCGACCGTGTGGCCCTTGATGTCCATGCCGAGAATCGCACTGGCGTGCTGCTCGGCCTCGTCAGCGCTCTTGGCGACCTTGACGCCGCCGGCCTTGCCTCGGCCACCGGTCTTGACCTGGGCCTTGACGACGGTGACGCCGCCCGACTTCGCACCGATCTGCTCGGCGGCTGCCTTGGCTTCTTCCGGGGTGGTGGCCGTCTGGCCTGCCAGCACCGGAACGCCGTGCGCCTCGAACATGTCGCGCGCCTGGTACTCGAAGAGATCCACGCGAATCCATCCTCATCGTTGAACTGGAGTGTTCCGTCTGTGACTTTAACGCGCTTTCGAAGCGGGCAGTAACCGGGGGCTTCCCAGCGTCGCGACGCAGGTCAGGCTGTGGCTGCGGGCTGACCGACGTTGGCCCGCACCCAGTCGACGACCGTGGTCGTCGGGGCACCCGGAGTGAAGATCTGCGCGACACCCATCTCCTTGAGCGGCGGGATGTCCTCCTCCGGGATGATGCCGCCACCGAAGACAACGATGTCGTCCACGCCCTGCTCCTTGAGCAACTCGGTGACCTTGCGGAACTGCGTCATGTGAGCGCCGGAGAGAACGGACATGCCGATGGCGTCGGCGTCCTCCTGCACGGCGGCGGTGACGATCTGCTCGGGCGTCTGGTGCAGGCCCGTGTAGATGACCTCCATGCCCGCGTCACGCAGGGCACGGGCAATGACCTTGGCGCCACGGTCGTGGCCGTCGAGGCCCGGCTTGGCGACGACGATGCGCAACCGCTCGGTGACACCTTGCGTGTTCTCGGACATGGTGGGCTCCCTTCGCTCGTTACCCGAACTGTAACGCGCACCACACGGCAAAATTCAGTTAAGCGTCGTTAACCGAGATTTCGATCGTGTTGCGCTCGCCATCTGTTCGGGCCCGCACGGGGGCTCCGGCCGGCTCAGAGCTTCGTCACCGGCGCGTAGCGCAGCAGGAGGCGCTTGGGCGGGCCATCGCCGAAGTCGATGTGGGCCATGGCGCGATCACCCTGGCCCTCGACACGGATGACCGTGCCGAGGCCGAAGCTGTCGTGCGTCACCTTGTCGCCGGCATCGAGGTTCGGGATGGCGCGGTTGCCACGGCCCACGGCCGAGTTCTTGTTCGCCGAGAACGAGCCCGCGCGACCGCCACTCGACAGGCGCGCGACGGGAGCGGTGCCGCGGCCGATGACGGGGCCGTCATCGTCGTCACGCCGAGAGAACCCGCCCGAGCGTGAGCCCCCGCCGTAGCCGCGCGGACCCGTGGCGAACGTCGTGCCCTCGCGCTCCCAGTGCAGCAGGTCGTCGGGGATCTCGCCGAGGAAGCGCGACGGGGGGTTGTACTGCGGCGCACCCCAGGCCGAACGCACCGCAGCACGCGAAAGGTAGAGCCGCTGCCGAGCGCGCGTCAGACCGACGTAGGCGAGGCGCCGCTCCTCCTCGAGCTCCTTGGTGTCGCCCAGCGCGCGCATGTGCGGGAACGTGCCGTCCTCCATGCCGGTGAGGAAGACGACGGGGAACTCGAGGCCCTTGGCGGTGTGCAGCGTCATGAGCGTGACGACGCCCTGGTCCTCACCGTCCTCCGGAATCTCGTCGGTGTCGGCGACGAGCGAGACCTGCTCGAGGAAGTCCTCGAGCGTGGCCCCCGGGTAGTTGTCGTCGAACTCGTTCGCGACGGCGACGAGTTCGGCGAGGTTCTCGATGCGCGTCTCGTCCTGCGGATCGCGGCTCTCGCGCAGCTCTTTGAGGTAGCCGGTGCGTTCGAGGATCGCCTCGATGAGCGGGCCGACCCCGCTGCCGCTCTCGCGCACGACCCGCAGGCCCTCGAGCAACTCGGTGAACCCGCGGATCGCGCTCACGCTTCGCGTGGCGATGCCCGGCGCGTCGTCCGGGCGGGCGAGCGCCTGGATGTACGTGATGCGCTCCCTTTCGGCGAGCGCCCCGATGCTCGCCTGCGCGCGGTCACCGATGCCGCGCTTGGGGGTGTTGACGATGCGACGCAGGTTGACCGTGTCGGCCGGGTTGGAGATGACGCGCAGGTAGGCGAGCGCGTCCTTGATCTCCTTGCGCTCGTAGAAGCGCGTGCCGCCGACGACCTTGTACGGCAGTCCCACGCGCACGAACACCTCTTCGAGCGCGCGTGACTGAGCGTTCGTGCGGTAGAAGACGGCCACGTCCTTGGGCTTGACGCCGCGGCTGTCCCCCAACGAGTCGATGGTGCGCGCGACGAAGGCCGCCTCGTCGTGCTCGCTGTCGGCGACGTAGCCGACAACCTTCTCCCCCGCGCCCTGATCGGACCACAGGTTCTTCTTGCGACGCTCCGGGTTGCGCTCGATGACGGCGTTCGCCGCACCGAGGATGTTCTGCGTCGAGCGGTAGTTCTGCTCAAGCAGGATCGTCGTGGCGTTCGGGTAGTCCTCCTCGAACTCGACGATGTTGCGGATCGTCGCGCCGCGGAACGCATAGATCGACTGGTCGGCGTCGCCGACGACGCACAGGTCGGCCATCGGCACGCCCTCAGCCGCGCGCGAGTCGCCCTCGGCGTCGACGGATTCGATGCCGCCCGACGCCTTCTCACCACCGGCGAGTTCACGCACGAGCACGTACTGCGCGTGGTTCGTGTCCTGGTACTCGTCGACGAGGATGTGGCGGAAGCGGCGCCGGTAGTACTCGGCCACCTGCGGGAACGCCTGCAGGATCGTCACCGTCGTCATGATGATGTCGTCGAAGTCGAGCGCGTTCGCGGCCGTGAGGCGCTGCTGGTAGAGCCGGTAGGCGTCGGCGACCTTGCGTTCCTGGTCGGTCTCGGCGCGACGCGCGGCCTCCTCGGCGTCGATGAGCTCGTTCTTGAGGTTGCTCACCTGGAAGCTGAAGGACTTGGGCGGGTAACGCTTCGGGTCGAGGTCGAGATCGCGGGTGACCATCGCCATGAGGCGCTGGCTGTCGGCGGCGTCGTAGATGGAGAACGTCGACTTGAGGCCCACGTGCTTGGCCTCGCGGCGCAGGATGCGCACGCACGCCGAGTGGAACGTGCTCACCCACATGGCGTTCGCGGCGCGCCCGACGAGCTGCTCGACGCGTTCACGCATCTCGGCCGCGGCCTTGTTCGTGAAGGTGATGGCGAGGATCTGCCCGGGCTGGGCTCCTCGTTCGGCCATGAGGTAGGCGATGCGGTGGGTGAGCACCCGCGTCTTGCCCGAACCGGCACCGGCCACGATGAGCAGCGGCGAACCGAAGTGCTTGACGGCCTGCGCCTGCTGCGGGTTCATGCCCTCGAGCAGGCTCGCGGGGTTCGCGCGGAAATCGGGCCCGGCTGAGGTGTCGGGGCGCCCCCAGTGCGAACCGCGCCCGAGCATCGGTGCGTCGGACTCGTCCGGAGGAACGTCGCCGTCGCCGTCGGCCGGGGGCTCTTCGAGGGCCCACAGCGGCACTCCTGAATCGTCGACCACAGAGGTCTGCGCGCCCTTCGGCGTGCGTTCCGCGCGGTTCGCTCGGCGCGCGTCGCCGTTGCTTCCGGCGTCGAAACCGGGCAGGGGAAGGTCGTCGAAAAGCCCACTCATGATGGTGCCCAGTCTAGGAGTGAGCACCGACAACGTCGGCCCTCCCCGCAAGAGGCCGTGCGGGGGCTGCACGCAAGGTGGGCGACGACACGTCTCATCGGCGTCATGACGGTCAAAACTGCCGAAAAAGGCGCCTACCCTGGAGGGGTGGATTTCAATGCCCTCCTCGATGCGGTACCGGCTCAGGCCGTCTATGCCCTGACCGGCCTCATCATTCTCGTGGAGAGCATCGGCATCCCCCTGCCCGGCGAGATCATGCTCGTCACTGCGTCCCTTCTCGCGTCGGGGCCGGAGCCGCGCATCAGCATTCACGGCGTGGCCGCCGCCGCCATCGTCGGCGCTGCGGTGGGTGACTCGATCGGCTACTTCGTGGGCCGCCACTTCGGCGATCGCCTGTTCGGCTGGCTCGGCGAACGCTTCCCGCACCACGTCAACGACGAGACGATCGGCTACGCCAAGCACGCGTTCCACCGCCACGGCGTGTGGGCCGTGTTCTTCGGCCGCTTCGTGGCACTGCTCCGCATCTTCGCGGGCCCGCTCGCGGGGTCCCTGCGCATGAGCTACCCGCGCTTCCTCCTGGCCAACGTCACGGGCGCTTTCGCGTGGGCCGGCGGTCTGGCCTACGGGGTTCACTTCCTCGGCAAGGTCGCGGAGAAATGGATGCACAACTTCTCGTTCGTCGGCCTCATCGTGGCCCTCGCGTTCGGCGTCTTCGTCTCCACCGTGATGCGCAAGCGCATCAGCGCCAACGTCACCGCCTACGCCGAGGCCAAGCGGGCCGCCGGCGAAGAGATCAACCCGACGACCGTCGCCTGACGCTCGGATAGCGAGCGCACGGCGAACAGCCCCGCCGCACAAGCGATGTGCAGCGAGCACCTACCCTGGAGTCATGACGACTCTGCAGAACGTGCTCCTGTTCGCCCACCTGCTCGGCATGGCCGCGATCATCGGTGGGTACGCCGCCGTCGCCAAGGCACCGCGTGCCGTGCCCGCGATGGTGTGGGGCGCCCGCGCGCAGCTGCTCATCGGCCTCGCGATGGTGGGTGTGGCCTCATCGCAGAGCTGGGAGCTCAACCACGTCTGGGTGGCGGTCAAGCTCCTCATCGCCTTCGTCGTCGTGGGCCTGCTCGAGGTGGCCCAGTCGAAGGAGAAGAAGAACGAAGTGGCTGCTCCGCTCGTCACCGGTGCCGCGGTGCTGGCCGTCGTCAACGTTGCCGTGGCCGTCTTCTGGCACTGATCGACTCGCTCGCACGAGAGGTGCTCCCCGGTTCGCCGGGGAGCACCTCTCGTCGTCGGGGGCCCGGACGCGATCAGTGACTCGTGTGGTGCGTTCAGGCCCTCGCGCCACTTCGCGTTCCGAACCCGCCCCGTTGAGGTGCCGACGTGCCCTCACGCCACCTTCGGCCCCGACGGCAGAGGCTTTTTTTCAGAGCAGGCGGCGCGCCATCGCCCACGACGTGAGCTCGTGCCGGTTTGACAACTGGAGCTTGCGCAGGACGTTGCTCACATGGGTCTCGACGGTCTTGACGGAGATGAACAGCTCCTTCGCGACCTCCTTGTACTGATACCCCCGCGCGATGAGGCGCATCACTTCGCGCTCACGGGCCGAGAGCTTGTCGAGCTCCTCGTCGACCTCGGCCACCTCCCCTGCTGCGGCGCCGAACGCGTCGAGGACGAATCCGGCCAGCCGCGGCGAGAACACGGCGTCACCCGCGGCGACACGCTCCAGGGCGCGCAGCAGGTCGTCGGGTGAGATCGTCTTCGTCACGTAACCGCGAGCGCCCGCGCGGATGACGGCGACGACGTCCTCCGCCGCGTCCGAGACCGACAGCGCGAGCATCCGCACCGGCTCCCCCGCGATCGACTCGACGCCCGCACACGCGCGGGCCACGTCGGCTCCGCCACGTCCGTCACCGCCGGGCAGGTGCACGTCGAGCAGGACGACGTCGGGGCGCTCGCGGGTGATGACCTCGACCGCCTCCTCGACGCTGCCCGCTTCACCGACGAACTCCACGGGCGTGCCCGCCGACGCGGCGTCGAGCAGTTCGGCGCGCACGCCGGCGCGAAACATCCGGTGGTCGTCGACGAGGACGACGCGCAACGCTGCAGTCATGACCTTTCCTCCAGGGGCATCGCGAGTGAGACTTCGAGACCGTCGTCGAGACGACGGATGCGGGCGCTGCCGCCGTGACGTTCCATGCGCCCGACGATCGACTCCCGCACGCCGGCGCGGTCCTCCGCGACGGCGTCGGGATCGAAGCCCTCGCCGTGGTCGCGGACGAACACCTCGGCCACGTCGGCGTTGAACTCGGCGTAGACGGAGACGGGCGGCGCACCGTGCTTGGCCGCGTTCGTCGTCGCCTCCCGTACCGCGCTCACGAGTGCTTCGATCCGCGGGGTCACGGGTGCCTGCCCGGTGACGATGACGTCGACCGGCACGGCGAAGCCGTCCTCGACCGCGTGGACGACGCCGCGCAGCAGTTCCGGCGCGTCGGCCACCTCGGGGGCGTTCTCGTCGTCGGCGAAGAGCCACGAGCGCAGGTCGCGCTCCTGGGTGCGGGCGAGCTGGGCGATCTCCGGTTCGTTCGTGCGGCGCTGGATGAGCGCGAGCGTCTGCAGGACGGAGTCGTGCAGGTGCGAGGCGACGTCGGCTCGGGCGTCAGCCATGGCCTTCTCGGCCTGGTCGCGACGCATGTCGTCCCACAGGCGCAGCCCGAACGGCGCGAGCACAGCGGCCAGCCCGCCGAGCAGAACGACGAGGGCGATACCCACGTCACGCAGACCGGCGAAGCCACGACCCGTCGCGGCCGCCGTGACGAGACCGACGAGCACAAGAAACGCACCGAAACTCAGGCGCAGCAATGACTCTCGTCGACCGAAGTCACTGCTCACCCAGGCTCGTCGGTCGCGGTCGGCCAGGCGTGACCACGCAATGACGAGGCCCGCCGACGACACGAGCAACGGAATGCCGAGCTGAACGCTGACGCCCGAGGTGTCGGCCAGCAGTGCGCCGACGAGCGTGACGATGAGGAATCCGGACGCGAGCAGCAGGCGCGGACGCGGCGTCCGACCGGCCTGCTCGTCGCGCGGCATCGAGAACCACAGGAAGAGGTAGACCGGCAGCCCCACCCACACGAGCGACGTGACAATGACGACGCCCCGCACGGCCCACGCCGAGACGCCGAGGTGGCGTGCGATACCGGCGCAGACACCGCCAAGCCAGCCTGCTCGCGGCAGGCGCTCGAGCGGAGGCCGTTGGTTGACGTCCGGCCAGTGCGCAGGCAGCACGCGTTCGGCCCCCGAGGGGGCCGAGGTGCTCTGCTGCGTCGTCATGACTCCATGGTGTCGCACGCGCGAGCGTGAGCGCCCCTTTCCCGGGGTCGCCTCGGGGAAGTTCAGGGTCGCGTCAGGGTTGCTCCCCCTGCCGGTGGACCGCGAGTACGCGGCAGGCTGGGAGCATGAACGAGACGGCCACCCCGAATCCGCGGGAAGACGAGCGCACCGGGAGCAGTGCGCGCGGCGCGACAAGCGCCACGACGGGAGCGGGCTTCGACCGCTTCATCGAGACGTTGCGCGACATCGACCTGCGTCGCGACACCGACGGCGGGTGGCTCGGCGGTGTCTGCGCCGGCGTCGGGCTGCGACTCGGCGTCGCGCCGTTGCTCGTGCGCGCGGTGGCCATCCTGCTCGTGCTGTCAGGTGTCGGCCTGGTGGTCTACCTCCTGGCGTGGAGTCTCGTGCCCGACCTCGCCGACCGCGTCGTGCTCGACGAGGCCCGCCGCGGCGACAGCGGTATGCCGATGGTCGTCCTCGTGATCACCGCGCTGGCGCTCATCGTCACGATGCCGTGGGGCTTCGGTTTCGAGTTCCTCGGCAACACCGGCCCCGTGATCTCCCTCGTTGCACTCGGGGCCCTGGCGTTCGTCGTCGTTCGTCGCGGCCGCAAGGACGAACCTCTCCCCCATGACGCGACTTACTCGCCGACGCCCGCACCCGGCGGGAGCAACACCGTGGCAGAACCACCCGTGACGGGCTACGGATTCGACGACGCCACCTCGAGCTCGGTGCCGTTCATCGACGAGCGCCGAAGCGCCCGGGAGCAGTTCCGGGCGGCTCGGGCTCACCACCAGCAGAACAACCTCGCCGCCCAGGAGGCCCGCCGCGCGCGCAACGCCGAACGCCGCGCCCGCGGGCGCCGCACCCGGTTGCCGTTCGCCGCTTTCCTCCTGCTCGCCGGCCTTGCCGTCGTCCCGCCGGCACTCGGCCTCGTCGGCGGCGTGACGACCGGCGGCGAAACGGCATTGCCCTGGTTGGTGTTCGGGAGCCTTGCCGTCGTCAGCCTGGGGGCCCTCTTCTTCGCGCTGCGCGGCTACCGCGTCGGTGTGTTGAGCCTGCTCGTCGTGCCGCTCATCGCCGTCAGCATCACCTTCGCGTCGTTGCACGCGGCCGGCTACTCGAGCCGCACGAGCTCCCTGTCCGCCCAGCCGACGACGTTGGCCGCCACGCAGTCGTACGACGCCGGAATGGGCACGAGCACGATCGATCTCACCCGCGTCGATGTCGCGACAATGCCCGAGGTCGTCGACGTCAACGCCCGCCTCACCGCCGGGCGCCTGCGCGTCGAGGTGCCGCGCGGCGTCAAGGTCGAACTCACCTCTGTGACGCGCCTCGGGTACATCAGCGCCACCGACGGCGCCGGCCAGGTGTTCTACGAGGCAGGCGGTTCGAGCGGCACGGAGCCGACCCGTACGACTCTCGGGTCGGGCAACAAGACGATCCGTCTGAAGACCGACGTCGGAATCGGCGACGTGTTCGTCCATGTGCGCAGCCAGGCACCGTCGAAGACCCCCGGGTCGAGCTCGTGAACGGCGAATCGACCCCCGACGCGGCACCGATGACCAACCCCACCTCACGAGAGCAGGCGAACGAGCGATGACGAGTTACGACGACTTCAGCTACAGCGCGAGCGCCCCTACGCAGGCCTGGTCGTACGAGCAGGGGGCCACACCCGCACCGGCGAGCGCACAGGAGCGACGCGACGACGAACGTCGTGAAGCCACCATCGTCGGGGCCGTCCTCGCCACGATCGGACTCGTCACAGCCGTGCTCTGCGCGCTCGCGTACGGTGACGTCATCAGCCTGGACTCGGGCTACACGGTGCCCGGCATCCTGCTCGGCATCGGCGCCACGGCCGTCGTGGCCGGTGCGCTGGGGCTCGTCTACGGGCGCCGACGCTGATTCGTGTCCTGGATACGACGCTGGTTCCATCGACGCACACGATGCCGGACGAACAGCACCATGAGCACCGCCACGGCTGCGGCCATGGCGTCCGCCAGCCAGAACCATCGCGTGTCCACGAGGTTCGCCACCCGATATTCGGGGTCCGCCACCGTGGCAGCGTTCGGCGCCCCAGGGACGTAACGCACTTCGAGAGGCGGATAGGCGCGGGTACCCAGCATCGGAGGTTGCAGGCCACCCCGTGTGTACCAATGGCGGGTGGAATCAGGCCGGAACCCAGAGCAGGCAGATCGTCAGGAGCACGAAGGCGAGCCACCCGTAGACGGTGCGAGCCCTCACCCGGCCGCCAGTCGCACTCATGGCATATCCGCGAAGGCCCGCACCGCATCGAGGGCCCACGAGGCCATGCCGCCCTCGGGGTAACCGGGCGCTTCGGGGTCGACGGCGTCGGCGATCGAGAACCACGCCGCGCTCTCGGTCGAACCACCGACGTCGTGGACAACGGGTTCGGACGGCTGCGAACAGGACGCGGTGAACAGCAGGCGCACCGCGTGGAAGTCCTCCACGACGTCACCGCGCCCGATACCCACCCGATGCGAGGACGAGACGTCGACGAGCTCACCGAGCTCCACGTCCTGCCCGGCTTCCTCCCAGACCTCCCTCACGACGGCTTCCGCCGGGTGCTCCCCCGCGTCGACACCGCCACCCGGCAGGATCCACAGACCCGGTCGTCCGGTGGTCTGGGACAGGCGGGTGAGCAGCACGCCACGTTCGCTCGTGACGACCGCGTAGGCGGCGAGGCGCTGCCGCACGAGGTCCGCCTTCTCCGTGGCATGCACACAGGGTGTGCGGGACGAGGCCGGCAGCGACGTCACCTCGTACGCGAGGACGGCGTCGTCGGCGTCGCTCGTCACGTGGGGCAGCCTGGAGGCCCGGAATCCAGCCTCGCGCAACTGGCGCCGGGGCGCGACGCCCTGGCGCAGCCTTTCCCGGAACACCTCCCGAGTGCCACCCGCGTCATCCGAGGTGAGTCCGACGACGGTGATGCCCGCCCCGACGTTCATCGTCGCCTCTGCAGGTCGGCGGCCCGCGCGTACTCGTCCTCGGCGAGGCGTACGACCTCGGGCCACGCCTGCTTCGGGCGCACGGTGCGGTTCGTGTGGGCCATCGACTCGCGCAGGTCCCGATCGAGTGCGAGCCGGGTGAGGCCCGCGACCAGCCCCTCGTCACCGTCGACGAGCAGGCCGTTCACCTCGTTCTCGACGAACTCGCACACGCCGCTGCTCGTGGGCGCGAGCACCGGCAGACCCGCCGAGCGCGCTTCGAGAGCCGCGATGCCGAACGCCTCGAGGCGCGCAGGCGCAACGTAGAGGTCGGAATCGAGGTAGCGCTCGTGCAGTTGCGCACGCGTCATGCGCCCCGGCAGCGACACCCACTCGTGCGCGTCGGCGAGGTCGACAGCGCGTACGAGCTTCGCGCGCAGCTCCCCCTCGCCGGCGATCTCGAGACGCACGTTCGGCGCTTCGCGGTGCACGGCCTTCATCACCTTGAAGAACTCGAGAGGGCGCTTGCGCCGCGCCAGACGCATCGCCGAGATGACACGCACCTCGTCACCGATCCGCGGGCCACCGGGGGTCCAGACGTCCGTGTCGATGCCGTTGGGCAGGACGACGACCTCGTGACCGGCGCCGGCCATCGACGCCACCGGCCGCGCGGCCACCCGCGACACCGCCGAGAGCGCCGCGCCGTCGGCGGCCCACCGCTTGATGAAGCCCAGCGGACGCAGCAACGGTCCCGCCCAGCTCATGACCGAGTGCCACGTGACCGCGGTCGGGATGCCCATGCCGAGCGTCATCCGGACCGCGTCCATCGAGAAGGGGCTGATGACGCCGATGTGGGCGTGGACGACGTCGAATCCGCCGTTCGTGATGGCGACGCGCAACTGCGAGATGGCCATCGGGTTGAGCGCGACGTCGTACGGCAGACCGAGCGCGAAACGGTGGACGTGGATGCCGTCGATGATCTCCAGGCCGCTGTACTGCTCCGCGTGCGCCGGCGTCACCGTGTAGGCGACGACCTCGTGGCCCTGGGCGACGAGGCGCTGCGCGAGATCGTGCACCTGCACCTCGATACCGCCCAAGCGAGGCAGGTAACAGTCCGACACCAGCGCGATCTTCACGGATGGAAGTCTGTCATGCGCGAGGATGGCACACGATGACCACGCCAGATGCCATGTCCCCCGATGCCATGCCGCGCACGCTTGTCGCCTTCCACGCTCACCCCGACGACGAGGCGCTGCTCACCTCGGGCACGATGGCGAAGGCTGCCGCAGAGGGACACCGCGTCGTCCTCGTCGTCGCCACCGACGGCGCCCTCGGCCTCGCCGACTCCGGCTACGGCGGCCCCGACGAACTCGCCGCCCAACGCTGGAACGAACTCCTCGAGAGCGCCCGCGCACTGGGCGTCGCGCGCGTCGAGACGCTCGGCCACGCCGACTCCGGCATGGGTCCCGAAACCTTCCCCGACCCGCCCGGTAAGCGCCGTTTCATCACGGTCGACGTCGACGAAGCGGCCGAGGCGCTCGCCGAGATTCTGCGCGAGGAGGACGCCGACGTCCTGCTCTCCTACGACGAGAACGGCGGCTACGGCCACCGGGATCACGTGCGTGTGCACGAGGTAGGTGCCCGCGCCGCCGAGCTCGCCGGAACGCCACGCGTCCTCGAAGCCACCGTTCCGCGCGACCTGCTCGTCCGGGCTCTGCACCTCGTCGCGCGCTTCTATCGTTTCCCCGACGACTTCGACATGGCCTCGTTCGAGCGCGCCTACAGCGCCCGGCGTGACATCACCCACCGCATCTCGGTGGGACGCTTCGCCGCGCAGAAGCGTGCCTCGATGCGCGCCCACGCTTCGCAGGCCAGCGCCGACGGCGACGCCGACCGAACTCTGGCGGCATTCCTGAGAATTCCCCGACCGCTCTACGACGTAGTCTTCTGTCGGGAATGGTTCCGCGACCCGCTCCACAAGGGCCCGGTCGCGCGTGACATCTTCGGGGACTTGCCACCGCGCGCCGCCCGAACGGACACGAAGGAGTGAGTGTGGGGCGTCAACCTGCCGCGACCGACGCCGAAGGGCGCGCAACGCAGGAAGCCGACCCCAGGGCGTTTCCGAAGGCCACCGGCAAGCAGCTGCTGCAGGCCGTGTTCGGCCTCGCGCTCGCCGCGGCGATCCTCGTCTTCGGTCTGCCGTGGTTCGGTCAGACGACGTGGACCGAGATCGGCACTCACCTCGATCGACTCGGGTGGGTCAACGGCCTCGAACTCTTCGGTCTCGTCGTCCTGGGCCTGTGGCTCTACACCTTCACCCTGACGGGTTCGCTGCCCGGCTTGGGCCACGTCAAGGCGCTCATCGTCAACGTCTCCGGCTCTGCAGCGGGCAACCTGCTGCCGGGCGGCGGCGCCGCCGGGGTGGCCGCGACCTACCTCATGCTGCGTTCGTGGGGCTTCGCACGCGCTGCGATCTCGACATCGGTCATCGTCTCGGGCGTCTGGAACGTCGTCGCCCGCATGGCGATGCCGCTGCTCGGCGTGGCCCTGCTCTCCTCCACGGACGCACTGCCCAAGGGCGTGCGCCGCGGGGCGTTCACGGGAGGCATCGTCGGGCTCGTCATCATCGCCGTGTTCGTGGCCATTCTCATCTCGCCGCACAAGACCGAGCGCTTCGGCGCGTGGGTGCACCGCCGCTTCGGCGGACGCGTCAGCGCCTGGCGAGAACAGCGCGGCAAGTCGCGCGTCGACCTGCGTCACGTGCTCGTCGACCAGCGGCGCCGCCTCGCCACGGTGACGGCCACCGGGTGGTTCCCCATGACGGTCGGCGTCGTCGGGTTCCTCGGCGTCTACTTCCTTCTCTTCTGGCGAACGATGGAGGTCGTCGGCGTCGACCTCTCGCTCGGCAAGCTCTTCGCCGCCTACGCCGTCGGACGCCTCCTCACCGCGGTGGGCGTGACGCCGGGTGGACTCGGTATCACCGAAGCCGGCACGCTCGCCGTCATGGTGGCCTGGGGCGCCGACAAGCCCGCCGCCGCTGCCGGCGTGCTCGTCTTCGCAATTTTCACGCACCTGCTCGAGGTACCGCTCGGCGCCATGGGTTGGCTCGCCTGGTTCGTCATGCCCAAGGTGCCCCTGACGCCCGACGGCGCGCCCGGCGCCCGCGCGTAGTCACCACACGCCGTCAGAACGCGACGAAGCCCCGTCACCGCACGTGTGCGGCGACGGGGCTTCGTCCCTGAGATCAGCGAGTGCCGGTCAGCTCTTCGTAAGGCGGCGAACCTGACGCTCGCGGGCCTGGTCGGCGAACCGGTCGTCGATCTCACCCGGTTCGAACGGCTGGGCGAGCGCCTTCTCGACGGCGCGGGCAATGAGCCAGTCCGCGAGGTGCGGGTTGGCCGGCAGGATCGGGCCGTGCAGGTAGGAGCCGACGACGTTGTTCGTGCGGGCGCCCTCGTGGCCGTCCTCGCCGTTGTTGCCGAAGCCGGAGCGTACGGAGCCGAACGCCGCCTGCCCCTCCCCCAGCACCGTCGAACCGGAGTGGTTCTCGTAGCCGACGACGTCGCCGAACTCGGTGGAGAGCACGACGGGGCCGATCATGCGCTTCTCGTTGCCGCGCGTCGTGACGTCGAGGATGCCGAGGCCCGGCAGCGTCTTGCCGTCGACCGTGATGAAGGCCTTGCCGAAGAGCTGGTACATGCCGCAGATCATGAGCATCGGCACGCCGTCCTCGGCGAGCTCCTTGAGCTTCGGGCCGATCTTCTCGAGGTCGGCCTCGACACGCACCTGCCCGGAATCCTGGCCACCGCCGCCGACGACGAGGTGCGCGTCGTCGGGGAACTCGTCGCCCGGGTTGTGGCTGATGACGTTCGGCTCGTACCCGTGCCAGCGCAGGCGCGCCTCGAGGCATCGCGTGTTGCCCAGGTCGCCGTAGATCGACATCTCACGCGGGTACAGGTGAACGACGGTGACGCGTCCCTTGCTCGGCCCGGTCGGGTCGCCGAGCGTCGTCGGGACGACGTCCATGGCGGCGAGGTCGTCGTTGACGACGGGCTCGACGTTCTCGGGAGTGGGCTGGCTCATTCGGGGGCGTCCTCTCCGATGTCGGGCAGGTCGTAGCGCTCGGCGAGCGTGCGGCGTAGCGCCATCATCGCCGTGTAGGTGCAGAAGATGCGCTTCGGCTCGTTCGGGTGCTCGGCGAGGAACGTGTCGAGCGCGGACGTGAGTTCGGGCTCGACGTGACGCACCTCGACGCCGTCGTAGGCGAGGCGCAACGCCATGTCGTAGGCGCGGACGCCGGAGGTGAGCTCGACGCCGCGCTCACGCAGGGAGGCGAAGTTGACGTCGTACAGCCACGACACATCGCGGCCGTCGGCGTAGTTGTCGTTGATGGCCACCATGCTCGCCACCGGGCGTCCGCCGTACGTCGAGAGGGCCACGGTGAATCCGGCCGGGTTCTTCACGAGCACGAGCTCGAGTTCCTGACCGTCGACGTCGATGACCTCGCCGCGACCGAACGGCGGCTGCACCGCTTCGAGGGCGCTGACGGCGGTGGCCGGCAGGAAGTCGTCGCCGAGCAGCCGACGCGCCATCGACGTGGCCGCCGTGGCGTTGATCATGGCCGCGAGACCGTGCTGACGCATCTGCATCGGCCCGACGTTGGCGCTGCCGTCGGCGCGGTCGGCGAACGTGACGAGGAACTTGCGATCGTCGATCGGCAGAAGGAGTCCGTCACCGGAGCTCACGAGCGGCTGGACGAAGTCGTCGTCGCTGCGCACGTCCTGTTCCATGAGCTCACCGAGGCGCTCCGCGATCGTCTCGTCGACCCCGAAGTAGGAGACTTCGACGTTCGGCTTCAGCGCGCTCTCGATGCGCGCGACGAACGAGTCGTCACGGTTGAGCACGACGCCCTCGGTGGTCTGCTCGGCAAGCTGACGTAGGAGCTTCGCGGTGTAGTCGATCTCGGCGAAACGGTCGAGCTGGTCTCGTGCCACGTTGAGCAGCAGCGCGTGCGTCGGCTTGACCACCTTGGCGAAGTGCAGGGCGTGCGCCTCGTCGAGTTCGAGCACGGCGATGTCGGCGTCGATGGTGCCGCGCAGCGACACCTCACCGAGCACCGAGGAGATGACGCCGCGCGTGAAGTTCGAGCCCGTGGGGTTGGTGAAGACCTTGAGACCGTGCGCGCGAAGGAGCGCGACGAGCATCTTCGTCGTCGTGGTCTTGCCGTTCGTGCCGGTGACGACGACGACACCCTTCGGGAGGTTCGCGAGAGCCGTGGCGAGGAACTTCGGGTCGACCTTCTCAACGACGAGACCGGGCAGGGCGCTACCGCCACCGCGCAGTCTCGTTGCGACGCGAGCCGACTTCCCGGCGAGCACAGCTGCTGTAGTTCGAAGCACCCGCCCAGCCTAGTGGAGGCGACTGACAGGGCTTTCGTCGACGCGCGCGGCGAACCACACGAGCAGCCCCGCCGCGAGGGCGAAGCCCCATCGCACGGCCAAGCCGCCGACAAGGGCAGCGACGTTCTCGCCGACGAGCGCCGAACCCCACCCCTGGTAGAGCACGACGCAGCCGGCTGCGCCGCACAGCACGGCCCCGAGAGCATCGGTCGACGGGCTGTAGCCGAAGCCACCCCGAAACGCGTGCGCCCGGTTGCCCTCGGCCTCGCTGACGGCCGGTGCGATCGCGCCCGTCCTGGCGAAAGGACGAGCGACCGCCGTCACGGCCGTGACGAGGGCGAGGGACGCGAGCACGTCGCCCGGGCGGTGCCACTGCGCGACGACGATGCCGAGCGACCCGGCCGTCGCAACGGCACCGGCTCCACACAGGACCGCGAGGCGATGCCGGGCGGGTGCGATCCAGATCCAGGCCACACAGGCGCCGAGCACGAGGGCCGCATGCCCGCTGGGGAGCGTCGCGGACTCCTGTCCGAGCACGGGCACGAGGAGACGCCCCAGCACCTGCGCCCCCACGCCGCTGACAACGAGGACGAACGCCCCTGCGAGTGCTCGGCGCCGCAGCGAGTGGCGCATCAGTGCGACCGCGAGCGCCACGAGCGTCAGCGCAACGAACGGCAGATAGGCACGCGTCACGAGGCCGGAGGCGGGCCAGATCAGACCGCCGTCAGGGCGATCGGCTTCACCGAGCCAGTGCGTGGTGGCCGCAGCCAGGCGCTTGCCGGCCGCCGTGGCGCGCAGCGCGATGAGGGCCACGAGAACGAGCAGGCTCCCCGCCAGGACGAGTGGCTCGATTCGCTTCACCGGGTCCCTCATCCGAGGTTGTCGTCCGCCGCAGCGCTCACCCATGCGACGACGAACGCCGCGAGCAACCCGGTGACTCCGAGGGCGACGATCGCCTCGGCCAGCTTGAGGTCGGCGTCGAGCGGCCGCACTCCGAGCCCGACGAAGATGAGCCCCGCCGTCATGCTCCCGACGACGCCTGAGGCAGGGCGCAGCGCGTACTTCGCGTCGCGGGTGTGGCGCCGCAACTGGAGTTTGAGCACGAGACCGATCGCTCCGGCCGACCACAGGAGGCATACGAGGAAGGCCGCCCACACGTCGGCCGGGCGGTGCCAGTGCCCGACGATCGTTCCGGCGCCGACGAACGTGGCTCCGAAGGCGGCGAAGGGCACGAGCCACCGTCTGGCCCCGGACGGCGCGACGAGGATCGCCGCGAGGCTGAGGCTCATCGCAACGGTCGAGTGTCCGCTCGGTAGGGAGTTATCCCACAGGTGCGGGCTCGTGGGCCAGTACGCCTTGAACAGTTGCGTCGTGACGTTCGCTCCCCCGACCACGAGGATCGCGGCCAGCGCGAGACCCGCTCGTTGCCGCGCGAGCGCGATGACGACGAAGCCGGCGAGCAGCGTCGCGACCGAGCCGATCGTGATGTAGGTGAGCGGATCGACGATGTGAACCCACGCCCGCGCGCTCGCACCTGTGCTCATCCGCCCACGCTCGTCCCACACCTGGGCGCGCGCGGTACGGGTGAAGACCCACAGGACGAGGACGAACGACGCCAGTGAGGCGAACGTCATCGTCCGCACGGAGCAGACGAAGCGGCGGACGGGTTCGGTGAGGTCGCTGGGTTCACCGACCGGGGTCGCCCCGTGGCACGCCGACGGCGCGACCACGTGGGCCGCGCCGTCGGCGTCGGGAGCGGGCTGCTGCTCGCTCATCGGTGGGCGCTCACTCCCACTCGATGGTGCCCGGGGGCTTGCTCGTCACGTCGAGCACGACGCGGTTGACGTCGGAGACCTCGTTCGTGATGCGGTTCGAGATCGTGGCCAGGACGTCGTAGGGCAGGCGCGTCCAGTCGGCCGTCATGGCGTCCTCGCTGGAGACGGGGCGCAGCACGATGGGGTGACCGTAGGTGCGGCCGTCACCCTGCACACCGACCGAGCGCACGTCGGCCAGAAGGACGACGGGGCACTGCCAGATGTCGCGGTCGAGGCCCGCGGCCGTGAGCTCCTCGCGGGTAATCTTGTCGGCCGCGCGCAGGATCTCGAGACGCTCGGCCGTCACCTCGCCGATGATGCGGATGCCGAGGCCGGGGCCGGGGAACGGCTGGCGCCAGACGATGGAATCGGGCACACCGAGTTCGAGGCCGACCTGGCGCACCTCGTCCTTGAAGAGGGCGCGCAGCGGTTCGACGAGCTTGAACTGCAGGTCGTCGGGCAGACCGCCGACGTTGTGGTGGCTCTTGATGTTGGCCGCGCCGGTGCCGCCGCCGGATTCGACGACGTCGGGGTAGAGCGTGCCCTGAACGAGGAACTCGACGGGGTGTTCGCTGTCCGATTCGGCACCGACGATGTCGCGCGCCGCCTGCTCGAAGACGCGGATGAACTCGCGGCCGATGATCTTGCGCTTCGTCTCGGGATCGGACTGGCCGGCCAGCGCCTCGAGGAACCGCTCGGAGGCGTCGACGACGACGAGGTCGACACCGGTAGCGGCGACGAAGTCCTCCTTGACCTGCTCGGCCTCACCGGCGCGCAGCAGGCCGTGGTCAACGAAGACACACGTGAGCCGGTCGCCGATGGCCTTCTGCACCATGGCCGCGGCGACGGACGAGTCGACACCACCGGAGAGACCACAGATGGCGCGGCCCTCACCGATCTGCTCGCGCACCTGGGCGACGAGTTCCTCGGCCATGTTGGCGGGCGTCCACTCGGCCTTGAGGCCGGCGCCGTTGAGCAGGAAGTTGCGCAGCACTTCCTGGCCGTGCGTGGAGTGGAGCACCTCCGGGTGCCACTGCACGCCGAAGAGCCTGCGCTCGGCGTCCTCGAACGCGGCGACGGGGGCGCCGGGCGTGCGAGCGCACACCGTCATGCCCGTGGGGGCCTCGCTCACGCCGTCACCGTGCGACATCCACACAGCCTGCTCGGCGGGCTGACCGTCGAAGAGGATCGAGTCGGTGTGGGTGATCGTGGCCATCGTGTGACCGTACTCGCGGCCACCGGTGTGGGCGACGGTTCCGCCGAGGGCGTGCGCCATGGCCTGGAAGCCATAGCAGATACCGAAGACCGGCACGCCCGCTTCGAGCAGCGCCACGTCGAGCGACGGAGCACCGTCGGCGTAGACGGACGAGGGCCCGCCCGACAGCACGATGGCGGCGGGGTTCTTTGCCAGCATCTCCTTCGCGCTCATCGTGTGCGGCACGACCTCGGAATAGAGGGCGCACTCGCGCACGCGGCGCGCGATGAGTTGGGCGTACTGGGCGCCGAAATCGACGACGAGTACGGGGTGATCCTGCAGGTTGTCGCTCACGCGTTCATCCTATCCGTCGCCACCGACAGGCCTTCCGGCCGTCGGCCCGTCAGCGGCCCGCGAGGTCGGCCTCGACCTCGCGGCTCATCTTGCGCTCGACCCAGAACGACAGGAACGGCACGCACCCGGCGAGGATGACGAGGACCATCTTGCCGAGACCCCAGCGCATCTTGAACCCGAGGTTCGCCGTCGCCGCGACGTAGACGAGGAAGAGCAGGCCGTGCGGCTGCGGCCACCACGCGAGCGCGTCGTTGTGGAACCGGTAGTACAGCACCATCTCGAGCACGAGCACGAGCAGGCCGATGCCGACGATGAACGCGGCGATCTTGAAGAACTTCAGGGCCGAGCGGGCCTGGTTCACGTCGATCGTGGGCTTACCTGCAGCAGCGGGCTTCTGGTCGGTCATCGGTCGTCCTCTCGCTCGCCCGTAGGGGGCGTCGTCACGTCGGAAGGGGAGTCGTCTTCGCTGGGAGTTGTGTGATGCTGCTCGTTGTTCTCGTCAACACGGCTCTCGTCGGCGGCGATCTCGAGGTGGTGCTCGTCGCGCACGAGCTTGACCCACATGAAGACCGCGAAGACGGCGAACACCCACCACTGGATGGCATAGGCTGCGTTGCGCCACTCGATGTGCGTCGTGCGCGGCACGGGCGGCGGGATGTGCTCTGGGGTGGTTTCCCCCGCCTTCACCCGCGTCGCGGGCTGTTGGTCCGTGGAGAAGATGAAGGCGTTGTAGACGCGACCGTCCCACTTGTTGAGCAGCAGACCCATGTCGATCGTGCCGATCTGGCCGGGCGGAAGAGCGTCCATCGTCGACACCGACTCACCGGGCGCCAGCGCGCCCTCGACGGTCACGGTGCCCGACGGCGGTTTCGGGATGTTCGTCGTCTTGTCGACGAAGCCGCGCACGATGGGCAGCCGTGCTCCGGTGCTGTCGACGACGAGGGGTGTCATGACCCACCAGCCGTGCTTGCCCTCGAGCACACGGCCCGCGACGAGCTCGGTCTTGCTCGCGTCGTAACGGCCCGTGACGGTGATGGGCTGCAACGACGTCGAGTTGTCGAACGGCGTCTGCGGCTTGATCACCGCGTCGAGCGGCTCACGCGTGCGCTGCGAAGCCTCTTCGAGCACCTTCTGGTTGGCCTCGTTGTTGGCCGTCCCCCACTGCCACTTGCCGAGCCAGATGAACGCGGCAACGAGCACGAGCATGAGCGAGAACAGCCGCACGAAACGGGGTTTCATCGCGGTCTGGAGCACCCCACCAGGGTACGCGCCGACGCGCGGTGCCTACGTCGCGGGTGTCCGTGCCACCGTCGGCATGCCGAGGACTACGGGCTGGCCGGGCACCCGGTTCGGCTCGCGTTCGAGCCGGACGTACGCCTCGCCCTGAGCCGGACGCTCGTCGCGCTCGCCCTTGGCCGGCCACAGCGAAAAGGCACGCTCGGCCTGAGCCGTGATGGTGAGCGACGGGTTGACGCCGAGGTTCGCGGAGACGGCCGTACCGTCGACGATCGACATCGTGGGGTAGCCGTGCACGCGCTGGTAGGCGTCGATGACGCCGGTCTCCGGGCCGTCGCTGATCGGGGCGCCGCCGAGGAAGTGCGCCGTCATGGGCACGTCGAACAGTTCGTTCCACGTGCCACCCGCGATGGCCTCCTTGCCGCTGACCCGCTCGAGACGGTCCGCCATGCCGCGGACGGCCTTGTGGCCGCCAGGGATCCACGTCGGGTTCGGCTCACCGTGGCCCTGACGGGAGGTGAGCTTCCACCCGCGGCGCGTCTTCTTCGGGGAGACGATGAGCGAGTTGTCGACCGTCTGCATGACGAGCGCGATGATGGTGCGCTCGCTCCAGCCCTTGGGGACGACGGCCTTCGTGAGCATGACCGGGCGGCGCGCGAACTGCTTGACGAACTCGACGACGCGGTTGCCCACGTCACCGGGAATGAGCAGCGTGGAGAACAGGCCCATGGCGTTCGAGCCGCGCCCGTAGCGCACGTTCTCGACGTGGGTGGTTTCGTCGACGTGGAAGCTCGACGTGATGGCCACGCCGTGTGTGAGGTCGACGCCCTCGGGCAGCTGCGTGGCGGCGGCACCGCCGAGCTCCTCGGAGTTGGTGCGGGTGAGGTGACCAAGCGTGCGCGACAGGCGCGGAAGCTTGCCGTCGGCCTGCAGCGAGTGCAGGAGGCTCTGCGTGCCCCACGTGCCGGCTGCCATGACGACGTGCTGCGCCGTCACCGTGCGACGGTTCTTGCGCACCCAGGCGCCGGTGGCCTCCGTCGTGATGCGCCAGCCCTCATCACCGTTCGGGCCGAGCGGCTCGAGGTCGACGACGGTACGCATCGGCTCGATGCGCGCACCGGAACGTTCGGCGAGGGGCAGGTAGTTCTTCGCGAGGGTGTTCTTTGCACCGACGCGGCAGCCGACCATGCAGTTGCCGCACTCGGTGCAGCCGGTGCGCTCCGGGCCCTCTCCCCCGAAGTACGGGTCGGCGACACGCTTTCCGGACTCCCCGAAGAACACGCCGACGGGCGTCTTGCGGAACGTCTCGCTCACGCCGAGGTCTGCGGCGACATCGCGCATGAGCTGCTCGACCGGCCCCTCGCACGGGTTGGACTCGACGACGCCGAGCATCTTCTTCGCCGTCTCGTAGTGCGGCATGAGTTCTGCGGACCAGTCGGTAATGTGCGACCACTGCTTGTCGGCGAAGAACGGCTGCGGCGGCACGTAGAGCGTGTTGGCGTAGTTGAGGCTCCCGCCGCCCACACCGGCCCCGGCGAGGATGACGGCGTCAGGGATCTTGTGGATGCGCTGCACGCCGTAGCACTTGAGCGCTGGCGCCCACAGGTAGTTGCGCACGTCCCAGCTCGAGGTGGCGAAGTCCTCGTCCTCACGGCGCGGGCCGGCCTCGTAGACGAGGACGTCGTAGTTCTTCTCGGCCAACCGCAGGGCGGCGACGGAGCCGCCGAACCCCGAGCCGATGACGACGACGTCGTGATCGAAGCCGCTCATGCGACACCTCCTCGCTTCATGAGGCGCATGCCCACCGTCATCACCTTGGCAAACTGCTTCTGCGACATGCCCTTCGGCACCCCGAAGCCCTGGACGTGCTGCACCGTGACGTTCTGGATGTCGGTGTACTTGCGGATGCCCTCGGCCCCGTGACGGCGGCCGACGCCGGAGGACTTCATGCCGCCCATCGGTGCCCCGTTGCTCGCGTACGCGGAGGCGTAGCCCTCGTTGACGTTGACGGTGCCGGACTGGATACGGGCGGCGATGGCGCGGCCACGCTTGACGTCCTTGGTCCAGACGGACGCGTTGAGGCCGTACTCGCTGTCGTTGGCGAAGGCGACGGCCTCGTCGTCGTTCGCGACCCGGTAGACCGACACGAGCGGGCCGAAGGTCTCGTCGCGTCGGCAGCTCATGCCTTCGGCAACGCCGTCGAGCACGGTGGGTTCGTAGACGAAGGGCCCGACGTCGGGGCGCGCCTTGCCGCCCGCGAGCACCGTGGCGCCCTTGGAGACAGCATCCGCGACGTGCTCCTCGACGCGCTCCAACTGCTGCGCGGAGATGAGGCTGCCCATGTCGGCTCCCCAGCCCACCTCGGTGCTGAGCTTCATCGCCTTGACGCGGGCGAGGAACAGGCGCAGGAACTCGTCAGCGATGGCCTCGTGGAGCACGAGGCGCTCGATCGAGATGCACAGCTGGCCCGCGCTGGAGAACACCGCGCGCTGGGCGCCCTCGGCGGCGCGCTTGAGGTCGGCGTCCTCGGCGACGTACATCGCGTTCTTCCCGCCGAGCTCGAGCGACGCCCCGACGAGGCGTTCACCGGCGTCGCGTGCGACCTGACGCCCGACGTTCGTCGAGCCCGTGTACATGACGTAGTCCGCGCGCTCGAGGACCGCGCCGCCGACGGTGGGGCCGTCGCCCAGAACGATCTGGAGGAGCCCCTCGGGCAGACCGGCCTCGTCGATGAGCTCGACGATCTTGAGGCAGGTGAGAGACGCCTTCTCGTCAGGACGAAGGACGACGGCGTTGCCGGCAGCAAGGGCGGGCAGGGCGTCGGTGATCGTCATCGACAGCGGGTAGTTCCACGGCGCGACGACGCCGACGACGCCCTTGGGGCGGTAGCCCGTGCGGGCCTGCGTCAGCACCGGCATGGCGCCCGCACCCTTGCGCTCGGCGAGATAGCTCGGTGCCTTCTTCGCGTAGTGGCGGCACACACCGGCGGTGTCGAGAATCTCCTCGAACGCCTGGATGCGGGCCTTGCCCGAGTCGAGCTGGATGAGGTCGAGCATCTCGCTCTGGTGCTCGAGCACGAGGTCGTGCAGGCGTTCCAGGAACTCCACGCGCTCCTTGACGGGCGTGGCGGCCCACGCGGTCTGAGCCGCACGCGCCGCCTCGTAGGCGCGCTCGACGTCGGCGACGCTCGACTCGGGCAGCGACGCGACAACCTCACCGGTGAGAGGCGTCGTGCGCTCACGCTGGGGCGCGTCGGCGGCAGCAGTGACGCGGTGGCTCATGCGCTTCGCCACGTCCTGCGCAACGCGGACGGCGGGCGAAGAGGCGGTCTGAGAAGTCATGGATCCACCCTAGGACGGGCCACCGACAACGTCCTTACTTTGAAGTAAGTAAGTGGCAGTCGTCCCAGGATGCGAGGAACCGCGAGCATGACGGAGGGGCTCGACCTGCCGGTCCAGCCCCTCCGTCGTGAGTGTGCCTCAGGAACGCTGGTACGGCGCGACGACGACCTCGACGCGCTGGAACTCCTTGAGGTCGGAGTAGCCGGTGGTGGCCATGGCGCGCTTGAGGGCACCGACGATGTTGGTGGTGCCGTCGGCGCCGCGGCCGGGGCCGTTGAGGATCTCCTCGAGGCTCGCCACTGTGCCCAC
This sequence comes from Dermacoccus barathri, assembly GCF_015070805.1. Taxonomy (NCBI): domain Bacteria; kingdom Bacillati; phylum Actinomycetota; class Actinomycetes; order Micrococcales; family Dermacoccaceae; genus Dermacoccus; species Dermacoccus barathri. The sequence goes on along the minus strand of NZ_JADCTK010000002.1, from coordinate 46,569 downwards.
CTCGACGCGCTCACCGCGCGGCAGCTGGCTGTGGTGCGCCTCGGGGCCCCAGTGGAATCCGCGACCGGGCGCCTCGGTGGCGCGAGCCAGCGCGGCGCCGAGCATGACGGCGTCCGCACCGCAGGCGACGGCCTTGACGATGTCACCGGAGGTGCCGACACCGCCGTCGGCGATGACGTGGACGTAGCGGCCACCGGACTCGTCGAGGTAGTCGCGACGGGCTGCGGCGACGTCGGAGAGGGCCGTGGCCATGGGCGCGTGGATGCCGAGCGTGCGACGCGTCGTGTGGGCAGCGCCGCCACCGAAGCCGACGAGCACGCCGGCCGCACCGGTGCGCATGAGATGCAGCGCTGCGGTGTACGTGCCCGCGCCACCGACGATGACGGGAACGTCGAGTTCGTAGATGAAGCGCTTGAGGTTGAGCGGCTCGGCGTCGCCGGAGACGTGCTCGGCGGAGACCGTGGTACCGCGGATGACGAAGACGTCGACTCCGGCTTCGACGACGGTGCGCCAGTGCTCCTGGGTGCGCTGCGGCGTGAGCGCGCCGGCGACAGTGACGCCAGCGTCACGGATCTGCTTGAGGCGGTCGCGAATGAGCTCGGGCTTGATCGGCTCGTCGTAGATCTCGCGCATGCGGGCGACTGCTTCGGCCGGGTCGACCGTGGCGATGGAGGCGAGTTGCGTCTCCGGGTCCTCGTAGCGCGTCCACAGGCCCTCGAGGTCGAGCACGGGCAGACCGCCGAGGCGGCCGAACTCGATGGCGGTGGCGGGCGACATCACGGAGTCCATCGGCGCTGCCATGACGGGCAGGTCGAAGTGGTAGGCGTCGATCTGCCACGACGTCGACACCTCGCGGGGGTCACGCGTGCGGCGCGACGGCACGACGGCGATGTCGTCGAGTGAATACGCGCGGCGGCCGCGCTTGCCCTTGCCGATCTCGATCTCAGTCACCCACCCAGCCTACCTGCGGGCGCCCGCTTCCCCACAAGCGCGGAATGTCGCGCAAGTGGGGAGCAACCGCGCGCCTGTCTCCACATTCGTGCGACATCTCGCGCATGTGGGAAAACCCGCCTCAACACACGAGCGCCTCACCTTCGTCGTGAAGGTGAGGCGCTCGAAAGCGGGACGAGACGTCGTCAGCGGATCGAGTAGTTCGGCGCTTCGACGATGCCCTGGACGTCGTGGGGGTGCGACTCCTTGAGGCCGGCCGCGGTGATGCGGACGAACTGGCCGCGCTCCTGCAGCTCCGGGATCGTGGCACCGCCGACGTAGAACATCGACTGGTGAAGGCCGCCGACGAGCTGACGCACCGCGTTGCTCACCGGGCCCTTGTACGACACGCGACCCTCGATGCCCTCGGGCACGAGCTGGTCGTCGCTGATGACGTCGGCCTGGAAGTAGCGGTCCTTGGAGTACGACTTCTTGCCGCGCGAGCTCATCGCACCGAGCGAACCCATGCCGCGGTAGGCCTTGAACTGCTTGCCGTTGATGAGCACGACCTCGCCCGGCGACTCCTCCGTACCGGCGAGCAGCGAGCCGACCATGACGCAGGACGCACCGGCGACGAGGGCCTTGGCGATGTCACCGGAGTACTGCAGGCCGCCGTCACCGATGACCGGCACACCGGCGGGGCCGCAGGCCTGGGCGGCCTCGTGGATCGCGGTGACCTGCGGAACACCGACACCCGCGACGATGCGCGTCGTGCAGATCGAGCCCGGCCCGACGCCCACTTTGACGGCGTCGACACCGGCGTCGACGAGCGCCTGGGCACCCGCGCGGGTGGCAACGTTGCCGCCGATGATCTGGACGTTCTTCGTGGCCGGGTCGGCCTTGAGCTTGCGGATCATGTCGAGCAGGAGGCGCGCGTGGCCGTGCGCCGTGTCGACGACGAGCACGTCGACGCCGGCGTCGATGAGCGTCGTCGCGCGCTCCCACGCCTCACCGAAGTACCCGACGGCGGCACCGACCATGAGGCGACCGTCGGCGTCCTTCGAGGCGTTCGGGAACTGCTCGGACTTCACGAAGTCCTTGACCGTGATGAGCGCGGCGAGGCGACCGTCGCGATCGACGAGCGGCAGACGCTCACGCTTGTGCTGACGCAGCAGCGCCGTGGCGTCCTCGTTCGAGATGTCGACGGGCGCGGTGATGAGCTGCGTCGTCATGACGTCGCGCACCTTCGTGCCGGCCCACTCGGCGACGGGCGTGAAGCGCAGGTCGCGGTTGGTGATGATGCCGATGAGCTTGTTGTCGCCCTCGACGACCGGCAGACCGGAGACGCGGTACTCGCCGCAGATGGCGTCGAGCTCTTCGAGCGTGGCGTCGGGGCCGATCGTCACGGGGTTGGTGATACGGCCCGTCTGAGTGCGCTTGACGAGGTCGACCTGGTAGGCCTGATCCTCGATCGACAGGTTGCGGTGCAGCACGCCCATGCCGCCCTCGCGGGCCATGGCGATGGCCATGCGCGCTTCGGTGACGGTGTCCATCGCTGCAGAGACGAGAGGGATGTTGAGCTTGATCTCGCGCGTCAACTGCGCGGTGGTGTCGACCTCCGAGGGGATGACATCGGTCTCCCCGGGAAGGAGAAGGACGTCGTCGTAGGTGAGGCCGAGCGTCGCGAATTTCGGGGGGATCTCAGTGCCGTTGTCAGAGCCGAAAGCCATTCACCGATTCTAGGTCACGCGCACGCGTGCCCAGCGCCGCGCGCTCAGCGTTGTGCGCATTCTCACCTAGCGCGTCGGCGTGGCGGTTTCGTTCGGCACCGGCTCCGCCGTAGCGCTCGGCTCGAGAGGCGTTGAGGACGCCTCGATCGACGGCCTCGGCATGAGGTACCTGAACCGGTTGCGCGTCTTCTTCTCCGCCTTCGTCAGCGCACCGCTTCCGGAGGAGGCCTTGTGTGAGCCGCGTGTCGACCTCGGGGAAACGCTCGAGGTGGGGCGAGGGGTCGGCTTCGTCGTGGAGGGCGAGCCCGAGGAACTCGAGGAGCCCGACGTGCCTGTCGAACCCGAGGGACCGGTGCTCGGCGACGTCGTCGACGAACCTGGGGTGGACGGCGTGCTCGGCTTCGTGGTCGTCGGCGGCTGCGTGGACGACGGCGAGGGCGGCGTCGTCGGACGCGGCGGACGCGTCGTGCTCGGCGCCTGCGTCGGTCGGGCGCCCGTGTTGGGCCGGTACGTCGGTACCGCCGGGCGCTGACGGTCGATTCGGGGCGCGGCGACGACCGAGCGGTCGAGACCGGTACGGCGCTCCTCGACCCGAGGCCAGGAGTCGCTCGGTGCCGTTTCCTTCGGAGCGGCGGACGTGCGGGGCCGCGCAGCGCCCTCGGCGTGGCCGTCCGTGCGATCTGGCAGCGCCTCGACACGCTTCTTCGCCGGCTTCTGCGGCGCTGCTGGTGCGTCGGTCGCCGTGGCGCGAGGCACCTCATCGGCCAGCACGGAGGGGTTGTGAGCCTTCGTCGAACTGAGCGTGAAGGAGTCGAGGGACGGTAGGCGTCCCCCACCGACAGCGGCGGCGACGCCGGACAGGGAGAGCATGAGACCCGCTGCAGCGGCCGTAGCGCCGGTTCGCACGCGGGCAGCCGGGGCCAGGCCCCACCATCCGCGGCCGAGAGCAGCGGCCACTCGGCCGTCGCCCGAGGCGCTGTACGTGCCGCCGCGAGGGCGCGGCGCGGCCGTGACAGGTCCGGGTTCGACGGACTCGGCCTCATTGGACACCGCGTAGGCGGCGCGAGCTGCCCGCGTGACGCGTCGGGGCTCGACCGTGAACGTGGCCTCGGCCTCGTCGTCGATGTCCTGCGCCCAGGCGGCGAGCATGTGAGCGACATCGTCCGACTCGTAGGTGCCGGTGTCGATGTTCGTGTCGGCGTTGGACTCGTCCGCGTCCAAAAGGCGTGCGCCGAGGACGTCGAGGAGTTCGTCGTCGCGGGCGATCTCGAAGAGGTTCGTGTCGCGGGATGCGTCGTTCACGTGGCTCACCTCAACTCCTGGCCGGAGGCGTCGTGCAGCTTGCGCAGCTTCGCGAGCGCGCGGTGCTGGGCGACGCGCACGGCGCCGGCCGTCATGCCGAGGCTGCGGGCGGTCTCCTCGGCGGAGAGGCCGACGGCGACGCGGAGCGTCAGGATTTCGCGGTGCTGTTCGGACAGGCCGCCCATGAGTATCGAGAGGCGCTTGGCGGTGTCGCCGCTGACGGCCATCTCCTCGGGGCCGGTCGACAGGTCGACGCCCTCGGGGATCTCGTCGGTGGGCACAGCCGCGCGGAAGGCGCCTCGCTGCACGTCGGCCACCTTGCGCGAGCAGATGGAGTAGACGAAGGCCTCGAAGGGGACGCCGCGCTCGACGTAGCGCGGAAGCGCCTGCAGGACAGCCACGCACACCTCCTGAGCGGCGTCGGCGGCGAGTTCACGCGAGGCGCTGAAAGCGCCGAGACGGGCTGACGCGTAGCGCAACGCCATCCGGTGAACGTCGTCGAGGAGTTGGTGTCGTGCTGCCGGATCGTTGTCCTGAGCGGCAGCCACGAGGTCGCGCATCGGCGCTTCCTCGGATGACATCGGGGTCGACGGTAGGTTCGTTACACGCGCTCGGGCATGGGACACCTGGGGCCAGGAGGCCCCTCCCATGTATCCACCTTCGAGCGCCATGGCCTACTCCCGTCACGGATGTGCGCGGTTCACGGTCAGCGGTTGCGGCCCCCACGGTAACCACACCACGGGGTGCACGGCGAGTTCGGTGCGAGAATGTGGCCATGAGCTCACCCGTAGACGTTCCGATTCGCGACGACGCCATCAAGCTCGGTCAGCTGCTCAAGTTGGCCAACCTCGTGGAGGACGGCGCCGAGGCGCGCATTGTCATCATTGAGGGCCTCGTGACGGTCGACGGCGAGGTCGACACGCGCCGCAGCGCCCAGATTCCGGTCGGCGCCGTGGTGTGCCTCGAGGACGAGTGCGTGCGCGTGACCCGGCGCTGACAGCCGAACACAGGCGCCTCCGCATCGCCATGTAACCAGGGCCACTCGCAAAGCCGCGACCCTCTCCCCCAACGAAACCGGGCCACGCGCAAAGCCGCAACCCTTTCGCTCAACGCACCCACGTTGGAAGCAGACCGCGCAGAAAGACGCCCCTCCCGCGAGCTTGCTCGTGGGAGGGGCGTCTTTCAAGCCCCGAAGCGCTGTCGCACCGAGCGCGTGGCCGTCTTCTGCGAGCTTGCGAGCAGGAGACGGCCACGCGCCGGAAGACGGCGCGAGGGAGAACTTCGCGGCGCGAGGGAGATCAGTGGCTGTGGCCGTGACCTGCCGCGGGTGCCTCTTCGTCTTCCTTCTTCTCGACGACGAGGGTGTCGGTCGTGAGAACCATGGAGGCGATGGAGGCGGCGTTGGTCAGTGCGGAGCGCGTGACCTTGACCGGGTCGATGATGCCGGCTTCGACGAGGTCGATGTAGTCGCCGGTGGCGGCGTCGAGGCCCTGGCCGACGGGCAGTTCGCGCACCTTGGAGACGGCGACGTAGCCCTCGAGACCGGCGTTCTCGGCGATCCAGCGCAGCGGCTCGGCGATGGCCTTGCCGACGAGCGTGGCGCCGGTGGCCTCGTCACCTTCGAGCTGGAGGGAGTCGAGCGCGGAGGCGGCGTGGATGACGGCGGATCCACCACCGGCGACGATGCCTTCCTCGATGGCCGCGCGCGTGGCCGCGATGGCGTCCTCGATGCGGTGCTTCTTCTCCTTCATCTCGACCTCGGTGTGTGCACCGACGCCGATGACACAGACGCCGCCGGCGAGCTTCGCAAGACGCTCCTGGAGCTTCTCGCGGTCCCAGTCGGAGTCCGTGCGCTCGATCTCGGCCTTGAGCTCCTTGACGCGGCCCTCGACTGCGTCGCCCTGGCCGGCGCCGTCGATGATCGTCGTGGAGTCCTTCGTCACCTGGATGCGGCGGGCCTGGCCGAGGACGTCGAGGTCGGCGGCCTCGAGCTTGAGGCCGACCTCCTCGGCGATGACCTGGCCGCCGGTGAGGATTGCGATGTCCTGCAGCATGGCCTTGCGGCGGTCACCGAAGCCGGGGGCCTTGACGGCGACGACGTTGAACGTGCCGCGGATCTTGTTCACGACGAGCGTCGAGAGGGCTTCGCCCTCGATGTCCTCGGCGATGATGAGCAGCGGCTTGCCGGACTGGACGACCTTCTCGAGGACGGGCAGGAGGTCCTGCACGTTCGAGATCTTGCCCTGGTTGATGAGGATGTAGGCGTCCTCGAGGACGGCCTCCATGCGCTCGGGGTCGGTCACGAAGTACGGCGAGAGGTAGCCCTTGTCGAACTGCATGCCCTCGGTGTACTCGAGCTTCGTCTCGGCGGTGGAGGACTCCTCAACCGTGATGACGCCGTCCTTGCCGACCTTGTCGAACGCCTCACCGATGAGGCCACCGATGGTGGCGTCCTGGGCGGAGAGCGAAGCGACCTTGGCGTAGTCGTCCTTGCCGTCGACCGGGCGCGCGTTGGCGAGCAGCTGGTCGTTGATGGCGGTGACGGCCTTGTCGATACCGCGCTTCAGGCCGGCCGGGGCCGCGCCGGCGGCAACGTTGCGCAGGCCTTCCTTGACGAGGGCCTGGGCGAGAACCGTGGCGGTCGTCGTGCCGTCACCGGCGACGTCGTTCGTCTTGGTGGCGACCTCCTTGGCGAGCTGCGCGCCGAGGTTCTCGTACGGGTCTTCGAGCTCGACCTCACGGGCGATGGTGACACCATCGTTCGTGATGGTGGGGGCGCCCCAGGACTTGTCGATGACGACGTTGCGGCCCTTCGGGCCGAGGGTCACCTTGACGGCGTTGGCGAGCGCGTCGACACCGCGCTCGAGCGACTTGCGCGCGTCGTCGTTGAATTCGAGGGTCTTGGCCATGATTCAACCTCTCTGGTTGATGCCGCGCGAGGCGGCGTGGAACGGGAGCCTGCTGCGTGAGTTCACGTACGGCTGGAGGGAACGCAATGCCCCGGCGGGCCGACGTGGGCCACGGCCGGGGCATGCGCGCACGGAGTGGGATCGTCAGGCGACGACGGCGAGCACGTCGCGAGCGGAGAGGATGAGGAACTCCTCGCCACCGAACTTGACCTCGGTGCCGCCGTACTTCGAGTAGATGACCTTGTCGCCCACGGCGACGTCGACCGGAACGCGGTTGCCGTTGTCGTCCACGCGACCCGGGCCCACGGCGATGACCTCGCCCTCCTGGGGCTTCTCCTTGGCGGTGTCCGGGATGACGAGGCCGGACGCGGTGGTCTTCTCGGCCTCGACGGACTTGACGACGATGCGGTCTTCCAGCGGCTTGATGTTCACCGACACGGTGGCACCTTCCTTGTTGCGACGGTCCGCTCGCGCGGACGTGACGGATGCTTGTCCACCCCTGCCCACGCCACGTGGCGTGGCATGACAGCGCGCAGTGCCGCCTCGCCGTCGCGGGGGTCGAGGTGACGTGCTCGCTGGCACTTACCCAGGGGTGAGTGCTAACTCCGAATTTATTGCTCGGTTAGCACTCGGTCAAGCCGAGTGCCAGGTGGAGGGTCGGCGTTCGCTCACGGCGCACAGGCGGGGCGGGTCTTGGTTGGAAGTTCGCCTGAAAGAATGAGCCCATGGATGCCGCCGCCGCGCACGCTCTCATGTCCGACGAGGGTCGTGAACTGCTCGCATCGCTGCCGCCGTACGACGAGAAGAACGCCGTCGCGCTCACCTCCCGATTGCGGGATCGGGGCTACTCCCCCGAACTCGTCGCCGCCGCGCTGACGCAGAGCCGATTGCGGGCGAAGGCCGTCACGAAGTTCGGCGCGAATGCCGAGCGGATGTTCTTCACCCCGGACGCCCTCGAGCAGGCCACTCGCTCGCCGGTGGCGGCTCTGCACGCCCAGCGTCTGCGGTCGTCCGGCGCCTCACGCGTGGTCGACGGCGGGTGTGGCATCGGCGCGGACGCCGTCGGTTTTGCTCGCGCCGGCCTCGACGTCATTGCCGTGGAAGCCGACGCGACGACGGCCGAACTCGCTCGTCACAACCTGACGCCCTACCCCGCCTCACGCGTGGAGACGGGGTTGCTCGAAGACCTCGCACCCGAACTCCGCCGGGAAGCCCCGGACGCCGCGTGGTGGTTCGACCCTGCCCGGCGCATCCCGGGCGTTGCCGACATCCAGGGCCGAACCAAGCGAACCTTCTCCCTGGCCGCGCTCTCGCCCGACTGGGAACTCGTCCAGCAACTCGCCGCTGATGCCCCGGCTGCCGGCGCCAAACTCTCCCCCGGCCTCGCGCACGGCGACATCCCGCCCGACTGCGAGGCGGAGTTCGTCTCATACGCCGGCGACCTCGTCGAAGCGACGCTTTGGTGGGGCCAGGCCGTTCGCGACGAAGGCACGACGGCGACGATCGTGCGGCCGACCGACAAGCGCGCCGACGGTTCCGCCAACGCAGACAGCAGCGGCGACAGCGTCGAGCTTCGCCACGTCACGAGGCCCGACGCTGCCGACGCCTCGGGGGCCCTCGCGCGTCGCGCCGACCTCGGCGCCTTCTTCTACGAGGCCGACAAGGCGTTGACGCGTAGCGGTCTCGTCGGCGCGTTGCTCAACGCCGTCGACGGGCGCGAGTTCACGGCCGGGTACGGGTACGTCACCGCCGACGCGCTCACCGACATCGGTCTTCTCGGGCGCGCATACCGGGTGCTCGACGCCGTTCCGCTGCACGTCAAAACACTCCGCTCCTACCTGCGCACGCACGACGTCGGACGCCTCACGATCAAGAAGCGCGACGTCGACCTCGACGCCGACGCCCTGCGTCGCCAACTGAAGCTCAAGGGCTCCCGGGCCATGACAGTCGTGCTCGTCAACCTCGACGGCGAGCGTGCTGCCCTCGTCGTGGAGCCTGCCTGACCTGACGTGCCACAGGTCGCACCTGGACGACCGCCGCTGCCCCCGAACTGAACCCGCCCCCTGACTCAAGGGGCTGGAGCTTCAAACAGCGCGCGAAGTCACGAACAGGCCGAGTCGCCCACCTTGTTGTCACCGACGGCAACCGGCAGCGTGCCGCCCGCCTTGGCCTTGCCCGCAAGGATGTCCGCGAGCGCCGCAAACGTCGACGGCGTGTTGCCGTACGTCGCGAGACCGACGGCTCCGGCCGGTCGCGAGGCGAGGACGTACGGGGTGTCGAGCGCGACCTGAACGCCGGCCTTCGTCGAGGAACCGGCACCCGAACCACCAGCGGAATCGGCTTCCGAGCCGCCGTCGGCCGACGCCTTACCTGCGTTGTACGACCCACCGGCGATGAGCGAGACGCGTGTGCCGGACGAGCCGACCGTGATGCCGCGGGCCGTGAGGGCCTTCGTCAGTTCCGCGCGGTCGGAGGTCGATCCGCCGTCGAGGCGGACGCTCTTGCCGACGAGCGGCTTGTCGCATGAGCCACCGAGCTGGGTGATCGACTCTCGCGCGAACTGCTCGGCGTCCTTGCCGTGCGCGCCGACGACGTTGGTCGCCGGAGCCTTGACCTGCTGGTGGCGCGTCGTCGCGACGATACGGGCAGCCGATTCCACGAGCCGTTCGCGCGTCAGCTCACCCGAGGCCACGGCCTTCTCGATGGCGGCGACCGACGCGGTGGCGTTGGCCGGCATGAGCACGACGTCGGCGCCCGCCTTGAGCGCGGAAACGGCTGCGGCACCGCCCTTGTCGAACTTCTTCACGATGGCGCCCATGTTCATGCCGTCGGTGACGACGAGGCCCTTGAAACCGAGCTTGTCGCGCAGTTCGCCCGTGAGCACCTTGTGCGACAGGGTCGAGGGCACGTTCGGGTCGACGTCCTTGAGCACGATGTGCGCGGTCATGACGGCGGGTGCCCCCGCCTTCACGGCGTTGGCGAACGGCACCCAGTCGCGCTTGGTGAGCGCCGAGACCGGATGCGACTGCACCGCGTAGTCGACGTGGGTGTCCGTCGTCACCGAGCCGTGGCCCGGGAAGTGCTTGATGACCGGCACGAGACCGGCCTCCTGGAAGCCCTTGACCTGCCCGTTCACCGCGCGCGAGACGCGCTGCGGGTCCCCGCCCGGCGAGCGGACGGCGATCGTCGGATCCTGCGGGCCGACCGTGACGTCCGCGTCGGGGGCGAACACCATCGTCACGCCGAGGGCTCGCAACTCCTGGCCCTGGCCCTTGGAGATCTTCGCGGCGAGTTCGGCGTCATCCGCGGCACCGTACGCCATACCGCCGGGCAGCTGCGTGACGGGCGCCTTGATGCGCGCGACGGGGCCACCCTCCTGGTCGATGCCGATGACGGCGGGCCACGAGCGTCCCGTGTCTTTCATCGCCTGCTGCGCGGCGGAGGTGATGGCAGGCAGGCCCGCCGTGACATCCTGCGGCACGTTGTCGCCCATGATGATGACGCCGCCGAGGCCGTCCTTGCGGATCGCCGCGGCAGCCGCCTCGCTCTGCGAACCCGGGTAGTACCCGACGATGACCTGCCCCGCGAGTTGCTTCGTCGTGAGCTTCCCGACGTCCTTCTTCGCCTGGGCGAGTTCGGCCTCCGTCGGCAGTCCGGCGTCGGCGCTCGTCCGGTTTTGGCCCTGGGAGGAGCTGCCGGACCCGCTCTTCGAGGAGCTCGAAGCGCCGGTCGAGGGCTTGTCTCCGTCGGGCGAGCCACCGCTGCAGCCGGCGAGAGCGAGCGCGCCGGTGGCGGCGAGCGCCGTCAAGCGCACCCGAAGCGTGGTCGTGGCAGACATCGTGGTCGTCATCCCATCACCTGTCCGATCAGCATCGAGGAGTCAGCGGGCACATCGAGCGCGGACGGTTCGATGCCCTTCGCGACGAGGTGTGCCCCGAGCGTGGCCACCATGGCGCCGTTGTCGGTGCACAGGCTGAGTTTCGGCACGCGGATGGCGATGCCGGCCTTGCCGCAGCGTTCTTCGAGCAGCGCACGCAGGCGGGAGTTGGCCGAGACGCCGCCGCCGACCATGAGGTTGTTGCACTCGTAGTCGCGGCAGGCCATGACGGCCTTCTTCGTGATGATGTCGACGACGGCTTCCTGGAAGGACGCGGCGACGTCGGCGATGGGCACCGGTTCACCGGCGGCTTCGCGGGTGGCGACCCAGCGCGTCACGGACGTCTTGAGGCCGGAGAAGCTGTAGTCGTAACGGTGCTTCTCGAGGTCCTTCTTCGTCGAGAGCCCGCGTGGGAACGCGATGGCCTTCGGGTCTCCGCCCTGGGCCGCCTTGTCGATGTTCGGGCCGCCCGGGTAGGGCAGGCCGAGCACGCGGGCGACCTTGTCGAACGCTTCGCCGCACGCGTCGTCGATCGTGTTGCCGAGGCTGCGCACGTCGGTGGCGATGTCCGGCACGTAGAGCAGGTTCGTGTGCCCGCCGGAGACGAGCAGACCCATGGTCGGCTCGGGCAGCGGGCCGTGGTCGAGGATGTCCACGGCCACGTGCGCGGCGAGGTGGTTGACGCCGTACAGCGGCTTGTCGAGGGCCACGGAGAGGGCCTTCGCGGCGGCGACACCGACCATGAGCGCGCCTGCGAGGCCGGGCCCGACGGTGACGGCGATGGCGTCGACGTCGGTGAGCTTCACTCCGGCGGTGTCGCACGCGCGACGCAGTGAGGGCAGCATCGCCTCAAGGTGGGCGCGGCTCGCGATCTCGGGCACGACGCCGCCGAAGCGGACGTGCAGATCCATGCTGCTCGCCACCTCGTTGGCGAGCAGGGTGGTGCCGCGCACGATGCCGATGCCCGTCTCGTCGCACGAGCTCTCGATGCCGAGAACCAGCGGCTCCCGAGTCGTGGTGATGCTCATGAGGTCTCCAGGAGTTTGCGCATGATGACGGCGTCGACGTCACCGGGTTGGTAGTAGCGGCGGCGCAGAGTGAGGCGCTCGAAGCCGGATCGTTCGTAGAGGCCGAGGGCGGGCTCGTTGTCGGCGCGCACCTCGAGCAGGAGAGCCTCGGCGCCGGCCGCCGCCGCGGCGTCGACAAGGTGGGTGAGCAAGCGTTTTCCGACGCCTGTGCCGCGGGCCGCATGGGTGACGGCGATCGTCATGACGTCGGCCGCGCTGCCGCCCGCGTCGAGGCCGGCGTAGCCCATCACGGTCTCGTTCGCGTCCTCGTTACCTGCGACGGCGACGACGTACTGGCGACGCGGGCGCTCGGCGAACTCGGCCCACCACGTCGGTTCGCTCCACGCGTCGTGATCGAAGAGTTCGGCGTCGAGACGCGCGAGGGTCTCGATGTCCCGCCAGGTCGCGTCGCGCAGGCGGACGCTCGCCGGGGCGTCGGTGGTCGTGGCGTTCACTTGCCGAGGACCCGGGCGTTGGGCGCGGTCGCGGCGGGTACGGCGTCCGGGCGACGTAGGTAGAGCGGCTCGGTGGTCAGTAGGCGCTCCCCCGCCATGACGCGTTCGATGGCGAGCGCGGCGATGTCGGCGGCGTCGACGTCGAGGAGCTCCTCGTAGCCGCCGGTGGCGTCGCGCAGGTGGTCGCTGTACAGCTGGGCTCCGCGACCGATCGCGGGGATGTCTCCGACGTGCTCGGCGACGACGGCAGCCTTGTCGACGGCCGGTTCACCCGGCGCGATGCGCTCGGCGTCGAGGTCGTAGCGGGCCCAGTAGACCTCCTTGCGGCGCGCGTCCGTGGCGACGAGCAGCGGGCCCGTCATGCCGGAACGCCGGGCGCCGTACGCGAGGGCGTCGAGGGAGCACAGACCGCCGACCGGAAGGTCGAGGGCGTACGCGAACGTCATGGCCGTCATGATGCCGACGCGCAGACCGGTGAACGGGCCGGGGCCGACACCGACGGCGACGCGGGAGAGGTCGGCAGGCGTCACACCGGCGTCGCGCATCATGGCGTCGATGGCCGGAGCGAGGATCTCGGTGTGCCGACGCGCGTCGATCGTCGAGGTGCGCGCCACGACCTTTTCGGCGTCGTGGAGCGCGGCCGTGACGGCCGAGGTGGAGGTGTCGATCGCGAGAAGCACCGACCCAGCTTATCGAGGCCCGGCAACTGCGCCGATCACGCGCGGCTCAACGGCGGTGCCGTGCGGCCTTGCGTGCGTCAGTCGAGTCCCAGTTCGGAGGCGAGGTCGATGTCTGCCCAGCGTTCGCCGGCCGTCTCGATCGTCGCGGTGCGGTCGTCGAGGCCCGTCAACGTGAGGTGAAGGCGATCGTCGGAGAGCGCCTCGGCCATGCCGGCGCCCCATTCGATGACGGTGACGGCGTCGTCGAGCGAGGTGTCGAGGTCGAGGTCGTCGAGTTCGCCGAAGCCGCCGAGGCGGTAGGCGTCGACGTGGACGAGTGCCGGGCCGTCACCGAGCGAGGGGTGTTCGCGGGCGATGACGAACGTCGGGCTCGTGACGTCACCGCGCACACCGAGCGCTTCGCCGAGAGCGCGCGTGGTCGTCGTCTTCCCGGCCCCGAGGTCGCCCGTCATGACGATGACGTCTCCGCGGCGCACGATACGGGCGAGTGCCCGTCCGAGGTCGGCGGTGGCTTCGGCGTCGGGCAAGTAGCGGGTGCCGCGCAGGCGTAGGTCGTCGCTCATCGGGTGAGTTCCTCGCTCAGGTCACCGCAGTAGATGCGTGGCAGGCGGGTGCTCATGCGCGTGACGATCTCGTAGCTGATGGTGTCGGCGGCGTCGGCCCATTCCTGCGCGGTGGGCCCGGGTGTCCCGTCGGCTGCACGTCCGAAGAGAACGGCTTCGTCGCCGGGTTGGACTGCGGCGTCACCCATGTCGACGACGAACTGGTCCATGCACACGCGGCCGGCGATGTGGCCGATCGTGCCGTTCACCATGACCGGAGCCTTGTTCGACGCGTGGCGCGGCACGCCGTCGGCGTACCCCGCGGGAATGTCGGCAAGGGTCGTTTCCGCATCTGTGACGTAGGTGTGGCCGTAACTAACGCCCTGGCCTGCGGGGACGCGTTTCGTCACGGCGACGTGGGCCGTCACCGACATTGCGGGGTCAAGACCGAGATCCTGGGGCGCGGCGAGGTCCGGCGCGGGCGAGAGGCCGTAGAGCGCGAGGCCGACGCGCACGAGGTCGAAGCGCGACTCGGGCACGAAAATCGCGCCGGCGGAGTTCGCCATGTGCCGCACCTCAAGGTGAAATCCGGCGTCGTCACAGTCCTTTTCGGCGGCGCGGAAGCGGTCGATCTGGGCGGCGACCTCGGGGTGGCGCGGTTCGTCGGAGCGGACGAAGTGGGTGAACAGACCGACCACCTCGACGAGGCCCCTCCCCCGCGCCTCGCGGGCGGCGGCCACGAGCTCGGGCCACTGGTCGCCGTACGCGCCGTTGCGGGCCATGCCGGTATCGACCTTGAGGTGGACGCGGGCCGCGCGCCCGGCGGCCTCGGCGGCTATCGCGACGTCGCGCACCATGGCTGCCGACGAGACCCCGAGGTCGATGTCGCGGCGGATCGCCGTTTCGAAGTCGGAGCCGGGCGCGAGCAGCCAGCACAGCACGCGGGCGTCGATTGCGGCGTCGCGTAGCGCGGTGGCTTCGTGGAGTTGCGCCACTCCCAGCCAGGTCGCTCCCCCACGCAGCGCGGCGCGGGCAGTCGGCACGAGCCCGTGGCCGTAGGCATCACCCTTGACGACAGCCATGAGCTGGGCGTCACCCACTCGCGCCTTGAGCGTGGTGGCGTTGCGCACGATGGCGTCGAGGTCGACGACGACGCGGGCCTGCGCACCTTCGAAGGCGAGCCAAGCGGGGTGGTCGGACGGCGTCGGGGCGTCGGCGGCGGGCACGTTCATAGCGACTCAGTCTTTCACTAGCGCGGGAAGCGTCCCGCACGGCGTTCCTCGTGCACCCGCCGCTGTTCGGCGACCAGTTCTGAGGCGACGCGTCCCAGCGACGTGGCGACATCGAGGGCGCGGACGGGGCCGTCGGGGTTGGCGAGGTGCGCCGCGCGTCCGTGGGTGTACGCGGCGAGTGCGGCGGCGCTCCTGGGCTCGAGACCGGCCGCGAGCAGGACGCCGAGGAGCGCGGCGAGCACGTCGCCCGTTCCGGCGGTGGCGAGCCAGTGCGGGGCGCGGTTCTCGATGGTGACCGGGCCTTCGCCGGGCGAGGCGATGACGGTGACGCCGCCCTTGAGCAGGACGGTCGCGCCCGTCTCGTTGGCGGCACGGCGAGCCCACGTGACGGGGTCGGCTTCGACTGTCGAGCGTTCGACGTCGATGTCGCGCGACTGCAGGAGCGTCGCGAGCTCGCCGGCGTGGGGGGTGATGACGGTCTGGGCCCCTTCCGGGCGGACACCGGGCTCGAACCAGGTGAGCGCTCCCGCGTCGATGACGACGGGTTCCTCGGAGCGCAGCGCGGCCATGGCGGAGTCGTAGCGGTCGCTCTCGTGCTCGCGTTCACTCGGCCCGTCGATTCCGGAGCCCACGACCCACGCCTGCACGCGACCACTGCCGTGCACGACCTCCGGCGCCGCTGCCGTGACGGCGTCCTCTGCGCGACGCGGGCCGACGTAGCGCACCATGCCTGCTCCGGCCGTTACCGCCGCGACGGCACCGAGCACCGCGGCTCCCGGGAACGCGTCACTGCCCGTCGCGAGACCTACCACTCCGCGCGTGTATTTGTGATCGCGCGGGCCGGGTACGGGCCACAAGTGCGCCAGGTGCGTACCGGACAGTCGCATGGCTTCCTGTTCGCCAAGAGGGAGGTGGACGCCGATGTCGACCACCTCAATTCGTCCGTTCGCGGCGGGTGCCAGCATGAGCGAGGTCTTGGGCCCGCCGAAGGTGACGGTGATGTCGGCACGGAATCCTGGGGTGGGGCAGTCGACGGCCACCACGAATGCCTGGATCGGAATGAGGTCGGCGAGTTCCTGCCAGGTCGAAGCGCGCCCGGGATCGGCGCCGATTCCGAGGATGCCGTCGACGACGAGGTCGGCGTGCGCGATCGCATGGGCGTTCTCACGGCCGCCGCCCTCGGGCTCCGCGCCGCTGTGGGAGGCGGATTCGTACCGGGCCACGTCGACGCCCGCTGCACGCGCTGCGGCGACGCCCTCGACGTGTGCCTTGTCGGCGACAAGGAGAGCCAGACACTCGAAACCGTCAACTGCGAGATCGCGGGCGGCGTACAACGCGTCGCCACCGTTGTTTCCGGGCCCAACCAGGACCACGACCCTCGGCGACGTCACGCCCCGCCGCTTGAGTTCAGCGACCTCGCGTCTCACGATGTCGGCGAGCCCCCTTGCGGCGCGCTGCATCAGAGCACCGTCGGTGAAGTCGTCACCCGTGGCTTCTTCAGCAGCGCGTACGGCGTCAACCGACCACGCTGCTCGAATGCCGCCGTCGGAGTTGTCCCGCCAGGCAGCAGCACCACCATCCGCGTCCTGAACCTCCCCCGCGCTGGCGTCACGCCGACCGCCACCGTTCGGGCTCAGCCGTCCCGATCCGTCTGGCGTAGACGCGGGGGTGTTCTCGTGGCGAAGGTCGTCATCCGCCATGTCAGCCCTCCGCGATGCAGACGGCGGAGGCGATGCCACCGTCGTGGGTGAGCGAGAGGTGAAGCGCGTCGACGTCGAGCGCGCTCATGCGAGCTTGCACGGTGCCGCCGGTGCGGAAGTAGGGCTGGCCGTCGCTGTTCTTGTCGACCTCGGCGTCCTGCCAGCTCATTCCGGGCGGTGCGCCGAGCGCCTTGCTCAGCGCTTCCTTCGCTGCGAAGCGGGCGGCCAATGAGCGGATCGGCAGGTCGCGCTCGCTCGGCGTGAACAGCCGGTCACGCATCTGCGGGGTGTCTGCGAGTTTCTGCGCGAACCGGTCAATTTCGACGACGTCGATTCCCACTCCAACGATCATGTGGCCAGTCAACCACGCGTCGTTTCTTCCTGTTCAGCTGCGGGTCACCGGCCTGCGGCCAAGGAGCCGAATCCCAGCCACGGGCGCGCTTGTCTGAGTCAGGCGGCTGGGGCTGTGAAGACTGCCGGCTGCGGCAGCGTCGGGCCGCTGGGGAGAGTCAGCCAACGGTGGCCGGTGGGCGACTCCCAGAGGCACTCGCCGTCCGCCTGCATGACGACCGCGAAGCCGCCGAACGTCTTGGCGCGGTGGTGGTGACGGCACAGGCACTGGAGGTTGGCCGGGCTCGTCGCGCCACCTTCGGCGAAGGGAATCACGTGGTCGACGTCCGTGACGTCGGCCGGGCGGGTGCAGTACGGGAAGCGGCAGTGCCCGTCACGCGTCTTCACCGTGCGCTCGACCAGCGTCGTCGGTCGGTACGAATCGGTCACCGTCGCCAGCGTTGTGACGCGCTCGCCGTCGACGGCCACGAATTCAGAGACGAACTTCGTGCCGACTGCCCCGGCCAGCGCACGAACCGTGGCCGCATCGACGATTCCGACTCCGGGCACCTCCACGTCGCCGAAGGGCATGCGAACGTCGTCGCCGAACCACGCTGCCGCGTTCTTGCGGGCAGAGCTCTCCCCGGAGCATCCGGTAGAGCCGTGCGCGCGAGCGAGAACAGACCGCGACGACAGAGGTTCAGCGGGCGATGACGTCGATGGGCGCACGAGGACGCGCAGGTGCAATGTCGTGGTGACGGTGGCCTGACCGAGGAGGAGGTCGACGAAGGCGTCGGCGCGGGATGGACCGGCGAAGAGCCCGTGGCCGGCTCCGTCACCACTTCTCGGCGCGTTGTCGCGCAGGAACTGCGCCCTCGCGTCGATGGCGGCTCGCACCGTTGCGGCATCGACCGAGTCGAGCACGACACACATTTCGGTGAGTTGGTCGAACTCGAGGTGCGGGGAGAACCACACGCCCATCTCGCGGCGCTGTTCAACGGGATCAACGGGCCGCGCCAGACCGAGTGACCGCAGGAGGCGCTTCGTCTGCCGGCGGGCGCCTTCGACCGTCATCGTCGGGATACTGCCGGCCGCAAGAAGGCGGTTCACTTCGTCGAGATCGGGAGCCTCGACATGTTCGAGCTCGGACGCGATCGCGGCAACCGTGGCGAAGCGAACCTCACCGCGAAGGGCCGATCGAAGCAGTTCGGGGTGCCTGCAACGCAGCTGCGCGGCGTCATCGGCCATGGCGCCTGCTGCACCGGAACTCATGCCGAGGGCCGGTCCGAAGCTGTCGCCAGCGAATTCCCCCGGAGCGAGCGGGTACGACACGTCTCGCAGGTGCTCGAACTCCAGCGCCTCGACCTGCCGCACTGCTTCGGCGTGCTCGGCGGCCATGACGCGCACGAGTGCATCAGCGGAACGAGAAATCGTGAGCACCGCAGCGGCCGCACCTTCGAGCTGCCGAGCCGTCTCCACCGACTCGGCGATGCGCTCGTCCAGCGACGCGCCGATCTCGGGCGGATCGAGCAGCGGCGAAACGCTCACGAGGGCTTGCTCGACCACAGCTTCGGTGAGCACCGTCCATGCAGCGAGCAACCGCTCGCGAGGCATACGAGACACCGCGTCGGCGGTCATCTCGAGGTGCTGTTCCATGAACTCATTTTAGTACACCTGTTCGAACAGATGTAGAGGACGCTCCCCCAATTTCGCGGTCCGCCCAGACATTCCGCGACGCGCACCGTCAGCTCCGTGGGCACCAGGCTCAGCGTCCGGATCACGGAGCCGGCGTCGACCCGGGGCGCGCGGACGCGCAGGAGCAACACACGCAAAATGACTCCCAAATGCGCGAGACATCGCACAAGTGGGGAAGCCCGAGCCGAATACGTCCCGACTTGCGCGACCAACCGCCCAAGTAGGAACCAAGCAAACGGGGGCCAGTGCGCGTCCATAACAAGCACACGAACGGTGACCAAAAGACAGGCGACCCAAGCACCAGCGCCGTGCCCCAAGAAGACGAGTGGACACGTCTCCCGGCACCCCAGCCGACCACATCCACGCCCGAAGAAGTCCGCTGACGATAGCCCGGCCGCGCCGCCCCCGACAGTGGCTGTTCCCCACAAGCGCGAAACATCGCGCAAGTGGGTACCCCCGAGCCGAATACGTCCCCACTTGCGCGACCAATCGCCCGAGTAGGAACCAGGCCAACGAAGACGACGCGCGCACCAAGCACCCACGGCCGGCGACCAAAAGACAGGCAACCCAATCACCGGCGACGTGCCCCAAGAAGGCGAGCGGACACGTCTCCAGGCACCCAAGCCAGCACCATCCATCCCGCCAACTTCGCCGCCCCGCCCATGGGCATCGCAGGCGATCACGCCGCCCATCCCCCACACCCAAACCCCACAAAACGAAAACCGCGCCGCCCCACAGGGACGACGCGGTTTCCAGCGAAACAGAGGGTCACTCCACGGTGACGGACTTCGCGAGGTTACGCGGCTGGTCGACATCGAGGCCCTTGGCCGTGGAGAGCTCCAGCGAGAACACCTGCAGCGGCACGATGGCGAGCAGCGGTGCGAGCAGCGGAGCCGACTTCGGGATGCGGATGACCTCGTCGGCGAACGGCACGACAGCCTCGTCGCCCTCTTCGGCGATGACGAGGGTGCGAGCGCCGCGAGCGCGGATCTCCTGGATGTTGGAGACAACCTTGCCGTGCAGACCGTGCGGGGTATCAGGGCCGGGCACGACGATGAACACGGGCTGGCCGGCGTCGATCAGCGCGATCGGGCCGTGCTTGAGCTCACCGGCGGCGAAGCCTTCGGCGTGGATGTAGGCGAGCTCCTTGAGCTTGAGCGCGCCCTCCATGGCGATCGGGTAGCCGACGTTGCGGCCGAGGAAGAGCACCGAGCGCGTGTCGGCCATGAAGCGGGCGATTTCGCGCACGCGGTCGAGGTGGCCGAGAAGCTCGTCGATCTTGGCCGGCATCTCCTGCAGTTCGGCCATGACCTTCTTCGCGTCGTCGGCGTACGTGCCGCCGCGCAGCTGCGCGAGGTACAGGCCGAGCACGTAGCAGGCGGTGATCTGCGCGAGGAAGGCCTTCGTCGACGCGACGGCGATCTCCGGGCCGGCGTGCGTGTAGAGCACGGCGTCGGACTCTCGCGGAATGGTCGCACCGTGCGTGTTGCAGATGCTCAGCGTGTTCGCGCCCAGGTCACGGGCGTGCTTGACGGCCATGAGCGTGTCCATCGTCTCGCCCGACTGCGAGATCGAGACGACGAGCGTGCGCTCGGAAACGATCGGGTCGCAGTAGCGGAACTCGTGCGCGAGCGCGACCTCGACGGGGATGCGCGTCCAGTGCTCGAGGGCGTACTTGGCGACCATGCCGGCGTAGGCGGCGGTGCCGCAGGCGACGATGGTGATGCGATCGATGTTCTTGAGCTCGTCCTCGGAGATGCGGATCTCGTCGAGGGCGAGGCGACCTTCGGAGTCGGTGCGTCCGAGCAGCGTGTCGCGCACGGCGTCGGGCTGGTCGAAGATCTCCTTCTCCATGAAGGTGTCGAAGCCGCCCTTCTCGGCGGACGCGGCGTCCCAGTCGACGTGGAAGGTGTTGCCCTGAGCTGCGGAACCGTCGAAGTTCACGACCTCGACGTTCTGCGGCGTGATGACGACGACCTGGTCCTGGTCGACCTCCATGGCCTCCTTCGTGTAGCCGATGAAGGCGGCGACGTCGGAGCCGAGGAAGTTCTCGCCCTCACCGAGGCCGATGACGAGCGGCGAGTTGCGGCGCGCGGCGACGACCTGGTCGGCGTTGTCGGCGTGCACGGCCAGGAGCGTGAAGGCGCCCTCGAGGCGGTTGACGACCTCGAGCATCGCGGCCTTCAGGTCACCCTTGTACGCCTTCGCGAGCAGGTGCGCGACGACCTCGGTGTCCGTCTCGGACGTGAACTCGACGCCGTCGGCGAGCAGCTCGTTACGCAGGGGGTGGAAGTTCTCGATGATGCCGTTGTGGATGAGGGCGAGCTTGCCGTCCGCGCCACCGCGGTGGGGGTGGGCGTTCGCGTCGGTGGGGCCACCGTGCGTGGCCCAGCGCGTGTGCCCGATACCGGTCGACGACTCGGGCAGCGGGTTCGCCTCGAGTTCGGCCTGCAGGTTGGCCAGCTTGCCGGCCTTCTTCGCCGTCGAGACGTGGTCACCGGTCACGAGCGCGATGCCGGCCGAGTCGTATCCGCGGTACTCCAGGCGCGCGAGACCCTCCATGACGACGGTCTGGGCGCGCTCGTCGACGCGCGGGCCGACGTATCCAACGATTCCACACATGGGCGACAGCCTACTCGGGGCGTCGGCCCCGGCACGAATACGCGGGAACGCGCGGCGCGGCCCGCCGGGCTGCGTTGTGCCGCACCGGCTCCCCGACACGCCCCGGCTGCGGCACAATGACGGGGTGAGTCGCCCGCACCTGCCTCCTCTTCCGAGCCCGTACGTCGAACTGACCCGTGAGGACTGGGCCCGACTGCACGACTCGCGTCCCATCGACCTGACGTCCGACGACGTGCGTCGCCTCTCGGGCCTCGGCGAGCGCATCGACCTCGCGGAGGTCGAGGACGTCTACCTGCCCCTGTCGCGCCTCGTGAACTTTTACGCAGGCGCGACGAAGAGCCTGCACCGCATCACGAGCGACTTCCTCGACGAGCGCCCCGCGAAGACGCCGTTCATCATCGGTGTGGCCGGTTCGGTGGCCGTGGGCAAGTCGACGACGGCGCGCGTTCTGCGCGAACTCCTCGCCCGCTGGCCCGACACCCCGCGCGTCGAACTCCTCACGACAGACGGTTTCCTCTTCCCCAACGCCGAGCTGGAACGCCGCGGCATCATGGATCGCAAGGGCTTCCCCGAGAGCTACGACCGCCGCGCGCTCGTGCGCTTCGTCGCCGAGGTGAAGGGCGGCAAGGCCGAGGTCGAGGCTCCGGTCTACAGCCACCTCGTCTACGACATCGTGCCGGACGAGAAGGTCGTCGTCCGTCAGCCCGACATCCTCATCGTCGAGGGCCTCAACGTGCTCCAGCCACCGATCCCGACGCCCGGACAACCGTCGCGTTCGACGCTCACGGTCTCCGACTTCTTCGACTTCAGCGTCTTCGTCGACGCCCGCGAGAGCGACATCCGTCAGTGGTACGTCGACCGCTTCCTGCGTCTGCGCAGCACGGCCTTCGCCGACCCGGACTCCTACTTCCACCGCTACGCCGAGCTGAGCGACGAAGAGGCCGTCGACCGTGCCACCGCGATCTGGGAGAGCATCAACCTGCCCAACCTCGTCGCCAACGTCCAGCCGTCGAAGCACCGCGCCACCGCCATTCTGCGCAAGGGCGCCGACCATCACGTCGAGAACGTCAAACTGCGCAAGCTCTGACACAACCTGGCTCCGGAGCGCCGGCGCCAGGCAACGACGAAGGCCCCGACTCGCGCGAGTCGGGGCCTTCGTCGGGGGATGTCAGCGGCGAACGGCGGAGCGTCCGTCACCGTCGAGGTCGTGTTCGTCGACGAAGTTGCGGTCTCCCTCGGCGAACTCGTCGTCAGATTGGTCTTGCGCGTCGCGCTCGGCCTCGTCGAAGTCGTCATCGAGGTCGTCGAGCGTGTCGTAGTCGTCGCGGTCGTCGAACTCGGGGTTCGCGCGCCGGTCGAGGGCCCACAGGCCGATCCAGACCCCGGCGAAGATCGCGGCGACCAAGAGGCCACCGAGCACCGCGCCCCCGAGGCCGAAGAGAATCTGCGAGCCGACGCTCGTACCCGATCCGTCGCTGAACTCGGGCGCAGCACCGGCGCCCGAGCGAGCACCGGCGATGATGGCGAGCACGGTGGCCAGGAACGCGACCACCCAATAGACGACCGCGAATCCCTTGCGGTGGATCAAACGCACAGTGAGCCTTCCTCAACATCGAGTCGGCGGCGCGTCGTCCCCGTCACGCACCGTCCGGCCACACACCCCCAGGGCGCGCGACGCAGTTCACGGTACAGATTCCATCCCGTCGGATGCTATTTGCCACACCGCCGACTTCGAGCGGCTCACAGGACGTGCATCATCCGGCCGTCAGGAGGCGAGGACGTCCGTGACGAGCGCGGCGATCGGGCTGCGCTCCGAACGTGTCAGCGTCACGTGCGCGAACAGCGAGTGCCCCTTGAGCTTCTCGACGACGGCCGCAACCCCGTCGTGACGGCCAACGCGCAGGTTGTCGCGCTGCGCGACGTCGTGCGTCAGGACGACGCGCGAGTTCTGCCCCATGCGCGACAGGACCGTGAGCAAGACGTTCCGCTCGAGCGATTGAGCCTCGTCGACGATGACGAACGCGTCGTGCAACGAGCGCCCACGAATGTGGGTGAGCGGCAGCACCTCGAGGAGGTCGCGGGCGATGACCTCGTCGAGAACCTCCTTGCTCACGACGGCGCCGAGAGTGTCGAACACGGCCTGCGCCCACGGGCCCATCTTCTCGTTCTCGCTGCCGGGCAGGTAGCCGAGCTCCTGGCCGCCGACGGCGAACAGCGGGCGGAACACGATGATCTTGCGGTGCGCGCGACGCTCCATGACGGCCTCCAGCGCGGCGCACAGCGCGAGCGCGCTCTTACCCGTGCCGGCCTTGCCGCCGAGGCTGACGATGCCGACGTCGAGGTCGCCCAGAACGTCGATGGCGATGCGCTGCTCGGCCGAGCGGCCGTGCAGGCCGAACAGGTCTCGGTCACCGCGCACGAGCTTGAGCACACCGCCGGGCATGACGCGGCCGAGCGCGGACGATGACCCGCCGGCGCTCGTCAGCACGACACCGGTGTTGAGCGGCAGGTCCTCGATGTCCTCGAGCGCGAGGCGACCGGATTCGAAGAGGCGATCCACGTCGTCGGCACTCACGGTGCGCTCGACGATGCCCGTCCAGCCGGAGTCGGGCACGCCGTCGGCGCGGTACTCGTCGGCGTCGAGCCCCACGGCAGAGGCCTTGATGCGCATCGGCAGGTCCTTGCTCACGACCGTCACATCGTGGCCTTCGGCCGCGAAGTTCGCCGCCACCGCGAGGATGCGCGAGTCGTTGTCGCCGAGGCGGAAGCCGGCAGGCAGCGCCGACGGGTCGGTGTGGTTGAGCTCGACGCGCAGCGTGCCACCGTTGCCGACGGGCACCGGGTGGTCGAGGCGCCCGTGCGTCACGCGCATGTCGTCGAGCAACCGCAGGCACTCGCGGGCGTAGTAGCCGAGTTCGGGGTGGTGGCGCTTGGCCTCCAATTCGGTGATGACGACGACCGGCAGCACGACGTCATGTTCCTCGAAGCGCAGCACGGCCCGCGGGTCGGAGAGCAACACCGAGGTGTCGAGCACGTACGTCTTCGTCGCCGTATCGGCTCGTCCGTCGCCGTCACGCGGAGCCGTTTCGGCGTCCTTCGTCGTGATGTCGCGCTCGAGAAGGTGGCCATCGAGAAGTTGGCCATTGAGGACGCCGGTGGCGCCCCCGTTCATGCTGGAGTACGCCAGAGTCATCGTCGATCCTCGGGTCCCTCGTCGGTGCGCCCCGCCGTCGGTAGGGCTGCAAGAGGCGTTCTCGCCCCTCCCTCGCGACGCTAACGACACCGGTGTCGTTCCGGGTGTTCCTCACCCGTCGCAGGGGTGAACCTTGGATGAACCGGCCCGCCGGTCAGCCGCCGAAGCGACGCTCGCGCTCGGCGTAGGCGCGCAGCGCGCGCAGGAAGTCGACGCGGCGAAAATCGGGCCAGAAGGCCTCGCAGAAGTAGAACTCCGAATGGGCGCTCTGCCACAGGAGGAACCCGCCGAGGCGCTGCTCGCCGGACGTGCGGATGACGAGGTCAGGGTCGGGCTGGCCCTTCGTGTAGAGGTAGTCGCCGACGTTCTCGATCGTGAGGCGATCGGCGAGCGACTCGAGCGACTCCCCGCGCTCGGCGGCGTCGAGGAGCATCGCGCGGAACGCGTCGACGATCTCCTGTCGTCCGCCGTAGCCGACGGCGATGTTGACGACAAGACCTTCGGCGTCGGTCGTCTTCTCGACGGCGGCCTGAAGCCGGGCACGCGTTGCGTCGGGCAGCAGCCCGAGCGCACCGACGAGGTTGAGGCGCCGACCGGACGCAGCGAGACCGTCGACGACGTCCTCGATGATCTCGAGCAGCGGCCCCAGTTCGACCTCGCTGCGCTTGAGGTTGTCGGTCGACAGGAGCCAGAGCGTCACGACCTCGATGCCGAGTTCGTCGCACCACGTGAGCAACGGCTCGATGTTGTCCGCACCGGCGCGATGGCCGTGCTCGGTGTTCTCGCCACGCAGTTTCGCCCACCGACGGTTGCCGTCGAGCATGAGTCCGACGTGACGCGGGAGGCGCTCACCGGGGAGCCCCTTGACGAGCTGACGTTCGTAGGCGGTGTAGAGCACGTCACCGGGACCGCGCACCGGGCTCACCTCCGTTGACTCGTCATGGCTGCAATCGGGTCGAACATACCAACGTTTGACGGGTGTTCCCCGCGCGTCGGTTCCATGCGGGCGGGGAAACCCACGCGACGAACGCAGGCTTCAGTGACGCGCGCTACCGATGGGGTCGTCGTCCTCGGGCGTCACGGGGCTCTCCTCGGAACGCGCCCCCGCCGTCCGCGTGTTCTCGGGCACCTGCTCGCGCTGTTGGAACGTCATCTTCCGCAGGTGCGCATTCATGCTGCGGAAGAGGAACCAGCAGGCCAGGGCCAGGCCGAACAGGACGAGGAAGCCCCAGATCCCTGCGGTGACCTCGACGCTCTCGTTGCCGCCCATCAGCTTTCCTTCCGCTCTACGACATCGTCCACGACCATCTTCGCAGGTGGGGTTGCGGTGGCCATCGCGTCGGCCTCCTCAGGGGTGCCGAGCCCGGCGAACAGGTCGTTCTCGTCCTCGGCCACCGGCACGGCCGACAGGGCGATGTCCCAGTCCTCCATCGGCCAGGCCGTTGCCTGCTCGTCCGAGCTGAGCGCGAAGAACTGACCGTCGGGGTCGATCTGCGTGGCGTGCGCGAGCAGTGCCTTGGTGCGCACGTCGAACCACTTCGAGGCGTCGACGCGCGTCGTGATGCGGCCCTCGGGGCGGTCGGCGCGGCGCTCCAACCACGCGGGGTACGGCGACTCGCGCCCCGCCGTGACGAGCACGTCGTGGTAGGCCTCGAGCTTGGCGCGGGAGAACGTTCGGTCGTAGTAGACCTTGAGCGGCTGCCACGGCTCTCCCGCGTGCGGGTACGCCTCCGGGTCACCGGCGGCACGCACGGCCGAGATCGTGACGAGGTGGGTCATGATGTGGTCGGGGTGCGGGTAGCCGCCGTTCTCGTCGTACGTCGTGACGACGTGCGGGCGGAACTCGCGGATGACGCGCACGAGCGCCTCGGTCGTGACGTCGAGCGGCTCGAGCGCGAAGCAGCCCGGCGGAAGCGGCGGCAGCGGGTCGCCCTCGGGCAGACCGGAGTCGACGAAGCCGAGCCACGTGTGCTCGTACCCGACGACGTCGCGTGAGGCCGCCATCTCCTGGCGACGCAGGTCGACGAGGTCGCTCTTGACCCGCGGGTCGTCGGCTAGGCGCGGGTTGAGCACGTCGCCGCGCTCTCCCCCGGTGCAGGTGACGACGTGGACGCGGTTTCCCTCAGCCAGGTAGCGCGCCATCGTCGCCGAGCCCTTGCTCGCCTCGTCGTCCGGGTGAGCGTGCACCGCCATGAGGCGGAATCCGCTGGTCACGTCGTACCTCGTATCGTGTGGGTGACATCTGAGCTCGCCTGCCCCGGCCAACCTGCCGGGACGGAGCGTGCGTCGCCTATTGTTGCAAAGGAGCAGCGGTGTCCCCTGCACGCCCACGGGCCGAACAACGCAAGTGGTGGATCATCGGCATCGTCGGTGTGATCCTCATGTCCGCTCTCGCGGCCTGGTTCGGCATCAGTGCCTCGTCGAACACGGTGAGGGCCAACCAGGCCGGGTTCAAGGTCATCTCCGACGACCGCATCGAGGTGCGTTGGGACGTCATCCCGAGCGAACGCAACCGTGCCATCACGTGCACGATCATTGCGCTCAACGACAAGCGCGACGTGCTGGGTACCAAGCAGGTGGAGCTCAAGCCCAGCCCCTACCGCTCGACGCGGTACTCGGACGTGCTGCGCACCACGTCGCGCGCCGTCTCGGGAACGGTCAAGGAGTGCCACTACACGGGGGAACGCCCGCCGGCGCAGTGACGTTCGCGCCGCCGCCACGCGGATGCGCCATCTCGTGCCACGCGGCGGGCGGTGTTAAAATGGTGGTTTGATCCCGGGCCGAGACGCGCGCCGCAGTACGCGGTAGCCGCCGTCTCGGCCTTCATTTCACGCCCGCGCCGAGCGCGCGTAGAACCTGATGCACACAGCAAGGAGAACACCGTGAGCGAGACCACCACGTCGTCGAGCTTCCTCACGCAGGACGCGTTCGATCGTCTGTCGGCCGAGCTCGAGCACCTTTCGGGCCCGGGCCGCTCCGAGATCGCCAAGCGCATCGAGGCTGCCCGCGAAGAGGGCGACCTCAAGGAGAACGGCGGCTACCACGCGGCGAAGGAGGAGCAGGGCAAGATGGAGGCCCGCATCCGCCAGCTCGAGTCGCTGCTGCGCAACGCCACCGTGGGTGAGGCTCCCGCCGACGACGGCATCGTCGAGCCGGGCATGGTCGTCACGGTCGAGATGTTCGGTGACAAGGAGACGTTCCTCCTCGGCAGCCGCGAGATCGCCGGCGACGCCGCCGACATCGACGTCTACAGCGAGCAGTCGCCCATGGGCGCTGCGATCAACGGCAAGAAGAAGGGTGACGAGGTCACCTACGACGCGCCGAACGGCAAGTCGATCGCCGTCAAGATCATCGACGCGAAGCCGTACGCCGGCTGACACTGCGTCACCGCAACGAAGGAGGCGAGCACCCGTTCGGGGTGCTCGCCTCCTTCGTCGTCTTGGCGGTACTGCTGCCTACTTCGCCACGGCCCGCGCGTAGATGCGGGTAGCGAGTGGCACGAAGATCGCGAGAACCACGAGTACCCAGGCCAGCGTGTAGATCTCTGCGTGCTGCAGCGCCCACGTGTACTCGATCTTCTCGCGCATGGCCGCCGAGTCACCGCCCATGGCGCCGAGGTTGCCGAAGCGTTCGCGGGCGGCGTGCGTGATGGTGGAGACCGGGTTCCAGCCAGCGAACCACTTGAGTGCGCTCGGCATGTTCTCGGCCGGCACGAACGTGTTGGCGATGAAGGTGAGCGGGAAGATCACCATGAACGCGGCGTTGTTGACGATCTCCGGTGCCTTCACCTTGAGGCCGATGCACGCCATGATCCACGAGATCGCGTAGCTGAACAGGAGCATGAGCGCGTAGGCGATGAGCGCGTCGAGCACGCTTCCGCGGATGCGCCACCCGATGACGAGGCCCGTCAGGGACATGACGACGAGCACGATGACGTTGTTGACCACGTCGCTCAGGGTGCGCCCCACGAGCACCGACGACGGGTGCATCGGCAGCGTCCGGAAGCGGTCGATGACGCCCTTCTGCATGTCGTCGGCGAGGCCGGCACCTGTGATCGTGGCGCCGAAGACGATGGTCTGGGCGAAGATGCCGGCCATCATGAACTCGCGGTAGCCGTCGGCGTTCGGTCCGGCGAGCGAACCGAAGACGTAACCGAAGAGCAACACGAACATGATCGGCTGCATCGTCGAGAACACGAGCAGGTCGGGAACCCGCTTGATCTTGATGAGGTTGCGACGCATGACGGTGAGTGCGTCGGACACGAGGTGACCCATCAGTGCTCACCCCCTTCGCTCGCGGCGCCGGCTTCGTCCTCGGACTGCGCGACCGAGTGGCCGGTGAGCGAGAGGAAGGCGTCGTCGAGGGTGGGGCGACGCACGGCGATGTCCGCCACCTCGATGCCGGCCTCGTCGAGGTCCCGCACGAGTGCGACGAGGGCGCGAGTGCCGGATTCGACCGGGACGACGAGCTCGCGGCCGCCTTCCGGAGCGGCCACCTCGCCGGAGCCGTGACGCGCCATGAACTCGCGGGTGCGGGCGACGTCGCCCTTCTCGCGAAGGTGCACTTCGAGGCGCTCTCCCCCGACCTCGTTCTTGAGGTCGTCGGCCGTTCCGCGCGCGATGACGTGCCCGCCGTCGACGACGACGATCGAGTCCGCGAGACGGTCGGCTTCCTCGAGGTACTGGGTCGTCAGGAGCAGGCTCGTGCCGCCGGAGACGAGTTCCTCGATGACCTCCCACATCTCGCCGCGACTGCGCGGGTCGAGGCCGGTCGTCGGCTCGTCGAGGAAGATGACCGGCGGGCGGGCGACGAGTGCTCCGGCGAGGTCGAGGCGGCGGCGCATGCCGCCCGAGTACGTCTTGGCCGGGCGGTTGGCCGCGTCCTCCAGACGGAATTGGGCGAGCAATTCCTTGGCCCGCGCCTTCGACACCTTCCCACCGAGGTGGTAGAGGCGCCCGATCATGTCGAGGTTTTCGAAGCCGGTGAGGTATTCGTCGACGGCCGCGTACTGGCCGGAGACGCCGATGCGGCGACGCACTTCGTCGGCTTGCTTCACGACGTCGCCTCCGGCAACACGCGCATGGCCGCCGTCGGGGCGGATGAGCGTCGTGAGCATGCGCACGGTTGTCGTCTTACCGGCACCGTTCGGGCCGAGGACACCGAGCACGGTGCCCTCGGGAACCGTGAGGCTGACATCGGCCACCGCTACGGACTGGCCGAACTTCTTGACGAGGCCCTCGGCCTCCACCGCGTGAGGCACGGGTGTCTCCGTTCGTCGAGGCGCCCGGGATACGAGCGCCTGCCCCATGGTCTCAGGGCATCGAGCCTTCTGGCCAACCCTTTTGGGTGAACGGGCATCCAGTTCGACGTCAGACGCTGCCCGAACTCACCTGTGCGACAACACTGACGGCGAGGAACGCCGCGATGACCACACAGATCCAGCCCCAGACCCATGCGGCCTGGTCGGGCTTGGGGCCACGAAGCTCCGAGCGAGGCCCGTTCGGGCCGAGGTACGGCGCGATGTCGCCTGGCACCTCGCGTCGTTCCTGGTCGAACGGGCCGCCGTGCGTGCGCGCCCACCACTCCTCCGCGCGGGTGAGCGCAGCGTCGCGCACGGCCCACTCGCGCCGTGCGACCGCTGAACGGTGCAGCAGTCGCACGGCGAGAAAGAGGGCCATCGCCAGGAGGACGAGGCGGATGACGACGCCGGTCATCGCGTGCTGTCGAGCGCCTGACGCAGGTCGGCGACGAGGTCGTCCGCGTCTTCGATGCCGACGGACAGGCGGATGAGGGCCGGAGGCACCTCGAGCGCGGTGCCCGCAACGCTCGCGTGCGTCATCTTGCCCGGGTGCTCGATGAGCGACTCGACACCGCCGAGGCTTTCGCCGAGGGTGAAGATCTTCGTCGCGTCGCACACCTCGAGCGCACGCTCCATGCCGCCGGCGACCTCGAAGCTCACCATGCCGCCGAAACGCTTCATCTGCTTCGCGGCGACCTCGTGGCCGGGGTGCTCGGCCA
Source organism: Dermacoccus barathri (assembly GCF_015070805.1). Lineage (NCBI taxonomy): Bacteria > Bacillati > Actinomycetota > Actinomycetes > Micrococcales > Dermacoccaceae > Dermacoccus > Dermacoccus barathri. The sequence continues at coordinate 16,287 of NZ_JADCTK010000002.1, read as the reverse complement.
GGCCCGGGTAATAGATCTTCGTGACGTCGTCGCGTGCCGAGAGGAACTCGACGACCTTCTCCGCGTTGTCGCAGTGGCGCTCCATGCGCACGGAGAGAGTCTTGAGGCCACGCAGCGTGAGCCAGGCGTCGAACGGGCCGGCGATGGCGCCGAGCGCGTTCTGGTTGAACCGGATCATGGCCGCCACCTCGGCGTACTCCTCGACCGCGACGTTGTCACCGACGACGACGGCGCCGCCGACAACGTCGGAGTGGCCACCGGCGTACTTCGTCGTCGAGTGGACGACGATGTCGGCGCCGAGGGCGAGCGGCTGCTGGAGGTAGCTCGAGGCGAAGGTGTTGTCGACGACGAGCAGCGCTCCGCGCTCGTGCGCGACGGCGGCGATGGCCGTGATGTCGGCGATGCCGAGGAGCGGGTTGGTGGGCGTCTCGACCCAGACGAGCTTCGTCTTGTCCGTCATCGCGGCGGCGACGGCCTGAGGGTCGGCGATGGGAGCGGTGGAGTAGTCGACGCCCCAGTGCTGCGTCACCTTGTCGACGAGGCGGAACGTGCCGCCGTAGGCGTCGGTGGGGATGACCATGTGGTCGCCGGGGCGCAGAACAGCGCGCAGCACGGCGTCGGAGCCGGCGAGGCCCGAGGCGAACGCGTAGCCGTGCGTACCGCCTTCGAGAGCCGCGATGCATTCCTCGAGCGCGGTGCGGGTGGGGTTGGCCGACCGGCTGTACTCGTAGCCCTCACGCAGACCTCCGACCCCGTCCTGCTTGTACGTCGAGGTCTGGTAGATCGCGGGGACGACGGCCCCGGTGCGCGGATCGGGCTCCTGCCCTGCGTGGATGGCGCGGGTGGTAAACCCCAGGGACTCAAGCTCGTTCTCGTGCGTCATGATCGCAAGCCTAGTGGCGTCCTCTGACAACCCGCGAAAGGCACTCCGCGCATAAGCTGTCAGCCCCCGATTCGCTTCCCTGAGAGGCTCGACCATGGCCCGCGTCCTCGTCATCGGATCGACGAACGTCGACCTCGCCGTGCGCGTCGAGCGTCACCCGTCACCGGGCGAAACACTCAGCGCGCGGGAGCTGCACACTTCCCCCGGCGGCAAGAGCGCGAACCAGGCCCTGGCTGCCGCCCTGAGCGGTGCCGAGGTGACCTTCGCGGCGAAGGTGGGGCGTGACGCCCACGCCGACGAGGCCCTGCGCCTGCTGCGCACATCAGGGGTGGACCTCTCCCGCGTCGAGGTTGTCGACGAGCCGACCGGAATGGCGTTCATCACGATCGACGACAGCGGTGAGAACAGCATCGTCATCGTCCCCGGAGCCAACGGTGCCTGGCGGCCGGAGGACGTGCGCACGCTCGCGTCAGCGATTGCCGACGCTGAGGCCGTTGTCTGCCAGGGCGAGATCCCCGCGGAGGTGGTCGACGCCGTGGCCGTGGCTTGCCGGGCTGCCTCGACGCGGTTCGTCCTCAACCTCGCGCCGGTCATCGACGTGGCGCGCGAGACGCTGACCGCCGGGGACCCGCTCGTCGTCAACCAGCACGAGGCGCGACTCGCTGCCGACACACTGGGCATCGCACCCGCCGACGACGACAGCGAAATGATCCGCACCGTGGTGGCCGCCGGCGTTCCGTCGCTCGTCCTGACCCGCGGGGCCGACTCGACGCTCCTTGTCTCCGCCGACCGCGTCGACGAGATCGTCTCCTGCCCTGTCGACGTCGTCGACACCACCGGGGCGGGCGACGCGTTCGTCGGGGCATTCGTCGCGAAGCTCGCAGACGGTGCCGACACGCGTGACGCTGCCCGCTACGCAGCCGCCTTCGCGGCCGACACCGTCACACGCGCCGGAGCGCAGGAGTCCTACCGACGAGGCTGAGCGCCATCGCCGGGAACGACTACGGTGGCCGCCCCGAGGAGGGACGGCCACCGTCGAACGCTCCGGCGTTCAGGAGGAAGTGATCAGGCGTCGAGCGCCCTGTCGAGCTCCTTGTAGTCGATGCCGGCAGGTGCCTTGGCGACGACCGTCTGCAGCATGCCGAGTCGTGCAGCCTTGAGCTTCTCGTCGTCAGCCATGACGAGCACCTCGTCGAAGAACGTGTTCAGCTTGTCGGTGAGACCGCTTGCCGCAGCGAACCATTCGGTAAGTGATCCGTGCGAGTTGTCGGCCAGGTCGGCCACGAGCGGAGCGACAACCCTCTCTGCGTCGTCGGTGAGAACCGACGCGTCGAAGGAGGCGTCGGTGCCCGCGGGAACGATGCGCGTGATGCGCTGCGTCACCTGCACGAGGGCCGCGAACGCCTCGTCTCCCGAGAGCGTCTGGATGTCGGCGAGGTAGGCCTCCGCCGCACCCGGCGTGCCGGCCGACGGAGCCACCGCTGCAACGAGCGGCGCGGAGACTCCCTCGTCACGCAGCTGCTGGCCGAAGCGGCCCTCGACGAACTCGGCTGCCGATGCGAGCGCTTCGTCGGAGACCTCGACGCCCTGCTCGCGCAGGCGCGCCGCTGCGGCCTCGAGCCCGGAAGCCACGCTCACGGTGGCCACCGTCGGCACGCCGCGCAGGATCGAGACGACACCGAGCGCGGCGCGACGTAGCGCGAAGGGGTCGGACGAACCGGTCGGCTTCGCGCCGATGGCGAACATCGCAGTGAGCAGGTCGAAGCGGTCGGCGAGGGCGAGCAGTGCACCCGGCGTCGAGACCGGCAGCGAGTCACCGGCCGAACGGGGCTTCTCCATCTCGAAGAGTGCCTCCGCGACGGCCGGGGTCTCCCCTGCCTTGAGCGCGTACTCGCGCGCCATCGTGCCCGCGAGCGACGAGAGTTCGACGACCATCTGCGTCGACAGGTCGAACTTGGCGAGTTCGCCTGCGCGCGTCAGCGTCGTCTTGTCGTCGCCCGACAGCTCCACATGGCCGGCGAGCGCCTGAGCCACGTCGCGGATGCGGTCCGCGCGCTGCGCGAAGGAGCCGAGACGGTTCTCGAACGTCAGTGAGTCGATGTTCCGACGGAAGTCGTCGAGGCCCACCTTGAGGTCGGCGTCCCAGAAGAAGGCCGCGTCCTCGTAGCGGGCGCGCAGCACCGACTCGTTGCCGGCACGCACGACGTCGTCGTCGATCGCCCCGTTGGCCATCGTGACGAAGTACGGCATGAGCTTGCCCGACTCGTCGCGCACCGGCAGGTACCGCTGGTGCTTGCGCATGACGGTGGTGAGGATCTGCTCGGGCAGGTCGAGGTAACGCTCCTCGAAGGTGCCGAGCACGCCGCGCGGCTCCTCGACGAGGTTCGTGATCTCGTCGACGAGACCGGCTTCGCCCTCGATGTCGATCGTGCCGCCCACGGAGCGAGCGAGTTCCAGCGCGCCGTCGACGACGGCCTGGCGCCGCGCGTCGATATCGAGGAGGAAGCCGGCGCCCTCGAGCGTGCTGACGAGATCGTCGGCCGAGGCGATGTCGACGTGCGGCTGCGCAGCGGTGCGCTGCAGGTACGTGGTGCGACCCGCCGTGAGAAGACCGGCCGTCGCGGGGACGACAGCAGTGCCCCACAGCGCCACGAGCCAACGGATCGGGCGGCTGAAGGTGAGCTCCGGGTCGTTCCACTTCATGTTCTTGTCGCTGCGCAGGCCCGCGACGACGTCAGTGACGATCGCGCCGAGCACCTCGAGCACACCGCGACCGGTCTGCGTCTGCTTGACGGCGACGTGCTCCGTACCGTCGAACTCAGCGGTGACGACGTCATCGACGGAGACGCCCTTGCCGCGCGCGAAGCCCTCGAGCGCCTTCGTGGGCTTGCCGTCGGCGTCGTAGGCGGCCGCGACCTTGGGGCCCTTGGCGAGCGTCTCTGCGTCCGGCTCGTGCGCGCTGACACCGGGCACCGTGACAACGATGCGGCGCGGCGTGCCGACGACGCTCACGTCACCGTGCTCGAGGCGGGTGGCCGCGAGCGCCGTCGTGACGGCGTCCTTGACCGCGGGGAGGGTGGCGTCGACGACGTGCGGCGGCATCTCCTCGACGCCGATCTCGAACGCGAACGCCTGAGCGGCGTCGCCGAGGTCCGCCGCCGACTCGGCCTTCTGGACCGGCTGCGTCACGTTCGGCGCAGTCTCCGCTGCAGCAGCGATCTCGTTGACACGCGACGTGGCGACGCCCTCCTTGAGCAGCGGGAAGCCGAGCTCCTCGCGGCGTTCGGTCCACAGCGCGCCGGCCTCGCGGGCGAGGCGGCGCATGAGCGAGAACGAGCGGGCGCGCTCGGTGGTCGACACTGCTCCACGCGAGTCGAGGATGTTGAACGCGTGCGAGCTCTTGAGCACGTACGTCCACGCCGGCACGGGCAGGCGGGCGTCGATCATGCGCTGCGCTTCGTCCGTGTAGTTCTTGAAGAAGGTGTGCGCGGTCTCGACGTCGGCGTCGTCGAGGTAGTAGCGCGACATCTCGTACTCGTTCTGCGCAAAGACCTCGCCGTAGGAGATGCCCTCGGCGTACGCCATGTCCTTGAAGTGCGTGACGCCCTGGAGCGCCATGAGGATGCGCTCCATGCCGTAGGTGAGTTCGACGGAGATCGGCTCGAGGTTCTGGCCCACGACTTGCTGGAAGTAGGTGAACTGCGTGACCTCCATGCCGTCGAGCCAGACCTCCCACCCGAGGCCCCACGCGCCGATGGCGGGCTGCTGCCAGTTGTCCTCGACGAAGCGCACGTCGTGCGCGTCGAGGTCGATGCCGAGCGCCTGCAGGGAGCCGAGGTAGAGCTCCTGCGGGTTGCCCGGGTCGGGCTTGAGGATGACCTGGAACTGCGTGTGCGTCTGCAGACGGTTGGGGTTCTCGCCGTAGCGGCTGTCGTCGGGGCGCACGGAGGGTTCGACGTACGCGACGTGCCACGGCTCGGGCCCGAGGACGCGCATGACCGTGGCGGGGTTCATCGTTCCCGCCCCGACCTCGGTGTTGTAGGGCTGGACCACCATGCAACCGCGGTCGGTCCAGTACTTCTGCAACGTCAACAGGGCATCTTGCATCGTCAGTACATCGGTCACACGCCCAAGGTTACCGAGTGCCGCGTGTCACCCGCGCCACCGTTCGTCCACGGGGGCCGGTGCCTTGTCATTCAGGCGTCGTGTGCAGCGTCACCCGGAGCCGAATCGAGCACCTTCTGCCACTCGACCAACGTCCCCTCTCGCTCGTAGCCGAGTTCACGGTTGATGCGCAGCATGTGCTCGTTGGTCTCGTCGTTCCAGGTGCGTTGCACGGTGACGCCGGGCGCGGCCTGGGGCAGAGCCAAGGACACGGCAGCCTTCACGCGGTAGCCGAGCCGATGGCCCCGGTGGGCTTTCGCGACGAGGGTGTCGTCCTGGTAGGCGATCCACGGTGTTTCCGCGGGCACCGAAACGTGCGTGAACGCGGCCATCTCACCGGATTCCTCGTGCCAGGCCACGGCCTCTACGACGACGCGCCCGCGACGTTCGTCCTCGTCGAACATCGCGGTGACGCGCTCGGGGGTCCAGTTCTCCGGCTCGATGGCGAGGGCGCCGAGAGGTGTGTCGGTCGACATCATTCCGGCGAGGCGCGCCCGTTCCGGCAGCCAGTCTTCGGGAAGCCGACCGACGACGGTCTCGATGCGGTAGCCGTCGTTCATCTCGATGACGCGGCGCATCTCGGCCCCGATGTCGGCGCTGACGGGGAGCCGCTGCCCGTTACGCACGCACGTCTGCGCTTCCGCATAGCCCGCTGCTTCTAAGAAGGCGGCCTCGTCGTTGGCGGCACCGACCGGCGTCTGCGTTTCGATCATGAGCGTGGTGCGCCCGGCCTCTCGGCAGACACGTTCGACCTCGTCGACGAGACGTTGCTTGAGCGCCGTAGCCCGCTCGTCGAGGCAGGCGACGTCGAACCCGGCGAGATGTGGGTTGTCCTGCGTCGGCATCCCGATGGCTGCGGACCCGACGACGTCGCCGTCGTCGATCGCGGCGAGCCAGACCTTCGCGTGGGCCAGGGACTCCCACATCTGTGCGAGTTCGTTCGGCGGGTAGGCAGTCGTGTCGCGCCCCCACTGGCGGCGCCCGGCCGTGACGAAGACGGTCGCCCACTCCTCGAACTGCGGGTGTTCAGGGGTGATCCGTTCGATGCGCACCGTGTTCATGCCAGTCATGGAACGCCAGCAACCGCGCGCCCGACAAGTGAATTTCCGGCGGTACCGGCCCTACGATCGACGGCAGGCCCGGAACCCGACGCCACATCACCCTGCGTTTCATGGCCGCACCGATGGATGCCAACGTGCGCGGGCGCGTCGGTGCCGGCCGGATGCTCGAGTGGATCGACAAGTCCCCGTACGCCTGTGCCGCGGCGTGGAGCGGGCACTACTGCGTGACGGCCTACGTCGGCAATGTGCGCTTCCACCAGCCGTTGCACGTCGGCGACCTCGTCGAGGTGCAGGCGCGGCTCATCCACACGGGCACGTCGAGCATGCACGTGTCGGCGCGAGTGCGCTCGGGCAACCCGCGCACGGGCGAACTGAACCTCACAACCGAGTGCACGATGGTGCTTGTCGGCCTTGACAACGACGGCCACAAGCGGGCCGTGCCGCCTCGGATGCCAACGCTTTCCGAGGACGTCGCGCTCGACACGCACGCGCAGACGATGGTCGAGATCCGCGCGAGGCTACTGCGCCCCATCCCACTCGAAGTGCCGCCGCTCGTCGACTGAAGTGCACCCCGGCGACACCCGCTCGGAATCCTCTCGGACGCGCCTGCGTTGAACACAGCGACCCCAGTGAAAGGAACGCCCCATGTGGTTCACCCGTCAGGATTCCGCCCCGGTCGACGTCGCTGCCGTGCACGACGTTCTCGGCACGCCACTGCTCGGCGGGTGGCCGGACAAGACCGAGACGCTGTACGTCGCGATGGGATGTTTCTGGGGTGCGGAGCGCATCTTCTGGCAGATCCCGGGGGTCGTCTCGACGGCCGTCGGCTACATGGGTGGCGACCGTGAGAACCCCTCATACGAGGACGTCTGCACGGGCACGACGGGCCACACCGAGGCCGTCCAGATCGCGTACGACCCGGAGAAGGTCTCCCCGGCCCAGCTGCTCAAGGCGTTCTGGGAGAACCATGACCCGACGACGGCCAACCGTCAGGGCAATGACATCGGCACGCAGTACCGCTCTGCGGTCTACTGGACGACGCCCGAGCAGGAGACCGCTACGCGTCGCACCGCAGAAGCGTTCCAGGGTGCGCTGACCGACGCGGGCCGCGGCGCCATCACGACGGAGATGAAGCCCGCCGACGAAGCCGGAAAGTTCTGGCCGGCCGAGGGCTACCACCAGCAGTACCTCGCGAAAAATCCAGGCGGGTACTGCAATCACGGCTACAAGGGCGTGACGTGCCCGGTCGGCGTGGCCGACCTCCCCGCGCAGACCGACGTGCTTCCGCCGAGCAAATAAGCGCGAGCTCGGGGGTACCTCGACCCCGTGGAGTCCACGCTCCGCCCCTAGTGACTCCAGCCCACGGGGAGAGCACGGCGTCAGCGCATCTCTCCACTGGGCAGACTTTCCTGCCGTTGGGTCGAGGCGGCGACTACCCAACCGCAGGAAACTCGGTCCAGCGGTGACGCAGAGTGGCCCAGATCACTTGATTTGACGGGCTTCTCGCGGCGTCTCTAATGTAATGCCGGTCAAGAGATCCGATGCAAAGCCCTGGCTGGTCGGACGGCAACCCTCACGAACGTGGCGGGGTGCTCCAGGTGATGACCCGGCCGCGTCAACCGCGCGGCAAGCACGTTCCGCACCCGGAACACATCCCTTTCGAGGGCTTCGTACCGGTGCGCCCGATCCCGGGAGATCACATGCAGCACACGCATCGCCCCACCCAGGCCCCCACCGCGCGACCGCACACGCACGACGCCGCGTTCGCGCGCCCCAAGCACTGACCGCACCCATCGTCGGGCGGTCGCCGGCACCGCCCACCCCACCGGCGCAACCCACGCGCCTTTGAGGAAGGCACCACCATGTCCGAAAACGAAAAGTCGACGCCCACCACCAGCACCGACACCCCCGCCATCCCGGCCCTTCCGGAGAAGCCGAAGAGCAACGGCGGCAAGTACGCGGCGTTCGGCGCAGGCGCCCTCGTCGTCGCCCTCGCTGCAGGCTTCGGCATCAAGGCCTTCACGGGTAGCGACGACGAGAAGCTGACGAAGATCACCGTCGGTACCACCGAAGCGTCCGACCCGTACTGGAACGAACTCATCAAGGTCGGCAAGGAGAAGTACGGCCTCGAGATCGAGCCGGTCAACTTCACCGACTACACGCAGGCCAATCCGGCCCTCTCCCAGGGCCAGGTCGACCTCAACCAGTTCCAGCACCTTCAGTTCCTCGCCGACTACAACGCCGCGAAGAACGACACCCTGACGCCGGTGGGCTCCACGTACATCGTGCCGCTGTCGCTCTACTCGAAGAAGCACTCGAAGATCAACGAGTTCGCGAAGGGTGGCAAGGTCGCCATCCCGAACGACGCGACGAACCAGGCACGCGCTCTCCTGCTCCTGCAGAGCGCCGGCCTGCTGACGCTCAAGGGCGGCGGCAACTCCCTCTCGACACCCGCCGACATCGACGCAGGCAAGTCGAAGGTCAAGGTCGCCCCGGTGGAAGCCGCACAGACGGCGGCCGCCCTGCCGTCCGTCGAAGGTGCGGTCGTCAACAACAACTTCGCCGCCGACGCGAACCTCGACCCCAGCAAGGCGCTGTTCAAGGACGACCCGAAGGCCAAGTCCTCCGAGCCGTACATCAACGTCATCGCCGCTCGGAAGAAGGACGCCGACAACCCGGCGTACGCCAAGTTCGTGCAGGCCTACCACGAGAAGTCGGTGCAGGACCTCATCGCGAAGCGCACCAAGGGAACCCAGTTCGAGGTGAAGCGCTCCGTCACGGACGTGCGCGGAATCCTCGCCCGTCTCGAGTCGCAGATCAAGGCCGCCAAGTGACCCCTACTCCCCCGAACGACACCACACCCGCAGTCCGTCTGCGTGGCGTGAGCAAGACCTTCGTGCGCGGCTCGAAGGAGGTCAGCGCCCTCCAGGATGTCGACCTAGACGTCGCCACTGGTCGCGTGCTCGCCGTCATCGGCTTCTCGGGCGCCGGCAAGAGCACCCTGGTGCGCCTCATCAATGCGCTCGAGACACCGACGACGGGCACCGTCGAGGTGGACGGCATCGACCTCACGAGCCTCAACGCGAAAAAGATCCGCGCCCTGCGCGCTCGGATCGGCATGGTCTTCCAGCAGTTCAACCTCATCCGGTCCCGCACGGTGTACGCCAATGTGGCCTACCCGCTCGAGGTCGCGGGGTGGGACAAGGCGAAGATCGAGGCACGCATCACCGAGCTCCTTCACTTCGTCGGCCTCACGGAGAAGGCGTGGGCCTACCCCGACGAACTCTCCGGCGGGCAGAAGCAGCGCGTCGGCATCGCCCGCGCTCTCGCGACCAACCCGGAGATCCTGCTCGCCGACGAGTCGACGTCGGCGCTCGACCCCGACACGACGAAGGACGTTCTCGCCCTGCTGCGCCGCGTCAACGACGAACTCGGCGTGACGATCGTCGTCATCACGCACGAGATGGACGTCGTGCGTGAACTGGCCGACGACGTCGTGGTCCTCGAACACGGCCGCCTCGTCGAATCCGGGCCGACCGAGCAGGTGCTCGGCTCCCCCGCCTCGCCCGCCACGCGGCGTCTCGTCGACGCAACGCTGCGCAACGTGCCGGACGCCCGTGAGATCGATCTGCTGCGCCGGCGCGTGAGCGGTCGCCTCGTCACCGCGACCGTCCACGACTCCGCCGGCTTCGGGCGGGTGCTCGCCTCCACCGGTGCGCGCAATGTCGAACCGGAGATCGTCCACGGCGGGCTGACGCCCCTCAAGGAAGCGAACCTCACGACGTTGACCCTGGCCCTGCGCGGTGACGACGACACCGTCACGCAGATGCTGACCGACCTCGCCCAGGTGGCCACCGTCCACGAACTCGAGGAGGCCACGGCATGAAGGTCATCACTGCGGACACGGACTGGAGCGCACTGCGCCCCGTGCTGTGGGAGTCGGTCGGGCAGACCCTCCTCATGGTCAGCGCCACCATCGTCCTCGGCGGTCTGTTCGGGCTCGTGCTCGGCGTGCTGCTCAACACGACGCGCCGCGGCGGCATCATGGCCAACCCGACGGTTCACACGATCCTCAACGTGCTCGTCAACATCATCCGGCCGATCCCGTTCATCATCTTCGCGGCCGCGCTCGGTCCGCTGACGCTGAAGGTCACCGGCTCGACGATCGGTACCGCGTCGATGATCTTCCCGCTGACGCTCGCCGCAACCTTCGGCATCAGTCGCATCGTCGAACAGAACCTCGTGAGTGTCGACCCGGGCGTCATCGAGGCGGCTCAGGCGATGGGCGCGAGCCCGTGGCGGATCATCCGCACCGTTCTCATCCCCGAGGCGCTCGCGCCGCTCATCCTCGGGTACACCTTCGCGCTCGTCGCCGTCATCGACATGACCGCGGTCGTCGGCGCGATGGGCGGCGGCGGTCTCGGCAACTTCGCGCTGGCGTACGGCTACCAGCGCTACCAGTGGGCAGTGACGTGGGCAGCCGTCGTCATCATCATCGTGTTCGTGCAGATCGCGCAGTTCATCGGTAACGCACTGGCCCGCAAGGCTCTGCGTCACTGATCGACGCGCACGGCGAAACGCCCGAGCGGCCGGCAACCTTGGGGGTGCCGGCCGCTCGGGCGTTCAAGGGTCAGTCCGTCAGCGGGTCGACGAAGCGGCCTGCTGCAACTGGGCGCGCAGATCCTGCGGCATGCCGTGACGCTTCTTGCCGTGGCCCTTGCCGTGACCGTGGCCGCGCCTCGAGTCGGACGCCGACTCCGTCAGCGCGTTCGCCGGGCCCGGCGCCGGCTGCGGCACCGGCTCGCACTTCACGTCCGAGTGCCCCTGCCCGCGAGTGCGCTGCGGCGTCTTGCCGGACAGCAGGTAGGTGGCGATCCTGTCGTCCGTGCACGCGATACCGCTCAGCGAACCCGAGTGCGTCGTGCCGCCGACGCCCTCGATGAGCGAGCTCTTCGGGAAGCGCTTACGCACCTCGAGCGCACCGCCGTACGGCGTCGCGCCGTCCTTCGTCTCCGAGATGAGCAGGATGGGCCCGACCTTCGAACCGTCGACACGGGGCGCCTGGCGGTTGCTCGCCTTCACCGGCCAGCTCGTGCACGGAAGGTTGAACATCGCATTGGCCCACGTCTCGAACGGCGCCTTCTTGGCGACGCGCGTGTTGTCGGCCTTCCACTTGTTCCACGACGTGGGCCAGGCAACATCCGAGCACTGCGTGCCGAGGTAGACCGCATACCCGTTGTCCGAACCCGGGCCGGAGCCGTTCGCCTCGTCGTAGAGGTCGGTGACCGGGCCGAAGTCGCCCTTGAACGCCGCGACGAGTGCCTCGGCGTCACCTTCCCAGCCGAACACGTAGTAACCGGCGTTGAGGAAGGCATCCGTCCACTCGTTCGGTCCGATCTTGCCGTCGGCCGGCGTTTTCGCGAGCTTGTCGAGCATCGCGTACCAGCGCTTCTTGATCGCCTTGCCGCTCTTACCCAGGTGGTAGGTGGCGTCGTTCTTGGCGACCCAGTCGAAGAAGGTGTCCATGTTCGCGTCGAACGCGACGTCCTGGTTGAGGTTCGCGTCGTACCAGACGTCCTTGGGGTTGACGACGCCGTCGAGCACCATGCGGCGCGTTTGCTTGGGATACATCGTCGCGTAGACCTGGCCGAGGTAGGAGCCGTAGCTGAAACCGTAGAAGTTGATCTGCTTCTCACCGAGGGCCTTGCGGATCGAGTCCATGTCACGCACGTTGTCGACGGTCTTCATGTGCGGCAACAGACGTGCGCCGTCCGCCTTCGAGCAGGCCTTCGAGTAGCCCGCGGTCTTGTGTAGCCACTGACGTTCCGTGCCGGCCTTCGTCACGCGGTAGTCGGGGCGGTTGTAGCCGAAGTAGTTACCGTCGCACGCGAGGCTCGGGAGGCTGTCGCCGACGCCTCGCGGGTCGAATCCGATCCAGTCGTACGGGTCGCCGCCTCCGTTCGGCACCCACTGACCCAGGCGTGCCAACGTCAGGCCGGAACCGCCGGGGCCACCCGGGTTGACGAGCATGATGCCCTGCTTCTTCGCGTCGGGCGTCTTGTGCTTGATACGGGAGACGGCGAGCTTGATCTTCGCGCCCTTCGGCTTCGCGTAGTCGAGGGGCACCGTGACGTAGCCGCACTGGGCACCCGCCTTGACGAGACTCGGCGCCTTGCAGGCTCCCCACGACACCGGCGGTGGCGTGTAGCTCGACGACGCGCCGGACGTCGGGGTCTTGGACGAGGCCTGCCCGGCGCTCGCGCCTGCGGGTGCAAGGCCGATGCTGACAAGACCGAAGGCTGCGGCTACTGCGCTGAGCGACTTCTTCATGGTTCCCCTTGAATCCCTTTGCGCGACGCGTTCGTTCGCGCACTCACCTACTGATCTTGCCGCTCATAGGTCATCAATGGGTGAAAAGGACCCAAGGAAATGTGATGCAACTCATTGCTCATGTGGAGACGAGAGCCGGGTTCTTCGCCGTGGCTGGTCCCCTCAGCCCTGCGGACGGACGAACGGGAACGCGAGCGTGGCGCGGATCGGAGCCCCAAGCAGCATCATGATCGTGCGGTCGACGCCGATGCCGAGGCCACCCGTGGGCGGCATCGCGTACTCGAGCGCGCCGAGGAACGACTCGTCGAGCGACATCGCCTCGACGTCACCGGCCGCCGCCTTGAGCGACTGCTCGGTGAGGCGACGACGCTGCTCGACCGGATCGACGAGCTCGGTGTACGCCGTACCGATCTCGGCGCCGAAGGCCACGAGGTCCCAGCGTTCCGAGAGGCGCGGATCGTCACGGTGCTCGCGCGTGAGCGGCGACGTCTCGACGGGAAAGTCGGTGTAGAACGTCGGGAAGGTCGTTCGTGCCTCGACGAGGTCGTCGTACAGCTCGACGACGAGTTCGCCGGCGCTCTTCTCCCGCGGAGCATCGATGCCGTGGGCTTCGCACACCGCAGCGACGTCCTCACGTGTCGACGCGGACGTGAGCGTCACGCCGCAGGCCCTCGACACCGCCTCGTGGACGGGCACGGCGGGCCACGGTCCAGAAAGATCGACACGCTCCACGCTGCCGTCCGACATCGGTCGCAGCGCGATCTCCTCCCCATGCACGGCGCGTGCCACTGCGAGCAGGACCTCGCGCGTCAGGTGACGCATCGTTGTGTAATCGCCGTACGCGTCGTAGGCCTCGAGCGAGGTGAACTCGGGGTTGTGCGTCGCGTCGGCACCCTCGTTGCGGAAGTTGCGGTTCAGTTCGAAGACCTTCTGCATGCCACCGACCGCGAGGCGCTTGAGATAGAGCTCCGGCGCGATGCGCAGGAACAGATCCATGCCGTAGGCGTTGATGTGTGTCTTGAACGGCCGCGCGGACGCTCCGCCGTGCACGGCCTGGAGCATCGGGGTTTCCACCTCGGTGTAGCCCAGGTCGTCGAACGCGTCACGGAAAGCGCGCACCCCACGCGAGCGTGCTTGCAGCATCTCCATGGAGTCGGCGTTGACGATGAGGTCGAGCGAGCGCTGACGCACGCGGGCGTCAGGGTCGCGGAAGCCGGAGTGCAGATCGGGTACCGGGCTGAGGCATTTGGCCGCCATCTGCCACGAGTCCACGAGAACCGACAACTCGCCGCGCTTCGAGGTCACCACCTCGCCGCTGACGCTGATGATGTCGCCGAGATCGATCCAGTGGCCCCAACGGCCGAAGGCAGGCTCCGGGGTGCCGCCCCGTGTGGCCATCGCCTGAAGGCGAACGCCGTTCTCCTCGAGCACGACGAAGCTCACCCCACCGAGGTCGCGCAGAGCGCGCACTCGGCCCGTGACGGAGACTCGCTCCCCCGTTGCGGCGTCGGGCTCCAGATCGGGATGGCGCGCCACGACGTCGGCAACGGTCGTCGTCCGCGGAACGCGGGGCGGGTAGGCCTCCACGCCGGCTTCGGCCATCTGCGTCAGCTTCGCGCGCCGGACGCGCTGCTGCTCACTGCGCCGCGGCTCGGGAACGCGCGGGGTGAGGCTCTCGGCCTCGAGCGCCTGAACCCGCTCGACGAAGTCCGCCTCCGGGCGGGGCGGCTGGTGGTCGGCCGGCTTCGGACCCACGAGCAGGCGCGGACCGAGAAGGGGCACGAAGCCCTCCGCCACGCCCATGGCCAGGGCGGCGCGCGGCACCGTCAGCTCGGGGTCGTAACAGAGATAACGCGGCACCCACTCGGGTCGGTACTTGTCGTTCGAGCGGTAGAGCGTCTCGAGCTGCCAGAAGCGAGAAGCGAACGACAGCGCCTTGTCGCTCAGGCGCGTCACGGGGCCGGCGCCGACCTCATCGGCATCGGCGAAGACGTTGCGGAAAACCGCGAAGTTGAGCGAGATGCGCCGGACGCCCAGCGCCGGCGCCGCCTCGACGAGGTGAGCGACCATGTACTCGTTGAGCCCGTTCTCTGCGGCCCGGTCACGGCGCATGACGTCGAGGGACAGTCCACGCGCACCCCACGGCACGAAGGACAGGAACCCGCGAACGGCCCCGCTCTCGTCGTGAGCCGTGATGACGACGCAGCGTCCGTCAGCGCGATCGCCGAGACGGTTGAGCGCCATGGAGAACCCACGCTCGGTCTCGTTGCCGCGCCAGGCGTCCGCCAGCCGCGAGATCTCGTCGAGTTCCTGGCCGGACAGCTCTTCGTGCCGGCGCACGTGTGTCGAGTAACCGGCGCGTTCGACGCGGGTGACCGCCTGGCGCACGGGACGCATCGTGCGCCCCTGAAGAGTGAATGCGTCGACGTCGATGATTGCCTCGTCGCCCAAGGACCACGCCTTGAGGCCGGCGTCGACGTACGCCTGCGCGCCGTCAGCGCTCGCCGACAGCACCGCCGGGTAGAGCCCGTGCTCAGCGCACTGCTCCAGCCAGCCTTCGATCGCGCCGTTCCAGGATTCGCGTCGCCCCACGGGGTCGGCCGATGCGACGCTGACGCTTCCCTCGTTGCGGAACGTCAGCGCGGCTCGCCCGTCTGGTGCGAAGAGCGCGGACTTGTCACGACGCGTCGCGAAGTAACCGAGCGAGTCGTCCTCGCCGTGTTCGAGAAGCAGAGCACGCAGACGCAATTCGTCGTCCGCGTCCGTCAGGCCACGTACACGCCCGGAGCGCCACAGCACGAGGACGGCGAACAACAACGCGAGTGTGGACAGGACGCTGCCGATACCGAAGACCCACTGATGACCGTGGTGGCCGGCGAATCCCGGAGTGTCAGGAGGAGTCCGGACACCGAAAGCGCTCCGGATTCCCCACACGACCCGTTGCCCCACGGTGTCGAGGCTGCGAGGGAAGAACAGCGTGAGTGCCACGGTCACGAGAACGGAGAAGGCCCACCCACTGAGCAGGGCGACGAGGGAGGCCCGCTTCGCGCCTTCGCTGAGACGAGTCTTGAACGCACGTCGAGAAGCTAAGACGAGGGCGAAGCTCGCAACCGAGATGCCCAGCGTGACGCTGGAGACGATCGGCGATACCTGGAAGCGTGCCCAATCTCGATAGGCCCCGTGAACGTGGAGCCGATCGAGCATGAGAAGCGACTCTGTGCGGAAGAAGATCCGCATGACGGAGTCGAAGACGGCGAGGCCCATGATGAACACGAGCGCCGTGTGAGCTGCTCGGAAGCGACGTCGTATTCCACCGGAGAGCACGAGTGTCATGCAGACCACGAAGAGTGACGGCTCACTGGGGATGTCGAACCAGCCGAGGACGTCCATGACGACGTTGAGGAATGTGTTGCGACGAACGGGGATCGCCACGAGGGACACGAGCGCAGCAACGAGAAGCAGCCGGCCGGCCCAGGTCGCAACCTCGTCCCGCCAACCCTCGTCGCGCCAACCGCGTCGGGATCTGACGCCGCTCCTATTCCCCTGCTTCACAGCCACACGTGTGAGGGTAGCCGCCGCACAATGCAAGAAACCTGAGACGGTCCCAGACGCGTTGAAGGAAAGACTTTTGGGTATGCGAAAAAGGGGGTTCTCGAACCTGAACTGTTGTCGGTGTGGGCCGAGCCGTTGGGCTGCGAGGCCGTCACACGTGTGACACGTTCAGATCGTTCGAGAACCCCCTTTTCCATTGGAAGGAGTCCGGCGGTGTCCTACTCTCCCACACCCTGGCGAGTGCAGTACCATCGGCGCTGAAGGGCTTAGCTTCCGGGTTCGGAATGTGACCGGGCG
>NZ_JADCTK010000013.1:0-1051 GCF_015070805.1 Dermacoccus barathri | reverse complement strand
GGCGAGTTCAACCGGTCAACGCACCACCACCGATAGGGGATCGTGGGTGTCATGGCCGGGTTGTCGAACGAGCAGCAGGAGAACGTCTGGGCGTTGTGGGCGAAGGGTGAGTCGATCAGGCTCATCGCCCGCACGATCGGCGTCAGCCAAACCCCAGTCCGGACGCTGCTGCGCCGCCATGGCGGAGTGAAACCGCCGCCGCGCGCCCGGAACCGGCGGCACCTGTCGCTGAGTGAACGTGAAGAGATCTCCCGCGGCCTCGCCGCCGGCTTATCGTGCCGTGTCATCGCCGCTCGGCTGGGACGGCATCACACGAGCATCAGCCGCGAAGTCGCCCGCCACGGCGGCCCCGGCACCTATCGCGCGGCCAGCGCTGACGCGGGCGCGTGGCGCAACGCGCGCCGCCCGAAACCCTCACGCCTCCACCGCGACCCGGCGCTGTCGAGCCTAGTCGCGGCGAAGCTGGAACGAGGGTGGTCACCCACCCAGATCGCCCACTGGCTACGGCGCGAACAGCAGGATTCGTTGTCGCACGAGTCGATCTACCACGCCCTGTACACCGGCCAGATCCGTGCGCCACGACAGGGAAGCCTCCTGCGATCAGGGCGATCCCTGCGCCATGCGCGCGTCGCGAAGCCCCGACAACGCCGCGGCGTGTTGCGGAACATGGCCTCCATTCACGATCGACCCGCCAGCGTCGAAGACCGGGCCGAAGTCGGCCATTGGGAAGGTGACCTCATCATGGGCCAGCGCCCGTCCGCCGTGGCCACCCTCGTCGAACGCTCCACCCGCCTGGTGCGCGTCGTTGCCCTGCCCGACGGGTATAAGGCTGACGCCGTCAGGGACGCTCTCATCGAGAATCTCGCCGACGTGCCGCCGCAGTTTCGTCGGTCGTTGACGTGGGATCGCGGCAGGGAAATGGCCTTCCACGACCAGGTGACGCACGCCCTGGGCATGCAAGTGTTCTTCTGTGACGCCCGTTCGCCATGGCAGCGCGGCACGAACGAAAACACGAACCGGTTGCTGCGTCAGTACCTCGCGAAGAACGCCG
>NZ_JADCTK010000012.1:0-1310 GCF_015070805.1 Dermacoccus barathri | reverse complement strand
TGAAGCGCCCTGGGTTTGGTTCCGTCCTTCCTGAAGGAGAATCGGACCATGCCCAAGAAGTACGACCAGGACTTGCGTGAGCATGCGGTGCGGATGGTGCTGGACAAGCGCGCCGCCGATGGATGCTCGCAGCGTGTCGCGATGGACGCTGTGGGAGCGTCGCTCGGGATAGCGCCGGCCACGATCCGTAACTGGATGCCCCGCCCCGGCGAAGAGCCAGCGGCGACTGGCGCGGCGAAGCCGCGTGAGTCGCTCGAGGAAGAGAACCGGCGCTTACGCCGCGAACTCGCCGAAACGAGGCGGGCGAACGAGATCTTGAAGAAGGCCTCGGCTTTTTTCGCAGCGGAACTCGACCGCCCCACGACGAGATGATCCGGTTCATCGACGAACACCGTGATCGTTTCGGGGTCGAGCCGATCTGTCGCGCCCTTCGCGCGACGGACTGTGGGTTCATCACCTCCCGTGGCTACCGCGCCGCGAAAGCCCGCCCTCGCTGCGCGCGAGCGATCCGTGACGACGTCCTTGTGGAGGAAGTGAAACGCCTCCACGCCCAGAATTACGGGGTGTACGGCCATCGCAAGATGTGGCACGCGATGCGCCGCGAGGGCTGGATGATCGGACGCGACCAGACCGCGCGACTCATGAGAACGGCTGGGCTGCACGGTGTTCGCCGTGGGCGCCGCCCGTTCACGACCGTGCCGTCGAAGCTGCCCGACCACCGCCCGGATCTCGTGGAGCGCGACTTCCACGCGTTGGCGCCGAACATGTTGTGGGTAGCAGACATCACCTACGTGCGCACCGTTAGCGGGTTCGCGTACACGGCGTTCATCACGGATGCGTGCACGCGCAAGATCGTCGGCTGGTCGGTCGCGTCGTCGCTGTCGACGCAGGCGTTGCCGATGATCGCGTTGCAGCAGGCCATCGCGACGACGCCGGCGGCGCGTCAGGGTGGGCGGCTCGTGCACCACAGCGACCGCGGCGTCCAGTACGTCAGCCTGGCCTACACCGACACACTGGCCGAGCACGGCGTCGCGCCTTCGGTAGGGACAGTGGGCGATTCGTACGACAACGCCTTGGCTGAGACGGTCAACGGGTTGTACAAGGCCGAACTGATCTACTCACGCACGACATGGCCGTCGACATCGGCGGTCGAGTTGGCGACATTGGAGTGGGTGACCTGGTGGAACCACCAGCGCCTGCACGAAGCACTCGGCTACCGCACGCCGGTCGAGGTCGAAGCGTCCTACGATCAATCCCAGACGAGAACCCTCGTCACCACATAAGCGCGGAACGAAACCCAGGGCGCTTCA
>NZ_JADCTK010000011.1:0-5366 GCF_015070805.1 Dermacoccus barathri | reverse complement strand
ACTCTCCCACACCCTGGCGAGTGCAGTACCATCGGCGCTGAAGGGCTTAGCTTCCGGGTTCGGAATGTGACCGGGCGTTTCCCACTTCGCTATAACCACCGTAACACTATGAAACTAACCATCATGATCTGACTGGATGTGGTTGTTGTTTCAGAATTACACAGGGACGCGAGCACCAGAACAATTGGTGATGTTTTAAGTTGTCGGTTTATTAGTACCGGTCAGCTTCACTCATTACTGAGCTTCCACATCCGGCCTATCAACCCCATCGTCTCTGGGGAACCTCTCAACACCGTAGTGTTATGGAAACCTTATCTTGAAGCGTGCTTCCCGCTTAGATGCTTTCAGCGGTTATCACTTCCGAACGTAGCCAATCAGCCGTGCCCTTGGCAGAACAACTGACACACCAGAGGTTCGTCCATCCCGGTCCTCTCGTACTAGGGACAGGTCTTCTCAAGTTTCCTACGCGCACAGCGGATAGGGACCGAACTGTCTCACGACGTTCTAAACCCAGCTCGCGTACCGCTTTAATGGGCGAACAGCCCAACCCTTGGGACCTACTCCAGCCCCAGGATGCGACGAGCCGACATCGAGGTGCCAAACCATGCCGTCGATATGAGCTCTTGGGCAAGATCAGCCTGTTATCCCCGGGGTACCTTTTATCCGTTGAGCGACGGCGCTTCCACAAGCCACCGTCGGGTCACTAGTCCCCACTTTCGTGCCTGCTCGACATGTCTGTCTCACAGTCAAGCTCCCTTGTGCACTTACACTCAAAACCTGATTGCCAACCAGGCTGAGGGAACCTTTGGGCGCCTCCGTTACCCTTTGGGAGGCAACCGCCCCAGTTAAACTACCCATCAGGCACTGTCCCTGATCCGGATCACGGACCGAAGTTAGGAGCTCAATACGACCAGAGTGGTATTTCAACAATGACTCCACACCAGCTGGCGCCAATGCTTCACAGTCTCCCACCTATCCTACACAAGCCGTACCGAACACCAATACCAAACTGTAGTAAAGGTCCCGGGGTCTTTCCGTCCTGCTGCGCGTAACGAGCATCTTTACTCGTACTGCAATTTCGCCGAGTTCGTGGTTGAGACAGTGGAGAAGTCGTTACGCCATTCGTGCAGGTCGGAACTTACCCGACAAGGAATTTCGCTACCTTAGGATGGTTATAGTTACCACCGCCGTTTACTGGGGCTTAAATTCTCAGCTTCGCCACACAAGGTGACTAACCAGTCCTCTTAACCTTCCAGCACCGGGCAGGCGTCAGTCCGTATACATCGAATTACTTCTTCGCACGGACCTGTGTTTTTAGTAAACAGTCGCTTCTCCCTGGTCTCTGCGACCCTCACCCCTAGCACGCAAGTGCTTCAAGGCTTGGGCCCCCCTTCTCCCGAAGTTACGGGGGCATTTTGCCGAATTCCTTAACCACGATTCACTCGATCGCCTTAGTATTCTCTACCTAACCACCTGAGTCGGTTTGGGGTACGGGCGGCTCGAACCTCGCTAGAAGTTTTTCTCGACAGCATAGGATCACCCTACTTCCCACATACGTGGTCACCATCACATCTCAGCCAATACGACGTCCGGATTTGCCTAGACGTTCGGCCTACATGCTTGAACGGGGACAACCATCGCCCCGCGGAGGCTACCTTCCTGCGTCACTCCATCGCTTACCTACTACACGATCGGGTCCCACGCTCCCCACACACGCGAGGACCGAAGTCCTCAATGGTGTGGTTCGGGTGGTTAGCATCCCATGGTTCAGTATGGGCGGTTCTTCGCCGGTTCCGGAATATCAACCGGATGTCCATCGACTACGCCTGTCGGCCTCGCCTTAGGTCCCGACTTACCCAGGGCAGATTAGCTTGACCCTGGAACCCTTGGTTATTCGGCGGACGGGTTTCTCACCCGTCATTCGCTACTCATGCCTGCATTCTCACTCGTGTAGCATCCACGACTCGATCACTCGGCCGCTTCACTCGCCACACGACGCTCCCCTACCCAACAACACCCCCGTTAAGGGTATGTGTGTCATTGCCACAGCTTCGGTGATGTGCTTGAGCCCCGCTACATTGTCGGCGCGGAATCACTTGACCAGTGAGCTATTACGCACTCTTTAAAGGGTGGCTGCTTCTAAGCCAACCTCCTGGTTGTCACAGCAACTCCACATCCTTTCCCACTTAGCACACGCTTAGGGACCTTAGCTGATGATCTGGGCTGTTTCCCTCTCGACTACGAAGCTTATCCCCCGCAGTCTCACTGCCACGCTCTCACTTACCGGCATTCGGAGTTTGGTTGACGTCAGTAACCCGGTGGGGCCCATCAGCCATCCAGTAGCTCTACCTCCGGCAAGAAACACGCGACGCTGCACCTAAATGCATTTCGGGGAGAACCAGCTATCACGGAGTTTGATTGGCCTTTCACCCCTACCCACAGCTCATCCCCTCAGTTTTCAACCTAAGTGGGTTCGGTCCTCCACGCCGTCTTACCGGCGCTTCAACCTGGCCATGGGTAGATCACTCCGCTTCGGGTCTAGACCCAGCGACTCAAACGCCCTGTTCGGACTCGCTTTCGCTACGGCTACCCCACACGGGTTAACCTCGCCACTGAGCACTAACTCGCAGGCTCATTCTTCAAAAGGCACGCCGTCACCCCACATAGAGGCTCCGACGGATTGTAAGCACACGGTTTCAGGATCTATTTCACTCCCCTCCCGGGGTTCTTTTCACCTTTCCCTCACGGTACTAGTCCGCTATCGGTCACCAGGGAATATTTAGGCTTAGCAGGTGGTCCTGCCAGATTCACACGAGATTTCACGGGCCCCGTGCTACTTGGGAAACAGCACAACACAGCCAATTATGTTTCGTCTACGGGAGTCGCACCCTCTACGCCCAGCCATTCAAAACTGTTCGACTACACAACCGGTTTCTTACTGCGCACCCTGCTGTCAGACAAGGTCAGCACTGTCCCACAACCCCACAACCGCAACCCCTGACAGGTCTCACACGATCATGGTTTAGCCTCATCCGCTTTCGCTCGCCACTACTCACGGAATCACTCTTGTTTTCTCTTCCTGTGGGTACTGAGATGTTTCACTTCCCCACGTTCCCTCCCAACACCCTATGTGTTCAGGTGCAGGTGACCAGACATGATTCTGGTCGGGTTTCCCCATTCGGAAATCCCCGGATCACAGCCTGTTTATCGACTCCCCGAGGCATATCGCAGATTACAACGTCCTTCATCGGTTCCTGGTGCCAAGGCATCCACCGTGTGCCCTTAAAAACTTAAAGATCACAGATACTAGATGCTCGCGTCCACTGTGTAATTCTCAAACAACACGCCACACACCAACCAACCCACCACAACCACACCCGAACCCTCACAGGTCCTCACGTGCAGTCGTTCGTGGCCGGGCTGTCAGTGCCAGCCAAACCCCAGAACACGCATGATGCATGTCCTGAGAACCCAACAACGCGCCAATCACACCCACCACCCCACCTCGGCCGGCCCGTTCCCCACACCATCCGAAGACAGTGTCGTACTTGAGCCTGCTCGAGCGAGCAGTGCGTGCACCATGATCATCGTTCCACCCAGCACACTCCCATCACACACGCGGTGATGCAAGAGCTCATGTGCTCCTTAGAAAGGAGGTGATCCAGCCGCACCTTCCGGTACGGCTACCTTGTTACGACTTAGTCCCAATCGCCAGTCCCACCTTCGACGGCTCCCCCCACAAGGGTTAGGCCACCGGCTTCGGGTGTTACCAACTTTCGTGACTTGACGGGCGGTGTGTACAAGGCCCGGGAACGTATTCACCGCAGCGTTGCTGATCTGCGATTACTAGCGACTCCGACTTCATGGGGTCGAGTTGCAGACCCCAATCCGAACTGAGACCGGTTTTTTGGGATTAGCTCCACCTCACAGTTTCGCAACCCTCTGTACCGGCCATTGTAGCATGCGTGAAGCCCAAGACATAAGGGGCATGATGATTTGACGTCATCCCCACCTTCCTCCGAGTTGACCCCGGCAGTCTCCCATGAGTCCCCACCATTACGTGCTGGCAACATGGAACGAGGGTTGCGCTCGTTGCGGGACTTAACCCAACATCTCACGACACGAGCTGACGACAACCATGCACCACCTGTACACCAGTCCGAAGACGCACACATCTCTGCATGATTCCGGTGTATGTCAAGCCTTGGTAAGGTTCTTCGCGTTGCATCGAATTAATCCGCATGCTCCGCCGCTTGTGCGGGCCCCCGTCAATTCCTTTGAGTTTTAGCCTTGCGGCCGTACTCCCCAGGCGGGGCGCTTAATGCGTTAGCTGCGGCACGGAACTCGTGGAATGAGCCCCACACCTAGCGCCCAACGTTTACGGCATGGACTACCAGGGTATCTAATCCTGTTCGCTCCCCATGCTTTCGCTTCTCAGCGTCAGTAATGGCCCAGAGACCTGCCTTCGCCATCGGTGTTCCTCCTGATATCTGCGCATTTCACCGCTACACCAGGAATTCCAGTCTCCCCTACCATACTCTAGTCTGCCCGTACCCACTGCAGAACCGGAGTTAAGCCCCGGTCTTTCACAGCAGACGCGACAAACCGCCTACAAGCTCTTTACGCCCAATAATTCCGGACAACGCTCGCACCCTACGTATTACCGCGGCTGCTGGCACGTAGTTAGCCGGTGCTTCTTCTCCAGGTACCGTCACGTTAGCTTCGTCCCTGGTGAAAGAGGTTTACAACCCGAAGGCCGTCATCCCTCACGCGGCGTCGCTGCATCAGGCTTTCGCCCATTGTGCAATATTCCCCACTGCTGCCTCCCGTAGGAGTCTGGGCCGTGTCTCAGTCCCAGTGTGGCCGGTCGCCCTCTCAGGCCGGCTACCCGTCGTCGCCTTGGTAGGCCATTACCCCACCAACAAGCTGATAGGCCGCGAGTCCATCCCCCACCAAAAAATCTTTCCACCAACACACCATGCAGTGATTGGTCATATCCAGTATTAGACCCAGTTTCCCAGGCTTATCCCAGAGTAGGGGGCAGGTTACTCACGTGTTACTCACCCGTTCGCCACTAATCCACACCAGCAAGCTGGCGCTTCATCGTTCGACTTGCATGTGTTAAGCACGCCGCCAGCGTTCGTCCTGAGCCAGGATCAAACTCTCCGTTAAAAAAATCTGTATCCCAGCCGAAATCAAACGGTGACACCACACCACCACCCACAAAAAAGGTGATCGTGTGTCTTGTATCTATCCATCAAACATCAGCCAGAACAACACCAGCCATAAGGCCAGCAAAAATTGTTGTTTGGCGATGATCACATCGGCACGCTGTTGAGTTCTCAAAACACCATCACACACCATCA
>NZ_JADCTK010000010.1:0-63154 GCF_015070805.1 Dermacoccus barathri | reverse complement strand
AACCTCATGCCCCACCTGCCACGCCCCGACGTCGACACCCTCGAAGGACTCAGCGCCTCGATCGTCGTCGACCAGGCCCCCCTGGGCGCCAACCCCCGATCCACCGTCGGGACCGCGACCGATGCCTGGTCCCTGTTACGCCAGCTCTACGCCGGGCACGGCACCCCACCGGTACCCGGACCTCACGCACTGTCCTTCAACGCTGCCACCGGGATGTGCCCGGCCTGCGAAGGCATCGGGCGCACCGCCACCCTCGACATCGATCTCGTCCTGGACCGATCCCTGTCGTTGAACGACGGGGCGATCACCTTCCCCAACTTCACCGTCGGCTCCCTGTTCTGGAAGGTCTACGCCCGCAGCGGGGCCTTCGACAACGACAAGCCCGTGCAGTCATACACCCCAGCCGAGCTCGAGCACCTCCTGACCGGCACCGGACCAAACGTCGATACCGGCACCTACCCCATGGCCTACGAAGGAGTCCTGACCACGATCACCCGTTTGTACCTGTCCAAAGACCCCGCTGCCCTCAAACCACGCGTGCGCGACGCCCTCGAGCGCGTCGCAACCACCGGTCCTTGCCCCGACTGCGCCGGCACCCGCCTGAACACAGCCGCACGCGCCTGCACCATCGACAACACCCCCATCACCACCTGCCACGCCATGGCCGCAACGGACCTCCACCGCTGGCTCGAGGACCTCGACCTACCAACCGCAGCACCGCTCATCACCCAGTTGCAGTCCCTACTGGCCAATCTCACCCGCGTCGGCCTGGGCTACCTCGCCCTGGATCGCTCCACCTCCACTTTGTCCGGCGGCGAGGGACAACACATCCGCACCGTCCTTCGCCTCGACTCAGCCCTCACCGACCTGACCTACGTCTTCGACGAACCCGCCGCCGGCCGTCACGCCCACGACACCGCCCAGATCGTCACGCTCCTGCACGCACTACGCGACAAGGGCAACACCGTCCTAGTCGTCGAGCACCACCCCGACGTCATCACCGCCGCCGACCACGTCATCGACCTAGGGCCCGGGCGCCGGCACCGCCGGCGGCACCATCACCTTCCAGGGCGCCCCCGCCCGGCTCACCCACGCGCACACCCCCATCGCCGCAGCCCTCGCAGCCCGACCCACCCTCAACACCATGCCCCGCACCCCCACCGGCACCCTCATCATCCGCGACGCCACCACCCATAACCTGCACCACCTCGACGCCGACATCCCCCTGGGCGTCCTGACCTGCATCACCGGCGTCGCCGGCGCCGGGAAGACGTCTCTGCTGGCAAACCTGCCCCGACGCGCAGACATCGCAATCATCGACCAACACCCCATCCGCGGATCACGACGCTCGACCCCCGCCACATACACCGGCGTCATGGACTGGCTCCGAGACGCCTTCGCCAAAGCAGGCAGCACCCCCGGACACAAACTCAAGCCCGCCATGTTCAGCGCCAACAGCGCCGGCGCCTGCCCCGACTGCACCGGCCTGGGCGTCACCTACCTCGACGCCCCCGGAAGCAGCCCCGTCCCCGTCACCTGCACCACCTGCAACGGCGCCCGCTACACCTCCGAAGTGCTCACCCACACCCTGGACGGCCTAACGATCGCAGACGTCCTCGGGCTGCCGGTCGCCGACGCCGCCACCCGCTACACCAACACTCCCGCAGGCCCGCCGCTGGCCAGCCTGGTCGACGTCGGCCTGGGCTACCTCACCCTCGGACAACCCCTGTCCACACTCTCTGGCGGAGAACGACAGCGCTTGCGCCTCGCCACCCGCATCCTGCAGACCGCCAGCGTCTACGCGCTGGACGAGCCCACCACAGGGCTGCACATGAGCGACGTCGACACCCTGACCCGCCTGCTCCACCGCCTTGTCGACGGCGGCGCGACCGTCGTCGTCGCCGACCACCACCTGAACCTGATCGCCACCGCCGACCACATCATCGACCTCGGCCCCGACGCAGGACCCGACGGAGGCCACATCACATACCAAGGACCAGCCGCCGGCCTGCCCGCCACCGAGACACACACCGGCCGAGCGCTCGCCGCACGACACGCCCCGTGACCTGCCGCGGCGACTCCTCCGCGAGCCCGTCGACATCAACCAAGCGATGACTACCCGAACAGGGAATCCGATGCCCCACCCCAACGCAGCACTGACCCCGCGCCATCGACTGAAGGTCGCCCGTCTGGTTGTCGATGCCGGCTACCCGATCAGCGAGGTCGCAGCTCGCTTCCAAGTCTCCTGGCCCACAGTCAAGCGCTGGGTCGACCGCTACCTCGCCGGCGAGTCGATGAACGACCGATCCTCGCGCCCGAAGACATCCCCGAACAAGACGGGGCCAGCGGCGACGAAGCGATGCATCAGCCTGCGAATGCGGTTGCGTGAAGGCCCAGTTCAGCTCGCGTCCCGCCTCGGCGTCGCCGCGTCCACCGTGCACCGCATCCTCACCACCGCACACCTCAACCGGCTGGCCTACATCGACCGCGCCACTGGCGATTCGATCAGGCGCTACGAGCACCCCCACCCCGGGTCGTTGGTGCACGTCGACGTGAAGAAGATCGGAAACATCCCCGACGGCGGCGGCTGGCGCTACGTCGGGCGACCACAAGGCGAAAAGAACAGAGTCGCCACCCCGGACAAGCCCCGCAATCAGTACGGGGGCCCGAAGCTCGGATACGCATTCGTGCACACCGTCATCGACGACCACTCCCGCGTTGCGTACACCGAGGTCCACGACGACGAGACCGCCGTCGGCGTCCTGCACCGCGCGGTCGAGTGGTTCGCCGACCGCGGCGTCACCATCGAACGAGTCCTGTCCGACAACGGCGGCGCCTACAGGTCACACCTGTGGCGCGACACCTGTGAGTCCCTGTCGATCACGCCGAAGAGGACCCGTCCGTACCGGCCGCAGACCAACGGGAAAGTAGAGCGCTTCCACCGGACCATGGCCGACGGGTGGGCCTACGCCCGCTGCTACACCTCCGAGACAGAGCGCCGCGACGCCCTCCAGGCGTGGCTACATCACTACAACCAGCACCGGCCTCACACGGCGTGCGGGAACCAGCCGCCGTTCTCACGATTGATCAACGTCCCCGGTCAGTACATCTAGAGGGCGATGATGCGCACGTGGTCATGGACCCTGTGGCGCCATGTCCCGCCGCGCGCGTAGCACCACCCGAGAACGTCAGGTACCCACAGCATGGGCTCTTCGTGTCGGCTCATGTGACCGAAATTGAAGGGGACGGGATTGACGCCAGCACGTGTGGCGCCCTTGAGGATCGAGGCCTCGTCGCGCTTCATGTAGCTGTCGTTGCGATCGAGGACTAGACGTTGGACGCCTTGGGTGGCGCTGTCACTGGAGGCCCGTTGGATACAGGCGTCGCGCGCTCCGGTATGGCCTTTGTGTTCGCTCGGCTTGGCAACGTAGATAGTGGTGGTCAACTCGAGGTTGCACACGGTGGCGACGATGAGGTCTTGTCGAGCGGTCTTCTTCTCGTCTTTCATGTGCAAGCTGCGCTGACGAGGCAGCAGGAGGCCCCGCAGCGCAGCTCGGGCCTCGCGCACATCGCCAGGTGCGATCACGCTAGCAATAACCAGGTAGTCACCTTGTGTGGATTCGTCGAGATAAGCATGCCCGCCGCGAGCTTGGTCCTTCACTGAGTGCCGCCGCCTCCCTCGCGCGCCAGTCGGCCCCGTTCCCGGTTGGAGATCACGATGACGCCTTCGACCTTGAGATCGACCACGAGCATCCCGTCGATCAACTCAGGTGCCCACCTGCGTGCCTGATGTGTATCAACTCCACAGTCGGAGGCGAAGTTACCCGCAGAGATTACAGCTGGCCCCGTACCCTTCGAAGCGTTCTGCCGACGAACAGCGTAGCCATCCAAGTCAGTCTCTTCTGTGGGGTTCAGGGCGATGAGACGCTCATCAGCATCATGGAGGAGTTGGACGAAACGTGGTTCCCCCAGTTGCTTGTATCCGGCCTCGTTGATGCTGATTGCACCACTCTTCTGGATTGTCACCACTGGGCTCTTGCGCGCCGAGCTCGAACCCTTTCGGTATACCTGAAAAGTCATCGCACCTTCTGCTCTCATCAACACCTTGGCTACGCATCAAGAGTATCGAAACCGCGAACGGTCCGCATCCGTGAGAATTGGGTACACCCTATTTGCACAGTTGCTCCGCTCTGTGGCTCGCGTGCAAATAGGGTCCTCGGTGGACTTATTGCTCATGTTGCGCGTAGGGTCTAGACATGCCGGGTCAAATCGTGGGGTATGCGCGCGTCTCGTCGACGTCGCAGAATCTAGCCAGGCAACTAGAGGCACTTGGGGCGGTCGACGAGCTGTTCACCGATCACCAATCCGGCAAGAGCCGAGCCGATCGCGCCGGCCTGTCGGATGCGTTGCGCTACGTGCGTCGCGGTGACACGTTGCGCGTCGCGTCGATGGATCGACTCGCGCGATCACTCATCGACCTCGAGCAGATCGTCTCCGACCTCACCGCGCGCAAAGTGAGCGTCGAGTTCGTCAAAGAACGCCTCACCTTCTCACCCGATGCTGCGGCCGACCCGTTCGCGACGTTCCAACGCCAACTCATCGGCGCCGTCGCCGAACTCGAGCGCTCCCTCATCCGCGAACGCCAACGCGAAGGCATCGACCTGGCCAAAGCGCGCGGCGCGTACAAGGGCCGCGCCCGCCGCCTCACCGACGCACAGATCGCCCGCGTGCGCCAGAAAGCGGCCGCGGGCGAGCCCAAAGCGAAGCTCGCAGCAGACCTCGGGGTCTCGCGCCGCCTCATCTACGACGTCATCGCCGGCAACGGTGCTTACGGTGACAGCGACACTCTCAGAGGTATCAAAACCCTCTGATATGTGACGGTTTCGTCACCCTTAGCTATGAACTCAATGCTATGAAGTCAATGTCGCCGCTAGATAGGGCATTCCCCGGCGGCATCAAGAACGACCGATTTGGAAGGAGTGAGACGCCCATGGTTCAGGTCGATCTGGCAAAGGTTCCCCCGCACACTCCGCCGCCTCAGCGGCGGGACGCGCGGGACGACGACCCCAACCCGACCTACCTGGAGGTGGAGACCTACGGTCATGTGCAGCGCTACCCCATCGAGGTCTGGCGGGTCTCTAACGGAGATACCTACGCCATCGTCACCGACGTCAAGAACAACACCTCGCTCGCGAACGCCCAGGTGCGGGTGATCGAGGCGATTCAAAGCAGGTGGGGAGCGTTAACCCGCGTTATCGAGTACTGGCCCGATGGCTTCATAGACAGGCACTATCGTCAGGTTCATTCGCAGTCTGGTGGTGGGGGACTCGCTCCGAACTATCAGGAACTCGACGCGTGTGGCCTCTACCTGAAGCCTCCGCGCTGAAATCGCGCCCATTTCCCGGGAGGGAGATCGGCGGCCCCCGAAGTGTTCCCGCGAATGACGATGGAGTAGAGCAGTGAACGATTCAGACAAGAAGTGGTTTGACATGACGGCCGTGCACGAACGTGTGCGCGATGCATGGCGTGCCGCTCTCACGGGAAAGGCGGCATCGTTCGGCATCGCCGACCCCCTCAGTGAAGAGGACTTCGCTACGCTCGTGGTCCACAACCCGGTAGGTGCACTGGTGATCGTTGAAGCCGCGGTCGAGGGTGCAGCTGAGGCTCTTGTCGCAATGGGCAAGGAAGCAACCCTTAGGCCAGGTATGCGCGTACAACTAGCGGATGGCTTGAAGGCGAGTGCAGGCGCCCAGGTCTTCGCCGTGGACCTGCTGATCAAGGCCACTACGCAAGGCATGAGCAGCGTGCCCGGCATGATCAACTCCTACGCCACGGCGCACGGGACTGAGTGGGACGGCGGAAACGAAGTCACTTACGTACTGGCATCCGTCTTCTCGACAGCTAACCAACTGATCTTCGGATCTCCCGCCGGAGCGTGAGAATCGGCTACGCCCGACGATCGACGAGGGAGCAGCCAACGACGCTTGCCACGCAACGCGAAGCGGACGGGTGCGAGCGAATCTTCACGGACACGGTCTCGGGTGCGAAGTCGCAGCGCCCAGGTTTGGACGCTGCGATCGACTATCTCAGGTCCGGTGATCGGCTCGTTGTGACGAGGCTTGACCGTCTCGGGCGTACCCCGTGTGGACACGCTCACAACGATGGAGGAGCTGCGCAAGCGCGGTGTCATCGTTGAGTGCCACCACCCGCGCCTCGACACCTCGGACCCCGCTGGTCGTCTCGTCATGGCGGTACTCGCCGACCTGGCGGAGTGGGAGCGCGATGTGCTCATCGAGCGCACGGGGGAAGGACTGGCGCAGGCGCGCAAGCAGGGCAAGACGGTTGGCCGGCCACCCATGCTCGACGCGCAGCAACGCGCGAACGCTGTGACGATGCGCGAGGCTGGCATCACGCGAGCTGAGGTGGCCAAGATCTTCGGTGTGAGCCTGGCGACCATTCGCCGCGTCGAACGCTCGTGGGCCAAGGAGTACGCCGGGTGATTCCACTGGAATCACCCGGCAGGTGGGTCTTCACTTCACGCGGCCGAATGGGCGGGTTCCGCAGGAATCAGTGGGGTCGCTCTGCCGCGAACGCAGCGGTTGCTAGGGCGCGACTGAGTCGGTGAGCTTCGACAGGGGCCAATGTCGTACCGAGCAGGAGATGGCCGGCGGGGTCGCGTCGCGCGAGGTTCACGGTTGCGCCGTCAACCTCGACGCTGAGGCGTGAGCCATCAACGAGTTCGAGAGAACTGTTGGACATGTGCGTCACGTTAGCCTCACTCCACAACTGAGAGGAACCAGTCGATCGGATCGAGGCCAGGGTTCCCATCGGGGTTCGTCACCTCGACGGGAGGGTGCTCGATCGAGCCCGTCGCATCGGAGTGTTGCCCCGGTGTTGGCGCGTAGGCGCGCAGTCCTGACCGCGCCACGCGAGGGTGGCGCGTTTCGTACAACCGCAGCGTGACGTCGCGTCCGAGAGAGGGCCGCGCCCATGGGGGCGCGAGCCACGGCCACTCGCGCATGAGGCGCGTGAGGTCGCTGCTGCTGCCTGTGTCGAAATGCAGCCGCAGGGGGAGGACGATGGGGTATTCGCGCCGCCCGTACGACAGCGAGAAAGCAGGACGCACCAGCGCGTCCCACGCTGCCGTGAGGAGCGTGTGATCGCCATACACGCCGACGAGGTAGGCGGGGTCATCGACGACGACCTCGCTCATGGGGCGCGTGACGGTCTTGCCCGTCGATGTGTGGCCCCGTGAGGTGGCGAAGTCGGATCGGAGGTGGCCCTCGAGGTCGACGCGCACCAGGTAGCGCAGGGCTTCCAGGTCCTCGAGGTCGGCTTCGGGACGATGCCCAGGTCGGGTCACCGGGCCACGCCGACGACCCAGCGCAGCGCCGAGCAGGCCGACGAGGTTTGACTTGCGAGGAGTCACGTCTTCCAATGCGGGCAGGTGCCGCCCGTGGGGGCCTGCCGGGACGTATGCGTGTCGGGCGCTGTTCCACGCTTGCGTTGGCGCTCCGGCCAGGCGCAGCAGCATCACGGCGTTCTCGTTCATCGCCCGCCCTCTTGCTCGCGCGCAGGTGCCCACACGAGCCGCACGCTAGGTAGCTCGAGGGTGACGCGCCCCATTGCTGCTCGATGCCACGAGGCGCACCATTCGCTGTCAGGGTGGTGTGCCTCGAAGGTTGCATCATCTGCGAACGTGAGCAGGTGCCAGCCGCCGCTGGTCGCATCAGGGCCCTCTGCGAGTAGCTGCTCCACGACAGCCGCAACGAACGCCTCTGTCTCGTCGAGCAAGCCGAACATCTCGAGGGCGACTCCATTGCTGACAGGACTTGTGCCCGCTTCCCAGCGACGCACGGTCCGCAATGCGACGTCGAGGCGCTGGGCGAGCCATTCGCCGCTGACGTTGAGACGTTCACGGGAAACGCGGAACTCCGCAGCCGTCATGACTGCGGAGTTCTCAAGAGTGTTGCGACTCATACCGTGGTCTTCTCCACGACGCCCCAGAACTCGTCGACACTCAGCACCGACGACGTGTACTGCGTTCCGGCCAGGTGCCACGTTGAAAGCGGCGCGGCGTCGAGGACGGCATCCTCGATGGCGTCCAGTTCCTCGGCGGTGAAGTGCTCACCGCACGTCGGTTCGATGACGTGAGTGCGAATGTCGCTCGCGGTGACAGTGCTCATGATGCTTCCCCTCCAGGGTCTGGTCTGGGCCTCCTGCCCTGACCGATACGCCTAGTCTAATGTCACCATTGGTGACATGTCTAGGGGTGTTTGATGCCGTTAGTGCGATAGTCTGTATGTGTCAGCAAGAGACCGGGAATGGGAAGTGTGAGGACCATGAGTGAGCAGCGCAATGAAGGTATCGATCAGGTGCGCGTGAGGGCGGACGTCGCGAGGGCGACGACCAAGAGCACGGAGATCTCGTTCCACCTGCCCGAGGCGCTGGTGCAGCAGGCGCGGGCGGCCTACCTCACCGAGCGCCGCTCGACCCCGACCTCGCCGCGCAGCATGGCCGCGTGGGTCTCTGAAGCGCTCATCATGTTCTCGGAGTTGTCACCGCAAGGCCGCCAGGCCGAAGCAGACGCCGCGCCCACCTATGACACCAGTGACAAGCGGGCACGGCCCTACCGCCTGCGAGACGAGGCCGTCGCGGCAATGGACCGCGCTCGAGGGGCCGACATCGCCCAGGGAACCAACTGGAATCGCACCTCGTTCTGCACTGCCGCACTGCGAGTGGCGATCGAGCGCACACGAGCGCGGGCTGGCCAGCTCGACGAGGTGACCGAGAGCTTGCGTCGCTACCCCGACGCGCACACACCGGACTGATCGCGGCAAGCAAGTAGCTCGGATACGTCGACGGGGTGATTCCACTGGAATCACCCCGTCGCGACCATCCGGAAGAAACTCTCATGGAGACTTGAGGTCACTCACGGATTGCGATAGTCTGTAGGTGTCAGCAAGTCAGGGGCCAACCGGCTCCCACCAGCCGAAAGGAAGCACGCAATGTCGCACCGAGCTATCTCCCCCGAAGGCGTCGAGACGATCGAGGCCGGCGCGCCGGCTCTCACGTTCGATGAGGCCCTGGCCCTCGCCCGTGGAGAGGCTGAGCCCGCCTCTGACTGAGCGGCGTCTAGGACGTCCGAAGGCCCCCACCCGAGAAGGGTGGGGGCCTTCGCGCTGGTTGCCGCGCGGTGGGCTCAGCTGTAGAAGTACACCGTTCGCGTTCCCCCACCGTCGCCTGTGATGACGGCGCGGTAGCGGGTGTCTTCGTATGCCCGCGAGAGGCTGGTGCAGTTCCAGCTGCCGCCTTGTGCCGTCACGGTACGGGTCGGTCCCGAGCGGCTGACGGGCGTCAGGGTCGCGCTGATCCAGTGCGGGTCGATGCGTGAATCGACGCAAAAGCTGTCGGCTGCGTCGTTGTACCCGTACGTCTGCACGGGCCCGAAGCGGCCGTTGAAACTGTTGGCCTGTGCGGCGGGCGCCATCGTGCCGGCCACGATCAGAGCGCCACTTACGGCCGATACGGTTGTCCAGGGTTTCTTCATCGGTCTCCCCTTCACCTAACCAGGACGCAGCGAGCTCGCGCTGCGCTACAGGCCGAGCGGGCTTGCCCGGCCCGCCTCCAGTGTAGGAAGGGGGCTGCGCGCGTGGCGAGATGAACCACAAGGGAATTTGCGACCACGCCTACTCGCGGATCTGAACTCGAGGAAGACACTCGCGCTGAGGCTTGAACCGCCGCGCGCCTAGCCTCACAGACAGAGCGAGGCCCCGCTCCCAGAGAGCGGGGCCTCGCCGTGTCAGCAAGACGATCCCGAAAGGATGTCCTACGCGCCGGGAACCACACCGGCACGTCAGTCATGGTAGTGGCCGCATGAGAGCGGGGGCGAGTCCAGTGGACTCACCCCCGTGCTGTGTGTGGCCGTCAGTCCTGCCGCTCCTGCTCCTGGCGAACGATGGCGTCGACGTCGAGGCCGAGCTCACGGCCGCGTTCGAGATCACGCTCGAGGCCGGCGCCGTCGTGCCGGATGCCGAAGACGATGTGGCTGACGGTCAGGTCCTGCGCGACGCAGCGGGCGCCGTAGATCGGATGCTCGCCCAGCGGCCACCCGCAGATGGTGCCGTCCTCGTCGACTCCGTGGTTGTTCCGCAGGAGGAAGCCACTCGGCTCCTGCGCGCCGCAGGCCGGGCACGTCGCAGGCTCGGCGCCCCACTGACGCGACCGTTCCCGCCGGTCGTAGTCGCCGAACAGGTCGGGCTGGACGACCGCGACGCCGCTCACAGTGACACGCCCTCAGGTGCGGTGCAGTGCTCACGGCACGGCTCGCCTGCCTCTGCGCCACACTGCGGGCACCCCTCGTCCAAGATGTCCTCATCACGCGCGACGGGTGCCATCGCGCACCGCGGGTCGATGTATTCCCACGGCCCGACCCGCTTGAAACCGGCACGTCGCAAGAGCTGGTCGGCCTGCTGGGAGGTCGCGAAGTCTTCCTCGCAGCCAGGGAACTGGAGGGTGCTCAGGTAGATGGGCGACTCGAAGGCGTAGGCACCCCCGAGGCCCGCCGGGTCGAGAGTGAGGTCCACGCCGCACATGCTGTTGTGGAACGGGCTGCGACCGTCGAAGGAGGCGTAGCAGAAGTTGGCCTCCACCCGCACGCGCGGCGTGCTGGCGACGCTGCAGGTCAGAACTGCCGACGTGGCGTTGTCGGGCTCGATCGCCGTAACGACAACGCCGGCGAGGTCTTCGATGGTGCGCGTGCTGTGCTCCGACATGATCGGTGTCCCTTCGGTTGGTGGGAGTGGTGGCTCCCGACTTGCTGACACCTACAGACTATCTCAGAAGGTCGCCAGCGATGAGAAGCGCGAGAAACTATTTCGGGCCGATATTCCTCGCTCACTTATGGCTCGACCGCTTGCCCCCGCCGACTGATTGCGATAGTCTGTAGGTGTCAGCAAGTCGGGAGGCTAACCACCTTCCCCAACCGAAAGGCACGACCGTGAACACTCCCAGGATCTTCGACCGAAGCATGAGCGAGCAGGTGCACGCCCTCGTGCTCGACACACGTCTCAACAACGCGTGCGCGACGATCTACACGCGCGCCGCTCAGCCTCGCCTGTGGATGGACCTGGGCGGGCGCGTCGCGTGCCTCACGCATGGTGGCGGATACCTGCAGTACGCCGTCGAAGCACAGCCCACCGCACGCGAGCACGTCACGCCCCTCACTGCGTGGGTCAGTGCGGATGGTCGAGGCTTCCCCTGCGAGGACTGCGGCATGGAAGACGCCCCCAGGAGCGACGAAGGCGCCATCGTGCGCGGCGTGCTCGCCTACGACGTGGAGCGCGAGACCGTGACACTCACGGACGTCGACGGCACACTGCGGCGGAGCGTGTGGAGCCGCGCGGACGGCCTCGACCACGACATCGTGGCCACGTCGGTGCCCGTCCTCGACGTCTGGGCCGCATTCCGCAAGACGGACGCTTGACACGGACCATTCGTGCACGACGAGGGCCCCGCCCAGGTGTTGACCTGGGCGGGGCCTCTCCGCATCGGTAAGCGGAGTGATTCCAATGGAATCACTCTCCGAGCTGGGCGTCAGCGGCGCCACACGAACACGGTCCACACCGCCGCCTCAAGCGCGAGACCGGGTCACCGATGATCAAGGCGTCCCTATGGGCGAGTTGCTCGAGGAAGGCAGTACAGCGTCGAGTTGTTGGCGATAGAGCCTGTGACGAGGACATGGTCGGCGGTGCCGCCGCTGATGAGCGCGGTGTCGACCTTCGTGGGGGCGTGTGAAGCGTGTACGAGGTGACCGGTCTTGGTGCAGGTGAGGATGACTCTGCCGTCGTCACCCCAGGCGTGCGTGTCGCTGATCCCGACCGTCGACCACTTCGCCGCGATGGTCTGGATGGCTCCCGTTCGCAGATCGACAGTGCGATTCGCGACGATCGCCCAGCTGCGATCCGGCGAGACGCCAATGACGGGCAGGAAGCCTTGCCACCCCCGCTGCGGTCGAGTTGTCCAGCGTGGCTTGAGAGTGGTCAGGTCGAAGGCGCGCAGGGCGAGTTGTTGATCCCGGTTCCAACCGGTCACGAGTAGAGCGTCCGTCGCCAGGACGACGGTTCCGGGTGACCATCCCTTCGGACCCTGCAACTTCGTGGGCTTCCCGGCCGCCTTGCCGGCGCTCAACTTCCACACCTGCCCCTTGGTGTCGGCAACGACGAGTTGTCGCCCGAGCACCCCCAGGGGCGAGGTGCCCTTGGGGAGGGTGAAGGGTTGAAACGTGCCGCCGATGAGAGCGCGACGTCGTTGGCCGCTGTGGTTGCTCCAGACACCGAAGGCGCTGGTCGTCACCGAGGCAGCGTCGCTCGGCACGGCGACCTTGACGTGCTGCTTGCCGGTGACCGCGTCCCAGGCGAGAACGGCGTCTTGGGTCGCGACGACGACACGCGCTGCTCCCTCGAGGGTGATGAGGGAGGGGCCGGCAGTGACAGTGGTTCCCTGTGGCAGCGGCGAGCTCCACGCCCGTTCACCGGTCTCGGCGTGCACGGCGGTGAGGGTGAGTATCCCCGTGCCCGCCGGTTGCGTGAGCGTGATGACGAGCCCGTCATGCATGGCGAGGCTGGGGCGCGGATCTGCGATGTCCTCCAACGCCCAAGCCGCGTCGGTCGACCAACCGCCTGGCGCGTCCTGACCGTCAGGGAGGGCAGGTATCTGCTTCCGCGTCGTGGGTGTGGGAGCCCCGCTCGCGGATGAGGAGGGCGCTGATCTTTTCGTGAGTGCCGATGTGCCGATGCCACCGAGCGCCAGCACTCCGATTCCACCCGCCCCGAGAAGAACCTGGCGGCGGCTGACGCTAGCACGATCTGGCGGGTCGTAGCCGAGCAGCGGTCCACCGCGCGTCGGCGTGGGTTGGGCGCGTGCCGTGCCCGGTGCGGGTGAGTCCATTGGACTCACCCGCGTCACGGACGCTGTCTCCTGCTGTCGTTGCGCGTCCTCGAGGGGGAGGAGGTGGCCGTCGACGACGGCCATCCGCCACGCGCCCTGAGGTGTTTCCGCCAGCACGGGCACGAGCCGATCGTGTGGGTGCTCGCGGCGTGCCGCAGCGATGACGGCTCGGCTCGCAGCGCTGTGCGGATCGCTGCCCTCCGGGACGGGCACGGCGACCCCGTTGATCGTCGCTCCGTCAGCGTCGACGCGCAGGTGATATTGCACGATGCTCTCTCTCAGAAAAGGTCGAGTTGGTTGGTGTCGAGGACGCCACGGCCCGCGCTCAGCACGCTCTGGAGGTCCTCGCCGTTCTGCAGCGCCGCTCGGATGGCTCTTGCGCGTCCGCCTGGGCCTCGCGTGTCACGAAGTGGTGAGCCTGGACTCCATCGGCGTCGGTGCCATTGCTCGAGGTTCTCACCCCACGTCGAGGCGATGAGGTGCTCTGGGTTCTGGCACGACGGTTCGTCACACGCGTGAGCGAGAACGGGCACGGCATCGAGCGTCTCCATGCCGTGCGCAAGCGCGAATCCGAACCGGTGCGCGATCACGCACACGTCAACCGGTCCGCGACGAGTGCGCACATTGCCGACCCAGAACCGGCCATGCCCCTTGGGGTGGAGGCTGCCAACGTAGGGCCAGCACGTGTACCCGGGCACCTGCGGCTTCGCCACCTTCGCCCAGTACCGCTGCTGCACGCGCTCGTCGCGCACCGCCGAGGTGATGAGTCGGTGCGCGGCCGGGCTCAGCGAGGCGGGCCCACTCACTCGAGCGCACCTAACGCCAGAGTCGGCATCACGAGTCTTCAGGGGTCGTTTGTGCTTCGCCACCCGACGATGCGACCCCCTCGGATTCGACCGAGGTATCCGTTTCGGTCGACACGGTTTCGTCGCCGGTGTTTGCGTCTGCTTGAACCAGCTGCTTGTTCTGCTTACGCAGAGCGCGCACTTCCGAGGCTTCGATGCCGAGCATCCGGCTCGTCTCGTCGACACTCACCGCCTCGTCAGCCAGTGCGCCGACCGCCCGCGCCTGCTGCTCGCGAGCTTCTTCGAGCTGCTGCTGGATGGAGTCGATGGTGTCGCCGGCTTTGAACCACGCTTCCGCGTGCTGCGCAATGCGCGCGTCGCGTTCTGCGCGTTCGGCGGCCAGCGCAGCCACTGCTTCGCGGGCGCGGTTGCGTGCTGTGACGGGTCCGACGTTCTTGCGAGCCATGGGTGGATCCTTTCGTTCGCAGGGGGGTGGTCTGTCAGTCAGATGCGTTGCTGCGTCGGGTCGGTGCCGGGCTGCGGATGATCGGGCCGCCTGTTCATGCCGTACGAGGGGTGGCCCACACCAAGGGAATCGAGACTGTTGGCCGCGTGTTCGACGCTCTTGGCCTGCAGTCGCGCCTGAGCTTGACTCAAGTCCACGATCTGCCCACTGGTGCCGCGACGCACGAGAGGTGAGTCTGCGTCACGCTGCGCGTCAGGAAGCACCTCGGGTGGCGGGTTTGGACCGAGGCTGATGACCTCGCTGCGTTCGTCGGGTTCGAGGTCACTGAGACGGGCTGTGGTTCGATCACCTGGCGGCGCCCACACGGCTTCTTGCGTTGCGCGGGAGGTGATCTCCTGCGCAAGCGCTTCCGCGCTTCGGGGATCGATGTCGAGCCAGAACCCGAGTGTGTCGGGGTCGCTGGCAAGTTCAGCCCGAGATCCGTACTCATCGATGCCGGCAAACCGTGGAGAGGCATCGTCCGGACCACTCACTGTCACTTCGAGATCACGCGCCACGCGAGGACTGTCCACGTCCACAGACACAGCAGGGAGAGGCTCGTCGATCCGTTCGGGCGCGTCGATCGTCACCGACCGGTCGATGGCGTCGAGGGCGCGCACGTAGTTGTCGCGAAGACGGCGCGCGAGCTCCTCTACGTTCTGTTCGGACGTTCCGAGATGCACAGCAACCTGCGCCAGAGAGACTTCAACATCGTCCACGGCCCAGTCATTCGGGAATGCCCGGAACACCGGTTCGTCGCCATCCAGCATGACGCGAGCGGGCGGCTCAGCCCGTTCGGCGTCCCGCAGCCCCACCCAGCCGCTCGGCAGCGACTGCCACGGCGACGGGCTATCGACGAGTTCGTCGGTCGCGAGCCCAGCGGCGCGCACGGCCGCGACGTTCTCCTCATGCAGTTGCGTGAACGCCTCTGGGCGTGGGCCCAACCCTGCGAGTGTGAGCAGGCCCTCCTCGCTCAACGCAGGTTCGCCAACCTCCTCACGCAGCTCGTTGATCACCGCCAGCGTGTCCTCACGCTCGCG
The DNA here is from genome assembly GCF_015070805.1 of Dermacoccus barathri. Lineage (NCBI taxonomy): Bacteria > Bacillati > Actinomycetota > Actinomycetes > Micrococcales > Dermacoccaceae > Dermacoccus > Dermacoccus barathri. The sequence continues at coordinate 47,876 of NZ_JADCTK010000010.1, read as the reverse complement.
CTGGCGCAACATGGGGTCACGCTCCGCGGCATATGCCGCGGTGTCAGACCCCAACGCGTCCGCCACCCACGACTCAAGTTCGACATCGCGATCCGTCGCGGGAACGTCTCGCTGCGTCACGTCACTGTCGGTGCCCAGCATGTGACGCACCGAAGCGATGAACGCCGTGTCGCGAACGACGGCGCGCATGTCGCCCTCGTGCTTAGCGACGAGCCCTGAGACCTCGTCTGACGGCGGCATCGCTGAGCGCGAGAACGGAGGTTCCGCATTCCGGTTCGGATCCGTTGTCCAACCCGAGGGAGCGGCGGCACGCTCGGCCTCGCGTCTGGCGATCGCCAAGCGTGCCCGACCTGCGCGCTCACGGCGCGCGATCGGAGAGTCGTCCGTGACGTCCTGGCTCAGACTCCGCCTCAGCTGTTCACGCGTCGAGCGGTACCTGCCAGTGTCATAGCCCGCATTCACTTCACTCATCAAAACACCCACCTACGTCTTGAATCGAGGTGTGTGCCGACGTTTCCCACCTCCAAGTGTGCCACACGTCCCATCGATGCAGATCGAACGTGTCATCTCGGAGAAATGTTCGATAACCGGCAAGTCTTGATCGAGTCGGAAACACCAGATCAAAAAAAGACTTGGATGTACGCACCTCTTGCACCCTCGGTGCTGCGGTCATTTGCTGAGCATTGCCTGAATGTTTCCTGAGCACATGGCGCTGCGGGTGCTGGGTGTGCTTTCCTTGATACGTTGAAGGGAGTCCCATGCCGCGTCTCGTCATCACCGTTGATGGTGATGCCACGCGCGTGAAATGGACTGAAAACCCCTGCACTTCGGCCCAATCGGGGCGGGTGACGACATGGGTGTGACGCTGATGAAGCTGTCTGCTGGCAGCGGTTACACCTACCTCACCAAGCAGGTAGCGCGCGGCGATGTCGACAAGACCAACGGCCAGGCCCTCGCCGACTACTACAGCGAAAAGGGCGAGCGTCCCGGGCAATGGATGGGTCGCGGTCTCGATGGTCTCGGTGAAGCGAACGGCCTGCAGGTCGGCGACACAGTGACGGAACAGCACATGAAGAACCTGTTCGGTCAGGGTGTTCACCCGAACGCGGATCGCATCATGGAGGACGTCGCCCGCACGAGCACGAACGCTGCCGCTATCGAGAAGGCGGGTCGGTTGGGCAACCCCTTCAAGGACGCGACGAAGGCTGCGAGTCCGTACACGATCCAGCTGACTCGGGCGTACAACACGTGGCTGGCAGCGAACGGCAAAACTCGGGACGACGAGGTCCCCGAGGAGACGAAGGCCGAGCTACAAACCGAGGTCGCGGGTCGTGTCTTCGCGGAAACGCACGGTCGAGCGGCGCGAGATGCGCGCGAGATCTCGTCGTTCATCACCGCCCAGACACGTCAGGAAAAGGCGAGCGTGGCGGGTTATGACCTGACCTTCTCCGCCCCCAAGTCGTTCACGATCCTGTGGGCGGCAGCGACGCCCGAGCAACGCGCTGACCTCGAAGCAGTCCACGACGCAGCGGTTCGCGAGTCCATCGCGTGGCTCGAGGACAACGCCACGTTCACGCGCACCGGCAAGGCCGGTGTGCGCCAGGTCGGCACACGCGGATTGATGGCTACCGCCTTCACCCACCGCGATAGCCGCGACGGCGACCCGCACCTTCACACCCACGTCGCGATCAGTTCCAAGGTGCAGCTGGCCCCCGGAGAAAGCGGAGGGCAGGGCGATCCCGACCGGTGGCTGGCCCTTGACGGGCAGACGATCTACAAGACCACGGTCAGCGTTTCGGAGCGGTACAACCGGCTGCTGGAGGCGAAGTCACGAGCCCTGGGGCTCGCGTTTGAAGCCCGCGCGGGAAGCGGTGAAGAGGGCAAGCAGGTTGTGCGCGAAGTCGCCGGAATCAGCCCTGAACTCATCGAGTCCATGAGTTCACGGCGGGCCGAAATTCGCGCCAAGATCAACCGCCTCGCCACGGAGTTTCAAACCAAACACGGGCGCCCCCCGACCGTGAAAGAGACCTACAAACTCAGCCGGTGGGCGCACGAGCACACGCGCAAGGAGAAGGCAGAGCCCCGCTCTCTCAACGACCAACTCGCTACCTGGACGCCCCGCATCGACGCCGCGCTGGCCGACGAAGCATCCCCAGTCCCCGGAGGTGCGTCGGGGCTGTTCGCGCACGCCCAGCGCGCCAGCGCGCGGGCGCGTGAGCGGCAGAACGCCGCCCCGAAACCCACCTCCCCCGAGGCCGTGAGTGACCTCGCAGGGCAGATGGTCGCGCGCATCACGAGCAAGCGTGCGATGTTCGACCTCGGCCATGTGCGTGCCGAAGCCGAACGCACCGTGCGCCCGTTCGGACTGAGTGAGTCGAGCGAGAACACCCTTATCGAGGGGCTTATCGCTGCAGTTCAAGACCCCACACACAGCACGCGCATCGACGCGAAAGACCCCGTCCTCGAGCCCGACGATCTACGGCGTGCGGACGGCACGAGCGTGTACCGGCGAGCCTTCAGCCAGAAGTTCACGACGACCGCGATCCTTGAAGCTGAGGCCGCGCTGCTGCAGGCGGCTCAGACCGAAGGGGGCCGCACGCTGGAGGCGGCGAACGTCGACTTGGCGCTGCTCGAGCAGACCGCGAACGGCGTGACCTTGAACGATGGTCAGGCCCAACTCGTTCGCGAAATGACCACTAGCGGACGCATGGTGCAACTGGCGTTGGCACCAGCGGGCACGGGCAAGACGACCGCCATGAGCGTGCTCACGAAGGCGTGGACCGACTCCGGGGGTACCGTCATCGGCCTCGCTCCCAGCGCGGCGGCGGCGAAGGTTCTGGGCTCCAGCATCGAGACCAGCGCCGACACCCTCGACAAGCTTGTGTGGCACATCCGTGGTGGGGCGGGCGAAGCGCCGGCGTGGATGGACACCATCGACGAGAACACCATGGTCATCATCGACGAGGCCGGCATGGCGGGCACCGAGAACCTCGCGACCGCCATCCAGTTCCTCAACGCTCGCGGTGCTCAGGTGCGCCTGATCGGTGACGACCAGCAGCTCGCCTCCCCCGCAGCAGGTGGCGCGCTGCGCAACATCAAGACCGATGTCGGTGCCCTCACCCTCAGCGAAGTCGTCCGATTCACGACCCCAGGCGAGGCCGAAGCGTCCCTCGCGGTGCGTGCCGGAAAGACCGAAGCGCTTGGCTTCTACCTCGACGCCGACCGGGTGTGGGTGGGCAACGAAGCGGGCCTCGCGGATGCCGTGTTCGAGCAATGGCAGGAAGCGACGCGCCTGGGTCGCGAGACGCTAATGATGGCTCACGTCAACGAGGTTGTCACCGACCTCAACGCGCGGGCCCGTCACGCCCGCCTGGCTATCTCAGACGCCCCGGTAGGCCCCTCGGTCGCGCTGCGTTCCGGACTCGAAGCCAGCACCGGCGACACGATTGTGACGCGCAAGAACAACCGCCGCCTCATGCTGTCGGCCACCGACTTCGTGAAGAACGGAGACCGCTGGACGATCACCGACGTGCGCGTCGACGGGTCACTGCGCGTCGAACACAACACCCTGCACCGCTCGGTGACACTGCCTGCCGACTACGTGCGTGAGCAGGTCGACCTGGGCTACGCCTCGACGTTCCATGGCGCGCAAGGACAGACCGTCGACGAGGGCCTGGCCCTGCTCAACGGGTCCGAGGATCGCCAACTGTTCTACGTCGGCACCACGCGCGGACGCCACGCCAACCACATCTTCATGCCGACCGGTGGCGACGGCGACGAGCACAACGAGATCGCGCCCGAGGTCCTCGTGCCGCCCACCACGGTCGAATCCCTCGAAGCAATCATCACCCGCGATGGCTCGGTCATCTCGGCGACCACGACTCTGCGCGACGAGCACGACCCCCGCACGCTGCTCGCCAAGTCGCTGCCGCGATACGAGGACGCACTGGCTCACGCGGCCGCGAACATCCTGGGTAGCGACGCGATGGACGCACTCGCCCGAGAGGCCGAGGACATCGTGCCCGGGGTGACCTCCGCGCCCGCCTGGGACACCCTGCACTCACACCTGGCCTTCCTCGCCCTCGATGACGTCGACCCCCTCGCGGCGCTGCGAGACGCGGCCGATGACCGCGCACTCGACGGCTCGCGCGACATCGCCGCGGTCCTCGACTGGCGCCTGGACGCAACGGGAAGTCACTCCGCGCGCTCCGGGCCACTGCCGTGGGTTCCCGGTATCCCCGAGAGCGTCTCGACGGACGCGACGTACGGCGCGTGGGTGCGTGAGCGCTACGAGTTGGTGCAGACCGACGCTGCCGCGCTCCGCGACGACGTGCGTGCCCTGGAACATGAGGCCGCGCCCGAATGGGCGCGGGCCTTCCTCGACACCCCCGAGCTGCACGCCGACCTGGCCGTGTGGCGAGCCGCGACCAACACCGACGATGACGACCCTGCCATCGTCGGGCGTACCCGCTTGAGCGTGCGCCAACGCACCTACCAGGACGTTCTACGCGACCGCGCAGAACGGCACGCGCCGACCGTCGCGAACGCCGGCGCAGTCTTCGCGCCCGCGATCGAAGCCGTCGAACCACGCGTTCTGACCGACCCGTGGTGGCCGACCCTCGCCGCGCGTCTCGACGCCGCACACACGGCAGGCCGTGACGTGGCCACGATCTTGGATGACGTCCTCGGCGGAGACAACAAGCCTCTGCCCGACGAGCACACCGCCGCCGCGCTGTGGTCGCGCGTTCTGCCCCACCTGGGAGCCACCGCCGCCGCCGACGCGACCGGTGCGGCCACCGGACGTCTGCGCCCCGCATGGACGAGCGCTCTCGAGGACGCCCTCGGCGCCGAACTGGCCGGGTGGGTCGTCAGCGACCCCGCCTGGCCGACCCTCGTGGCCACCGTCACCGAGCGCTCCACCACCAGCGGTCACGCCGCCGAAGAGATCATCGCCAACGCCGTCGACCGGATCGGCGCGCACTCCCTGCCCGTGCCCGGCGCCGATCACGAAGACGGCCGCTTGGGCGTGCACGAACTCGCGTCGGTCCTGCTGTGGCGTCTGGCCGACACGAGCATCACCGCTGAGCCCGAGCCTGAGCGCATCGGTGAAGGCGATCTTCACGACCCAGACATCGACGCGTACCTCACCCGTCTCGCCGCCGAACACGACAGCGCCCGCCACACCGCGAACCGGGTGCCCGAGCAGGCTCGCGCCGAGGCTCGCGTCGCCTCACGCGAGGACGCTCGACGCGACGAGAACGAGTGGGCACCGAGCTTCACCACCTCGAGTGAGCGCGTCATCGAGCTGACGACCGCCGCACACGAGTTCTACCGCGCTCACTACACAGATTCCCCCGCCGCCGCGTACATCGCGCGCCGCTTCGGTAGCGATCTGAGCGAGACCCCGTTCAAGCTCGGCCACGCCCCCATGAGCGCGGACAAGCCGTGGAACGCACGAGATCTCGTCACCCACCTGCGCGAGACCAAGCACGCGACCGACACCGAACTTGTCGAAGCCGGTCTGGCGAAGTGGAACAAGGGAGGTCAGGACGTCTACGACCTGTTCCGCAACCGCGTCATGATCCCCGTACGCGGTAAGGACGGGCGACCCATCGGTTTCCACGCCCGTGCCCTCGACGACTCACCCGCGAAGTACCTCAACTCCCCCGAAACCCCTGCGTTCACCAAGGGCGCGACCATGATCGGGATGCACGAAGGCTTCCAGCACGCCCGCGCTCAGGGAGCCGCGACCCAACCCGCCACCGTGCGCGTCGAAGGCCCCCTCGACGCCATCGCCATCACCCTCGCCGGTGACGGCGTGATGATGGGTGCCAGCACGGGCGGAACGGCGTTCACCGACACTCACGCCGACATGCTCGCCACCCTCGCGCGCGATGGGAAGGTCTACCTCGCGCTCGACAACGACAACGCCGGCCGCGCGGCCACCCGCGATGCGTTCTGGAAACTCACCTCGCGGGGCGTCGACGCACGCTCCATCCCCATCCCCGGCGCGAAGGACCCCGGAGAGTTGTACGAGAACGACCCGACCTTGCTCAGGATGGTCCTCACCAGCCCGAACCTGCACCCCTCGACCGCCGTCGACGTCGCCCACCACATCGCCCGCACCTACGAGGCAGGTACTGACGTGGCGACGATCGAGAACACGGTTCTGGCCGCCCGCCAGGCCGCGCAGGCCGTCGCCGTGCTGCCCGTCGAGCAGTGGGACGAAGTCATCACGCAAGCCGCGCCCAGCTTCACTCGCGACGGTGAGGACGCCGCGCACGCAGCCAACATGCTGTGGGCCGAAACCCTCGCCGCCGGCATTGACTGGCCCACCGACGCCGACCCCGAGACGCTCACCCCGCAGCAGGCCCAGGCGAGCGAAGCCAAGCTCGAACAGATCGAGCAGCGCCTCACCCGCTCGGCGGGCATCGACCAGGCCCGCGCGAACATGGACGAGCTCCGCGACAACCTCCGCCGTCTCCAGACCGAACGCGACCGCCCCCGAGATCAGGATGTGCGAACCGGCAACGAACCGAGCCAGGGTGGAGTTCAGCGCTGAGGCGACCCCGGGATCTGAGCGGGAGGCCCATCGTCCTCCGGATCGTCTGATTCAGCCTGTGAAGCCTCGTAACCAGCCTTGAACAGATGGAGGGGGTGATTCCAGTGGAATCACCCCCTCCATCTGTGTCAGGCGCGACGTCTACATTGCTGAGGGTGCCTTGGGTTGGCCGTTGATGAGGATCATCGTCTCGGCCTCGCCGACGCGCTCGGGTCGTCCGGTGGAGTTGCGTGCCTCGAGGTTGATCTTCTGCCTTCGGGCACGCGCTTGGTCTCGGTGGGTTTGGTGATGCAAGGACAGGGCCTGGCGCAGCAGGTCGAGGGTGGTGCTCATGCGTTCTCCTTCGCGTGCGTTTCGTCGTAGAGGGCCTGTAGCTTCTCCGCGACGTGGGCGGGGCGGGGTACCCACAGCCCGTCGGGTGAGTTGGCGAGGATCGCCCACCATGAGCCGCGCCACAGTACGGGCGTGGTGGGGTCTTTCTTCGGGTCTCGCAGCGCGAGGGCTTCGCCGTTGTCGATGGCTGCGTGCACAGCTTCGGCGTCCTCTCCCGGAGTGATGTCCTGCATCGCTGCCTCGAGGATCTGGGTGAAGTCGTCCATGTTCGTACCAGGCATGGCGACCTCGCTCTCCTTGTGTTGGCGACCGTCGCAGGTGTTGAAGAACTTGCGTTCCTCGATGCGGCGCATGAGTGGCCAGAACCACCGGTCGTGGAAGGCGATTATTTCGTCGTTGTAGGCGCGCGGTTGTTCCTTGAATGTGCTGCGCCAGGCCACGTAGAGGCCGGTCAATTCCTCAACCACGGGAGCATGTTTGAACCAGCACGGGCGGATCAACTGCCGCACCTTGTAGCGGTCGCTCATCCAGTCGACCCACTCGCGCAGTTCGGTGAACAGCGCAACCCGCTCGTAGGGGTCGAGGTAGCGCCAGCACCAAGCCCCGCCGGCAGGCATGTCGGCCAGGTATGTCATGACCTCTTCGAGGGCGGCCTCGGTGCCGCCGACGCGCGACAAGAGCGCGTGCGTCTCATCGAGGAGTTCACGGGCGATCGCGTGCACCTCGTTCGCGTCGGCGTCGCTCACGCCGGCCGGAGCCGAGGACGTGCCGTAGTCGTCGGGCAGCGACTCGTCACCCCAGGCGGGGATGTTGCTCATCGTGTGCCTCCCGCAGTGACTGCGGTGGGGGTGGGCGCATAGTCGATTGAGCCGCACATCTTCTCGAAACGGTTCAAGCTGTCCTTGAACGCCTTGTGGTCAGGGCGCTTCCACCAGGGGGTGATCTTGATGACGGCGTTGCCGACGCTGCGATAGAGACACAGGGCGGTGAAGTCCTCCATCTGCTGAATCGTGTCGACGGGCATGATGCGTTCCATGCCGGGCTGATCACTCGTGCTGAAGTTGCCGGAGCCGAGCCAACCCGAGCTGCTCGTGGACTGCTGGCGGATCTTGCGGTCACCGATGAGGCGCGAGACGTCCTCAAGGTCGGAGGTCTCGGTGCAGCCGGGCAGGAGCATCTTCATCGACGTCGAACCCCACATGCTGCCGAAGCCTTCCTTACCCCACTTGTCGCGGCCCTGGCTGAACGACTGGATGAACGCGCGCGTGGTCTGGCCTCGTCCGCCGCCGTCGGACAGCAGCGTTGGCATGGACGGGATCGGCGCAGCGTTCGCGGCCTCGTCGAGGATGAACGACTGCGGGGGCGTGATCTTGCCGCCCGGCTGACGCTGGGAGAACAGACGCCCCTCACGCACGACGGCGGCGACGAACGCGGTCACCAGCGGCGCTGTGCTGACGCCCTCCCCTCCGAGTGTCACGAGGTAGAGCGTGTCCTTGTTGCGTCGCACGAACCTGGCGACGTCGAAGCACTCTCGGTCGAGGCCGTGGCTGTAGCGTCCCGAACCGCTGGGCGGGCACACCATCTCCAGTACCTCAGGGTTGGATAGGCACTCGAGGGCGCCGGCGAGCGTCATCGACGTCGACGCGGTCGTCTGGGAGGCTTCCCCCGTCGTGGCGCGTCGCAGGCGTTCGGCCCATCCGGGCAGCGCCCGCGCGTTGTTCGAGAGGATCTCGCGTGGCTCGTCGTTGCTGAAGTCATTGGCCCAGTCGCGCACTTCGCGCATGGTGGAACCGTTGATCGCTGCGGCGTGCAGCAGGCACGACAGCACGATCGCGGCCTGGCCACGGAAGAACGCGGAGTTGCCGCCCTCACCCTTGGACTCGGGTGACGCGGCGATCGCGGCGCGGGCGCGGTCCTGCGCGACGTCGGCGTCGTCACAGCCTTCGACCATGTTCCACCGACACAACCGGGGCCACCCGCTGATGCGGTCGACGTCAAAGATGTGCACCTCGCGGTCATCGCTCGGGTCGTCGGGGTTGTGGCGGGTGAAGATGGTCAACCCCATGAGGTCGACCTTGGTGCTCGAGGCGACGACGGCGCCGGGTGCGTCTTTGACACCCGGCGCGGCGAGGCCGGTCGTCTTACCGGACTGCTGAGGGGCGACGACGACCATGGCGTCGTTGGGTCGCGGTCGCAAGCGCACGCCCAGGTAGGTGCCGACGGGCGCCATGGGGGACTTGTCCTGCTTCATCGCTTTCTTCAGCCGGGCGCGCGTGAGCATCCCGTAGTTCTCGCGGCGCGCGAGGACCGCGACCACGACGACGACGACGACCATGAGGGCCAGGCACTCGAGCGCGCCGACGGTCATCCAGTACCCGACCGGACCGGGAACAGCGCCCGCGACCGATGGCGGGTAGGCCCTGCTGGGTTCCTTCGCGTGAAGAACGAGCTGCGGCAGCGTCTTGATGACTTGCCCGCTCGGCCACGCCCACGTCCCGGCATTCCAGAGTCCAGCAATCGCGCCGCCGACCGGGACGAGCATGATCAGCGAGCAAAACCCGATGAGCAGGCCGAGTAGTGCAAGCTCGCGCCCGCCGGCACCTTGCTCTTGACTGTGGATCTGACGTGCCATGACGAACCTCCAATGTGCTCAGGCCTTCGGGGTGATTCCAGTGGAATCACCCCGGTGAACCGACGTGATGGTCAAGCGACGGCGTCGTCGCCGTACTCGGTTTGCTCGTTCGTGTTGAACAGGACGCGCTTCTCGTACTCCGTCAGCACCGTCTGAACGCGGTAGGAGTGATCTCCCACGCGCCATAGGGCGCGGCCCTGGTTCCGGTTGCACCAGTTCGAGATCGCGCGCGACTCCTGATCCGACAGGCCCCACTGCGCGGCGGTCTGGTCTGCGATAGAACTCGAGTGGCCGAGGCTGATCTTCGTGTCGCACAGGGACCAGAAGTCCTGCGCGATGCTGGCCTCTTCACTGTTGGCCCCACCGATGCCCATGAGGTCTCCGGGCTTGTGCATGATCAGCATCTCGACCTTCTTCTCGTCTCGTGAGAGGCGGAGGTTCGAGTCGAGTGACTTGATGGCGCTCACCCCTAGACGCATGACGCGCCATACCTCGTCGCGCGGGATGATCGTCGGCTGTCCTGTTGTGTTGATGGACGTCATAGCTGTCACCCACGAGTTGGCGCAGGTCAACGCGACACCGATCACCTGATCGTTGGCGAGCTCCTTCAAGCGACGCATCGACAGCGAGTGCATGTGTGCGTCCCAGTTGATTTGGATCGTGGTGCGCGCGTCGAACATGCCCTTCAGGGAGCCGTTGACGAGAACGCTGAGAGCGGAACTCATGGGCCGCATGTCAGCGAAGTAGTCGCTGCGCTTCTCATAGTTGAGGCGACGCAGGAGGCTCTCGCTCGGGTTATGCGCCAGATGCCACACCTCGGGGATGATGATGTCGGGCAGAGTGTGGACATCTCCCCCGCCATCGGCCGCGCCGGTCAGTTCGTCGACGATCGCCGCCAGCGCTTCTTGCAGTGTCGTCGTGACGTTGACCTTCTGCGCGCCGACGAGGCCCTCGAGCAACGTGAGCCACCGTGCTCGGATGTCGACCCACCGTTCATCGCGGGTGGTCTGCGACAGGTTTTCCCACCCGTGTCCCAGGGGGCCGGGGTCGAGGGGGTTGATACGTGCGTGCATGCCGGGGCCAACTTCCCAGGGCTCTTGACCCCACTCGCGGCACAGGTCAGCCCACTCGTTCTTCAGGTCTCCGGGCACGAAGGCCCGTCCGCCGTGACGCAGCATTCGACGCACGAGCGCCTTGCCCGTCCCGGACTTGCCGCGCCCGGGAGCTCCCTGCAGGAGCAGGTTGGGGTTCGTGACGATGCCTCGCTGGACCCACTGCCACGGATCGACGTAGAAGCCGGTTCCCGTGCTCGCGACGTACCCCAAGGCCGCTCCGGACTTCGGGAGTTGTGTGGACGTCAGGAACGGAAAGACACCGCCGATCTGGTCGGTCGTGGCCCGGTAGACGCGCCCGCGAGGAGTGCTGACTGCCTGCCAGCCGAAGCCGGGGCGAAAGACCCCGTGCTGGCCAGCGGTGAGGCGGAAGCCAGCGTCTTTGTCCTTGGGTGGTGCGGGTGCTTCGGGCTCGACGCTGGGAAAGCTCACACCCTGCTCCGCGAACGCCTCTGCGAACGATTGCCCGGCGCTGACCTGCTTGTCCCGCTTCAGAATGCTCATGCGTTCCTCCTGACGTTCACGATGGTGGGGGTGGTGTCTGGTGCTTGCTCCGGAACCTCTCTCGCGCCCGTCGACCAGGTGCGCTCCTTTGTCATCTCACTTGCCCTTTCGTTTGGGCATGCCGACGGCGACGGGCAGCACGCCGGAGATGAATCCGAGCGGCTGCGCGAGATCAAGCCGCATGAGTTCGAACTTGCGTCGGCGGGCTGAGGCCTCCATGAGCGCCATGCCCGTCTCGATCGACATGGAGACGGGGACCGTCACCACGGCCACGCCCGTTACGCGCGTCAGGGTGTGCCCCGCTGCGAGGACCTCTTCGGTGTTGGCCGTCTGACGGCGCAGCTTGCGTGAGCGCGCTCCCACCCGGAACCCGCGCTTCTCCTTCAGCTCCGACTGAAGGAACGCGTTGGTCGACTGTGATTCCGCTGCGCGGGTGGCGCTCTTGTCGTCGTAGGGCTCGTAGTGCAACGCCAGCGCGCGCCGCTCCCCCATCGCGCCTGGCGTCAGGAGCGGTCCGAGTGAGCCGACGCGGGTGCCTAGCTCGGGCAAAATGAGGCTGTATGCCGCCGAGTGGAATCCGTCGTGGCTGTAGTAGCGCGCATGGGGACTCGGCGCGGCCGACGGCCCAGCGGCTGCTGGGTGGACGTCGGTGAACGCGTCGTGCCCCTGAGCCTTGGCTGTGCGCGCGACCTGCAGGGCGCTCACGGCGGCGGGGTTGAATCCTGTGCGGATGACGGCGGCGACTTCACCCTTGCCGAGCCAGATGACGGAGTCGCAGCCCATACCCGTCAGGAGGCTCGTCATCTCGGGCAACGCGCGGTACATGACGGCCATGCGGCCAGCGATTCCGCGACCCGAGTTTCGAGCCTCAGCTGCGATGTCGTCCTCCTGGAAGCGCAGCGCGACGTAGACCTCATGGGAAATCGACTGGGAGAGGACGGACTGCTCGATAGCGTCTGCGTCACGTGCTGCCTGCTCGGGGACGTCCTTGGGAAGGTGCTCTCGACGCCACGCTGCGCGCTCGGCGCCGTCGTCGGGCACCGTGCGGACGTAGATGGAGACCCGGTGCGGCAGGGACACCCCGCGTGAGATGGCCGCGAGCATGTCACCGAGCGCATCGGCGTAGCGGTCCCCTGCATCGGGGTCGGTCAGTGACAGGCCGGGATGGGTGACCTTCGCGACCATCACCCACGCACCGGCTGGGTCCTTCATCACACACAGGCGGCGCATGTCCGATGCTGCGTGCGCGGGGCCGTCGAAGACCTCGAAGTGCTGGAGCGCTCCTGGCAGGTCGAACTTGTCGGCGTCCGGGGTGCTCAGGGCAGCTCCCGTTGCTCCTGCTTGCCACTCGTCAGCTTTCGTGGCTTTGCCGAGGAGGTGCATCACCGAATGCCCCAGCCACAGCCACATCGGCCGCTCCTTGATGGGTACGGCCATGCACACCACGAGAAGGCCCCAGAAGATCAGGGCACCGAGGAACCACAGCCAGGACTGGGCCTGAAGGAACGCGAGGGCAGGTATGGCCGCCAGGCCCAAGATTGCGAGTTGGGGCAGGCCGAGCAGGCCCAGAAAGCTGATGCGTTCGTTGTGCCAACCGGTGTGCAACGTCGTCATGAGAGTCCTCTTTTCTGAGTCAGATGGTGGTGCCGCCAGGGTTCGACCCCGGGCTGTTGCCGTCGGACGGGCTGTCGGGTTCCATCGCGTGGCCGTAGCCGTGCTCGTAACCGGGCGATCCGCCATCGAAGTCGGCGTCGTCGCTGGGGGCCGGCCCGTAGTCGGAGTGGCCCGGGGGTACGACATCCGGGTCGGCATCGTCGGAGAGAGCGACTTCGCTGCTGCCGCCAGGGCTGCTGCTCGTGCTTGATCCAGACATTCCGCCGTTCGGGCCCGTCATGGCACCTGCGTCCGCGTCTGCCTCCCCTGCCGAAGCGCCGCCTCCGCGACCGCGTCCGCCAGCGTGTCCGGCACCTGCTGCGTCGAGAGACTCGGACGCTTGCGTGGCACCCGATTGGCTCGCGCCGGTGGTGGTTGAGCCGTAGGAGGCGATTGCTGAGCCCATGGCACCCAAGGCCCCGGCGGATGCAGTGGAGAGCGACGAGGTGCTCGAGCCGCCTCCGCCTCCGCCACCACTTCCACCGGAGCTGGCATTGGTGAGTTCGCTGCCACCTTCGGTAGCGACGGCCATGCCCGCGCGTTCGACGGCCCCAGCTCCGTTGTCGCCTTCGCCCTCAGACTGCTGCTTGGCACCCTCGGAGTCGTCACCACCGCCGCCCGACTTGCCCGTGGGCATCGCGGCGCGGAAGTTCGCTCCAGCCACCGTGTTCGGGTCGATGAAGGCGAACAGCTTGAAGAGGAAATACGGCCAGAGCAGGGAAGCTAGCGCCACCAGCCCGCTGACGAACGCCTGCAAGGCTTTGGCGATCATCCCGTCGCCAGCACTGCCTGCTCCTTGGGCCATGCTGTGGCCGATCACCATGGAGATCGCGATGAGTGTCGGCACGAAGATGAGTGCCAGCATCCAGCGCAGCGCGGTCCAGTACCAGCGAGCGAACTTCTCGTGCACGAGGCCTGCGGCGACGATGGGGAATGTGGCAGCGAGAACCTGCATCGCCGAGAGACGGATGACCATCTCGGTGAGCAATCCGAGGGTGAAGGGGATGGCGTTGAACAAGACGACGACGAGCAGGCCGATCCCGGTGAGGCCGTTGAGGGCCTTCTCCCCGAAGTCTGCTTTCTCGCTGAGCCCAGACCACCCTTTCGTCCCGTAGCCCGCTTCGATGATCCCTGTCGCGGTGAGCGAAGCTAGCGAGGAGACACCAGCAAGGATGACCAGTGACGAGCCCGAGAGCAGCATGTACTGGGCTGCTCCCTTGAGTAACGCGAACAGGCTGCGAGAGCCGTTCACCACGGATAGGCCGATCTGGGCGAATCCCAAGCCGATCGCGAGCATCAGCCCCAGCCACAGCGTGATCGGAAAGACCTTGGCCAGCGGACCGTCAGGCGTGTAGACAATCGTGGGGCGGGTGGTCTGGTCGATGAAGGCGAACACGGCGCTGAGTAGCGGTCCGAAGAAGCCCCACAGAGCTTCAGCGACCTTGTTCAGCACGCCGGTGACGACGTCACCGATATCCGGTAGCCCGAGTCCCATGTCGGTCCTCCTTTCGTTCGTGCGGGGTAGGTGGCTCGTTACTCAGGGACGTTGCTGAGGTCTCTGAACCCTGCGCGGTAGCTGAGTTCGCTGCGTGGCCAGGTCAAGGGCGCGCGGGCTGGGGTGGCGCCAGCGGCGATCATCCAGCGGTCGCCTTTGTCGTCCCACCTCATTCGTGCGCAGTCCCAGACGGCCACACGGTTGGACTCCGACTTGTAGGTGTAGGTCAGCTGTCCGTTGACGCACACCACGGTGAAGTTGTTTCCGACGGATCCCTTGATGAGGCCCTGGACGGGGACGAATTGGGCTCGCATCCGAGTGGGGTCGGTGTCCGGGCTGTCCGTGTAGTAGCGCATGACCGTCTTGGTCGGGTTCCAGTCCTCGAGGGGAACTGCTCCAGGCATCGCGAATGCCGTGTAGGCGTTGCGTCCGGCCTGGGCGTCGAGGTTGGTGTAGGCGGCTTGGTTCAACGCGGCCAGCTGGGCTACGGCACCTTCGGGAGTGTGTGTGAAGCCGGTGCGGACTCCCGCGTCGGTCTTCTTGCCTGAGGGCAGGTTGAGTCCTGGTGTCGTGGCCTGAACTTCGGGCTTGGGCTTGAAGTTGCTGGGGTCGAGGTTCGAGGAGTCGCCCTCGGGCATGGGCTGGTTGGCGATCGCGTCCTCTCGCTCTCGCTGAGACGCTCCAGCAGGGAGGCTGGACGTCGGGGGCGGTGTGGGAGCCGACGAAGCCGAACGACTGGTGGGCGAATGCTCACTGCCGGTCATCTTCGCGACTCCCACACCGATACCCGCGAGCAGGATGATCGCCACGCCAGCGATAACGACCCAGGCTGCCCAGACGGGCAGCGGACCGCGATCAGCTTTGGTCTTACGTCGCAGGCGCGGCATCGAAGATCAGCCCGTGAATCCGCTGATGAATCCGAACCAGGCCGTCCACAGGATCGCCGCCAAGACCGCGACGATCAGGATGCCCACGCCGACGGAGGCCGACTTGTGGTGGCCGAGGACCTTGCCGCCGATGAGGGCGCCCACGCCGCAGAGGCCGCCGATGACGATGAGGAACAGCGTTCCCCACTTGACGTAGGCCATGATCTCGCCGGCCTGCTTCTCGGTGCCGGGCGGAGCCTTGGGCGGGGGGTTCGGGATGGGGTTGGCTGCCAGCAGGTCGTTGGCGTGCTGCAGGAGCTGGATCGTGGTGCTCATGGTGTGTCTCCTTCGTGGTGCGGGGTTTGGGGATGGATACCCGTCATCTCTGGATCGAGTGAGATGGCGGGGGCTCTAGGGGCGGGCCTTGCGCCAGCGGCGCGACCCCGTCTCGGGGAGGGGGAGGCCGCAGGCGCTAGCCACCAGTTCGTGACCTAATCGCGCCCAGATCCCTGCCGGGCCCGTGAGGGCCGCGTCGGCAGCGGGCAAGCCGCGCTGCGCGAGTTCCGGCAGGTAATCGAGCTGACGTGCTGAACTCATCGCCTGCTGCATGAAATGCGTGCCACCTACTGGCGTGGTGGCGGGCCCGACGAGGACGATGTCGTCGATCGGTGCCCACTCGCGTGAGACCCATTCGCTCAGCAGTGCCTCGCAGCGCAGCTGTGTGGACGCGTTGGACGGCAGCACGAGAACGACATGAGAGCCGATCGCGGTGTCACCCGTGAGCCACGTCGCGGCCGCGTCGTCGCTCAGGGCTTCTTCGGCACTCAACCCGAGATCGACGATCTGCGTCGGCGCTGTCGAAGCCGGCCACAGGTCACCCTCATCGACGCGAGTGTCCATTCGTCCGTCGACGTAGGTGGTCACGATCCGCCCGGAACGGGCCGGTACGAGCCTCGTGTGCGGGTCGATCCCTGCGGCCAGCCCTGTCGAGCCGCCGATCATGCGCAGCGCGGAGCGGCGCGGCGCGGCGGCGTCCGTCACGGTGATGTCGTCCTGACCGGCGGTCATCCGCGCAGCCGCGGAGGCGATGGACCACGCCACGGTGGAGGCCCCCACACCCGGAAGGCCACCGACAACGAGGAAGCGAGTGATTCCAGTGGAATCACGCTGGCCGTCAGCGACGTCTTCGGCGGCATCGCCACCCGGTGCTTCGACCTGCTGGTCGGTGAGGAACTCCTCGAGGGGCGAGCCCTCGACCTCGCCGGCATCTGCCCATGTGGGGCGATCGGTCATGGTGGTCATCCCTTCACCTGCGGCATCGGAAGCCCGGTCACGAGCGCAACGAGCGCCCAGGCGGTGAAGAACAGGTAGAGGGCGCCCAGGAGCAACAGGGTGGCGGTCACGGCCCAGCGTGCCTGCCACATCACGCCGCTCACCCCCCAGCGGCGACCCAGGGAGAACGGGAGTGCCACGTAGTGCGCAAAACGCTGCAGCCGCGTCGCAGCTGCGGGGGCGGGCGCAAAACGTGACTGGAAGGGCCAGCAGAACAGCACGAACCACAGACCTCGAGGGCGTCGCTGGATGCCGCCGATCACTGGGCCCGTCTTGGCCGTCACGGGAGTCTTTTCGGAACTGGTGCGGTAGAACATCAGACGCTCTCCCTTCACTCGTAGGTGCTGTCGGAACTGACGACCTGCCAGTCGCTTGAGGCGTTAGCGCGGTGCAGGTGCATGAACACGCTCGACTTCTGCGGGTCAGCCTTCGCGCCGTGTGTCGTGACGGTCACCTCGTAGGTGAGGTAGGCGTCAGTGGGGGTGCTCGGGAGCGGGTCGTTGGACGGAACGAGGGTGACCTTCGCGCTCGTGTACCCCTTCGCCGCCTCCATCGCGTTCCACGCAGCGCCAGGTGCGGCAACGGACTGCTGACGCAGCGTCGCCGCGTAGGACGACGACGCCAGGACGGCCGCGCGGTCGGCAGCGTTCCAGGGGCTCGTGTCGATCTTCGTGTCGCTGGTGTTGAGTGCCACGAGAAAGGCCTTCCCGACGGCTTCCGCATCCGCGCGCTTCACGGACGAGATCGGCGTCGCCACTCCGCGAGGGTTCGGCTTCGTCGTCCCCGTTGGAATCGGACTGGGCGAGTACATGGACGTTGACGTCGCCGAACTCGACGCCGCTGGTTCCTGCGACGACGACCTGCCGTCACCTTGTGAGCAAGCGGAAACACTCAGCGCCAGGCACGCGCACGCCAGTGCTGTCGTCGTTGACCTTGTGAGCTTCATAGCTTTGTTCCTCGTTCCTCTCGGGCTTCTACTTGACCCACGGTGGCCGCGCCGCGTTGACGGGGTGGCCCCAGATGGGGCCGACCTTCAGATTCGTTGTCGATTGCTGGGCCTCGACGATCTTCCCGTTGCCCCAATAGATCGCGACGTGCGTGGCAGGGCTGCCCCAAAACAGCAGGTCACCCGGTTTGAGGGAGTTCACGTCCACAGGCACCCGCCAGGAGGCGGTGTAGCTCTGCTGCTGCGCTGCGGTGCGCGGAAGCATGACCTTCCCGCCGCTGCCGACGTACGTCGCCATCCGCGTCAACCCCGAGCAGTCATAGCCCGGGCCGCGCCCATCGACGCGGTCCCTACCCGAAGGGCTAGTCGGCGTGCCGCCGCCCCACACGTAGGGCAGACCCACGACGCTGTTCGCCGCAGCGAGGATCGGCTTCGCTTTGCCGCTGACGCCCGCCGGCGCGCCCCCGGCCGACACGCTCGAAGCGTTGACGCCGCCGTACGCGGCGATCGCCGTCTTCGGAATGATCTGGACGTACTTTTGCGTCTCGGGGAAAGCAGGCACACCGCGCGCTTTCAGGACGGCACCCCACCCGGCGTTGTACCCGGCGAGCATCAACTGTGTGATGTCACCGCTGACCTTGTGTGAGGCCAATGCCGCACTTGCCTGTCCAGCCAGCTCACACATGAACTTGCCCTGCGCCATGATCGCGTCCGGGGCCTCCCACGGGGAGGCCTTGCCGTTACCGTTCGCGTCCACCGCGTAGGCGGGCCACGAATCAGGCATGAACTGCCCAATACCCATCGCGCCGACACCGCTACGAGCCTTCTCATTGAACTTTGACTCGTGATACAGCTGCGCGGCGAGCAGGGGTGGCTTGACCTGGGGGCAGATCGAACCGGCCTTGTTGATCCACGACACGTACTGCGCCGGGACCGAACCGTCCTTCAGGGAGCCACCCATACCGGTGCCGCCGTCGAAGTTGCTCGGGCTTTCGCAGGCGCTAGCAGCGAGGGTGAGTGCCGCAGCGACCACCATCCTTCGTGTCCGCTGCGTCGCACGAAAGCCCGCCTTCATGCCGAGTACCGATCCGCGATGAGCGCGGCGATCTCCGCGAACGCCTCACGCGTGCGGGGATTCATCCGCTCCAGGTGCACCTTCGCGCCATCGGCCAGGTGCTGATCAGCAGGCACCTTCACCACAGGCTGACCCTCGAACATGGCGAGGACAGCCTTCTTATCGACCTCGCGGGAGACAAGATCACGCTCGGTCAACGCCACAATCGCGCTATCCGCGAGACGATCGAAACCGTTGCTACGCAGCCACACCAACGTCTCGTACGCCCGCTTCGCCCCCGTGATGGAGTACGCCGCTGGCACGACGAGAGTGTCGGTGCGCGCCAGGATGCCCGGCATGATCGGGTGCGTGATGCCCGTGCCCGCATCGACGTGGATCGAGGAGTAGTAGCTCGACAGGATCTCGATGACCGCGTTGAACTGAGCCGACGTCAACGACTCACCCAGCTTCGGGTCAGGCTCTCCCGGAAGCACCGTCAACCGGCCTTCGGACTCCAGGAACGCCGACAACTGCCCGATGCTGTGCACGTGTTCGACCTGCTCGGCCAACGCGTTCACACCCGACAGTCCCTCACGCCCCGTCACGCGCTCAGCGAGGTCACCCGCGTCCGGGTTGAAGTCGCCTGCAACGACCGCCTCCGGGCGGTACTGCGCCGCCGTCAGCGCGGTGCCGATGCACGTTGTCGTCTTCGTGATCCCGCCCTTGAGGCACAAGTACGTCGTGACGTGCGCACCCCTCAGCGGACGCTGGATTCGCGCCATCCGCTCCTGCTCCCGCACTTGCGCCCTCGAGGGGCCAAGGTTCACCAACCCACCGGTCATCGCGTAAACCCACCGCCGCGGACCCGACGTCGGCTCAAGAGGCCGTGCCCGCAGCAACTGGGGACCGGACACGTTCCCTGAAGGCGTGCGCTCTCCCACCTCGACGAACGGGTTGACCTCAGCGCGCAACACCTCTCCCCCGAGGGACTCCACGACGTCCCTGTACTCGTCCTCGAAGAACTGAACCTCTCCGGCGTCTCGTGCCGCCGGCTCGGAGACGCGACCCGGCAACGGGTGACGCTGAACCTCTGTCTCAGCCGGTGCCAATGACGGGGTGAGTCCATTGGACTCACTGCGCACGGATTCCTTGGCAGGGCGCGCCTTCTTCTCGCGGAACGGCGACTCACTCACAACAACCTCCAGAAACGTGATGGGGGGTGGTGGCCAAGCGGTACGCCTGACCACCACCGTTCTTGGCCTGGACCGCTGCGTACGCGGGAAACGACGGCACACGGGAAAGGCGAACTTCTTCGCCGACCAGGGCCAAGCAAGCACCAGCACTCCAGGTGCTGGAAAAGATGTGGGTCGAACACACGCGCCATGCCCGACCCACCCCGCTCACCAGTCGGCGCTCACACGTATGGGCACACGCGGAACCGATGAAGTGACTGGAAGCGGGAGAATTTGAAGGCGTCTCACGAGCCACTCCCCGGGCGGGAATGGCTCGCCGAACACCTGTGGGAGCAGGTATGAGACTCATGCCCAACCTCCAGCTCGCCGTGCCTGCAAAGACGCCTGCCACGTGACGGTCTCTTGGCACTCGATCTGGGCGGCGATGCTGCCCGCGTGAGAGGCGTAAAGCGAGAATCGCGCGGCCAAAGAGTCGAGGGTGATACGCCCTGCGCTCAGCTCCTTCGAGAGGCCGCGCATTTGGGTAGCAACACCCGAAATGGCACTGAGCAGGGTCTCGCGATTCCCCCCGGTCAAAACGATGCGCGACGGTGACGCGCACCATGTGACAGTGCCGGTTCGAGCCAGCACCTCGGCCAATCCCATGCCCATGACAGAGGCTGCGATCTGCGGGGAGGCCTGGGACCACAGCTTGATCTGGATCACTTCAAGTGCCTGATCACGTTCGCTCATAGTGGAAACCGTCCGCCCTTTGTTTGCTGTAGCAACCTAGCAAACAAAATAGTGCTTTCGTTGGCTGTGCGCAACCCCTTCGAGGCCGCGTCTTGCGGAGGTAGTGATGGGTGACCACCCGCTACACTGGCGGGCCATGGACACCTTTGCTGATCGTCTCCGGGCGCTTCATGAGCGTGTCCTGGACCCCTCGACCGGCAAGCCCTACACCTACCGCTCGATGGCGCACGTTCTTCATGAGCGCGGCGCCGACGTCAGCGCGTCCTACCTGTCTCAACTCTTCACCGGAAATCGGAGGCAGCCGAGCTTCGCGACTGTCCGTGCTCTGGCCAACTTTTACGGGGTCTCGCTCGCATACTTCGATCTGGATGACCACGAGACGCCGCGCGCCGTGCTCCAACAGCTAGACACGCTGTTGCTCGCTCAAGATCGACGCTTTCAGCGGATGATGGCCCGTGGCTCCACGGAGACGGATCGGCAGGCGCTCATCAGTGCGCTCCTCGAGGCGATTGATGAGGCCAATAGGGATAGTGATGCTCGGGAAGCTCCGTAAGCCCCGTGGGGTGCGCCCTGCAGACCTTTGTCCCGCTGACGGGTCCACCGCCAAGCTCCTGCAGAAGGCCGCCGCTGTGACCGGGAGGCCGATCACAGTGATTGAAAAGCATCTTCCGAGTGGCGGGCCTTCTGGGGTGTGGGTTTGCCTCCCAGACAAGGACCTTGTGGTGCTTGACACGCAGGGAACCTTGATGAGACGTGACGCAGCGTTGTGCCACGAACTTGGGCATATCGTGCTGGGCCACTCTCCAAGCGAGGGAGACACTGCAGCTCTCTTCCCCGATCTCGACCCTGCTCTCGTCGCCACCCTTCTGGGTGACTCAGCCGAGGACAGATCCGGTGGTCAGGCCATGATGTTCCGCTGCACCTATGAGGATCGGCAGGAGCTGGAGGCCGAGCGCTTTGCTACCGAGTTGCTAAGCGCCCTCATCGATTCACGTAACACTGCCATCTCGCACGCCTACAACCGCTTCCGGTGAGACATTTCGCTGTCCTGGCGTGCTGGGCCGCCTGCGCCGCACGCTTGTGGCTGACCTTCGTGCGAGGACCAAGGCCGATTTGGCGTGTCTCTCTGACGCTCTCTCTGACCTTCGTCACCCTTGGAGCCACAGTCCGCTACGAGCCTTGGTTGCTTCTCAACATCCCTGGGTTTGCCGAGGCTGCGTCCTACTTCTGGCTCTTGCTGGGAGTGGGCATGGTGAACGTCTACGTGGACTCCCTTGAGCAGGCCGCTCCGTCGTGGAGGCGGTCACGACGACACATCGTGACCGGGGTGTGCCTAGCGCTCCTCGTTGTTGTTTCCTGGCTCTACATTCCAGACAAGATGGATTCTGCAGGTCTGGCGGTTGCCCCGATGTCTCTCCCACTCGCGGTGTTTATCCTCACCGCAGACGCTCCCCTGGCGGTGACGCTCGGTCGCATCAGTCGGTACTGCCTCCGCCAAATTCGGGATGTATCACGGCTCCCGGCTCCCGGTGAGCGCAGCGGCCTCGCTCTTATCGGCCTCTTTTGCGGCACGGGAATGCTCAGCTTCGCCACCTCTTCACTTGATGCCATCGTGAGACTCCCCACCGGAGCAGCTCGCTCCCCCCACAACCCGTTGACGATCGCTACCCCGATCATCAACGCGATCAGCCTGTGCGGTCTGGCAATCGGTCTTTTCCTTCTTCTCGCGGGCCCCACCCTCGCCGTGCGCGGCCAGCGGAGGCAGGCCGCTCTGGTACGCCCATTCTGGGAGTTTCTTGTTCGACGGCATCCGGAGGTCCATCTCGAGGGGTCTCAGCGTGGCCTAACCCGAATGAGGATGGAGGTGCATGACGCACTCTCCCTTTGCTATCTCCCGCGGACGACGCCGGCGACGCCGGAGGCGATCGTCCGAGGCATCATCGCGGGGCCTGAGCGACCCCTAGGGCCGGACTCCGCCGTTCCGGCGGCTCACCTCGTCACGGTGGGGCACCTCACCGAAGCTGACCTTGCTATGGCCTACAACGCCGCGACAGAGGAGATCTCATGCATGTGACCCGGCAAAAGCGGATCGAGGCATTGCACGCCCTGGCGGCTGCTGGCCGCTGGGAGGACGTCTATCGCCAGCATGTTCTGTTCGAGTTCCCCCACGAAATGCGGATGGGTTTCCAGCTCGCCTTTCTTCGCCCCTTCTGCGACCCAGAGATGGCGCACGTCCTAGTGGCGGCGGGCAGGATTGCGCACAGTGCTCAACGACGCGCCTATGACACTGGAATCGTCATCCACGAGATCATCGCGGATGGAACGGATGGTGCGCGCGCTCGGCAGATGATCGCCCACATGAACCGCCAGCACCACCACTACCCAGCTATCACGCCCGAGCAGATGACCTATGTCCTAGCCGCTTTCGTTGCGGCGCCCGGGCGGTACGTCGAGCGTGAGGGTTGGCGCCCGATGCTCGACGTAGAGCGGCAGGCTGCTAGCCGTTTTTACGATCGTCTCGGGGAACTGATGGGCATCCGTGACCGCCACACCAGCTACGAACACGCTTGCCAGATCGTCGACGACTACGAAGCGACTAACCTCCGCCCAAACGCTGACACTCTGGAGTTGGGCGACCACTTGCTTCGTGTGCTGCGTGATCGTCTCCCGTGGCCGGTATCCAACGCCTCAGGGCAGATCTTTGCTAGCCAGATCAATGATTCAGCGGTGGCGCACGCGGTGGGCCTTCCCGGTGTGAACGTACCGACCCGGCTGCTCGCTCGCGCCATCAGTGGGGCGCGAAGGCTCGTCCTTCCACACCTCCCGGCACCCACGAAGCCAGCCTTCGTCCCCGGACAGCCCGCAGGGCCTTACACGCGGGGCTACGACCTCTCTCAGATCGAGAAGCCTTGAACGCTCGCGACACGCGCAAACAAGATCCTCGTAATGTTTGCTAGAGTCGAGTCGCGACACGCTGGATATCCAGCCTCCCTGACCTCCGCGGTCTGAAGTGGAAGGATTTGCCCCATGGCTGATCTGGAGCGCAGTGAGAATCGTGAGGTCATGATCCCGTTTCGAATGTCCAAGGCGCGGCGGATCGAGCTCAAGGAGCGAGCAGCAGCCCAGGACACGACGGTGCAGGCACTGATTGAAAGGGCCCTCTGGGGTGATGAGCTTGCGCTCCCTGAGGAGCAGATGGAACTCCCAATGACAGGTTGATGTGTCGGGGCAATGCCCCGGATACCACGAGAGCCGCCCTGGCAGGGGCGGCTCGTGGTGAAGCAAGTGAGAGGCCAGTTGGCGCTGGTGACTCTCTTATTCGTCTCCGAACCGTGCAAGGAGGAGAGGTGGCTTTGTGCTACCCAGATTAGCAGTACCCGACGCGCCGCGTCACGTCTCGATCGCAGCTCGCCTCGATCAGGTGTTGTTCGAGGCGGGCGCGTGGTTCGCGATTGACGCCGAAAACCGGCGTGTCCCCGGGGTTTCCGTCGCTTCGCTGGAGCAGGGGAAGACCCTCATTGGTTCTGGGCGTGTCGCGACGCTCGTTGGGCGACTACGGGCCGGGTTTGCGGTGTTCGACGTGGACGTCGAGGGCGTCATGGGTGAGGCCATCACGGAGCACCTCGCCGCCTGGTGCCGGGATCACGAGGTGTGGCACGTGGTCCGCCCTTCGGGTGGTAGCTCCGGTCGGCATCACGTGTTCGTGAGCACGCGCAGCGTTGAAGACGATCTGGACGCACTCGTGGCGCATACGCGCACCGCGTGGCGTGTGGGGCGCACGAAGGTCGACTTGCGCCGTGACGTGAGGCCGTTGAGTTGCCCCCACCGCCGTAGCGGGCAGACCCCTGCCGTCGCGGGCGACGTGCGAGCGGCGTTGGCTTCCTTGTGGCAGCTGGCCGAGACAATGCCCGCGCCCTTGCCGTCACCGCGCCGCCGAATAGCCCGGACGTCTCAGCCTCGTCGCCTGGCGCGCGAGGATTTCGCCGGCGAAATCAGCGGGCGCGAGCATGAGGCGCGTGTGCCACGCCGGAAGCGACCGCACCGTCCCCTTGAGGATAAGTGGGCTACCTATCTTGCGACCGGCCGACGCCCGGCGTGGAAGCGCGCCGATGAACCGGGCGTGGACGCGAGCAACTCGACGTTCGAACTCATGTGCACGGCCTCGATGGTGCGTGCTGGCTGGACACACGAGCAGGCGTGGCAGGCCATCAAGGCCGCTCACCCGGACGCGATGAGCCACGCACGAGAGAGTCGCCAGCGGTGGACGCGCCTGGTGTGGCGCGATGCCGTGGCCAGCGATGACACCTTCACGCCGACGCCAACGATCGACACGGCCGTGTGGGCGGCGACGCAGGAAGCGCGGGCCCGACTGCGTGCGTGCGCTTGGCGTCTGCCGGTGCGTCAACGCACGAGCCTGCTCGTGGTCGCTGAGGTCGTGCTGCGGCGCATGGAGACGACGGGCAGCCTTCGTGTGCCCGTACCCGAGCGTGACCTGGTGCTCGACACCACGATCCGGGACCGCACCACGATCCGGCGCTGTCTGCGCCTCCTCGGCCGAGACGTCGGCACTCTTCACCGAGACGGCCTCGACTACTCGAGGAAGAGTGCCACGAGCTTCGAATTTGAGATAGCCCCTGCCCTAGGTGGGGTGTGTGAAATCCCCCCACCTAGTTTTCACACCCCCTTGCCGAACGCGCTACCCCAGCACCTCAGCCTCCACCACTGGCTCACCCTGCGCAGCCTCCACCCTTCCTCCCCCCTCACACCCGAATCCCTCGTCCTCCACCTCCAGCGCGTCCCCTCACCCGAGGCCCCCGCGCCCACCCACGCTCTACGCTCTCAGCGCCAGGCTCTCGCCGAGCTCCAGGATGCCGGCGTCGCCCACTGCGATGCCGATGGCGGCTGGACTCGCCCCAAAGAGCTCCCTGTGCGCAGCACTCGTCATGACGATCACGCAGAGGCGTCCGCGCAGGTGGCGGCGGAACGCGCGGCATGGCGTACTGGCCACCGCAGCAGGTGGGACGCGGAGCGTCAGATCGCCCACAAGGAACTGAGAGAGCGTCACAGGCGCTGGTGGGCTGCCCTCGCTCCAGAGCAACGCCGAGCACGTCTTCGTGAACTCTCAGGCCGGTTTGACGCCTCTAGCGTGGCGGAGCAGTCAGCCCTCAAGCACCAGTTGATGCACCGTGACGCGCGTCGAGGTATCGACCCTGTCGCTCGCCGAGAGGCGTGGTGGCAGGCGCACTCACCTCAACAGCGGCAGGAGCGTGTCGACGCACGGTTGAGGCGGTGGCAAGCGTTGAGTCATCCCGAGCAGGTCGCGCACGCTCGCGCCTGGAGTGAGCACCGCCGGAATCTGCGGCGCGGCGACGCGGCGGGGTGGGGTGATTCCACTGGAATCACCCCACCGATCACCAACTCATCCCAGGCCCCGAGCGGTCATCGCGCTCGGGCGCGTCATAGCGACGCTGGAAGCGAGAGCCACGCTGTTCATGCTCCGCAGTGGGAGCGTTGAGGCTTCGAAGCTTCTCCAAGGCTTCGGTGAACCCCTGGCGGCCCTGGCCGGTGATTTGCACGGGTTCCTCATCTTCCACGGTGTACCGCGGCCGAAGGAGTGAACCTTGCTGAGCCTCCACCTCTGTGGTGTCGGAGGCTGTCCCAGCGTCAGACGCCTCCTCACGGGTCTCCTTCTCCCCGCTCAGTTCACGCTCGAGGCGCTCGACGCGTTCGCGGGCGGCTTGCAGATCCTCGCCGCGTGCGAACGGCTTCCCGACCGCAGCGCGGGCGGTCTCGAGGTCCTTCGTGGCTGCCTCTTGTCGCTGCTGGGCCCTTTCGAGGGCGCCGGGCACGGAGGTGACCATGTTCTCCAGGCGAGTGGTCAAGCCGTGTGAGTCATCCTTACCGACGATGGAGTTGAGGTCGTCGCGCAGGAACACGTCGACGCTGAGGCCTTGGAGGCTCAGCACGGCCTTCGTTGAGCCGAGACGCGATTCGACGGTCGCGTCGAAGGTCAGGCCGCCCACCTGGGCGATCCCGGAGACCTTCACCGGCTCACCGGGGTTGGCCCGAGCGATCGCGGCGGTGTTGAGGAGTTTCCCGCGTAGTGCCGTTGCAGCCTCGACGCGATCGTCGTACACGCGCCCGTCATCGCCGGTCAGTCGGAACGCGTCGCCTTTCGTCGACGTGATCTGCGAGGCGGCGGCCTCGAGGCGCGGGATACGCACCTGCAGGCTGTCCAACTCGCGTTGCACGGACTCGACGGTTCCGCGAGCGGCGGTCTGGCTGCGCCGGTGCGCCTTCTCGAGGTTCTGCAGCTTCGCGAACTCCTGGTCGGCTTGTGCCTTTTCCAGCAGGAGCGGGTTGCCGGAGGCCAACGCTTTGACCTCGTTGAAGCTGAGTGCCTGATCAGAGCTGATGTCCTCGGCTTCACGGGTCGTCAAGTCGCCGTGCATGACCTGGTCGATGAAGCGGGCCTTCCGCTCGACGGTCTGCCACATGTACGCATCGAAGCTGCCCTCGGTGGCGTAGCGCAGGATCTGCACTTCGGGGTTCTGGTTGCCCTGCCGGATGATGCGCCCTTCCCGCTGCTCGACGTCGGCCGGCCGCCAAGGGCAGTCGAGGTGGTGCAGGGCTGTCGCGCGGGTCTGGATATTCGTGCCGACGCCCATCTTCGCCGTCGAACCGATGAGGACATCGACACCGCCCGTGCGGCACTCCGCGAACAACCGTTCCTTCTTCTGATCGGTGTTCGCGTCGTGCACGAACCGGATACGGTCCCGTTCCATGCCAAGATCGACGAGGTTGTCGCGCAGCTGCTCGTACGCGTTCCACCCCTCCCCTGGCGTGCCCAGGTCAGAGAACACGATCTGCAGGCCACCGCGACGTGGGTGCTCCTGTCCATCAGCGCCCAGATAGACGTTGTCCTGCGTGGTGCGGTGAATTTGGTGAATGCGCGCGGCCGCGACATCGAGTTTGGTCATCACCGGGAACAGCGACTCATCTGCTGCGGGCCGAATGGCTTCGGGCAACATCCGCAAATCGAGCGCTGCTTTACGACCGTCGCCGCTGATCTTGAGCATGTTGTCCTGCTTGAGCGTAACTGCGCGCGCGCGTACGTCCTCCGCCCGATCGGCCAGCTGCTGCATGAACTCGCCCATCTGTGGGGAGGGCTCGACCAGCACTGTCTCCGCGAGCCGTTCCCCGTCCTCGCGAGCGACGAGGTCGGGCACGTTCAGCTGCAGTTCTGCGGACGTCTTCACGTCGGCCGAGACATGCCACATGCGCAGCAGCTCGGGCAAGTTGTTGAACTTCGCGAACCGCGTCTTGGGGCGGAAACCTCCGCCTTCAGGTGCCATCTCCAGTTCGGTCGTCGACTCACCGAATGTGGCCGCCCAGGAGTCGAAGTCGCTGATGCCGGCTGCCTCGAGCAGGTCAGGGCGCAGGTAGCGCTGCATGACGTAGGCCTCGGACATCGTGTTCGCGATCGGGGTCGCTGTGGCACCGGTCAACACGCGCGGATTACGTCCGGCCTCTTCGGCACGTTGGCGCAGGTAGTCGACCTTCATATCCAAGTCTGTAGCCCGCAACGCTCCCTCACTGCCGACGCCCTCGATGTTCGAGACGATGGTGAGGTTCTTGTACAGGTGCAGTTCGTCGACGAGGAGGTAGTCGATGCCGGTCTGCTCGAAGGTCAGGCCGGGGTCCTTCTTCATGTCGAGTTTGGCGTCCATGCGCTCTTCGAGCCGCTCGATGGCGGCTTCCATGCGCTTGGTCGTCATGCTGCGCCCGCCGCTGTCCTGCAGCCGTTCCAGTTGTGCGCGGTAGTCAGCGACCACCCGGTCGCGGTAGTCCGAACGCACGGCGTGGGAGACGTCGAGTGACCCGAATGCCTCCTGGGTCACGATGATGCCGTCCCACTGCCCGGTCGCGGCCTTCGCGATGAACTCTCGGCGACCGTCGCCCTTCAGATCCTCGCTCCCAGCAGCGAGCACGTTCGCTTGCGGGTACAACTCCAGCCACTCGCGGCTCACCTGCTCGAGCATGTGGTTGGGGACGACGACGGCGGGCTTGTTCACCAGCCCGAGCCGGCGAAGCTCGGTCGCGCCCATCACCATCTCGGCCGTTTTGCCCGCACCGACGCCGTGGTACAAGCCGACCGACGGTTCGGAGATCATCCGCGCAACGGCCGTTCGCTGGTGCGGGTGCGGGTTGAACGAGGACACGAGGCCGGGAAGTTGAAGGCGTTCCCCGTCGGGTGTGTAATCGCGCAGGACGTGCGCGTTGAACAGTTCGTTGTACCGCTTCGCCAACCGCAGCGATCGCTCAGGGTCCCCCCAGACCCACTCCCCGAAGGCTTCCTGCATCGCTTCGGCCTTGGCTTTGGCGGCTTCGGTCTCGGTGGCGTTGACGACGCGTCGTTCGCCGCCACCGGGCAAGCTCTCGGTGTCCTTGACGATGACAGCCTTCTGCGTCATCAAGCGCTGTGCGAGATCCAGCGCGTTCATCCGCTCGGTGCCCCACTCGGACACCGCCTTCTGCGATGTCTTCGAGCCGCCCTCGATGCTCCACATCGAGCCGCCACCGTGCGCAACACTCACCCGGGGGTCATCGAGCGTTTCCTGCAAGAATTGCTCCACGTCCTTGCGCGGAATCCAGATCGCGCCCATGCGAGCGGTGATCTCATCGGGGCCCAGGTCTCGAGGTATCACCGCGCTGAGGGCGTCGATGTTGCTGCTCAACTCGGGGCGCGCTGCGACCTCGGAGCGCGCCGCCGCGAGCTTCTCGCGCACGTTGCCCGAAAGGTACTCAGCGGCCGGGACCAGCGTGTCGTCGCGCGGGTCGAGGAACACCATGTCTCCGAGCTGCTCTCGGGCGTCCTCAGCATTGACTCCGAGCAACTCGCCGATGCGCGCCAGGTCCACGCTGCGCTCGGCGTCCCACACCATCGCCAACGCGTCAGCCGGTGAGTCCGCGCGCGTGGGAACGACGCGGGGCGCGATGACACGCCCGTCGAAGATCGCTGCCTTGACGGCCGTTCCCGTCTTCTCGTCGTGAGCCTCCAGCGCCGACACGACGGTGCGGTGCGGGTCCGCGCGGAACGTCTTGACCGCCGCCGGGACACGTCGCGTCACGATCGGGTTGCCCCGCTTGTCCAACCGGGACGTCTCGGTGACCTTGACGCGGTTGAGCGGCCCGAAGCGATCGACGTAGGCGTCGTAACGCCGGTTCAGCTGGGTGCGCAGCGCGGCGATGCTCTCGGTGTCTTCGAGACTTGCGGCCTCAGCGTCGAGCAGCCTGACAGCGACGTCGCGCAGACCCACCAGTTCGCGCAGTTCACGACGTTGAGCATCGGGAACCTCCAGCGGTTCACGGATCCCATCAACGACGCGCGTGAACCCGTCGCCGTCGATCGCGATGTGACCGTGGAACGTCGAGATGTCGCCCGTGCGAGCGACCGCTTCGACGACCATCTCCGCGTCAGGCTGTGCCTCGTCCGAGGTGGCCGGCGTCCACGTCAGGCCAGCCTCACGGCCCGCTTGGACCGCCGTCATCACGGCGCGCCCGAAGTCGACCTCCACGTCCCCGTCAGAGCGCACCTCGAGGGTGTGCGCGTTGAACATGCCATGATCCAGCCGCATCTGCCCCAGCACGGCGTTCGGGTGGTCTTCCCACCACTGATTGACCACGGTGGGCACGGTGAGGCCATCACGGTCGGGGAGGTCGATGGTCGTGGTGTGAACCCACGAATCGTCCCCGGGAGTCTCGTCCGGGCCGCGACGTCGCAGCATGACGAGGTCGGTCACAGCCTCCGTGCCCGCCAGCTGGCGATGGGCGCCGGTCGGCAACCTCACCGCGCCGATCAGGTCAGCCTGCTCGAACATGGCTCGCCGCGCCGCGTCGCTCTGCGCGTCCAGCGTCCAGCGTGAAGTCAGCACGGCGACGACGCCACCAGGGCGGGTCAGCGCGAGGGACTTCAAGATGAAGTGGTTGTGCAGGGAGTGCTTGTCGGCGTTGTGCTTCGGGTCGTGCAAGGCCGTTTTCCCGAAAGGCACGTTGCCGATCACCGCGTCGAACGTCCCATCCGCGAAGGGGCTATCCGCGAAACTCTCCGCGCGTACGCGGGCCTGGGGGTTCAACTGTTGGGCGATCAGGGCTGTGACGGGATCGAGCTCGACGCCGGTAAGGCGGATCTCGTCACTCAGCCGGGAGTCGCCCACCGGTGCGGCCTGGAGGAACTGCCCCGAACCGCACCCCGGCTCGAGGACCTGCCCGCCAGTGAAGCCCATCTGCAGCATCGCTTCCCACATGGGGTCGACGTAGTCGTTCGCCGTGTAGTGAGCGTTGAGGATGGTCCGTCGAGCCGCGTTGTACTCCTGCTGCGTCAGCAGCTCGCGCAGCTGCTCCCGCTCGGACTGGAAGCGCTCATCGCGCGCGTCAAAAACCTGAGGCACAGCACCCCACGAGGTCCACCCCGCGAGCACCTGACGTTCGTCAGCGGTGGCATCGCGCTCGTCAGCCTGCAATTCCAGAGCGAGCCGCAGCGCCGCGAGGTTGGTCTCCACGCGTCGACGGGCCCCCGCAGGCACGGCCGCACGCACCGGGGTGATTCCACTGGAATCGGGGACATCAACCGAGTCCCTCAGGAGGCTGGCAAGGTCGTCCTGCTCCCCCGCATAATCAGCGGGCTCTACCGGGGCTGCTGCTTGCTCAGCTCCTGCGCGATCCACGCCTTGCGGGCCGCTTTGAACTCCTCGACCG
This sequence comes from Dermacoccus barathri, assembly GCF_015070805.1. Lineage (NCBI taxonomy): Bacteria > Bacillati > Actinomycetota > Actinomycetes > Micrococcales > Dermacoccaceae > Dermacoccus > Dermacoccus barathri. The sequence goes on along the minus strand of NZ_JADCTK010000010.1, from coordinate 16,704 downwards.
TCGAGGGGTGATCCTCGGCCGACATCTCCCACAACGGGTGCGTCCGGTCGACGGGCATCCCCATCTCGTCCATGAACGGCATCGCGTCCTCCGGGGACATCTCCACCTCGCTCGGGTCGCTCTCCGGCTCCAGGAGCCACTCCGATAGCGCGATCTCCCGCGCGCTCTTGTCGATCGCGTTCAACCGCCCCACCCGCGCCAGGTAGTCCATCTGCGCCAAGCTCGCCGCCTGCTCGGACTCCATCGCCGCCGCGCTCTGCGTCACCTGGTCCTCGATCTGCTCCCCCACGCTCGCGAAGAATGTCGTCGGGTCCTCGATCTGCGCGTACCGGCTCGGTAGCCACGTCTTCCAGTGCTGCTGCACTGTCTGCCCGTAGTTGTTCATCGCGCTCGTTCTCTCCCATTCCGAAGATGTCGAAAGCCATCTGCTGGTCGGGGGTCCCCCGCCGTCGCGCAGCCATGAGTCGTCCTTCCCAGAGAAAAGCAGGTTGCGACCACCATGCCAACGGCATCGACCCCACATCGGCCTACGAGCGTCATTCATGCTTGTCATCCCCTTCCTTGGACTGGTGACTGTGCGCGACCGCGACGATTCGCGGTTTCACGCGGGTGTAAGTGGGTGATTCCAGTGGAATCACTCGTCGTCATCGAGCGGTCGACGCCCGACGTCGAGGTGCGCCACCGTGGGCCACGGGTGCCCCTGGTGGTGCTGCTGTTCCAAGTGCGCGACATGCGCGCGCACGGCGTCCGTGACGAGTTGCGACAGGCTGTAGGACGGGTCAACGGTCTTCATGCCTTTGACCGTCGCCCGGGCACGCGCACGCAGCGACCCGGGTATCTGGGTGCTGAACGGTTCCTTCACGCGGGGATCACCCCCCGCTCCACGAGTGCGTCGAGCACCGCGGCGTAGTCACGGGTGACGCCCTCACGCGGCGCGAACACCGGCAGCGGCTCGCGGTGGCTGTATGCACCCGCAGCCTTAACGGAGCGCCGCACGTTCGGGGTGACGAGATCGCCGTAGGCCTCGCGCAGCTGCGCGATCGCGTCGGCGTAGAGGGCACCTGAACTGGCGGGTGGCACGATGCACGGCACGATCGCGCCTAGCTCGAGGTCCTTGTCGAAGTCCTCCGCGACCTCGGCGATCGTCCCCTCGAGGGCGCTGATGCCCTCGAGTTCCTTCGACGTCGGCTGGGTCACGGTGACGACCGCATCCGACGCGACGAGCGCGGCGACGGTCATGAGCCCGATCGTGCCGGGGCAGTCGATGAGCACGACATCGGCGTCTTCGAGTTTGCGCAGCGCCGAGGCCAGACGCAGTTCGCGCCCGGTGACCTGCTGCAACCGGATCGCCTGAGCGTGCACACCCTCGGTCGCCGGCACGAGGCGCACACCCGGCGTGTTCGTCTCGGCGAGGGCCTGCTCGAGGCTCGCGTCGCGCAACATCACGGACGCGCTCGTCACGTCGATCTCCTCAGGGTCCACCCCAAGCCAGCGCGTCGAGTTCGCCTGCCCATCGAGGTCGACGACCACGACCCGGCGCCCACGCTCGGCCAGGTGCGCCGCGAGGCTCACCACGGTCGTCGTCTTACCCGCCGACCCTGCCGCGTTCGCCACGGTGATGACCTTCATGCCTGCTCCCCTTCGCTGTCCTGGTCCTTGGCCGCGTCCTCCTGGAGGCGGGCGCGGGCATCATTCACTTTTTCTTGCTCGAAATCGCTCAGCACGTACCCGCGCTCGGTGAGGTGCTCGAGGTACGCGATGTCTTCCGTCGACAGGTAGAGGCTGTGGGAGTTCTTGATCCGGTCTTCCCAGATCGCGAGGGTGATGATCCACGCGAGGTGCTCACGCGTCGAAGCCTTCTCGACGTTGGCCAACGCGTCGCGCCACTTCCAGTTCTCCTCGGGCGCCGGGCCGATGCCCGCACCCTGCGCTAACTGCCGCGCCAGGCCCGTCACGTGCGACATCATCGACTGCCCTGCCAACGCGGTCATCGTCAGCAACCGCGTCACCTCCGCCGTCGTCGGCTTGCGCGTGACGGTCTCCGCGAGGAACGCCCGCCGCGCCTTCGTCGCGGCCTTGTCCGCCTTCACTCGCTCCCTCTGCTCCGCCTGCCCGTCGCTCGCCGGCGTGTCCGGCGAGGTGGGCACGCTGCGACGGTATGCCAGCGGCTCGACGTTCTCGCCCCACGACGTCGAGGGCGCGTACACGAGGTCGCCCCGCTCGCGGGCTGCCTCGACATCCTTCTTTGTGAGCAGCCGGTGGTCATACACCTTGAACTGTCCGAACGTCGCGGACGGGTCCTCGAGGAACTCCACACCCTCAGCATCGGCCTTCGCCCGTGCGGCCTCGACGCGTCGGGCACGCGCAACCGTCTGCCGTGCGTCATGAACGATGTCGGCGGGTGAGTGCGCCCACCCAGGCCGAGCCTCGACATCGGCCCATTGCGCGCCGATCTCCGCGAGTGTCTCCTCACTCTCGTCGGTCATCATCTCGACAGCCTTCGCTGGGGCGAGCACGTCTTCACTGACGGCCTGCTGCAAGCTCTCGGGCAGCTTGAGCAGCTTGAGGCGCTTGGCGACGTGCGACTGCGAGACGCCCGCGTGCCGCGCCATGTCCCGCTGGCTCAGACCGCGCCGCTCCATGACCCGCCCGAACGCCTGCGCTTCCTCAATTGCGGTCAGCGCCTTGCGATGCACGTTCTCGTGCAGCACCGTCTCGTCGAGACGTGCAACGCCACGTCGCAGGGCCTGGAACGTGTCGAGGCCTGCGGCCTGCGCGGCCGCGCGACGGCGGTGCCCCGCCAGCAGTACCCACGCCCGCCCGGCGACGGCCTCGGCGTGCTGCGGGTACTCCGCGACGAACTCGCCAGCGTCGACGACGAGGCCAGGCTGTAGCTGCCCCACCTCGCGCATCGAGTCGGCCAACTCCGCCACGTCCTGGACACGCGCCTCGGGGTTCTCCGGGTTGTCCGCGATCTCGGACAACGCCAGGTACAGCACGCTCGACTCGTCCTGCGTGCGTACCGCGCTCACCAGCGACGCGCTCTTGCGCGCCTTCGGCCCACGGCGCTGCAGGGGCGCACCGCCCAAACCCGTCTTCTTCTCAGCCATCATCTGACCTTTCGTCTACTGCGAATAAATGTATGTATTAGGGGCCGACAATCGGGGATCACACGCCGTTGATTCCACTGGAATCACCCGAGGTCGAGGTCGGACAACACCGGAGCGCCTTCGTGCGTGCGCTCTTGGCAGGAGGCCTCGCACAGCTGCCCGAGCTCGGCGCCACACTCCGGGCACGGGCTGATCAGGTCGAGCAGGGTATTGAGGTCCTCGGCGCGGTCCTCATTGATCGTGGCGCGCATGTCATCGACCTCGACGAAACGCTTCGTCGTCTCCGTCTCGGCCATCTCGCGGGCCAGGACGTCGGCGCGTTGCGCTTCGCGGTCGACGAGCAGGTCACGAGTCACGCGCAGGGCGTGCAGGCCGTCGAGGGTGCGGGTGATCGTGGTCATGGTGTCCTTCTTTCGATCGTTCTCGGGAGGGGTGGCAAGCATGGTCAGCTGCCCCGTCACGGGGCCTTCGCTGGAGAGGTCTCGCATGGCACGCGGCTCACGCGGTCGCGGCCAGTGAGGGCTCGGCGTACAGCAGGCCTTCGTAGTGGCCCAGGCGTGAACCGGTCTCGGGATGGACGGCCAACCAGCACGCGTCCTCGCGCCACTCGATCTGCCACCCGGCCGGGCTGATCTGCTCGAACAGGTCCGGGCCGGAATAGACGGCGTCGGCTCGAGAGCCGGCGTCGGCCGGATCGAAGACGCGCACGAGGGCGACGACGCCCTCAGCGGTGGTCGGCTGTGCGCGGCGCAGGGCCGTCACTTCGTCAGCGCAGAACTGGGAAAACTCACTCGTGGGCTTGCTCATCGAGGCCACTTCCTCAGGTCGTCGGCCCTGCCGATCAGGACCGCGTACGGCTAGTTAAGTGGATGCAGTGAGTTAAGTCAATAGGGTGATACAAGGCAAATTCCGATACCCTCGAACTGGACCAATCGGCTGGCAGAGGGAGGTGTCCGTGGGGGAGCGAGTCAATGCTTACTTCTACGACGAGGAGTTTGCTGACGCGAAGTCGGCGTACCTCGCAGACTGGCGAGCTGACCACGAGCACGGGGTGTTCCCGGCCTGGGTCCATGCCGCCATTGCCCGCCACGCCGCCCGCTCGCCGCAGGAGCGCGCGGCTCTCGCGCGAGAGCGCGTCATCCACTCCACGCGAGGCCAGATGCGCAACTGGACCGTCGCAGACGGAACTCACGACTTCATCACTGCCGCACGACGCGACGACGAACACCTAGACCGCTTCCTCGCCGAGAGCACCTGGATCGCCGAAGCCATTCACGCCGCCGTCAGACGCGCAAGAGAACGACATGGACAGTTGCCGTCAGCGCCGGCGCGCCTGCCTAACCGGCTCTCATAGCCCCACGGCGCTAGGCCCTAGCCGGGCTGGCAGACCCTGTAATCTCAGCTTCTTGCGGCGTGTCGCCGATGGACGTGTTGCATCAAGTTTTCCGCGTCATCACTGGCCGCAGTGCCATCCCGTTGCCGACATGGTTGCGAAGGGGGTTCCGCAAAAAATAGATTTGGCTCACGACTTCCTCCTGGCCTACAGCCAGAACCTCGGATAGGTGCCTGCGGGCGCGAATCCCCCCGAGGAGGAAGGAGGACTGGATGTGGACATCAAATCGAAGCAACCAGTCGGTGCGAAGTCCTGCAAGCAGGGCAAGAGCCCAGAGATGCGGCGGCATCTCCAGGCTCTTGTCTGGAAGTTCCTGCAGGGTGTAGCGCTAGCAGAAGGCTCACTTGTGGGCGACCTTCTGCGTCAACACCTAGGAATCTGACGACTTCCTAGTCGAGGGTCCGTCGGGTTGTCGAGTTCCTGCTCGGCGGACCCTCTCAACACGCACGACGATAGTCCGCAGGCTCTCACAGCGCAATGTGACTGTGACGCAGATCACCTTTTCCGTAGACGGCTGTCTCCCGGCTCACGAGAAGGGTGTTCGTGCGCGTGGCGATGGGCCTCCAGCCACCGATCCGAGCGTGTTCTATAGCACCTGGATCGCCGAAGCCCTCGGCGCGGCCGTCGACAGGGCGCGGCACCCTTCCGCCCGCACCCGCACGACTGCCGAACCGACGCGGTTGATCGCGCGGAGACTGAAGGAGAGGGCAGTGACAGAACCATCGACGAGGCTCCACCCCTCCTTCGCGTTCGCTCAGGCGTCCACGTAGTACATGTGGAGCGCGCGGAAGGTGGCCCGGCCGGCGACACCGTCGACGCCGAGGTGGTGCGCGCGCTGGAAGCGCACGACGGCCGCGCGGGTCTGCGGGCCGAAGACGCCGTCAGCGCGAATGCCGAGGTGGCGCTGCAAGTTCGCCACCGAGGCGCGCAGTTCCTTGTGCTCGCAGTTCGGCCCATTGAGCCGGACCTCGGCCGCGGTCATCTTGCGAGGCCGCTGGCCCTGATAGAGCGAGGGATACGTCGAGGCATTCGGGCTCGAGGGAGTGCAGGACGGGTAGGCGGCGGCGCTGCTTGCAACCGACGTCCCCGCAACTGCGAGCCCCCCGAGCGCGCTGGCAGCCAGCGCGCCAGTCGCGACGACCTTCTTCGCAGCATGGCGCCAGTGCCGATTCTCGCTCCCGTCGCTACGAGGCGTGATCGAGGAAGACGAAATACCGTTCATGACAGGAACTCACTTTCCGAGAAGGGAAGGTGGTTCCGCGTGTGCCCACGGCCATTGGACCACAGATCCTCGGCTCGGGTTCGCCGAGGTGGCTCGGTTCGCCGACGCATTTGAAGATCGCCCGGGGGTGGATGACTTGCGACTGTCGGCGCAGCTGCCTCTCGCGGGCGCATGAACGGCGGGTTGAGCTACCGGACCGTTGCGATGGTGCAAAGCCTTTCGTCTGAGCTACACCGCGAGTCGCTTGTGGTTCCTGTTCTCCGCGCCTGCCGAGACCCGCATCACCAAGATCAGCAACAGCGGTTCACAGTCGCGACTCACCCGGCAGACTGACCGTCATGTCTGATGCCACCGAGCCCAGCGGCGCGAAGGTTCGGCTGCGAGATCGTCTCTGGGCCCAAATCGCGGGGGCGATCCTCTTGGTCCTGGCAGTGTTCGCCGTGGCCTTCTACGGCTTCGCAATGATCGACACCCACCCGGCACGACTGTGGCCTTGGTCAGCGAAGACCCATCCAGGACTGTACGAACTCAGCCGCACCGCCGTCCCCGTCGCCGCGCTCGTCGGTGGAGCCGCCGCGATCGTGGTCGGCATCCGACGCCAACGCTCCACCGAGAAGACTGTCGAGCTCACCGCACGAACCGCGCAGATCACGGCCGACGCCTACGCACTGGACCAAAAGCGAGCCGGGCGAGAAGAAATCGACCGGCTGCGCGACCGTTACACCGCGATCGCCGCCCAGCTCGGTGACGACGCGGCACCCGTCCGTCTCGCCGGCGTTTACGCCATGGCCGCCCTAGCCGACGACTGGATCACCATGGGCAACCACCGCGAGGCGCAAGTCTGCATTGACGTGCTCTGCGCATACATCCGCACTCCGCGGCACACCAGCACGAGCGAGGACGCCGTTGCCGACACCCGAGTGCGCGAAACAATCACCCGGGTCATCACCCAACACCTGCAAGCTGATGCCGCCACCTCATGGTCGGACAAGGTCTTCGACTTCACCGAGGCGGACTTCACAGGATCTCACTCGTTCGACAGTGCGGAGTTCAACGAGGGTTGCCTGGTCGACTTCTCCGGCGCGGAGTTCAACGAGGGTTGCTGGGTCAACTTCTTCGACGCGAAGTTCAACGAGGGTTGCCAGGTCAACTTCTTCGGCGCGGAGTTCAAGAAGGGTTGCCAGGTCGGCTTCTTGGGCGCGGAGTTCAACGAGGGTTGCCGGGTCAACTTCTTCGACGCGAAGTTCAACGAGGGTTGCCAGGTCAACTTCCCCATCGCGGAGTTCAACAAGGGTTGCCAGGTCGGCTTCTTCGACGCGAAGTTCAACAAGGATTGCCGGGTCAACTTCTTCGACGCGAAGTTCAACAAGGATTGCCAGGTCAGCTTCCCCCGCGCGAAGTTCAACGAGGGTTGCCGGGTCAGCTTCCCCGACGCGGAGTTCAACGAGGGTTGCCGGGTCGACTTCTTCGACGCGGAGTTCAACGAGGGTTGCTGGGTCGACTTCTTCGACGCGGAGTTCAACAAGGGATGGCCTACTGGGCCATGGGGCGACGGGTCACCTCCGCGAAGCGGCTGGCCTCCCTCCTCGGATTAGCGCGGATGGGGTACACCTACCTGCACTCCGCGGTTGATGGGTTCTCCCGGCTGAGCTATACCGAGGCCCACGATGACGAGACCGCGCTCACCGCGATCGGGTTCCTGTTCCGGGCTCGCGCGTTCTTCACCGCCCACGGCATCACCCGGTACACCAGGATCGTGACCGACAACGGATCGTGTTACCGCGCAACCGTTTCACCCGAGCGGTCGAATCGTTCGCGGCCAGGCATCAGCGGATCAAGCCCTACACACCCAAGCACAACGGCAAGGTAGAGCGATACCAGCAGACCCTCGCCCGCGAGGTCCTCTACGCCGCCGCCTACGACTCCGAGCAACAACGCCGCGACCGGATCACGACCTGGCTGATCCACTACAACTACCATCGCCCCCACAGCGCCGCAGACGGCCACCACCAGCCTCACGCCTGGAGACCACCGTCACCAACGTCATGCCCAGTTACACCTAGTAGTTGGGTTTCAGGACAGAAGTGTAGGATCGCCGCGGTCCCTTTCGGGGAGTGTCGAGGGCTGCGTCCACGGCTTAGGCAAGCCGTAATCTGTTTCTGCCGTTGCGAAGGTACTTTTTAGCGAGCGCTGAGTAGGAAGTCTCGGACAATAGGGCCGCAGGCGACAGCTCCGTAGCCGCCGTCTTCAATAAGAACGGCCACCGCAAGGTCGCCTTGGGCGGCGACCATCCATGAGTGAACGCTGGGTGGGTTCGCGGTGCCGTATTCAGCCGTGCCTGTCTTGGCCAGCACCGGCGGGCCGCCAATGTCCTTAAGTGTACGGCCGCCGCCTTCGGTGACCACGGCGCCCGTGAGCGTGCGTAGGGCTTGAGCCTCACTGCCGGTGAGCGGTTTCGCGGGGGCTGGGGGCTTGGGTTTGTCTTGGGACACAAGCACTGGGGTTACTCGATGGCTCGCAGCGACTGATGCCATGACCGTAGCCATGCCCAGCGGCGATGCGAGGAGTCGTCCTTGTCCGATCATGCTGGCGTCATGCTCGGCCCCGGAGTCCTCGGCCGGGACTGCACCTGAGTAGCCCAAGCCGCCGAGAGGTTGTGTCATCCCCAGACTCTCCGCCGCGGCAGCAAGATCAGAGGCGGAGGCTTGCGCGGCTCCTCGAATCATGACCGTATTGCACGAATTGGCCAGTGCTGTCTTGAATGGCACCTCGCCGAGCTTGTCGGTGGGGTAGTCAGGGAAGTTGTGGTAGCTGCGCCCGTTCGCCTGAATCGTGGGAGTGCAGTTGACCATCCCATCGACAGTCTGGCCTGCACGAAGCAACGCGAGCGAACTCACGATCTTGAACGTGGAGCCAGGCGCGTATCGCCCCATCCTCGCCGTGTCGTACCCCTTTGATCCTGGGCCAGAAGCGACAGCCAGAAGTTCCCCCGTCGAAGGTTGGATCGCGACGAGAGCGCTGGGCTTGTCCTTGTGTCCTGCGAGCAGCTCTTCGGCGCGTGTTTGCAGGTTCAGGCTCAAAGTGGTGCGCAGGGCGCGGCCATCAACCTCGCGTGTCTTGTACAAGAGACGTGTCGTGCTGCCCGTGTCGCTACCGTTCGGAATCGCGCGGATCGCTGTGACCCTGCGGCCTCGGAGCTGGGTATCGTACTGCTCCTGGAGTCCTCCGGTGCCGGACGTGTCTCCAGCTTTCAGGCGGCCCTTGCTGGCCTTGATCTGTTCGGCGGTTACTGGGGCGACGGTGCCAAGAACTGCGCGGGCAAATTCCTTCGTGGGTGCCAGGTCGCGTTGTTCGTCAAGTACACGGGCTCCGGGAACGGCCATCACCTTCCGCTTCTTGTCGTCCGTCAGGTCGTCACTGCGAAGGGTGATGGCCTCGACGAAGGCCTTGGGGCCGTACGCGGCGACGGTCTTGGCGTATGCATTCGGGGCCAAGCCGAGGGCGCTGGCGAGTGCGCGCGCCGAAGAGTCGAAGCGGGCTTCGTCGAGAGTTCCCTTATCAATCCCGATGACGGCGACAGGGCGACCGGTCACCAACGCTTGGCCGTCACGGTCAAGAATTTCCCCTCGGTTGCCGGTACCTGTGGAGAGGCGAAGCTCATCGTCAGCTGCCAGGTCAGGGTGGACGAGAGTCGGCGCCCACTGGGTCGTCCAGCGCTCACCTGCTTTGACTAGCGGGGCCTCAACTTCGTACTCCCACTTCTCATCTGAGCCCAGGTCCCAGGTGTACCGAAGGTGTGCGATCTCCGCCCCCTGGTTAGCAGAGCGGCTGATCGATACGAGGGAAATGGAAGGGCGCTTCCCTAGGCCCTTGGTGATCTGGGCGAAGGCTTTGTCACTGGCAGCCCCCGTGACGGGACCCTTGCTTGGCGTTCCCGCCTGCAGGTTGCGTGCGATGAGACGTCCTGCTCCCTCCGGGGAGTCCGCGGAGTCGCCGCGGCAACCGGTTGCGGCTGTGGCTGTGACTCCAGCCGCCAAGGCTGTCAAGACAGTGCGCCGCGTGATCATCAGTGCTCCTTCGTGCCAGTGGGAAGAGGAGGATGACCTCTCAGAGACAGCCTCGCGAACGGCTGAACGATTCGTCAAAGAGTCTCAAAGCGCTCTATTGATACTCTTTTGGTATCCTGGGGGCGTGGACATTCTGCGGCATGTGGCCTTCTACGTGGCCGTCGCCGAGCATCGACACTTTGGCCATGCCGCTGACAGCCTCGGCATTGCTCAGCCACCCTTGTCGGCTGGGATCAAGCGGCTCGAACGCCACTTGGGTGTGCGCCTATTCGACCGGAATGCTCGGAGTGTGAACCTGACCGAGGCGGGGAGGGACCTCCTCCCAGACGCGCGCCAGCTACTCAAGGACGCCGCTGATTTCGAGCTGGCTGGACGAACCTGGGAATCGCGTCTCGTTGCGCGAGTCGGCTTTGCTCGTGACCTTGGCTCGCACATCCAAGGGTGGGTCTCACTGCTGAGTGAAGAAATGCCGATTCACCCGATTCTTGCCAATAGCGTCGATTTGGTCGATCGCCTTCGAACAGGCGAAATCGACATGGCAATCGTGCGCCATCCGGGGTCAACGGACGGTCTCAACGCTGATCCCCGCCTGCTACTGGGACACTGGATCTTCCCGGCTTCAGTCCTGCGTGACCCTGAGGCGCTCATCGTTCTCCCCCCGCGCAATGACCACCCCCCGGCGCACGACCAACTCATTGATGCCCTGCACCGACGAGGATTCTGCGGCGAGGTCCTAGCGGTGGACGACGAAGCCTCGCGACGAGCCTGGCTTGCGACGGGGCGAGCGGTAACTCCGGAATTGCACCTCCGTCCCCAAACAACAGCGCCTGGCAGTGACTTCGCGATCCCAGTGACGTACAGGGTGTTGATCCCGCTTGATGCGAGAAGGCGAGTCGGCGTGGACTGTAAACCGCTCGTCGCCGCGTTGGATCGTTGGAACGATGAGTGAGCACGGCATCACGGCCAGACTGCAGGCCATCGCCGACGACGCGGGGATCGACTTACGCCTACACGCCCGAGTGCTTGACGGGGGAGTTGAGCCCGTGAGTGTAGGTCTGTCCAGCGACGCGGCGACGCCCATGGCCTCGTTGTACAAGGTCCCCTTGGTCGCGGCCTGGTGCGATCTCGTTGCGAGTGGAGCAGTTGATCCACGTGAATGCCTCCACCTCGCAGGTCGCGACCGATTCGCGGGGCCCACAGGGGTGGCCACGCTGGTCGACGATGTGGTCCTTTCCCAGCGTGACGCCGCGAGACTAGCCATCAACGTCTCTGATAACACTTGCGCGGACGCGCTCTTGGACGTGGTTGGCATTGAGCAGGTGAATGAGTGGCTGCGCGAGCGGTCCTTGGGCGCGGTTGTCGTGCGCCGTGGCAGCATGGCCAGCTGGACCCGGATCATGAACGAATTCGGTGCAGATTCGCCAGACGCAGCCCTCAGCGAGTTAGCCGCCTTTGATCGTGACGTCGCAACGAGTGAGTACGACCCGGCACTTGCGGGCTCCGCCACGGCGCGGTCACTCACGGCTTTGCTGGCGCACGTGTGGACTCTTCCGTCCTATCACTTGATGCGTGAAGCCATGGCGCAGCAGGCCTGGCGTCACCGCATCGGCTCAGGGTTCCCACACGACGACGTTTCGGTGGCAGGGAAGACAGGCAGCCTCGGGCACTTGAGGCACGAAATGGCGGTGGTTGAGTACCCGTTCGAGCACCCTGTCGCAGTGGCGATCATGACGCGCGCATGGCGACCCGAAGTGCATCAACCACGCATTGACCGAGCCATCGGAGAACTTGCGCATCTGGCCGTGTCTCACCTACGGCGCCCGGCGTGCGAATAGCCTGATCTGTCTGTGTCGCATTGGGCAGGTCTGTAGGTGGGGTTCTCCCGCAGCCTGTAGCAGCCGGATTCTGGTACCTAAAAAGCTCTCGTCTCAGGCAGGCGAGACGACCGCGCGGGAAGCCGGGTAGAAGCGTGTCACTCGCGGCGACTTTTCGTGCCTGAGCTCGCAGGCTCAGGACTTTGCGCGGAATTGGAGTTTGACGAGGTTAGCGCGCTGGATTGCGGGACGGGGCATGTCCTTCCAGCGTCGCTCCGGTAGGCAAAGTGCCACCACTCGTTTAGGTAGGACTGGCACAGTTTGTAACGCGCCCCGTGGATGTTGAGCCACTGAGCTGTGGCGTGATCGACGTCGACGGCGATCCCTTGCACATGCTGTGATCTTGAAGGCGGTAAAACCCAAGCCGCAGCCCGCTCGGGATCCCCGTATTTCTTGATGGCCTCCTGCCACAGGCTCTGCTGCTGATTGAAAGTGCGATAGCCGGAAGTGATCCGCAGGGTGATCCCCTCGGCCTGCGCATCCTGTGAGGCTCTCGCCCACGCCGAGCGTAGTTCGGGTGTGAAGCCGGGCGTAGCGGACGCTGGCGTGCGTGCCGGGGTTGACTTGTCACGGGGTAAGGGAGAGGCGGACGCGGTGATATGGGACGTGGCCATGGGAGCAGTGGTTGGCGGAGAACCGGGTGGCGCAGTGTGACACGCGCCCAGGGTGAATATTCCGGAAGTTGAGCACAGAGAAATTCCTATAAATCGTTGGGCGAGGGATTTCATGAACAACTCTCCGAGTAAGTTAAGAGTGGAGTGCCAGTGGCGCGTTCGGGTGGCAGTTACTCTTCGCTGACCCAATTTTGATAACCGTTGGCCGAGTGAATAGAGACGTCAGCGCGAACGAGATATCGGCGGGTCGCCGTGACGTTTCGAGCATTGTCGGTGGCATCGATAGCCGTACCGTCAACCCGGACGTGGATCGTGACTGCCGACCCGATCCTCTGAGCGCGCTCAACAGTGATCTTTGCTGACGTCGGACCATCGAGAAAGAGTTGATTTGCCTTCTTGATGGCGGCGATGATCGAGTCTGTGTTGCGGACTTGTGTGCGAGGTGCTGTTGCATCGTCATTGTAGAAAAGTGTCCACCGCACTTCGTCCGATATTTGAGCGGCGACCATCGCGCAGACTCCTACAGCCTCGGCGTCCCGCCCCCATCCGTCGATATCAGCCGACGGCATTTTGTCGGCCAGCTCGCCTGGGCAGTCCGCTGCGACGACGGCCGGTTCGCCCTTTGTCTTCTGGAGGCGCACACAGGTGCTGCCGAGCGCGACCCTATTACGATTGAAGGGCTCTGGCCCGGGTGCGTTAACGCGCCAAAAGGCGAGCAATGCCCCCTCCTGGTCGACCTCGATCACCCGATAGACACTGTTCATGTTCTTCAGCGCCTCGCGGACTTGCTGGCTCGGCGTTGCGAGCTTGTTCAAGTCGGCCGCAGCCCACCAAGGAACGCCGCCGCCCTGGCCTGTCAAGTCTTTGAGCAACCGCTGGCTGACTATGCGCTCGTCGCCGGATTGAGACGAGCAGCCGGTGGCCAACGCCAAGGTAAGGGCACATGCTGCTGTCAGTCGTGTGGCTACAGGCATCTGGACCTCCTGAGTTGGTACCTCCCGCTTGGGGGAGGGGCTCGCCGACGCCAACCATGGCTTCGCCTAAACCGTGAATCGGCCCGGGTTTGTTAGAGGCTCGCAAGTGCCGCGTCGGCGGTCGCCGGCACGGTCTGTTCGTGATGGTAGATGTTCTCGAGCTCGACGGGCGGGACCATGCCGATCTCGCCATGGAGCCGTCGGTGGTTGAACCAGTTGATGTATTCCGCGGTCGCGATCTCGAGCTCGTCGATGCCCGTCCACGGGCCGAGGTTGCGCACCAGTTCGGCCTTGAACAGCGAGTTGAGGCCTCGGCCAGGGCGTTGTCATAGGAGTCGCCGGTCGAGCCGACGGATGCGACTGCGCCGGCTTCGCGAGGCGCTGGGTGTAGCGGACGGCGACGTATTGGACGCCCTTGTCGCTGTGGTGCGTGAGCCCGGAGACGTCGTGGCCTGCGTGTTCGCGGGTCCAGATGCCCATCTCCAGCGCGTCCAGCGCGAGGTCGGTCCGCAGTGACTTCGACAACTGCCAGCCGACCACGCGGCGGGAGAACACATCGATGACGAACGCGGCGTAGACCCAGCCTGGGAACGTGCGGCAGTACGTGATGTCCGCGACCCAGAGCTGGTTCGGGGCAGTCGCGGTGAAGTCGCGCTCGACCAGGTCAGGACGAGTGTCCGGACCGTAGCCCGAGCGCGTGGTCCGCGGGCCTTTCTGCCTGCTTATCCCGCGCAGCCCGTCGGTTCTCATCAGCCGTTCCACGGTGCAGCGCGCGACCGAGATGCCTTCTCGACGCAGCTGGGCGTGGAGCTTCTTCGCGCCGTAGACCCCGAAGTTCTTCGCGTGAACGCGCCGGATCTGGACCAGCAGCTCCTCGTCCCGGATCGCCCGCTTCGAGGGCGGGCGGGTCTTGAAGGCGTAGTAGGTGCTCGGCGCGATCTGGGTGCCCGCTGCGGTGAGCGTGCGGCAGATCGGCTCGACGCCGAGCTCGTGCTTGTGCCGGTCGATGAACTGAACGATCAACGCTGTGGGCGGTCGAGCTCCGCCGCGAAAAAAGCCGAGGCCGACTTCAGCATCGAGTTCGCCCGGCGCAACTCGCGCACTTCCTTCTCCAGCTCAGCGAGCCGCTCGGCATCGCTGCTCGTCGTCCCAGGCCGGTGGCCCACGTCGATCTCGGCCTGCCGGACCCAGTTCCGGAGAGTCTCGGGATGGATTCCGAGCTGCTCGCTCACGCGGCGGAACGTTCCCGACCTCGTCGCGGGATCCAGTCGCGCTTCCACGGCCATCCTCGTGGCCCGCTCCCGAAGCTCGTCGGGGTACTTCCTCGGTGCTGCCACGCTCCACATCCTCCCGTGGGATCAGAGCCTCCACCAGACCCGGGGCGATTCAGGCCGGTGCACGAGTCAGGAGTTCGAACGCCGGTTCGGTCCGCGGGCGCCCTTCCCGGCATTCGTGTGCAGCGCGAACAACATCCGGTATTGGTTCCACCGTGGCACGATCTACGCGGACACTGAACACGTCGCACTCGAGACGCTCATGGCGCACATCGATGGGCGTTACGACGGGATCGCGGCCATCGTGGAGCGGGACTCCACGCGGGGCGCGTGAGGTACCCAGGCACCCGCTGGTGTGAAGCTCGCCGTGGTCACTCGCGTTAGACGTCTAACACTGCCACCGAGTGGTGCAGCAGTCCCTGGACTCGTCCCCGCTCTTTCCATGTGGTGGTCGGGGCAGTAGACTTCGAAGTGCCCAGCCGCTACGGCTGAGGAAGTAGGCCCGAGACCCGGACGGACGCCCGTGGTGCTCGGGTCTTGCGCTGTCTAGATGTACTGACCGGAGACGTTGATTGACCGGCTGTGCGCCAGCCAGCGACGTCATCGTGGCGGCGGGTACGGAGAATCCTGGCTCTTCGGGACGGGTATGTGCCCGTCATTCTTGGCGTCGTGGGCGTAGTCCCGCCGGCGAGGCAAGTTCCAGGCGTCGCCGGATGGTCGCGAAGGCGTCGCGTAGTTCGGACGGCTCGACATTCGCGAGGTCCGTGTCGAAGGTAATGAAGAGGCCAGCGACTCCAGCCCAGGACCACCCTCCGATCGTCAGGCGGCAGCAATGCCGGTCAATGGGTGCGACAACGGACCCGCCGGGGGCCCAGCGGGCGACGACGTCCGCGGGCAGCGCGAGCGTCGCGGTGCCGACGCACTGCCACTGGCCGGGGGTGTCGCCCCGGTCGGGGTTCTGGACGACAAGCCGGTTCAGGGCCTCGGGGTCGAGAGGGGCGGGGGTGAAGGGGCGGCCAGCGGGGTTCTTGGGTCGGATCCGGTCGACCCGGTAGGTGCCCCAGGTGGCGTGGTTGCGGTCGCGGGCGACGAGGTACCAGCGGCCGGCCCACACGACGAGGTGGTGGGGCTCGACGTCGAGGGGCGGTCGGAAGTCGGCGTCACCCGGCGCAGGGGCCCGCCCGTCGGGGTCGGCGTAGTCGAACCGCAGACAGGAGCTCGTGCGGATCGTGGACCCGACTGCCTGCAGTGTGGCGACGTCTATGGGTGGCGCCGAGAACTCCCAGTAGTTGCGCAATGCGGTGATCTCGAAGCCCTCACTGGCGACGCGCAGCCGCGCGGGCATGACCTGGCGCAAGGTCGTCAGCGCCCTGGCGACGGCGTCGTCGATTCCGGTCACGGTCGCCGGTGCGGTCTGCAAGGCCAGCGCGATGGCGATGGCCTGGTCGTCGTCCAGCATCAGGGGCGGGAGCTTGCCGACGGCGCCGAGCCGATAGCCACCGCCGGGACCGGTCACGGACTCGACGGGGTAGCCGAGCTCGCGCAGCGTGTCGATGTCGCGGCGTACGGTCCGCGCCGACACCCCGAGCCGTTCGGCGAGCTCGCCACCAGGCCAGTCGACGCGTGCGTCGAGCAGGGACAGCAGCCGCAGGATGCGGGCGGATGTATCGGCCATGCCCCCAGCATGGCGCGAGTTGCGGTCATTCGGTGTCCTGAACGGGCGGCACGGTGAGGCCATGACTTCTCCTCAAGACACCGCTACGGCTGCTCGGATCGGTGGCCGGGCGGCATCGCTCGCGCTGTTGGTCGTGCTGTTCGCCTCGTTCATGGACCTGCTCGACGTCACCATCGTCACGGTCGCGGGCCCGCATATCGCAGCGGATCTGCACGCGTCACCGTCACAGCTGCAGTGGATGCTTGCCGCGTACACCTTGGCGCTGGGCTCGGGCCTGATCACCGGTGGCCGCATCGGTGACGACTACGGACGACGCAGAGTGTTTCTGGTAGCCCTGGCAGCCTTCGCCGTCGCATCCGCCGCATGTGCCCTCGCCCCGAGCGCAGAGGCGCTCATCGCCGTCAGGGCAGTCCAGGGACTCGCAGGCGGGTTCATGGTCCCGCAGGTCTTCGGGATCATCCGCTCCTCCTTCGAGCCAGCAGCGATGGCCAAGGCGTTCGG